>CAKUKM010000030.1 GCA_934663595.1 uncultured Clostridia bacterium | reverse complement strand
GGCGTGTGCGCGGGCACGCAGATCGCGCAATCGCACAGCTCGGCAAGCCGCCCGCCGCTGCCGCCGGTCAGGCCGATCGTGCGGATTCCCAGCGCGTTCGCCGTCGCCACCGCCAGCGCCACGTTCTTCGCGTTTCCGCTGGTGCTGATGCCGATCACCACGTCGCCCGGCCGGCCGTAGCCCACGACCTGCTGCGCCGGCGCCATGCAGGGATCGAGATCGTTCTGCACCGCCGTGGAAAGCGCCGCATGGCTGGTTAAATCAATCGCCGGAAGCCCCTGCTGGAACAGCTCTGCCGCGCCCGGCAGCAGCTTTTCCGTGGCCGAGCGAATCGCATTGCGCTTTTCCTCGTCCAGCGGCCGCTTCAGCCAGAAGCCCTTCATCAGTTCGCCCACGATGTGCGCGCAGTCCGCGCAGCTGCCGCCGTTGCCGACCGCCATCACCTTGCCGCCCGACGCATAGCATTCCTCCAGCATCCGATAGGCCGTCATCACCTGCTCTCGGCAGACCTCCAGCTTCGGATAGCGCTCAAACAGCTCCTCGAACCATTTCAGCACCCGCGGGTCCTTCTCCGCCTCGTCCTTCATGGGATCGATATCCAGCGCGTGCAGCGCCACCATAATGCCCGCAAAATCGCCCAGCGATTCGCCCGTACTCGCGGGAACGACGCGCAGATCCTGCATCGAATACGGAATGGCTTCCTTCTTCAGCTCCGTCTCCATGCTCTTTCTGAGCAGATCCTCGCAGCGCACGAACACGCTGCCGATCACAATGCATTCGGGATTGAACGCGTCCACCAGCAGCGCGATTCCGCGGCCGAGCATGCGCCCGATCTCCGCATAAAACGCCTGCGCCTGCGCGTCGCCCGCGTGCGCGTAATCGGCCATCAGCTTGGCGGTCACCTCATTTATGGAATGGCCATCGCGAATCCACGCGGGAGGATTGCCCTCGGCCACGAGCTTTTCCGTAAGCTCCACGGCTTGCCGGCCGATGCCGCCGCCGCTGGTATAGCCCTCAAACGAGCCGGCCTTGTAAAAGCCGACCGGGCCGTCCTCGGTCAAGCGCAAATGGCCGATTTCGCCGCCCATATCGTTGTGGCCGCGCAGCAGCTGGCCCTCGGCGATCACGCCCGCGCCCATGCCGGTGCCCATCGTCAGGAAAATCATGTCCCGCGTGCCGCGGCCCGCGCCCATCTTCCATTCCACCAGCGCGCAGGCGTTCGCGTCGTTCTGAATAAACGCGTCCACGCCGTATTTCCGCTTCAGCATTTCCGGCAGCGGAATATTCTCCCACCCCGGCAGGTTCGGCGGGCAGATGATTACGCCTTTCCGGGAATCCAGCGGCCCGCCGCAGCTGATTCCAATCGCGCGCACGCGGGAAAAATCCAGCCCGTTGCGCGCAAGAATGTTCTCCATTTCCGCGCAAAGCCGATCGTAAGCCTGCTGAAAGCCGCGCTCCGCATGCGTATCGAATCGAATTTTGTCCAGTATTTCAATGCCCTGATTCAGCTTCGCCAGCAGCACGGCGCATTTGGTGCCGCCGATATCAAGGCCAATCCACCGATCTTTCACCGCAATTTCCCCCATTCAGCCCCTGCCGGGATCAGAAGCCTTCGAATTCATCCAGCCCCAGCTTCTTCAGACACTTCATGTACCATTCAAAATCATACAGCGGCTTGCCCTGCAGATAGTGATTGATTCCCTTTTCGCCGTCCTCGGTCTCCCATTCGATGGCGTAGAAGTGAATCTGCCCGTCGTCGCGAATGATCTCGAGCGGAACCGCGATATCCGCGCCCACGTTCGCCTCGCCGCCGGCGATCATCCGCCCGGTGTCCACGTCGGTCACGCGGAAGGACAGCTTCCTGCCGGTCTGGTAATCGTTCACGGCATACAGCGTAAGCTCGCCGGATTTGTCGTCCATCATCAGGCACAGAGGCTGCTGGCTGCGGCGAATGAAATAATACGCGAGCTTCCTGATGAAGTAATAATCCACCACCGCGTCGGAGAACTGCGGCCAGCAATCCATGATGTTCCACCAGATCAGTCCCGTGCGCACGCCCTTGTGGCTGCGGAAGGATTCCACGAAATACTTCTTCGCCTCCGCCTGGCAGATCTGGCTCATGTAGGCATATTCCTCCAGGCTTTCCGGCGCCTTGTCAAACACATATCGAATCTGGCCGGACATCAGCGGAATGCGATAGATATACGGCGAATCCTCGGTTTCCGGCGAGGCGGAATGGTATTTCCACATGTCGTTGTCCGTCTCCGGCCAGAGCGCGTTTTCCGGAATGAACCGGCGAATGCTCTCAGGCGAATTGCAGCCGTGATAGCCCATTTCGCTGGCGAAGGTGGCGATGTGGTCGTGATAGAAATGGCCCTTGAAATAATCGCGCGGGCCCCAGAGATGCTGCTCCGGCGTTTCCATCGCGTGGCCGGCCGCAAACGATTCCGCGGAAATATACGGCGAGCTCGGCAGATACGGCCGCGAAAGATCCTCCGCGCGCAGCACGCCGGCGATCACCTCGCGGGTCAGCACGTTCAGCGACGGGTCGAGCCGGCCGCCGGTGTGGTAATAATAGAAGCAGTCGCATTCATTGTCGCCCGCCCACAGGCAGATGCTGGCATGGCTGCGCAGGCGGCGCACCTGAACGGTCGCTTCCTCGCGGAGCTGCTCCTTCATGCGCTCGGTATGCGGGTAAATGCCGCACGCCATCATGAAATCGTGCCAGAGCATGACGCCGTTTTCGTCGCACCAGTTGTAGAAATAGTCGTTTTCATACACGCCGCCGCCCCAGATGCGCATGGCGTTGCAGCCGATGTCCTTCACCAGCTCCAGAATCTGCGGAATGCGCTTTTCATCGTTGGAATGGAACGAGTCGGCCGGCACCCAGTTCGTGCCCTTGACGTATACGCGCTTTCCGTTGATGATGAAGCAGAACTCCGCCTCGGCGTCGCCGGAGATGTACTGGTCGTATTTCAGCTCGGTCGTGCGCAGGCCCTGGCGGAACGACAGCACGTCCACAGCCTCGCCGTCGCGCAAAAGCGTCGCGGTGATTTCATACTGATTCGGCTCGCCATAGCCGCGCGGCCACCAGAGCATCGGATTCTCGATATCGAATTTGAGCCGGCCGTGAATGTACCACAGCTTCTGCGAAACGCTGAACCGGCTCTCGCCGCAAACGCCCTCCAGGCGAATTTCATACGGCTTTACCGGGCGGCGGCCGATTTCCACATCGAACGAGGCCATGCACTTCGCCGCGCCGTTTTCCAGCTTGTCCACCCAGATAAACACGTCGTCGATCCGTTCGGCCTTTTTGCGCACCACCGAAACCGGCCGCCACAATCCGGACGTCACGATGCGCGGGCAGATGTCCCAGCCGAACATATGCGTGGCCTTGCGAATCACCAGCGATTCATAATTGTATTTCAGCATCGAGTTCTGCGAGGCGATCGGGTACTTCCGCGCCTCCAGCACGACGGGCAGAATGTGCACCAGCAGCTCGTTTTCGCCCTTTTTCAGGCCGGCTGCTTCAAATTCATGCGGAATGTACATGTTTTCGGCGTGGCCGAGCTTTTCGCCGTTCAGATATACGTCCGCGACGGTATCGACGCCCTCGAACCTGAGATACGTCCGCTCGTCCGACTGCTGATCATAATCGAACCGCACCGCGTAAAACACATGGCTGTTTTCATAATCGCGGAGCTTTAAGTAATTGTCCCCGAAGAACGGATCGTCCATCAGGCCCGCGCGCACATAGTCCAGCGGCCAGTCGCCCGGCACCTGCGCGTCCAGCACCGGGGAATCATAGCGCGCAAAGTCCGCCGACGTGCGGATTTCGTCCTTCAGCGCCGCATCGTCCACCAGCATCAGCTTCCAGCCGTCCAAAAGCGCCTTTTCGTATGCGTAATTCATGCTTTCACCTCAAAATCCTTCGAATTCGTCGTAGCCCATGCTCTTCAGGCACCGCATATACCAATAATAATCGTATTTCGGCGTTCCGTCCAGATAGTGATTCGCGCCCTTTTCGCCGTCCCCGGTTTCCCATTCGATCGCATAGAAGTGGTTGCCGCCCTCCGCGCGAATCGGACAGAGCGGCGTGGACGCGTCGGCCGCGAGCGTGCTCGTTCCCTCGGCGATCGTCTCGCCCGAATCCAGGTCGCGCACGCGATAGCGAACGCGCAGCTCCTCATCCAAATCACTCACGCCGTACAGCGCGAGCTCGCCCGAATGATCGTCCATCATCAGGCAGACCGGCTGCTGGCTGCGGCGAATGAAGAAATACGCGAGCTTCTTGATGAAGTAATAATCCACCACCGCATCGGAAATCTGCGGCCAGCAATCCATGATGTTCCACCAGATCAGTCCCGTGCGCCTGCCCTTGCGGCTGCGGAACGACTCGACGAAGAACTTCTTCGCCTCCGCCTGCGAAATCTGGCTCATGCGGGCGTATTCGTCCAGATTCTGCGGCTCCTGTGCAAACAGGAATCGCAGCTGGCTCGACATCAGCGGAATGCGATACACATACGGCGCGTCCGCGGCCGTTTCCGGCGAAGCGGCGTGATAGAGATACCATTTGTTGCCGTCCACCGGCCATGCCTCGTTCCGGCCGACGAAGCGGTAAATGCTCTCGGGCGAATTGCAGCCGTGATAGCCCATTTCGCTGGCAAACACCGCGTCCGCATCGTGATAGAAATGGCCCTTGAAATAGTCGCGCGGGCCCCAGAGATGCTGCTCCGGCGTGTGCTCGGCCAGTCCCTCGCGATACGCGCGCGTGGACACATACGGCGAGCTCGGCAGATACGGCCGCGACAGATCCTCCGCGCGCAGCACGGCGGGCAGAATCTTGCGCGTCAGCACATTTTCCGCCGGATCGTGGGGCGATTCAAACCAGCAGTAGTTCTGGTCGCACTCGTTGTCGCCCGCCCACAGGCAGATGCAGGCGTGCCGGCGCAGGCGGCGCACAATCGCGGTCGCTTCCCCGGTCAATTGCCGCTGCATGCGCTCCGTATGCGGATACACGCCGCAGGCCATCATGAAATCGTGCCAGATCAGTATGCCCGCCTGATCGCACAGCTCATAGAAGCAGTCGCTCTCGTAAACGCCGCCGCCCCATACGCGCATGGCGTTGCAGCCGATATCCTTCACCAGATCGATGATCTGCGGAATGCGGTTGTCGTCGTTGGAATGGAACGCGTCGGCCGGCACCCAGTTCGTGCCCTTTATATAGATCCGCCGCCCGTTGATCACGAAGCAGAAATCGCCGTTTCCGTTTTCATCCAGCAGATCGTCGCGCACCAGCTCGGTCGTGCGCAGGCCCTGGCGGAACGAAATCGCGTCCACCGCCTCGCCGTTTCGCAGAAGCGTCGCGGTGATTTCGTATTGATTGGCCTCGCCATAGCCGCGCGGCCACCAGAGCGCCGGGTTTTCAATTCTAAATTCAAGCCGCCCGTGCACGTACCACAGCTTCTGCGCCGCGGCGAACCGGCTCTCGCCGCAAACGCCCTCGACGCGCAGCTCGTAATCCTGAATCGGATTTCTTCCGACGCAGACGTCAAACGAGGCGACGCACTTCGCCGCGCCGTTTTCCAGCGCGTCCACCCAGATAAACAGGTCGTCCACGCGCGCTTCCTTTTTCTCGATCACCGAAACCGCGCGCCACAGGCCGGCGGACACGATGCGCGGACAGATGTCCCAGCCGAACATGTGCGTGGCCTTGCGAATCACCAGCGCCTCGTAATTGTATTTCGCCGCCGATTCAAACGCCGCGATCGGATACTTCCGCGCCTCCAGCGCCACGGGCTTAATGTGCACCAGCAGCTCGTTTTCGCCCTTTTTCAGGCCGATCGCCTCGAATTCATGCGGGATATACATATTCTCCGCATGGCCGATCAGGCGGCCGTTTAAATAAACGTCCGCCACCGTATCGATGCCCTCAAAGCGCAAATACGCACGCTCCAGCCCGCCTGCCCAATCAAAGCGGACGGTGTAGAACACATGGCTGGTTTCATAATCCCGGAGCTTCAGATAATTGTCGCGATAGTACGGCTCCTCGAGGCGGCCCGCGCGCACGTAATCCAGCGGCCAGTCGCCCGGCACCTGCGCGGGAACGCGATCCGCGGGCAGCTGCGCGGCCGTGCAGATCTCGCTGGTAAGCTCGGAATCCTCAATCACCGAAAGCTGCCAGCCCTCGCTCAAATCCAGTCTGTTCAGTAAACTCATTTCGCTTCTCCTTTATCCCTTCACCGCGCCGGCGGTAATGCCCGCGGTGAGCTTGTCGGTCATGATGCAGCAGACGACGATCGACGGAATCAGCACGACGATGATGGCCGACAGCAGCATCGGATAGTTCGTCGCGCGCTGGCTGTCAAAGTTCGTTACCGCCAGCTGCACCGTCTGGTACTTGCCGCCGGAGAGGAAGATCAGCGCCAGCATATAGTCGTTCCAGATGCCGTTGAAGTTCAGAATCGTAATCGTCGCCAGCGAGGGCGTCACCAGCGGGCAGACGATCCGCAAAAACGCGCCGGGAATGGAGCAGCCGTCCAGCACCGCGGCTTCCTCCATCTCGTTCGGAATCGATTCCATAAAGCCGGACATGATGAACAGCGAGGTCGGAATCGAGGTCGCGATGTAAATCAGCAGCAGCATCGTGGGCTTGGTGATGTTGATGCGCGATACCGAAATGTACAGCGGAATCACGATTGCGTGAATCGGAATCATGATGCCCAGCATGATAAAGCCCATCGTCAGCTTGCTCAGCTTCCATTTCATGCGCGTGATCGCGTAGGAGGCCGGCGTCACCAGCGCCACCGTCAGCACGCAGCCGAGAATCGAATAGTATCCGCTGTTTAAGAACGCGCGGCCGAAATCATAATCGGTAAACAGGCGCCTGTAGGGCGAAAAGTTCCAGTTCTCCGGCAGCGCCCAGGGCGAGCCGTACAGCTCCGTCGACGTCTTGAACGACGAAATGAATATAAACAGCATCGGCAGGACCACCAGCAGCAGCCCCAGGAACAGAAACGCATATCGGGCGACGTTCAGAATTCTCTTCTTTGCCATCTTGATTCCTCCTTACGTGTCCGACCGCAGCAGGCGGCCTTCAATCAGCGAAACCACCACGCACAGCACGAACAGGAACACGCCGATCGCCGCGCCGTAGCCATAGCGCATGCCGTGGAACGCCTGCGAATACATCCACGAGGCCATGACCTCCGTGGCGTGCATCGGGCCGCCGCCGGTCATGACGTAGACCGAATCGAAGCTCTTCAGCGACGAGGTGGTAATCAGAATCAGACTCACGCGGAACATGGGCTTCATCAGCGGCGTAATGATGTGCCGCACCGTCTGCCACCAGTTCGCGCCGTCCACCTTCGCCGCCTCCAGCAGATCCGTGGAGATCGACGTAATGCCCGCGACGAACAGAATCATGTGATAGCCGACCCACTGCCAGGCGACCTTGAAGCAGACCGCCAGCATCGCCGTCTTCTCGCTGGCCAGCCACGCCCATTCAAAATCCCTGTTAAACAGCCGGATAAAGCCGTTCAGCACGCCGATTTCCGGATGATACACGAAATAGAACATCATCGAAACCGCCGAGGCCGACAGCGCGACCGGTACGTAATACGCGTTCTGGAAGAACTTGTTCAGCTTCCGCGGCCCCGAAAGAATCAGCGCCAGGAAATACGCCAGCGGCAGCTGCATCAGAATCGAATACAGCAGATACACCGCGGTATTGCCGATGGACTGGCGGAAAACCGCGTCGGAGGTGAACATGCGGGTGAAATTCTTCAGCCCTACAAACTGCATGGGCTTGATCAGATCCCATTTGGTAAAGCTCAATCCCAGCGCCATGCACAGCGGAATGGGAATAATCAGCGCAAATACGAGCAGACACGGGAGCACGAACAGCGCTATGACCTTCTTGTCGCGCAGCATCTTATCCATAGAAGCGTTTCCTTTCTCGATTCAGATTCACGTCGCATGCAGGCAATCGACGATGAACGGCCGCGAATCCCCTTTTCCGTGGCCCTTCATCATCGATTCCCCTTCGGAAAGGGGGAAGAACCGCCAGGATTCTTCCCCCATGCTCCGGTCTTGCGGCCGAAGTTTTCAGTGTTCGATTAATAGTCCCACTCGAAGGCCGCGGTCTCGTTCAGGGTCTTGAACGCGGCCGCCGGATCGTTGCCGCCCAGCACGGACTGCACGGTCATGTTGAACTCGGTGCCCATGTTGGTGCCCAGCGGGTTGTCCCACGGAATGTTGGAGGTCGCAGCGGTCGCCAGCAGGGCGGCTACTTCGTTGGTCAGGGCCGGCACCTTGCTGGTGTCGTACTCGATGTCCTGGCACGCGATCAGATTGCCCGCTTCCGCGTACTTGGCCTGCATTTCCTGGCCGAACATGATCTCGTAGAATTCAATGCACAGCTCGGGATGCTCGGTCTTTGCGCCGATGGAATAGCCCTCGTCGTAGTTCATCAGGAACTCGCTGGAGGCGCCGTCCGCCGCGGGGTAGTTGAAGCAGCCGGCGGTCTCGCCCATGGTGTTGGCGAACGTCGCGGTCGACCAGGTGCCGTCGAAGATCATCGCGGCCTTGCCGTTCTGGAACATGGCCTCGGCCTCGCCGCAGGAGGTGCTGACCGCATTGGCGTTGAAGTACTGCGCCATCTTCAGATAGGCCTCGGAGGTCTTGGTGAAGATTTCGTCGTCGAACTTGCATTCCTTATTCAGGCAAACGGTGTTGTACATCTCGTCGTTCTCGTCGATGCGCTGGAACAGCGTCATGAACGGGATCGCGGAGAACCACGCGTCGCCGCCGCCCATCGCGATGGGGGTGTAGCCCTTGGCCTTGATGGCCTCGCACGCCGCGTAGAATTCATCCTCGGTGGTCGGCACGGTCACGCCGCACTCCTCGAAGATCGTCTTGTTGTAGAAGATGATCTCGGCGGACGCGATCAGCGGGATCGCATAGAACGTGTCGTCGCCATAGGAGGAATACGCCTTGCTGGTGTCGGACACGGTCTTGGACAGAACCTCGGAATTCGCAACCAGCTCGTTCATCGGATAGACGTAGCCCGCCTCAACGAACGGCTGCAGGCGGCCGGTCAGCCACGTGCGGAACAGGTCCGGCACATTGCCGCTCGCCAGCTCGGCGGTCACCTTGGTCAGGTAATCGTCGCCATCGGCGGTGTTGACGACGTCGATCGTCACATTGGGATGGGTCTCTTCGAACTTCGCAATCGCTTCCTTGATCCATGCCGCGCTGATGCTGGTCTCGTCAGCCTCATTGTAGCTGGTCCAGAAGGTCAGGGTGACCTTCTCCTCCGCAAACGCGGTCATGCCGCACATCGTCAGCAGAACGATGGCGATCAGCAGCGCTGCGATTCCCCGGATGGTCTTCTTCATAATCAGTCTCTCCTTAATAGTATTTATGTCCCCTCCGACTCTCGAAGGGGTTGCATACGCAATTGAGGTTTTTTTCGGCGGCGGATCACTGCGCGCACGTTTCCGCTTTCTTCCGGAAAATTGTGCACATTGCGGGAATTTTGAATTCATCCCGCGGCATGCGCCTTTTCATTTGCGCCCGCAGTTTTCATTTCTTCCCCGATCGCCCCAAATTTCCATTTATTATCCAGACGATTCGGAGTTTTCCGCCTTTTTTCCCCGTTCAGGCGCTCCCGCGCTCTACATTCGCTCTTTCTTATTTTCACAATAATTATAGCTTTTCGAATTCCTGAATTCTTTCTCTTTCATTCTGTTTTTATTGCATTTTTTTCGATTATGCGCTATAATGCAATCAGTTTCTTCAAGGAGGCCGCATCCATGAGTCAGCTCGTGCCCGTATGCCCGTATCTGCTGGAGGCCGATCCCACCAGCAAAATCCTGTTTTCGCATCGCGGCGTGGCGGATTCCTATCCGCTGCACAGCCACGATTTTTATGAAATGGAGCTCGTGTTCCGCGGAAGGGGCCGGCAGTGGGTCAACAACGTCTGTCTGCCTCTCGAGCCGGGCTCGCTGTACATTCTGACGCTCTCGGACGTTCATCGCCTGGAGGCGGACGAGCCGCTGCACATCCTGAGCATTCACTTTCTGCCGGACATCGCCGAGCAGATCGACATGGCGCGCATTCACGACGCGCACGCAATGCAGCTCTCGCAGAGCGATTTCGACCTGTTTTTTCCGCTGGCCTATTCCGTCGTGACCGAAAAGAGCAGCGATCTCGCCTACAAGAACCAGAAAATGCTGTCCGTCACGATGCTCCTGATGGTGCATCTGCTGCGCTACGGCCAGAAATACGGCTCCACCGCCGCCGGAAAGCACCTGCAGCAGACGCTCAAATTCATTCATTCCAATTTCACCGATCCGAATCTGCGCCTGAAGGACGCGGCCGACGTCTGCGGCCTGTCGCCGTGCCACTTCAGCACCACGTTTCACAACGCGGTCGGCTGCGGCTTTTCGGAATACCTCACGCTCTATCGCATGCACAGCGCCTGCTCGCTGCTCGCCTCGCAGGACGTTTCGGTCACGGAAATCGCCTACGAGGTCGGCTTTTCGTCGCTGTCGCACTTTTTTCGCACGTTCAAGCAGATTTACCACTGCACGCCGAAGGAATACCGCAACAACTACCTCGCCCATTCCGCCACCGAGCTGCAAACCCCGCTGTGGGATTCCACCGTGATTCCCGCCCCGCAATTCGGATAAAAACCGCCTTCCCCGCCGCGTTTTGAACAGACAAAAACCCCCGGCTCCGAAGTGTCGGGGGAACGTCGTTATGCCTCCGGCGGCGTGATTTTGTGAATCAGCAGCGTGTCGCCAATGTTCATCGCGCCGGCGAAATATGTCGCGTCGCCGTAGCGCACGAGGCGGCTGAAGTAAAAATTGTTCTCCACGCCGGTCTGCTCTGTCCAGCTCGCCGTGCGCGCGCCCGCCGCGTCCAGGCGCTGCAGCTCCAGATCGTTTTCCATCATTTCCTTGCGCGCAATCAGATAGCCGTCGCCGTCCGCCAGCATCGCCAGCGTATAGCAGCAGGCCGGGCGCATGCCGCTCTGCGTCTCAATCGTGTCCGGCGCGTAATCCACCTGCGAAACCTTCTCGCCGCCCTTGTAAATGGCGAAGAATTCGTAATCCTCCCAGACGCTCTGCGGATTCGGCGACGCATGGCCGACCAGCGCCACGCTCCCGTCCGCCGTCCATGCCGCGGCCTCGAAAATCGTGCGCGCGTCGCCCACGCATTTCCAGAGAATCGCGCCCGCATCGTCAAACGCCACCAGCGCGGCATACTGCGCGTCGCCCTGAACATAGCCGTAGGCCAGATTCTCCTTCTCGCCTGCGAGCAGGCCCGTAACCGTAAACGGCGCATCCAGCGACCATTTCGGCTCGATTTCATCGTAAAACCGCTGCGCCAGCACCGCGCTGGGAAGCATGGCGTACATATCGCTCTGATCGTCGGACTGATGTCCCCAGAGGGTAACGCCCATATCGCTGTAAACGCGAACGCCCTGCTGAACCACGCTGCCGTAGCTCACGGTTCCCGTGGCCATGATCTGCCGATCCGCATTCATGCCAATGTCGCGCACGCGCATTCTCTCCAGATCGCCAACCTCCGCGCTCGCGCCCATCGCGAGCATCAACGCCAGTACCCAACCCAGGATTCGTCGCCAGTTCTTCATTTTGTTAACCCTCCTTCAGAATATTTATTACGGTTCATATCATTAGACGTAACATATCATAAATAAGTTCATAAAAAACAGGGCGCAGCCGAAAAATTTTTCCAGCCGCGCCCCATTTTTATTCCCGGCTCTCCTGCACGATCAGCAGGCAGCCCTTTTTTACCTGAATCCAGACCTCGTCGCTCGCGTATTCGTTGCTCACGCCCAGCGGAAACGCCGCCGTGAGCTCGCCGTCCTCCAATTCATACAGCGCGCCGCGAATGGACACGCCCTCGCATTTGTCGCTCAGCGAAAACACCGAAAGCTTGCCCTTCCTGCGCCGCACGCGCGTTTCGCCGTTCAATACCGTCTCGGCGCGGGTAATTCCATCGTCCATTATCGCGCGCGCGCCGCGCTCGGCCATGTAATGCATCGTCTGCAAATTCGCCAGCGTGTGATCGAGCCGTCCGCCGAAGCCGCCGACCAGCAGAATCTCGAGATAGCCCGCGTTCAGCGCCCGCTTTACGCACAGCATCGTGTCCGTGTCGTCCTTCATGACCGGGTGCCGCTCGACGGTTTCGCCCTCGGGCGCGTCGGACGAATCAAAATCGCCGATCACGCATTCGGGCTTCGCGCCCGCCGCGCGCGCGTATTTCCATCCGCCGTCCGCGCAGAGCACATAATCGCCCGGCTGCGGCGCATACACATCGGCCGCGTCGCCCTCACAATAGGCGGTAAAAATCACCGCGCGGCGGGACGGAAAATCGTGCACGGCGCGCATATCGCCGAAGGAATGCAGCATCAGATCGGCGTTTTCGGCCACCTGGCGGCGGCTCTTTTCCGAATGATGCGCATCGAACATGCCGTAGGCGCGCATGCCGGCGCGCTTTGCGCCGAGAATGCCCTCCGGAATGTCCTCAAATACCGCGCACCTCTCCGGCTTTACGCCGAGCATCCCCGCCGCCTCGAGGAAAACCGCGCCGTCCTCCTTGCCGCGCATGCCGGTCTTTTCATTCACGCAGCAGACCGCGTCGAACAGCCCGTCGATCCCAAGCCGCTTCAGGCACGGCTCAAACCACATCGGCAGACACGCCGTCGCCACCGCCAGGCGCACGCCCTCGCGCCGGAGCAGGCAAAGATATTCCCGCGCGCCGGGCTTTAATTGCACGCTTTCGACGTATTCGCGGCCGGTCAGCTCCGTCCATTCGTCGATCACGGTCTCCCATTTCATCTCCGGAGCGTAGCGCGCGACCGTGTATTCCGCCGATTCGCGAAAGCTCAGCCCGGCGATTTCGCGGGCGTAGCTCTCCGGAACCGGCATGCCGCGCCGCGCGAACCATTCTTCGTCCACGCGCTTCCACACGGACAGACTGTCCAGCAGCGTTCCGTCCAGATCGAATATCGCCGCCTCAAACGGTATTTTCCGCATTCGCAATCAGCCCTTTCTCTCGCCCGTCAGCAGCGCGTCCGCGCACCGGAGCCCGTCCACCGCCGCGGACAGTATGCCGCCCGCATAGCCCGCGCCCTCGCCGCACGGATACAGCCCCTTCAATTCCGAAAGGCAATTCGCATCGCGCTCGATTCGAACCGGCGACGAGGATCGCGTCTCCACGCCCGTCAGCACCGCGTCCGGATCGGCAAAGCCGCGCAGCCTTCGATCCAGCAGCGGAAGCGCCTCCTTCATCGATTCCGCCACGAAATCCGGAAGGCACGCGCGCAAATCCGTCCATTTTACGCCCGGGCGATACGTGGGACTGACCTTTCCGCCCCCGGTCGACGCGCGCCCGGCCAGAAAATCGCCCACGCGCTGCGCCGGTGCGGAATAATCGCTTCCGCCCGCGCGAAACGCCGCCTGCTCCCATTTGCGCTGAAAGCGCATGCCGGCCAGCGGGTCGTCCGCGCCGAAATCGCCGGGGCCCACGCCGATCAGCAGCGCGCTGTTGGCATTCTCGCCGTCGCGCGCGAAATAGCTCATGCCGTTTACGACCACGCCGCCCTCTTCGCTCGCCGCCGCCACGACCTGACCGCCCGGGCACATGCAGAACGTATACGCGCTGCGACCGCCGGGCAGATGCACGCTCAATTTGTAATCCGCCGCGCCCAGCGCCGGATGCGCGCACGCCGCGCCGTACTGCGAGCGGTTGATCATCTTCTGCCTGTGCTCGATGCGCGCGCCGATCGAAAACGCCTTCTGCGACATCGGAACGCCCATCTCGTGCAGCATTTCAAACGTGTCGCGCGCGCTGTGGCCCACGGCCAGAATCACGTCGCAAACCTGAATCGTCTCCGCTTTGCCGCCGCTTTCCAGCACCGCGCCCGTCACGCGCCCGTTTTCCGCGATCAGCGAAGCGAGCTTCGTCTCAAACCGCACCTCGCCGCCGAGGCGAAGGATCTCGTTGCGCAGATTTTTCACCACATTGCGCAAATGATCCGTTCCAATATGCGGCTTGGCGAGATAGAGGATTTCCTCCGGCGCGCCCATTCGATAGAGCGTGTTCAGCACCTCGCGGCATCGCGGGTCCTTGATGCCGGTGGTCAGCTTGCCGTCCGAAAACGCGCCCGCGCCGCCCTCGCCGAACTGCACGTTGCTGCCCGGCTGAAACGCGCCGCCCGCCCAGAACGCCTCGACGTCCCGCGCGCGATCGTCCACGTTTTTGCCGCGCTCAATCACGATCGGCCGAACGCCCGCCTGCGCCAGCCGCAGCCCCGCGAACAGTCCCGCCGGGCCGAGGCCCACCACCAGCGGCCGATGCGCCAGCGCCCGCGCCTCGGGAACGGCGAGCGGCTCTTCGGCCTTCAAAACCTCCGCGCCCTTCGGAAGGCGCGCCATCGGCCGCTTCGTCTCCACGTCCAGCGTCAGCGAAAAGTGCACGTCGCCCTTGTCGCGCGCGTCCACCGATTTGCGCGCCAGCCGCACGCTCGCGATTTCCTCCGGCCGCACGTGCAGCGCGCGCGCCGCCAGCAGCGCCAGCGGCCGCGATTCATAATCCAGCTCCGCGCGCACCTGCAAAATGCGTATCATCGTTTCTCCCCCATTTCTCCATCAAAGGCCAGGCCAATGCCGGTTTCCTATCGCGCCGCGCTCATCGCTTCCGCGACCGTCAGGGCTGAGGCGAACGCCCGCGCTTCGTCCATCGCATCAGCAACTGTCAATGCCGGTGCAAACGCCCCGCGCGTCGCGCCTCTCGCCCAACCGCGCGCCTCGCGATTTGCACCGTTCAGCGCGATTTGCCGCACGCCCCGCTTCTCGATCCGTGCGCTTAACTCCGCAACACAGCCTACCGCGCCGCGCTCATCGCTTCCGCGGTCGTCAGGGCAGAGGCGAACGCCCACTGCAGATTGTAGCCGCCGCAATCGCCGTCTACGTCGGCCAGCTCGCCCGCGATGTACAGGCCCGGGACGCGCTTGGATTCCAGCGTGTTCCAATCAAACGCGCCCAAATCCACGCCGCCGGCCGTGACCTGCGCCTGCTCGAAGCCCTCCGTGGCCGTGACGTCCAGCGGCCAGCGCTCCAGCAGCGCGCCCAATCGCGTTCGCTCCGCGCCGGTCAGCGTGCGCGCCGGGCGATTCAGCGGCTCGATTCCCGCCGTCTTCACCAGCGCCATGCCCACGCGCTTCGGCACGATTCCGCTCAGCAAATCCTCCATCGCGCGCTCCGGAAGCGCGTTTGCGCACATTTCCAATGCCTCGCGGCCGCCGTTTGGCAGAATCGCAATCACCGCGCGGCACCTCCTTTTCGCGCACAGCGCCGCATTGCATTCGCGCGCGAGCTGCATCGCCGCAATTCCGGACACGCCGCTTTCCGAAAACAGCGCCTCGCCGCGCTCGACCCGCGCAGTTTTTCCATCGATTTCCAGCGCCAATTCGCATTCCACGCGCTGCCCCTTCAGCCCGCGCACCTGCTCCGGCGGCGTTTTCAGCGCGGCGATCGCCGGAAACCGCGGCGTGGACGCGTGTCCGAGCCGTTCCAGCAGCCGATAGCCATCGCCGCATGCACCCAGCTTCGGCGCCGCCAGACCGCCCGTCGCAATCAGCACGCGCCGCGCGAGAAACGCCCGCTCCCCCGTGCGCACCTCGAAGCCGCGCTTGCCGCGCCGAACGTCCTCGGCCGCGCAATCGGTGATGACCTCCGCGCCGTTTTCCTGCAAATACAGCCGCAGCGCGTCCAGCACCGATGCGGCCTGCCGGCTCATCGGGTACACGCGGCCCTCCTCGTCCTCCACGCTTTGCACGCCGAGCGACGCGAAAAACGCGCGCACCTTCTCCGGCGGAAACCGATTCAGCGCCGCCTGCGCCGCGCCGCGCGCGCCGTGATAATCGCGTGCGGACGCGCCCATGTGCGTCAGATTGCAGCGGCCGTTGCCGGTCGCGAGCAGTTTTCGGCCCACGCGCGATTGCTTTTCCAATAGCGTAACCGTGCGCCCGCGCTGAAGGAGCGCGCACGCCGCCGCCAGCCCCGCCGCGCCGCCGCCGATGATCAGATTCTCCGCATTCTGCATGTTTTCTTCCTCTATTTAACGCCCCGTCGCTTCGTTCAGCTGCCGGATCACGCCGCCGTCCGCCAGCAGCGCCGCCTCGTGCAGCGCGCGCGAGCACGCGGTATACAGCCTGCGCCTCTCCCCGTCGGTCAGCGCGCATTCCGGCCAGACCACGACCACCGCGTCGAATTCCAGGCCCTTGGTCAGGTGATAGCTCGCGACGACATTGTCCTCCGGCTCGTATGCGAGGTCCTGATCGTCGCCGTCGAGGCGATACACGTTCTCCAGCTTCTCGGCCAGCGAATCCGCCTGCGCGCGCGTGCGCGTGATCACCGCGATCGACGAATAGCCCTTCTCGCGATACCGATTCAGTGTTTCCTTCAGCAGCTTTTCGGAATACTGCGCGACCACCGGCTCTTCGCCCGGCCGGCCGATCGCGTTCATCGCGCCCGCGTTCAGGATTCGCCCGCACAATTCGGAAATCGGCAGCGTCGACCGATAGCAGCGCGACAGCCGATAGACCGGCGCGTCCTTTTCGCCGAAGCATGCGCCC
The DNA here is from genome assembly GCA_934663595.1 of uncultured Clostridia bacterium. Classification (GTDB taxonomy): domain Bacteria; phylum Bacillota; class Clostridia; order Christensenellales; family Aristaeellaceae; genus Faecivicinus. Next base: position 14,855 of record CAKUKM010000030.1, on the reverse strand, counting down.
CACGCGCCCGGATCGCACGGCGGCATGCCGGGGGTCGTGCGCTGCATCGGATCGCCCAGCAGCGTGACCGCCGCATTCGGCAAATACGCGCTCAGCAGCATCAGCGCCGTCTCCGAATAGTCCTGCGCCTCGTCCACCAGCAGATGCACGACGCTCGCGTCGCCCTTGACGAAGCCCAGCCGCACCCGCAGATACGCCTCGGCCACCGCGTCTTCCCACCTGATAATTTCCGTCTGATTGTTTTCGCCAAACGCGTCGCGCAGCGCCTTCGGCGCCTCGCGGTAAATGGACGCGAGCATTTCCTCTCCGCTGACGTTCAGCAATCCGCGCAGGCGCAGGCGAATGGGCTGCAGGCGCTGGCTGACCGCCATTCTGCACGCGTTTTTGAGCTCGCGCCCGCGGTACGTGCCCTCGAATGCGCGCTCGTAATGCCTGTACATATTCTCGCCCAGGCTGTCCATGCGGGTGTCCAGCTGCGCGCTCATGTGCTCGAGCTTCTGCGCCGGCGTGAAGACGCGCGGCTCGCGGGCGTACATTTGCTTCAGCTCGTCGGCCGAAATGAACGTCTCGCCGTCCAGCAGCACGTCGCCGAACGCCGGCCCGCGGCGCACGAATTCGTCGGCAAACCGCTTCAGCTCGCGCGCAAACGCCGCGGAGGTCTTCCATTCCACCGATTCAACGCGCAGTCTGCCGTGCGCCGAGAGCAGCGCGTCCACCTGCTCGACCGGCGATTCCACCCTTTTGCCGAGAATCTGGCAGACCATTTCAAACAGCGTGCGCGCGCGGATATTTTCCTCGCCCAGCTCGGGCAGCACGGTGGAGACGTATTCGGAAAACGCGGTTCCGGGCGATAGAATCTGAATCCGGCTCGCGTCCAGCGCCGCGCCGCGGCGATACATCAGATAGGCCGCGCGGTGCATGGCGATCGACGTTTTGCCCGATCCCGCGCCGCCCACGACCGAAACCACGCGCGCGCCCTCGGAGCGAATCGCGGCGTTCTGCTCGGCCTGAATGGTGGAAACGATCTGGCGCATATGCGTCGAGGCCGCGCCGGAGAGCATCTCCATCAGGATCGTATCGTCGATGCTTTCGCCGGTATCGACGAAATACTTCAGCTCGCCCTTTTCGATGCTGTACTGGCGCTTGAGCGTCAATTCGCCCTCAATAGCGCCATCGGGACAGCGATAGGCGGCGCGGCCGGGCAGCGAATCGTAATACAGCCCGCAAACGGGCGCGCGCCAGTCGTACACCATGAGGCCGCCGTTCTCGTCCGAGAGCGCATAGAGGCCCACGCGGATCTGCTCGGGCGCGCTCGCGCCGTCCTCCTGAAAGTCGATGCGGCCGAAATACGGCTTCGGCAGCATTTTTTCGGCGCGGCGAGCCTCTTCCTCGGCAAACGCCTTGCGGGCGGTGAACCGATCGTACTCGGTCGCCAGCTGCTGCATCTCTATCTGCGAAATCGAGGTCGGGCGCACGCGCAGATCCTCCCATGCATCGGCGGTGATTCTGCGAAGCGATTCCTCGTGCTGGCTGGAAAGAGCGCGCGATGCGTCGATGGTGTCGATCAGGCGCATCTTCACCTGTTCCAGTGCAATCCGTTCGTTCCGCATTTCCTGCTGCTGCTTCATCGATCTTCCTCCTGTCCGCGCTGCCGCGATCCAATTCATTCCCGTCAACGGTTTTCCCATTATACCACGAAAACAATCCTAGAACAACATAGAAAATGCGCCAGCTCGCGGCGCGTATATTCCAAAATTTCGCAAACAGGCCTTAAATGCCAAATGGGCGCAAGAAAACCGCCCTGCATGCGCAAGACGGTTCGGTTGGTCGTATTAGATCAGGTATTTCTTCGTATGTTCGGTCTGATGGAATACCAGATTTCCATCCTTTGCCTCAATAATCAGCACAGGGATCGGCTGACTGGCAATATCATTCCGCAACCCGTCGGGAACTGCATTGCTGGGAGCCGAAAAAATCGCAGTATCATCGATGAAATGCAGCAACTGTTTGCTCAACTTCGCTTCAGAAAGGCCATTTTTCTCGCAATAACCGCGCGCCGCCTGAAGTGTAATTGCCTTTTCCAGCCCCTGAACACCAGATGCTCTCTGAACTCTGATCGTGGGTTTACTCATTTCAATCACCTCTGAATACTTCAAATCTGCCCACCGCGTCAAATATGAGACTGTATTCCTGCCCGAACGCCTTTAAAACCTCAATGTCGCCCGGAGAAGCGGTTCTTACATTGATATCTGTTCCCGGATGCGTATGTCCGCTCCATCGAAAACCCGCTTGCGCCAATTCCTCGGCATCCTTGGCGCTTATGTTCGTCATATAAGCGTTCCCGCGAATGATCAGCCTTTCGCCCCTCCGCGTAAACAGCGCATATTCGCAGCCGGTATGCGCGGTGAGCGCCGCGAGATCGCGCATGTTTACGTCGCGCTTCCTGACGGTCGTTCGGCTGTCAAATTCGGGAAGCGCGTCCAGAAGCGCCGTTTGCCGGCGATTCAGCGGACGATCGAAATGCAGAATCGCATTCGGATTGCCCTTGCCGCTGTTTCGCCGCTCGATCGGACTTTCAATCCGCTCCATCGCCCGCTCCCCCAATTTCATTATACTCCCGTTCCAATCGGTTGTAAAGGGCTTTATTTCCCCCTGCCGCGCTTCTCTACCCGCACAAAATTCCGCGCAGGCTTTTGCCTGCGCGGAATCGATGTTTTTTTACTTCGTGGCCATCCACGCGTCGATCTGGGCCTGGGCCTCGGTCATGATCTCATTCAGGCCTTCGGCTTCCATTTCGGCGTACATGTCCTTCACGCCCTGCTCCGGATCGATCGCGCCGGTCAGCAGCTCGGCATGATAGCGATCCCAAATGGACTTGCAGTTCGTGATCTGGTCGTTCAGCTCGCTGGTGTCAAACGCGAAGCCCAGCAGCACGGACGGCTCGGCCGCGTCGTTCAGCTCGCGAACCTCGTCCCACTGATTGAATTCCACATCGTCGGTGGGGGTTACGGTGAAGAAGGTGCCCTGCGTATAGCCCGCCATGCCCCAGTTGGAATCCGGATTCTTGTGCACGCGGCCCTCGGCGGTGTACTCGAAGTTGTCGCCCTCGAGGCCGTAGTAGAACGCATCGCGAACCTTGCTGTCGTTGTTGAGCAGGTCGAGGAACTTCAGCGCCTCGGCCGGATGCTCGGAGTTGACGGAGATGTAGTTCACGGAACCGAGAACGGAATCATTGGACAGGATGGTCGGGCCGTAGGTGTACGCAACCAGCTCCTTGCCCATGTTCGGGCCCCACACGGTCTTCGCCGCGCTGGACCAGCCCTGCGCCAGGAAGCACGCCTTGTAGCTCGGGCCTTCCGCGGTGCTCGCCGCGTCGGCATTGATGATGCCTTCCTCGAACCACTCGCGCACGACCTTCAGCTGCGCCATGACGTCCTCTTCCTCGAAGACCTTCACGACCTTGGCTTCCGCGTCGTTGTAGCGAACGCCCAGACCGGTCAGGCCGGCGCCCATGCCGTCAAAGATGAACGGGATCTGAGACACTCCGTCCTTGCTGAGCGGGAACGGGGTGATGTCCTTCTTTTCCTTGATCTCCTTCAGGATCGGAGTCGCGTCCGCCAGCGTGTGGCAGTTCGCGGCGGCCTCTTCCAGGCCCAGCTCCTTGAGCACCTCGGTATCCCATACGAAATACTGGGTGATCGAGGAATCCTTATAGGTGGGCACGCCGTAGATGCGGCCGCCGATGCGGCAGGCATCCCAGTACGCGCTCGGGATCAGCTCCAGCAGGCCCGGAGCGTTCTCGGCCAGCAGATCCGTGATGTCCAGATACGCGCCGATCGCAACGTCCTGGCGGAGATTGCCGCTGTCGCCGAAGATGATGTCGTAGTATTCGTTGGTGTTGATGATAACGCTGCGGCGGTTGCCCCAGTCGCCCCAGCCGATGCACTCGACGTCGAGCTTAACGCCGATCTTCTCCTCGAGGTACGGGTTGAGCTTTTCGATCCACGCGTCATAGTTCTCGGGCTGTCCGTTGCCCAGCGTGATCATCTTCAGGGTCGGAACCTCTTCCGCGACGGCGAAGCTCATCGCGCACAGCGCCACCATCAGCGCCAGAACCAGGGTCAGGAATCTCTTCATGGCTATCTCTCCTTGTTTTTATTCTCGTTAACCCTTCACCGCTCCGATCGTCAATCCCGAAATAAAGTATTTCTGGAAAAACGGATACGCGCACGCGATGGGGATCACGATCACGATTGCAATGGCCATACGCACCGATTCGCTGGGCATCTGCGCCTTGTACTGCTGCAGCGACACGCCTGCGGTCGGGTTGTTGGTCATATATTCCAGCGAGCGCATGATGTTGTTCAACAGCGCCTGCAGGGAAATCAGGTTCTTGTCCGAAATGTACAGCGACGACAGGAACCAGTCGTTCCAGTAGCCGAAGCACAGAAACAGCGCGATCGTCGCAAACAGGGGCTTGGAAATGGGCGCGACGATGCTGATATACGTGCGCATTTGCGTAGCGCCGTCGATCTTCGCCGACTCAATCACGCCGTCCGGAATCGACGTCTTGAAATACGTCTTGCAGATCACGATATTGTACGAGCTGACCATCAGCGGCAGGATCAGCACCCAGATGCTGTTGCGCAGGCCGAGGATGTTCGCGTTGACGACATAGCTGGCCACCATGCCGCCGGAAAACAGCATCGGAATAAAGATCAGCCACGTATAAAAGCCCTTCAATTTAAATTGCGGCCGCGACAGCGCGTAGCCCATCGACGTGGTTACCAGCACGCCCAGCGCCGTGCCGATCGCCGTGACCGCGCACGAAACGCCCAGCGCGCCGAAGATCGTGCTGCGCTCGTTCCACAAAAACGCGTATGCGTCCGTGGAAAACTGCACCGGGAAGAACGAATAGCCCACCTGCCGGATCGATTCCTCCGACGCGATCGAAATCATGAACACCAGCACCACCGGCAGAATCGCCGCCGCCGCGCACAGGAGGAACAGCAGGTTCAACAGCGCGTTGGTCAACGGGCGAACCTGATTGATATGCTCGTTTCCGCTTCTCATATTCGCCCCTCCTTAAAACACCGCGCTGTCCGAATCGACCTTGGATACGATGAAGTTCGCCAGCAGAATCGTAATGCAGCAGGCGACCGACTGGAACGTCGACGCGGCGGCCGTCTTGCCGATCGGCGCGTTGCCCTGCAGCGCCGAATAGATGTACGTGTCGAACGTGGACGCGACCTTGTTCAGCGAATTCGGCACGCCCTGCGTCACCTGATAGAACAGGCCGAAATCCGATGCGAAGATGCCGCCGACCGACAGGATGAACATCATCACGATCACGGTCTTCAGCAGCGGCAGCGTAATGTATTTCGCCTGCTGCCATTTGCTCGCGCCGTCGAGCATCGCCGCCTCGTAGAGCGAGGTATCGATGCCGGTAATGCTCGCCAGATACACGACCATGCCGTAGCCCGTGCCCTTCCAGGTCTTCAGCACCACGAAGAACAGCGGCCAGTACGTCGCCTCCGAATACCACCGGTGCTTTTCACCGCCCAGCGAGGTCACGATCTTGTTCAGCATGCCGTAATCATAATTCAGAAACGCGAACACGAAATAGCTGACCACGACCCACGACAGAAAGTGCGGGAAGAACATCATCGTCTGATACACCTTGCCCGCGCGCTTGGAATACAGCTCGTTGATCATGATCGCCAGCGCAACCGGAATTACGATGCCGAGAATGATGAACACGATGTTGTAAACCAGCGTGTTGCGCAGCAGCATCAGAAACGAATTGTTCGTTACGAAGAATTTGAAGTTCTTCAGCCCCACGAAATCGCTGTGGAGCAGGTTGTACAGAAACGTCTGCCGCGGGAAAATTTTGTACTGCTTAAACGCAATCAGCAGCCCGAACATCGGCAGATACGAAAACAGGATATACCACACCAGCGCCGGAAGCCCCAGCAGCGAAAGCTCCGTATCCTCCCTCGACCATCTTCTCTTCTTTTCCGACAGCGGATTCGCCGGCGCATTTTTACGCTTCATGGAGGCCCTCCATTCCATTTCTATAACATTTCCAGCCAACATATTATCATATCTGCATTGAATTGTCAACTTTAGGAAACGCTTTTTGCCGGTTGATTTTTCATTTTTTGTTTCACGCGTAAGAAAACCTGCAAAAAACAACTGTCCGCCGCGCGCGTGCACAGCACAACAAAACAGGGTGCTCCCTTCCGGAACGCCCCGTATTTGCGATTGTGTTTTTTTCAGCCCATTACGCTGATCAGATCGCTCGTGCGCATAAAGCCGCTCGCGCCGTTCAGGCGCTTGACAAACGCCCAGTCGCCGCGCACGATGAACACCAGCACGCATTCGTTTTCCACCAGCTTCGCCACGTGCGACGAATTGGTGCTGGCCTGCCGGTACATCCGCACGCCCGCCTCCGCCGCATAGTAAATCTGGTCGAGCCGCGCCACTCCGTAGCCCTCGAGGAAGCCCCGATAGACATATCCGAAAATGCCGTCGACCGTGCGAATCAGGCAAAACGCGCCGTCGTTCGCGCCCATGTAAAACACCTTCGTGTTCTTGCGCAGGCTGGTAATGACCTCGTTGCCGTTTTCGGAGCCCGTGCGCACGCGCGCGCCGTCGGCAGTGACCTTGAGAATCATGACCGTCGGCACCCTGGCTGCAAGCGCGCCCGTCGAACCGATTGCAAACGACATGACCAGCGCCAAACACAACATCAGCTTCCAAGCCCTGTGTTTCATGCAACCACCTCCGTCCTGTGTGTTTTCATGATAGCATACTTTTCCGCGCATTTCAACGCATTCGCAAAAAAGTCAAATCAGTTTCAATTATTGAAGGTAACGATCTCCTCCTCCGGCGGCTTGGCCGGATTGATCGTCTGCGCAATCAAAATGATCGCGTCGCGGTTGTGCAGCGGACTGAACGCCGCCTCGACCTTCGCCGTCAGCATGATCCACGCGTCCTTCTTCGGAAGCTCGCCCTGCACCTTGCAGAGATAGCCGATGCCGCCGATATCGTTGACGCAGCAGGTCATCGCGTGGCGGCCGAACACGAAGCACTTCTTCGGCATGCCGTTCATGCGGAATGCGCGTCCCTTTACGTGAATGGTCTTGCCGTCGTAGCGGTCGGGATGCTCCATCGCGTCCAGATAAAACACGCCGAACTGCGTATCCTCGATCTCGACCACCGGCGCGCTCACGTCGTAGGGCAGATCCTCGTCGCTCACGCCGTCGTCCATCGAGCCATCGGTGTTTTCAAAGAAGATGCGCGCGGTATTGTTCATCGCCAGCACCGTGCGGCGATACGGGCTCTTCGTGGTTTCCTCCGTGCAGCGGTTGAAGATCACCAGATCCGCCTCGTTCAGCCCGTCGGCCATGAACGAGCGCATGTTCTTCATATAAACGTCGAACGTCGTCGAATCCACCAGGCAGATGATCTGCGCAAGGCCCCAGCATTCGGGCTTCGTGGCGGCGTAGAGGTTCTCGAGCATCCACGTGCTGTTGAATTCAATAAACACGCGCTCGGGGCGGTACGTTTCGTCCAGCTCGACGAAGCGCGCCATGTCCTCCATTTCCTCCAGATCCACCTTGATCGTGTTCGCCTTGCGGAGCAGCTTCGGATCGTATTCCTCCTCGCCCTCCTCGCAGCAGATCAAAAGCGTGCGCTCGCCCTCGGAAAAGCCGTCGTCGGCGAGCATTTCGGACACAAATTTGGTCTTTCCGCTCTCCAGAAAACCGGTAACGATATAAACCGGTACGTTTCTTTCGCTCATGCGATTACTCCTTTTCGTTCGGACGGCGCCCCGCGCTCGGGCGGGGCGCTTTCGCCGATCAGATGCCGAACAGCTCCTTGAGCGCTTCTTCGTTGATCTTCGTGCCGATCACGCACAGGCGGCCGGTGTAGTCCGCGGAGCCGTAGCGCACGTCGCTCTCGCCGGGCACGTAATCAAAGTGAATCCATCTGCCGTTCGTGAGCGGCAGAATGCCCTTCGCGCGCAGGATCGCGCCGAAGCGCTTCTCGTCCTCCAGCTGGGACAGCGCGTCGCGGATGTCGTCTTCCTCGAACTTCTTCGGGGTCTCCACGCCGATGTTCTCAAACACCTCGTCCGCGTCGTGGCCGTGATGATGGTGGTGTCCGCAGCCGCATTCATGATCGTGATCATGATGGTGATGGCCGCAGCCGCACTCGTGGTGATGCTCGTGCTCGTCGTGATCATCGTCATCGTCATCATCGTCGTGATCATGGTGGTGATGGCCGCAGCCGCACTCGTGCTCGTCGTGATCGTGATGATGGTGGTGCTCATGCTCGTCATGATCATCGTCATCATCATCGTCGTCGTGATCGTGGTGATGATGGCCGCAGCAGCATTCGTGCTCGTCGTGATCGTGATGATGGTGCTCGTGCTCGTCGTCATCATCGTCGTCGTCGTCGGTAAACAGATCGTCCATCGTCAGCAGGAAATCGGGCTTCTCGATCGTCTCGAGAATCTTGCTCGCGTCCAGCTCGTCCCACGGCGTGGTCACGATTCTGGCGCGCGCGTTGTGCTCGCGGAGCAGCTCGACCGTCTTGTCAATGCGCTCCTGCGACGCGAACTGCGTGCGGCTCAGGATAATCGTCTCGGCGGACTGAATCTGATCCAGGAAGAATTCGCCGAAGTTCTTGGCGTACATGCGGCATTTGGACACGTCCGCCACCGTCGCGCAGCCGGCCAGCACCAGCTCCGGATGCTCCGCGGCCACGTCGGAAACGACCTTGCGGATATCGGACAGCTTGCCCACGCCCGACGGCTCAATCAGAATGCGGTCGGGATGATAGGTCTCGATCATCTTCACCAGCGCGTCGGAGAAATCGCCCACGAGCGTGCAGCAGATGCAGCCGGAGTTGATCTCGGTAACCTGAATGCCAGAATCCTTCATGAAGCCGCCGTCGATGCCGACCTCGCCGTATTCGTTCTCCAGCAGCACGACCTTTTCGCCCTCAAACGCGCCGTCCAGCAGCTTCTTGATCAGCGTCGTCTTGCCTGCGCCCAGAAAACCGGAGATGATATTTACTTTCGTCATAATTCCTTGCCTTGCCTTTCCTTCTGTCCGCCGAATCGACCGATCAGCATCGCAATCCCGACGCCCAGCGCCGCGCCCGAAAAGTCGATCAGCATATCCCTGACGCTGCACGCGCGCCCCTCGGGCAAAAGCTGAACCAGCTCGTTGGAAACCGCGAGCGCGGCCTCCAGCCCCAGCGACGCCATCAGCGCCCCGCGCCCCCTTCCAATGGAAAAGAGCGACATTCCCGTAAGCAGTCCGGAGAGCGCGAACATGCCGAAATGCGCGAGCTTGCGAACGAGGAATTCGATTTTCTCCGCGTCCGCGCCCCGCGCGAGCATCCAGCCCAGCAGGCCGTCTACAATTTTTCCGCTCAGCGCGCCGGATTCCTCGCCCGACTGCATGGAAAACCACGTCATCGCGCCCATCCATGCAAGGGACAGTATTCCGAAAACCGCCGCGCGCGCCCGATGCCTGTTCATGTTCTCTCCCGACGGGCGGAGATACCCACCCACAATCTATTATATCCCTTTAGACGGCTTTGTCATGTAAAAAGATGCATTTTCACCAAATTATAACAGAGCGGGAAACGCACCGTTCCCCGCTCCCAGGCTGTCGAAAAAACCCGGAGAGTTCGAGAGGGCCGAAGCCCTCTCGAACTTTCAATCGAGCCCAGCGGCGTGTACGGTGGCAAGGTTGCTTGCCCTTGGCAAGCAAGTCGCTGCGCGACCGGCAAAGCTAAATCAAAGATTTAGGTTTGCCGCCTCGCGGGGCTATTTTATCGCAGGGAAATCCCATTTCCCGGAGAGAAAATAGCTTCCTTACAAGTTTTGCGGCCGGAGTCTGAAAGACTCAAGCAAAACTTGCGAGGGGGTGGCAGTGGCGGGGGAGCTTGCTCCCCCGTCCACCAGCTTGTCAAAAAGACTTTTTTGACAAGCTGAGAGCGGGAAACGCACCGTTCCCCGCTCCATATTCTTACTTGAGATTTTCCAGCGCAACCGCGGTCTTCGCCGCTACCGCCGCGTTGTTATACACCAGGCGAATGTTCGAATTCAGGCTGTCGCCGCCGGTGAGCTCCTTGACCTTCGCCAGCAGGAACGGCGTGGTGGCCTTTCCGTGAATGCCCTGCTTCTTCGCATCCTCGATCGCCTCGTCGATCGCGCGGTTGATCACGTCCGGGTCCATCGAGTATTCCTCGGGGATCGGGTTCGTGACCAGCATGCCGCCCGCCAGATGCATATCGAGCTTCGCCTTGAACGCCGCCGCGAGTTCCTCGGGCGTGTCCAGACGGTAGTCCACGCCGAAGCCGGACTTGCGGGTGTAGAAGGCGGGCAGCTCGTTGGTGCCGTAGCCGATGACCGGAACGCCCTTCGTCTCGAGGTATTCCAGCGTAAGGCCCAGATCGAGAATCGACTTCGCGCCCGCGCACACGACCATCACCGGCGTCTGCGCCAGCTCTTCGAGGTCGGCGGAGATGTCCATCGTGACCTCCGCGCCGCGGTGCACGCCGCCGATGCCGCCGGTCGCAAATACCTTGATGCCCGCCATCGCGGCGATGATCATCGTGGTCGCGACGGTGCACGCGCCGTCCATCTTCTTGGAAACCAGCACCGCCAGATCGCGGCGGGAGGCCTTCGCCACCTTCGAGCCGGTCTTGCCGAGATACTCGATTTCCTCGTCCGAAAGGCCCGCCTTCAGGCGGCCGCCGATGATCGCGATCGTGGCCGGAACGGCGCCGTTATCGCGAATGATCTTTTCCACATTGCGCGCGGTTTCCACATTCTGCGGATACGGCATGCCGTGGGAAATGATCGTCGATTCCAGGGCCACTACGGGCTTGCCCGCGTCCAGCGCCGCCTTGACCTCCGGCGCGATATCCAAATATCGATTCATGCTCATGAAAATTCAACCTCCTTGATTCATTTCGGAAATGCGCGCGCGCAATCTGCCCTCGCTCATCTCCGGATTCACCGCGCCCGCGGATTCCACGGCGATCGACGCCGCCGCCATGCCCGCGCGCGCAGCGGTAAACAGATCCATGTGCCGGGCCGTCGCCCATGCGATTGCGGCGGTAAACGCGTCGCCCGCGCCGGTCGCATTCGCCATCGGCCGCGGATTGCATTTAAGGAACGCGCTGCCCGACGCGTCCGCCGCACACACGCCCTGCTCGCCCATCGTGAGATAAACGCTCGCAGCGCCCATCCGAACCAGCTTTTCCGCCGCGTTTCTCGCGCTTCTTTCGTCCGAAACGGCAATTCCGGTCAGCCTTTCGGCCTCGATCCGGTTCGGCTTCAGCGCGCTCAGCCGCGGAATCGCGCCCGCCAGCCGCTCCACCTTCGCCGCCGACACTGCGTCCGCAACGATCGGCACCCGAAGCGCCTCGGAGAGAAACGCAAGCGTCCGCGCCGGAAGATTCGCCTCGATCACGGCCACATCCATTTCGTTCGCCGCCGCCACCGCCGAAACCAGCGCCTCGGGCGTAACGGATTCGTGAATCGCCATGTCGTTGACCGCCACCAGCATATCGCCGTCGGCATTGGCGATATAGAGATAGGTCGACGTGCCCATCTCCGGAAAGGACAGCGCGTAATGCAGCCCCACGCCGATTCGCTCGCAGTCCGCGCGCAGCATGCTCGCCCGATCGTCGCCGCCCAGCGCCGTAATCAGCTCGACGTCCGCGCCGAGCAGCGCGAGATTCGCGGCGATGTTTCTTCCAACGCCGCCCGGCGACATGCGCACCGCGCCCGGGTTGGAATCGCGCAAACGCGCCTCCGCGCGGGAAAAGCCGCCGATATCGATATTCGCGCCGCCGATAACCGCAATCCGCATTCGCCCATCCCCCGTTTCGTTTCTCCCGGAATCTAATTATAGCATGCCCGTCCAGCGCGGACAAGTCAAGGTCAAATCAAGGTTGTGTAATCTTTTGCGCTTTTCGGCATTCGCAATTGCCTTTTTGCGCGGCAGATGTTAAAATAAATCGACGGGAGGGATGCATATGATCATCGTAGCGGCCGGAATGGTGATCGACCAGAACCACGTGCTGCTCGCCCAGCGCAACAAAACCGCGCACCACGCATTGGAATGGGAATTCCCCGGCGGCAAGCTCGAGGCGCACGAATCGCCGGAGGAAGCGCTCGCGCGCGAGCTCGACGAGGAGCTCGGCATCCGCGTTCGCGTCGGGCAGATTTTCGATGCGAAAACCGTGCGCGAGGACGGGCGCGAGCTGCTGATTCTGTATTATTTCGCGTCTCTGGAATCGGGCGCTCCCCGGGCGATCGACTGCAGCGCGTTTGAATGGGTGAGCCGCGATCGGCTGCTTTCCTTTAACCTGATCGGGACGGATCGCCTCGTCGCCGAGCGCCTTCAGGCGGCAGATTGGACAGTTCAGGCATAAAATCGCATAATTGCGCGCGATACTGTTTCCATCGCGCGCCGCGCATGCTATAATGGAAGCAGATCAAAGAAAAGGAGGGCTTCCCATGGGAGAACTGGGCGCCTTGGTGCTCGCGCACATCCCGGCGCTGGTCATGATCATCGTGGGCTTCGGGCTGATGGTCGTGGAAATGTATGTTCCGGGCTTTGGACTTCCCGGAATTTCCGGAATACTGCTGATGCTCGGCGGCATTTTCCTGATGCAGCCTACGCCGCTGCAGGCGCTGATTCTGGTGGTGATTCTGGTGCTGCTGCTGGGCGTTGCGTTTTCGATCGCGATGCGCTCGATCGCAAAGGGCCGGCTGAGCCGCTCAAAGCTGGTGCTGAATGAAGAGCTCGGTGCGGGCGACGAACAGGATCTGACCTATTTCATCGGCAAAACCGGAAGAACGCACACCGCGCTGCGCCCGGCGGGCATCGCCGAGTTCGGCGGCGTGAAGCTGAACGTCGTTTCCGACGGCGATTTCGTGGCCGCAGACCGCCCGATCGTCGTGCTGCGCGTCGAGGGTAACCGCATCGTGGTTCGCGAGGCGGAAAAATAAAACCCACTTATATTGAAGGAGTGATACCCTATGGATTCCGCAATTGCATACCTGCTTATCGCACTGGCCATTCTGGTTTTCATCATCGTGTTCTTCAGCATGTTCCCCATCGGCCTCTGGATTGAGGCGATGGCCTCGGGCGTGCACGTCAGCATTTTCAGCATGTTCGGCATGCGCCTGCGCCGCATCAACCCGGCCAAGATCGTTCGCCCGCTGATTCAGGCGCGCAAGGCCGGCGTAGAGGTCGACCGCAACAAGCTGGAGGCGCATTTCCTGGCCGGCGGCAATGTCGAGCGCGTCATCAATGCGCTGATTTCGGCGCAGTCGGCGGAAATCCCGCTGGAGTTTGAAAAGGCGATGGCCATCGACCGCGCGGGCCGCAACGTCGAAGAGGCGGTCAAGATGAGCGTCAACCCCAAGGTGATTGAAACGCCCGTCGTCGCCGCCATTGCGAAGGACGGCATCGAGCTGCGCGCCAAGGCCCGCGTGACCGTGCGCGCCAATATCGCCCGTCTCGTCGGCGGCGCCGGCGAAGAAACGATCATCGCCCGCGTCGGCGAAGGCATCGTCACCACCGTCGGTTCCTCCGAAACGCACAAGGAGGTTCTCGAAAACCCCGATCTGATCAGCCGCACCGTGCTCAGCAAGGGCCTCGACGCGGGCACCGCATATGAGATTCTGTCGATCGACATCGCGGACGTGGACGTGGGCCGCAATATCGGCGCGCAGCTGCAGATGGATCAGGCCGAGGCCGATCGCCGCATCGCGCAGGCCAAGGCCGAGGAACGCCGCGCCATGGCCGTCGCACACGAGCAGGAAATGGTCGCCGCGGTTCAGGAAATGCGCGCGAAGGTCGTCGCCGCCGAGGCCGAGGTGCCGAAGGCGATGGCGGAGGCGCTGCGCAGCGGCAAGCTGGGCGTAATGGACTATTATCAGATGCAGAACGTGATTTCCGACACCCACATGCGCCAGGCGATCGCCGACGAGGGCAAGCCCGCGGACAGCGACGCGAAGCAGAAGGGCTGATCGGCCAAAGGAATGACGTCCAATGGATAGCTTACTCGGCATCATCATTATCATCGCAATCGCCTTAATCAGCGGCAGCAACAAAAAGAAGAAGCGCGCGCAGAAGCGTCCGCCGGCCGGCCAGTCCGCCCCGTCGGTTCCGAAAATGTCCGCGCAGGAAGCCGCGCAGGCGTTCCTCGATGCGGAAAAGCGCGTTCCGGTTTCGAAGCTGAACGTGCAAACCGCCATGAAGGAAATCCTGAACGCGGCCGCCCCCGAAAAGCCCGATCTGGTCGAGCCGGAGGTGGATATCGATTCGGATCTGGTGGAGCCGGAGGTCGATATCGAATGCGACCTCGTGCCGCCCGATTCCGAAGAAAAACCCGCCCCGCGCACGACTCCCGGCGGATCGCTTCCGCCGCGCGCTCAAACGACTCTTGCGCAGGGCGAAAGCATGCGCGACGCGGACGGCTGCATCGGCGGCTCGCTGGGCGCGCACGAAGAAGAGGGCGAATCCCACGCCGAGCACGCGCATCATCTCGCCCGGGCCGAGCGCGAGGACGAGGCGGCAAAGCCGCAATCGCGCCGCCCGACCCGCTCCGATCTGCGCCGCGCCGTCGTGATGAAGGAAATCCTCGATTCCCCGGTTTCAATGAGACGCAGGCGCTGACGAACAACTCCCCCAGGAGAGCTCGAGAGGGCCGAAGCCCTCTCGAACTTTCAATCGAGCCCAGCGGCGTGTACGGTGGGCGCGGGCTTTTTTCGCGAAGGGAAATCCCATTTCCCGAGAGCGAAAAAAGAT
>CAKUKM010000029.1 GCA_934663595.1 uncultured Clostridia bacterium | reverse complement strand
TTTTTTCGCGAAGGGAAATCCCATTTCCCGAGAGCGAAAAAAGATTCCTTGCAGGCTCCGCGCCCGGGGATTCTGAAAGAATCCTAGCGGAGACTAGAGGGGGTGGCAGTGGACGGGGGAGCTTGCTCCCCCGTCCACAATTAAAAGGAGGTGCGCGGCGTGGCGAAGGTGATTGTGGGTTTTTCCAATCGACAGGCGCTTTCCAAAATTTCCGCGGCGCTGGAGCGAAGCGGCTTTTCCGTGCTGCGCCAGTGCCTGACCGGCAACGAGGTCATGCGCGCATTCTCGCTCTGCCAGGACGGCATACTCGTCTGCGGCGCGCGGTTTCCGGATCGCACCGCCGATCAGCTGGCCGAGGATCTGGGCCCGCGGGCGGTGATTCTGGCGGCCGACCGGCCGGAGCGGCTCGAAATGTGCGAGCATCCCGCCATTGCAAAGCTGGCGATGCCGTTTTCATTGTCGGAGCTGGTCAATGCCGTGGAGGAACGGGTCGCCGCGCACGACGCGCGCATGCCGCGCCGAAACGAGGCCGATCGCGAAATCGTCGAGCGCGCCAAGCAGAAGCTGATGCGCGAGCACGGCCTGACCGAGGCCGAGGCGCACCGGAAAATGCAAAAGCAGTCCATGCAGTACGGCATCAAAATGGCCGACTGCGCGCGGATTCTGTTGGGAGAATAGAAACAGAGCGGGGGGAAACCTCCGCTCTGTTTTTATAAGATGTCCTTTGCGTCCGCCGTCGGCACGAAATCGGGCTGCATGTCCGCGATCAGAAAGTGAATCGGCACGCCCTGCGATGAATACAGCGCCTCATGCTCGCTTATGTAATTCGGCTGATAGCCCGAGGCGTGCAGATCGTCCGTCAGATACGAAATGCTGAAGCCGAATTGCGTCAAATACCGCTTCGACGCGGTAAACAGCGCCGTGTCGTCGGTCTTGAAGAAAATCTGGCCGCCGGGCGACAGAAAATCGCGGTATTGCATCAGCTGGCGCGGATGCGTCAGGCGGCGCTTGTGGTGCTTCGCCTTCTCGTTCCAGGGATTGCAGAAATTGATGATGATCCGCTCGATCCGGTCCTCCGGCGCGAAGGTGTCGAAAATCGTGGTCGCGTCGATCGCCGTAAAGCGCAGATTATTGACCGGATCGCTTCCGTATTCCGCCATCGCGTTTTTAATCGAAACGGCCAGCACGTGGCGCACCTCGTCGACGGCGATCAGGTTGATTCCCGGGTTTTCGTGCGCCATTTTCACCGTCGCTACCCCCTTGCCGCAGCCGATTTCCAGGTGCAGCGGCGCGTCGGACGCGAACTGCCCGCGCCAGTGGCCGCGCTTCTGCGCCGGGGAATCGATGTAAAACGGGCACGAATCAATCAGCGGCTCCGTCCACGGCTTGCGCCTCATTCGCATTTGGAATCGTCCTCCCCGGTGGCGGCGCGGCGCAGGCGCTCGGCCTCGGCCTGCTGATCGCGCTTGCGCTTGAAGTGGTACAGATACGCGCAGCTCCCCAGCAGCGATACCGTCCACAGCAGCATGCCGGCCGGAACGGCGTTTAGAATCAGACACAGCATGCCGGCGGCGTAGAAGAGAACCAGTACCAGCCCCAGAATGCCCTTCGGAGTGAAAAGCTGCTTGTTCATGATAAACGCTCCTTTGAATGGGAATAACGAATCAATTCGCCGTAAAAAGACCGCAGACCTGCCGAACGCAAATCATACCGGCAGATTCATCCGCGCCAGACGCACCAGCGCCTCGAGCGGCTCCGCCTGAGCGCTGCCCAGCGCGCGATAGCGGCCGGCGAGATCGCCGAAATCGTCCAGCGCGTCGGTAAATTCCTCGCGCCAGTCCGCCTCGTCCTGCCGGATTTCGGAAAGGATCATCAGCGCGTCCTCGAATTCGGCGTTCAGTTCCTCGAAATCCTCGCTTCCGTCGGATTCCAGATCCAGAAGAGCAAGAATCGCGCGAAACCGCTCCTCAAATTCCTTTACGGGAAACATAAAGCACCTCGCAGTTTAAAAACGGTGGGGGAATGGCTCCCCCGCCACAGATCAAAAGAAAATCGGATTCGTCCAGGCGCGGCGGCCCTTTTCGTCGATCACGCTCGCGCGCACGTAGCTCTGGCCCTCGGGCAGCTTCGTTTCAGCGCTGGTGAGCGATACGCCGTTTACGGTGTGCGTCGGCATGCGCCAGCTGATG
Organism: uncultured Clostridia bacterium; assembly: GCA_934663595.1. Classification (GTDB taxonomy): domain Bacteria; phylum Bacillota; class Clostridia; order Christensenellales; family Aristaeellaceae; genus Faecivicinus. The sequence continues at coordinate 29,629 of CAKUKM010000029.1, read as the reverse complement.
AATTCCACGCTGGCCACAGGCGAGCATTCGATCTTCGCCACGCCGTCCTCCACGCGGAAATCGTAGATCTCCGGGCCGGTAGAGGAATAGAAGCGGCCGTTCTTCAGCGCGTCCAGAATGGCGGGCACGTTGTTTTCGGCGTTGACCATAACCCAGCCCACGCAGTGCTGCGACATCGGATGGCCGTCGTCGGTCGCGACGCCGTAAATGTGCTGGCCGTCGAACAGGAGCTCGTCCCAATAGGCGGCGTTCGTGTCCATATGGTTCTCGATCGCGCAGCCGCTGTTCCAGATTTCCATCGCAAAATTGCCCTTCAGGCGCATGAATTCCGCCGCGGGCGTGCCGCTCCATTCGGGATGGCAATAGATGGTCAGGTTGTTCTTGGCGTGAACGGAATCGAGAACCGGCTGGAATTCAAACTGATCCTTCAGCTTGCCGCGCTCGAACTCCTCGTCCTGCGCAAAGCCGTTGCCATCGACCGGGCCGATGCAGACCGTGTGAAAGCAGTGCACGCGGCCGGGACCGAGAATGTCGCGATCGATCTCCATGCCGGGAATAATCGTGATCGGCAGATCCGTGTAATTTTTGAAATTGTACTTGCGATGGTCGGTGAGCGCCAGAAAAGCATAGCCGTTCTGCACGTGCTTGGCGATGACCTCTTCGGGCGCGCCCTTTCCGTCGGAGCGGGTGGTGTGGCAGTGCAGACCGCCCTTGAGCATGCGGTGCTCGCCGGTAAACGCTTGCTGTTGCATAAAAATAGCCCCCCTGATTCAAATTGGGTGGTTATAGTATACTCCGGAAAGGCGGAAAAAGCAAGCTCCGTTTGCGCCGGGGCCGATATTCGCCCCGGGGATTGACATGGCATTGGCCAGCGTGCTATAATAACGGTAGGAAGGGATGACGCTTGTAGGATGGCTTCTCCCCTCCGTTGTAGAGATGGCCGCCTATCCGTTAGCGCTGGATGGCGGCTTTGCTTTTTTGGGAATCGCGTGTTGACAGCGCGTGCCCGCCGTGCTATAATAACGGCAGGAAGGGATGACGTTTCTGCAGGGCTTCTCCCCTCCGGTTGGTGGGGCCGCCTATCCATTAGCGTTGGATGGCGGCTTTAGTTTTACTTCTTATGGCTTCCGATATGAATCGTAAATGCAAGGTCGAAAGCCATGGGGCTTTCGAGTTTTCGCCAAAAGCGAAAACCGCGACGGTCAAATCAGAGATTTGAGCGTCGCGCCGTCAAGTGATGATCATGAGGACAATCGCGAGCATTTCGTAATCGGTCATGATGATCACCTCCCTTTTGTGAGGGAGGGTAAAAGCCAAGCGCCATCTGTTTCCTTCCTGCCGGGAACCTTGCGGTTCCATATTGATTATACAGGGAAACGGGCGATATGTCAATTCAATGCCCCGCCGGAATGTCCCGCCGGGGCGTTTTTTCTATACATGATGCAATTTGCCTTACGAAGGCATTTCGTCTGTAATCTCCAAATAAAAAACGGCGGGAGACCCGCCGCAAATCATCTTTCGTTTTCCGAATAGCATTCGTCGCACAGGCAGTCCGAGCGGTTCGCGCAGTCGTCGCAAAGCGGCGCGCCGCACGAGCAGCAGCGGCGAAACGCGCGCATGTCCGCAATCCGGTGGCAGCAGCTGCATTCCATCATCGACATCAAAACAGCCCCCTTTCGGCATGAAAAGTATGCTCGAAAGGGGGCGAAGCTATGCGCGATCCGGCTCGTTTTTCTGAATTTGCGTTAGGCCGCGCCGGTCAGACGATAGCTTTCCCGAATCATCGAAAGAATATCGGCCTCCGGAATGCTGCCGTCGAGAATCAGGCTGATCCAGTGGGTCTTGTTCATGTGGTACGCCGGAACGACCGCCGGGAACACGCTCTTGAGGAAATCGCCCCGCAGCGGCTCCGCCTTCAGATTCATCCAGATCCGGCCCTCGTGCAGATAGATCGCCGCAAACATTTTTTTGTTCGCCGCATGCCGCATGACCGTCCAGTTGAAATCGCCGAACGGGTAATCCTCATACGCGCCGGGCAGCGCCATGCAGGCGGCGATCGCCTCGTCGCGCGTCGTCATGCGCCGAGATTCTCCCACAGCTTCTTTTCCTGCTCCTCGCGGAACTGGTTTACGTATAGGCGGTAGTAATAGCCGCGCTGCGCGAGCAGCTCGCGGTGCGTGCCGCGCTCGGTGATTTTGCCGTCGCGAATCACCAGAATCATGTCGGCCGAGCGAATCGTGGACAGGCGGTGCGCGATGATGAAGCTCGTTCGGCCCTCCAGCGCCGTCGCAATCGCCTTCTGCAGCTTCTGCTCGGTTTCGGTATCGACCGAGCTGGTCGCCTCGTCCAGAATAAAGATCGCGGGATTGGCAATCAGCGCGCGCGCGAACGAAATCAGCTGCTTTTGTCCGGTGGACAGGCGGTTGCCGCCCTCGCCGACCTGCGTGTCATATCCGTTTTCCAGGCCGCGAATGAACGCGTCCGCATCCACCATCTTCGCCGCGCGCTCGATTTCCTCGTCCGTCGCGTCCAGGCGGCCGAAGCGGATGTTTTCGCGAATCGTTCCGGAAAACAGGTGCGGCTGCTGCAGCACATAGCCCAGATGCGCCTGCAGCCAGAGAATGCTGCGCGTCTTGTAATCCGCGCCGTCGATCAGTATTTTGCCCTCCGTCGGCTCATAGAACCGGCAAACGAGGTTCACGATCGTGGATTTGCCGCTGCCGGTTTCGCCCACGAGCGCCACGGTCTGCCCGGCCTTGACGGACAGCGAGAAATCGTGGAGCACCTCTTCGCCGCCTTTATAATGGAAGGAAACATGATCGAATTCGATATCGCCCTTCAAATCGGGCCAGTTTTCCTTCTTCGGGTGGAAGCTGTCGCCGAATTTTTCAACGACCTCCGGCGAATCGAAGATCTCCGGCTCGGTCTCCAGCATGCTCAGCACGCGCTCCGCCGCGGCCTGCGAGGCCTGAAGATCGGCGAAAATGCGCGCGATGGAGCTGATCGGCTCGAAAATGCCGGTTGCGTATTGCACAAACGCCGCCAGCGTGCCGATCGTGAGTGCCGCGGGCAGATAGACCACCTCGTAGCCGCCCTTTCCCAGCACCATCGCCGTCGCCAGCGCGCCGAGGGACACGACGATCGGCATGAACAGCGCGCTCATCACCGCCGCATGAATCGACGATTTGCGCATCGTGCCGGTCAGGACTTCGAATTCCTCGGTGTTCGCCCTTTCGCGGCGCAGCGTCTTGCTGGTTTTCGCGCCGGTGATGCCCTCGTTGAACGCGCCGGTGATCTGCGAATTCGTCTTGCGAACGATGCGGTAGCTGGCCAGTATCCGCTTCTGGAACCACACGGCGATCACCGCGATTACCGGAACGACCGACAGCACCAGCAGCGCCAGCCGCGCGTTCAGGATAAACATCGATATCGCGGTAATCACGATATACGCCGCGCTCCAGAAGAGGTCGACCAGCGACCACGCGACCGTTTCGCCCAGGCGCGCGGTGTCGCTCGTCATGCGCGAAATGATGTAGCCGACCGGCATCGTGTCGTAATACGAAAACGAAAGCTCCTCCAGGCGCTTGAAGCTCAGCGCGCGGATATGGCGGTTGATGCCCTGCTCCGCCTTGCCCGCCAGGCGGCAGAACGTGAATATGCAGGCGAACTGCACGAGAATGATGCCGCCATACCGCGCGGCGAACCACACGATCGACCGCGAATTGAGCGTCCTGTAGTTGTCCAGCGCCTCGCGCGTCATCAGCGGGAAGATCACGTCGCACAGCGCGGAGACGCACATCGCGGCCATGATGCCCAGAAGATATTTGTGATAGGGCTTTAAATACGCGATCAGCCGCCGCCAGAGGCCCACGTCAAATCGCTTGGTATAATCCTGTTCCTGTTGCTGCTGCATGAAAAACCTCCAATTGAAGCCATTAAACCACTAACTTGAGGGAGAGCTCGAGAGGGCGAAGTCCTCTCGAACTTAAATCGAGCTCAGCGACATGCGCGGTGAGCGCGGGCTATTTTTGCGGAGGAAAATCCCATTTTCCGGGAGCAAAAATAGATACCTTGCAGATTTTGCGCCCGGGGATTTCGAAGAAATCCTAGCAAAATCTGGTAAAGGCTGAAAACCCTTTGGGTTTTCAGGTTTCGCCAAAGGCGAAACTGCCGACGGCAAAATCAAAGATTTTGACGCGGCACCGTGGGGGTGGTAGTGGCGGGGGAGCTTGCTCCCCCGTCCACAAAAGTTTCCCTGTCCAGTTCCTCCTCGAGCGCCGCCTGAATGCGCCATACGCGCTGATACAGGCCGTCCTGATGAACCAGCTGCTCGTGCGTGCCCTGCTGCGCGATCTCGCCGTTTTCCAGAACCAGAATCAGATCCGCGTCCGCCAGCGTGGTCACGCGGTGCGACACGATGAACGTCGTCGGCGTGCGGCCGCTCTTCCGCGTCTGATTCAGCGCCTCGCGAATCGCGCGGTCGGTCTCGGTGTCCACCGCGGAAAGCGAATCGTCCAGAATCAGAATGTCGTTTTCGCGAAGCAGCGTGCGCGCAATGGCGATGCGCTGCTTCTGGCCGCCCGACAGCGTTACGCCGCGCTCGCCGACCAGCGTGTCGTAGCCCTTTTCAAATTCATGAATGAACGAAAGCGACGACGTGGTTTTCGCCACCGCGTCGATCTCGTCCTGCGCGGCGTGCGGCTCGGTGATGGCGATGTTGTCGCGAATCGAGCGCGAATACAGAAACGGCTCCTGCAGCACATAGCCGATGCGCGAGCGCAGACAGGTCTTCGAAATCGACAGGATGTCGCGATCGCCGATCGTGATTTTGCCGCCGGTCGGGTCGTAGAGCCGCTGCAGAAGGTTCATCATCGTGGTCTTGCCGCTGCCGGTCGCGCCCAGAATCGCCACTGTCTGGCCGGGCTGCACCTTGAACGATACGTCCTTCAAAATCGGATGCTCCGAATCATATCGGAACGACACATGGCTGAATTCGATCGGCGCGTAGAGCTCCGCGTCCGTCGCGCCGGGCGTGTCCTGCTCCGGCTCCGTGTCCAGCACCTCGTACAGGCGCCTGAGCGACACGATGGATTTGCCGAAATCCGAAAGAATGCGCCCCAGCTGGCGAATCGGCCAGATCAGCATGGATATATAGGAAACGAATACCGTCACGTCGCCGATCGACAGCTCGCCCTTCATCGCAAACCATGCGCCGAATACCAGCGTCATGCCCGTCTGCGCCATGCCCAGCATGTCCGAGCCGGACCAGTAAATCGCCAGCACGTCGCACAGGCGCACGGTCTTGTCGTGCAGATCGTTCGAGCACGCGGCGAAGCGGTCGGATTCGTATTTCTGCCGGCCGAACGCGCGCACCACGCGCACGCCGGTCAGGCTCTCCTGCAGCATCGCCGAAAGCTTGCCGTCCGCCTCGTCCGACGCGGTAAACAGCTTCTGCACCCATTTGAAAAACCACATCGCCAGTATAAACAGCGGCGGAATCAGAATCAGCGAAATCAGCGTGAGCTTTACGTGAATCCGGCTCATCAGCGAAAGCGCCAGAATCACCATGATCACGGCCCTGAAGATCTCAATCAGCTGATTGGCGAGAAAGCGGCGAATCGTGTCCACGTCCAGCGTGCAGCGCTGAATCAGATCGCCCGTCTCAGCCTTGACGTGGTAATCGTAGCTCATCGCCTGCAGATGCTCGTAGAGCCGGTTGCGCATCTTTTCCGCAATGCCCTCGCTGGCCTCCGCCGACCATTTGCCACGCAGGAACTGGAACACGCCGCCGAACAGCTGCACGCCCAGCAGCATCGCGCCCACGATCCACACGTGCTTTGCAATGTAAACCACGCCGCCGCGGGCCTCAAACCAGCTCGCAATCGGGCCCGGCATGTTCACGGCGGCATTCGCGCTGCCGGAAAGCGTGTCGGTAATCGCGTCCACCGTGCCGCCCACGAGCAGCGGCGTAATAAACGATACCAGCACCGAAACGGCCACGCACAGAATTCCGCCCAGATATTTCGCGCCGCATCCCTTGAAGAACGCGCCGAAGCGGCGAAGCAGGCGGAGCGTCTCGCCGCGGGTTTTGGGTTGTGCCTTTTCCATAGTTCCTCCTTTGCATTAAAAAAACCGCGAACTGCATTCGCAATCCGCGGCTGATTGGCCCTTTCCCGGCGCAGACGAACTAGACCTCTGCGCGCGCAAAAGCACGGACGGCGAACAAACCAGTATCGAATCCAAACCGAACGAAGTTGTAGAAAACGGTCATTTTGTTCGCCTCCTTTGCTTAATTTCTGAAAATCAGTATACGCCCTGGCAAATGCAATGTCAATAGCAACAGGTGTTTCTCAACCTAATCTTCACATGCCGTTCGATAGAACCGCAGCGCAGCCCCCTTTCCCCGAACGCCCAGACGCGCAATCGCGCGGGCAAACAGGGCGTGCGCACGCGTCCTAAACGCGTAATCGCGCAAGGAAACAAGACGCGCGTGCGCATCCCAGACGCGTAATCGCGCAAGGAAACGAGGCGCACACGCGTCCCAGACGCGCGCAATCGCGCGGGCAAACAGGGAGTGCACGTCCCAGCCGCGCAATCGCGCGGGCAAACGAGGCGCGCACGCGTCCCAGACGCGCGCAATCGCGCGGGTAAACGAGGTGCGCACGCGTCCCAGACGCGTGCAATCGTGCGGGCGAACAGGGTGCGCACTTCCCAGACGCGCGCAATCGTGCGGGCAAACGAGGCGCGTACCCAGACGCGCAACCCCCGCCCTCATTCCCCCTTGGCAATTCGCTTCACTGCGTCCAGGAACGCGTCGACCTCTTCAAACGTGTTCGCATAGCCCACGCTCGCGCGCACTGCGCCGCGCCGCAGCGTGTTTAAGAATCGATGCGCGCCCGGCGCGCAGTGCAGTCCGCCGCGCACGGCGATTCCGGCGTTCGCGAGGCGATCGGAGACGTCGGACGAGGTCAGCCCCTCGAGGTTGAAGCTCACGATGCCGGCGCGCGCGGCTTCCTCCCGCGGCGAATAGATTTCCGCGCCCGGAATTGCGGACAGCCCCTCGTAAAGAGCCTGCGTCAGCTCGCGCTCGTGCGTCATGATCGCCGAAACGCGCTCCTTCACAAACGCGCAGCCCGCGCCGAGCCCCGCGATTCCGGGCAGATTCAGCGTGCCCGATTCGTATTTCTCCGGAAGGCTCTCCGGCTGCAGAACGCTTTCGGAATCGGTGCCGGTGCCGCCCTCGCGCAGCGGGCGCAGCGAAAGCCCTGGGCGAATGTACAGCCCGCCCGTGCCCATCGGGCCGAGCAGCGATTTGTGGCCCGGGAACGCATACAGATCGCACCCGAGCGCGCGCACGCTGACCGGCAGCGCCCCGAGCGCCTGCGCGCCGTCGATCAGATAGCAAATGCCCTCGCGCCGCGCCATTTGGCCGATCGCCGCCACGGGCTGAATCGCGCCGGTGACGTTGCTGGCGTGGGTCACGGCGATCAGCCGCGTGTTTTTGCGAATGGCGGCGCGGATATCGTCGGGCGAAACGAAGCCGTCCGGGCGCGGCGGCACGATCGAGAGCGAAATCCGCCCCCGCGCGGCGAGCGCGCTCAACGGCCGCAGCACCGAATTGTGCTCCAGCTGGGTCGCAATCGCGTGGTCGCCATAGCGCAATACGCCCTTGATCGCGAGGTTCAGCGCGTCGGTGCAGTTGAAGGCAAACGCGATGCGCGCGGGATCTTCGCATCCGAGCAGGTCGGCGAGCGCTTCGCGGCAGGCGAGCACCTCGCGCGCGGCGGCGAGCGCGGCGGGATGCCCGGAGCGGCCGGGATTGGCGTTGAATTCGGTCAGAGCCGCCTGAATGCGGTCGAGCACGATTTGCGGCTTGGGGCTGCTGGTGGCGGCGTTGTCGAAATACAGATTCATTCGCAGGCTCCTTTCACGCGCCGCGGCGGGCGGGCGTAGGATGAAATGCATCGGTGCGTTTGCCGATCAGAACAATCTATTTCCGCGCGGGCGGCGAATAGAACCCGCGCGATGAGGAGGCGCTTTTCAAATGGGAGAGGCATACGGTATCGCGGCCTATCGGTCGCGCCAGCAGGTGCTGATGCTGGAATCGGCGCTGCGCCGCGAGGGCGTGAGCGTAAGCGTTGTGACCACGCCGCGCGAGGTGTCGATGGGCTGCGGGCTGTCGGCGCGGTTCGCGCTTTCGGACGCGGAGCGCGTAAGGCGCGCGGTCAGGAGCATGAACACGAGCAATCTGATCGGGCTGTACCGGGTGGAATATGCCGGCGGCCGGACGAAGCTTTCGCCGCTGCGCGCGTAAAGGATTGTAATCGGCGGAAGAGCGCGCTATAATGAATGCAAAAAGCCCATTCAAAGGAGAAAAAGAATATGAAGAAAATGATCGCGCTGCTGCTGGTTCTGATTGCGCTGGCGAACGGGAGCGCGCTCGCCGAGGCGCTGCCGGTATTCGCCTCGCTGCAGGACGCGCGGGATTATGTAAACGATCAGACGCGCGCCTGCCCGGAGGAAATTTCGTTCCGGCTGTCCGACGCTTCCGAATACACCGGCTCGAGCTTCGCCAATCTGGCCCGCAGCGTCGGCGGGCAGTACAATTGCCAAACCCGGCTCGACGGCGACGTGGTCTCGATTCGCTATACCTATTATCCCGGCATGCGCATTTACAGTGCCGTTCAGACCGGCGACCCGTCCGATTTAACGAGCGATGAGCGCACCGCCGCGCAGATCGCCGTTCAGGTGGCCGCCGAGGCCGCGCAGCAGCCGAACGTGTTCGGAAGGGCGCAGTACATTCACGACTGGCTGTGCGAAAACATCGATTACGAGGCGATGCCCGAGAACGCCGACAGCCTGCCGCGCGTCTGCGGCGCGGTGGGCGCGCTGGTCGACGGCCGCGCGAACTGCCAGGGCTATGCCGACGCGTTTCGCCTGATCGGGCTGCTTTCCGGGCTGGACGTGCGCAAGCAGGAGGGCTGGGACGACGCCGGCGCGCCGCACGACTGGAACGTGGTGCGCCTGAACGGCAAATGGTATATCGTGGACGTAACGGGGGACGACATGCAGGGCGCGGACGCGTGGTGCTACGCCTATCTGCTCGCCGGGCGCGACGCGAACCGGTATACCTGGAACGCGGGCGCGGCGAGCGCGGATATCGCGGAATATACCGATCCGGACATGTGGTATTACACGCGCTTCGGCCGGGTCTATTCGAACGTAAACGAGCTGGCGCGCGCGGCCTATTTCGCCCGCCGCGACGATAAAATCCGCCTCTTCCACGGCATGGTGCGCGAATCGGGCCTGGAATGGAGCGATTTGAGCGATGCGATCCTGAAGGTCGCCAAGGAGCGCGGCAAAAAGTGCAGCTGGCACGTCAATTGCTTCCGCCGCGCGCCCTATACCTACTACACCGTCCGCTGGACGGAATGGTGAAGAAGCGAAAACTTAAAGCGGGAAATGAAGCGGGGACTTGACCGCGCGCGCATTCAAAGTGTATAATCACAATGTATCATTATGTTTGGGGGCGAGGGTATGGATTCGGTGCGGGCGGCGCAGGTTATGGATGCGCTGGCGGAGCTGTATCCCGAGGCGCGGCCGGAGCTGAATTTTTCCAATCCGTTCGAGACGCTGATTGCGACCATCCTGTCCGCGCAATGCACGGATAAGCGCGTCAATCTCGTGACTGCGCGGCTGTTTCCGATGTATCCGGACGCGTTCGCGATGGCGAAGCTCACGCCCGAGCAGCTGGAGCCCCTGATTCGCGAATGCGGCCTGTACCACAACAAGGCGAAAAACATCGTCGCCGCGTCGCGCGCGCTGGTCGAGCAATACGCCGGCCGCGTGCCCGATACGCGCGAGGAACTGATGAAGCTGCCCGGCGTGGGCAGAAAGACCGCGGGCGTGGTGCTGATGGCGGCGTTCGGCGACGCGCAGATTCCGGTCGACACGCATGTGTTCCGCCTGTCGCATCGCATCGGCCTCGCGGACGGAAGCACGCCGGAGAAGGTCGAAATGCAGTTGCGCGCGCTGCTGCCGCGCGAAATCTGGACGTTTGGGCATCATCTGCTGATCTGGCACGGCCGGCGCGTCTGCTTTGCGAGAAACCCCGATTGCGCGCATTGCCCGCTGGCCGGCGGCCTGTGCGAGCGGAATATGGAAAAGGAAACGGAGTAAAAAAACATGGCATTGTTTGTGGATATCGTTACGATTTCCGTAAAGGCGGGCGACGGCGGCAACGGCTGCGTGTCGTTCCATCGCGAGAAATTCGTGCAGGCGGGCGGTCCGGACGGCGGCGACGGCGGCCGCGGCGGCGACGTGATCTTCGAAGCCACCGAGCGCATGCACACGCTGATGGACTTCCGCTATACGCGCAAATTCACCGCCGGCAACGGCGAGGACGGCAGCGCGAACCGCAAGACCGGCAAATCCGGCGCGGACGCGGTGATCCTCGTGCCGCCGGGAACGATCGTGCGCGAAAAGGCGACGGGCAGGCTGCTGCTCGACCTCTACGAGGCGGGCGTTCAGAAGACGCTCGCGCGCGGCGGCAAGGGCGGATTCGGCAATCAGCATTTCGCCACGCCCACGCGCCAGGCGCCGCAGTTCGCCAAGCCCGGCGAGAAGCGCCCGGTGATCGAGCTGACGCTCGAGCTCAAATCCATCGCGGACGTAGGTCTCGTGGGCTTCCCGAACGTCGGCAAATCCACGATTCTGTCCGTCGTGACCGCGGCGCGGCCGAAGATCGCCAATTACCATTTCACCACGCTCACGCCGAACCTCGGCATCGTCAAGCAGGGCCCGTACAGCTTCGTCATGGCCGACATTCCCGGTCTGGTCGAGGGCGCGGCGGAGGGCGTCGGCCTGGGACATGCGTTTTTGCGCCATGTCGAGCGCACGCGGCTGCTTCTGCACGTAATCGACGTCTCCGGCAGCGAGGGCCGCGACCCGATCGAGGATTACGAGGCCATCATGAAGGAGCTGGAGGCGTACGGCGATCTCAAAAACCGCCCGATGATCGTGGTGGCCAACAAGATGGATCTGCCCGGCGCGGAGGAAAATCTCGAGCGCCTGCGCGAGCATCTGAAGGACGCGGGCGTTCAGATTTACGCCATCAGCGCCGCCACGAAGCCGAAGCTGGACGAATTGATGTACGCGACCGCGCGCCTGCTCGATACCTGCCCGCCCGCCGAGCCGTTTACCGAGGAGGAATGGGGCGAGATTGAGGAAACGGACGGCAATGCGTTCGAAATCGCGCGCGACGGCGCGGCCTATGTCGTTACCGGCGCGGCGATGGAGCGGCTGGTGGATTCGGTCAATTTCGACAGCGAGGATTCGATCAATTACTTCCATCGCTCGCTGCGCCGCCTCGGCGTGATCGACGCGCTGCGCGAAAGGGGCGCGAAGGAAGGCGACACGGTGGTTATCGGCGAAATGGAATTCGATTTTGTAGAATAAACGGAGGAAAACAGCATGACGACGAAGCAGCGCGCGGCGCTCCGCGCGATGGCCAATACGATGGAGCCGGTGCTCCAGATCGGCAAGGACGGCATTACCGACAACCTGTGCAAGCAGTGCTGGGACGCGCTGGAGGCGCGCGAGCTGATCAAGGTAACGGTGCAGAAGAACGCGCCGTATACCGCGCGCGAAGCGTGCGAGGCGCTGTGCGAGCGCGTGCACGCCGAGCCGGTGCAGACCATCGGCAGCCGGTTCACGATTTACCGCCAGGCGCGGGAGAACTCCAAAATCCGCCTGGAGGATCTGTAAAAAAGCAAGAAAGTCGGCCCACCCTGAAGAATCGCAGGGCGGGCCGATTCCGTTTTGGGGAAATAGAGAAGAAGCATTCCCAATAAGAAACCGCCGGAAAAACGTGAATGCGGATATTCCCAGAAAGAAACTGCCGAAAAAGCGCGAATGCAAGCATTTGCAGAAGAAAACCGCCGGAAAAACCACGAATGCGGATATTCACCCCTCCGCGCCCTTCGCATATCGAAACGAAATCCCGGCCAGAAACAGCGCGGCGAGGGCGAGAACCAAACAGCTCGCCCGCCCCGTCGCGAGGTAAATCAGCATCAGCGCGAGCCCCCACAGCAGGCGTTTTCCCGCGCTTCCGCGGGCGGGAAGATTCCAAAGCGCCGTTCGCAGCCGCTCGCGCAGAGCCTTCAGCCGCGCGCCCTCCGGGGGCGTCAGGTCGGAGGCGCGAATCAGCGCGATCAGGCGCGGCGCGTCCAGCAGGCGAACGCGCGGGGCGGTCAGCGTCCGGGCGTAGGCGCGGGCGCGCGCGTCGGCCCGGCACGGCGCGCAGACGGCGATTTCCGCCTCCCCCCGGCGCGATTTCCATATGGAAAACACGTCCGAATACCCGATCAGCGCGCCCGGATGGCGCGGGAGATAGGTAAGAGCTTCGTCGCCCGTGAGCGAAACGAGCTGCGCGCGTGCCTCGTCGTCCGGCCCGAGCGCCCAGCGATTCAGAATTTCCCCGGCGGCGAGCGCGCTCATTCTGGCGGCGCGCGGACGCGTCGGGCGCGCGAGCGCGGCGCAAAGGAGCGTAAATCCGCACGCAAGCCATACTGAACCCGTCGCGCGCAGGAACAGCAGATACGCCGCCGCAATCAGCAAAACAAACCCGATCAGTCGGTCGATTCTCCGTCCCAAGCAAATCCCCCCGCCTTCCCGTGAAATCCGCACGCAAGCAGAACGGAATCCGTCGCGCGCAGGAACAGCAGATAGCCCGCCGCAATCAGCAAAACAAATCCGATCAGCCGATCGATTTTCCGGCCCATGGAAATCCCTGCCTTTCCGCATAAAATCTTCGACCCGCAATCAGCATCGGCGCCGCGGGGCGGAGTTATTCATTTTGTCGGAAGAGAAACGCAAATTCATCACTTTCGTTTGCATTGCGCGGGGAAATTGTGTATAATGAAAAATGCGGAGCTGTCGCCCGGCGACGGCCGCGCTTACAAAGGGACGCTTTCTAACGAGGGAGGCGGTCGATTATGAGAATCGGCATCATGGGCGGGACGCTCGATCCCGTTCACAACGGGCATCTTCAAATCGCCCGGCAGGTGCGCGCGGAAATGGGGCTGGACGGCGTAATGCTGCTGCCCGCGGGCGATCCGCCGCACAAAAGGCGCAGATCCGACAAGCTCGACCGGCTGGAGATGGCCCGGCGGGCCGCGGCGGGCGAGGACGGCATGTTTGCGTCCGATATCGAAATTACGCGCAAGGGCACGACCTATACGGTCGACACGCTGAGGGCGCTGCGCGAGCGGCAGCCGGAGGCGGAATGGGTGTATATCATCGGCGCGGACACGCTGAATATTCTGGAGAGCTGGCGGAATTTTGCGGAAATCGCGAAAATGTGCGCGTTTGCGGCGGTCGGACGGCCGGGCGTTCAGGGCGCGCGCGAGCACGCGGAGGCGCTGAAGGCGCAATACGGCGCGCGGATTGAAATGCTTCAGGCGGCGGGCCCGGAGATTTCGTCGACCGATATTCGCGCGCGCGTCGCGGAGGGCAAATCGATCGCCGGGCTGGTTCCGGAAGCGGTGGAGGCGTACATTTGCGAAAAGGGCATGTATCTGTGCGATTACACCTGGAACGAGCTGGAGGTGCTCTTGAGCGAGCGGCTGAAGCCCGCGCGGTTCCGGCACACGATGGGCGTTGCCGAAACGGCCGAGCGCCTGGCGCGCAAATACGGCGCGGACCCGATGCGCGCGCGGCTGGCCGGCATGCTGCACGATTGCGCCAAATCCATGAGCTATGAGGAAATGGCCGCGCTGGTCAAAAACCGCGTTCCCGATCTGGACGCGGAGGAACTCGCGACGGAGCCGGTGCTGCATGCGCCGGCGGGAATGCTGCTGGCGCGGGACGAATACGGCGTGCGCGACCCGGCGATTCTGACGGCCATCCGCCGGCACACGCTGGGCGACCGGGACATGTCGCTTCTGGACGCGGTGATCTTCGTTTCCGACTTTATCGAGCCGAGCCGCAGGCCCTTTGCGGGGCTGGAGGACGCGCGCTGCGAGGCGGAGCGCGATATCTGGCGGGCGGCGAAGCTGTGCGCGCGATTGAGCGGCGCGTTTGTGAAAAGCCGCGGCGGCAGACCCCATCCGCGAACGGCGGCATGGGCGGGAGAAATGCAATAATGGAAGGGAGAAACAATATGCACGATGAAATGAGAAGGCTCGCGCTGAAAATGGCGGCGATTCTGAACAATAAGGGCGCGATCGACATTGAAATTCTGAACGTGGCGGACATGACCACCATCACCGATTACTTCCTGATCGCCAGCGGCCGCAACGTGCAGGCCGTGCGCGCGCTGAGCGAGGATCTCGAGGACAAGCTGGCGGAGGAAAACATCTTCCCGCGCCGGCGCGACGGCATGCATGAATCGCGCTGGATCGTGCTGGATTTCGGCGGCGTGATCGTGCACCTGTTCCATCCGGAGGAGCGGCTGTATTACAATATCGAGCGCCTCTGGCGCGACGGCGAAAACGCGCTGCCGCTGAACGGGGAAAACAACTGAGGAAGGACAGAACCGGATATGAACCGCGAACACAGGATCTTTAATCCCGAAATGGAATGCATGAGCCGCGACGAGCGGCTGCACCTGCAGGGCGAGCGCCTGCGCGCTCTGGTGAAATACGAATACGAGCGCGTGCCGATGTATCGCGCGCGCATGGACGAAAAGGGCGTGCGCCCGGAGGATATCCGCACCGTCGAGGACATTCAGCTCCTTCCGTTTATGGAAAAGACCGATCTGCGCGACCAGTGGCCCTTCGGCCTGTTCGCCGCGCCGAAAAGGGAGATCGTGCGCGTGCACGGCTCCTCCGGAACGACGGGGCATCCGATCGTTTCGGGCTACACGCGAAGCGACCTGGATATCTGGGCGGAAATGATGGCGCGCACGCTGACCGGCGCGGGCTGCGCGGACGGGGATATCGTGCAGGTTGCCTACGGCCTCGGCCTGTTTACCGGCGGCTTCGGCGCGGTGCAGGGCGCGGAGAAAATCGGCGCGATGGTGATTCCGATGTCGTCGGGCAATACCCAGCGCCAGATCATGATGATGCGCGAGCTGGGCACGTCGGTGCTGTGCTGCACGCCGTCGTATGCGACGTATCTGGGCGAGACGATTCGCGAAATGGGCCTGAATCCCAAAAAGGATCTGCATCTGAAGGCCGGCTGCTTCGGCGCGGAGCCGTGGACGGAGGAAATGCGCGCGCGCATCGAGGAGCTTCTCGGGATCGACGCCTGCGATATCTACGGCCTTACCGAGATCTGCGGCCCGGGCGCGGCGTTTGAATGCCTGGAAAAGCATGGCATGCACATCAACGAGGATCACTTAATTGCCGAAATCGTCGATCCCGCGACCGGAAAGCAGCTGCCCTACGGCCAGACCGGCGAGCTGGTGTTTACCACCATTACCAAAACGGGCACGCCGATGCTGCGCTATCGCACGCACGACCTCTGCTCGCTGGACGCGTCGCCGTGCGCGTGCGGCAGAACCACGGTGCGCATGGGCCGCATTACCGGCCGCACCGACGACATGCTGATCATTCGCGGCGTGAACGTGTTCCCGAGCCAGATTGAATCGGTGCTGGTGGGCGTCGAGGGCGTCGCGCCGCACTACATGCTGATCGTGGATCGCGTGAATTCGTCCGACACGCTCGAGGTGCAGGTCGAGATGAACGAGGAGATGTTCTCCGATACCGTTGCGCACATCGAAGCCGTGCGCCGCACGATCACCGAGAGGATCAAGAGCGTGGTCGGCGTCGCGACGAACGTCAAGCTCGTGGCCCCCAAATCGATCCCGCGCTCCGAAGGCAAGGCCCGGCGCGTGATCGACAATCGCAAGCTTTAAACGAAACAGGAGGAATGGACCATGTTGATTCAGCAGATTTCCGTGTTCCTTGAAAATACGCCCGGCGCGCTGCGCGACCTGACCCACGTGCTCGGCATGGGCGGAATTGATCTGATGGCGCTGTCGATCGCCGATACGCAGAATTTCGGCATCGTGCGCCTGATCGTGTCCAGCGACAAGATCGACGCGGCGCTCGCGCTTCTGCGCTCCAGCGGCTATACCGCGCGCGTGAACAACGTCGTCTGCGCGCGCGTGGACGATCAGCCGCTCGGGCTGTGCAATCTGCTCGAGCAGGTGTCCCGCATCGGCGAATCGGTGGAATACCTGTATTCGTTCCTGCGCGGCACCGGCGAACACGCGATGATGATCTTTCGAATGACGCATCAGGAAACGGCGGCGGGCAAGCTGATCGAGCAGGGCGCGAAGCTGATTTCCCAGCAGGAGATCGACCGGCTGTGAGCGGGGGAGAGAAAAAGAACGCGGCCGTGCGCTCCATGCTCACGATCGCGCTGTATCTGATTCTGTTAATCGGCATGTGGTCGGTGCTGGGCCGGCTGATTTTCCCGGCCGAGACCGACCTTACGCGCGCGAAGAGCCTGGCGAAGAACAACGCGCCGCTTCTAAAGCAGGTGGCCGAAAACAGCCTGAATCCCGAAGCCTGGGCCGGCATTTACGAAACCGAGACCGTTCAGGAGCTGCTTTCCGGCGCCAATATCGCCTATGTCGAAACCGAGGGCGAGATCACGCGCTTTTACATGAAGAATTCCGATCCGGACGCGACGCACGCGCTGGTCTATCCGCATTCGGGCGTTTACGCGCCGCCGCAGGGCCGCGAATGGGTAGCCGCCGAGGCGAAGAACGCGGGCGAAGCGGCGTATGAATCCGGCGGCGCGCGCGCGACCGCCACGGCGCTTGAAAACGGCTTTTACTACGAGGAAGTGACCCTTCCCGCCTGACGAAGGAGAGCCTGAATGAAACGAAAGAGCTGGGTGGATTCGCTGCGGGCGCTGGCGATGCTGATGGTGGTGCTGACGCACACGTCCACGGCGGAAAACGCGCTGTTCGCGCTGACGGCGGCGGTGAAAATGCCGCTGTTCTTCGCGATCTCGGGCTATCTGCTGCGCGAAAACGAGGATCGCGCGCCGCTGAAATACGTGCTCGACCGGTATGTGCGGCTGATGATCCCGTATTACGCGCTTTCGATCGTGAGCATTCCGATCGTAATGGCGTTTCGCATGCACTGGGGCGACAGCGCGCGCGAGGCGCTTTACTGGAACGTAAGAACGATCCTGCGCGGCGATCTGGCGTGGTATCTGCCGTGCCTGTATTTAAACGAGCTGATCACATACGCGCTGCGCCGCATTCGTCCGATCTGGGCGCGCCTTGCCGGCTTTGCGCTGGCCACGGCGGCGAGCATACTGCTGCTCCGGCCGGGCGATCCCCTGCCGTGGCGGCCGGAGCTCGCGCTGTGCATGCTGCCGTTTACGCTGCTCGGGCGCGCGTTTGCCCGCAGGGGCGATGAAAAGCCCTTTTCATGGGCGCAGATCGCGATTGTGGGCGCATTGGCGGCGGCGCTGCTCGCGCTGCAGATGCATTTGGATCTGTTCCGGGTGGACGTAAACGCCGATCAGTTCGACTGTCTGGGCCTGAATCTGATTACGGGGCTGACTGTGGTCGCGTTTCTGTTCATGCTCATGCCGCGGCTGCCGAGCGCGCGCTGGATGCTCTGGATCGGCCGGAACACGCTGGTGATTTACATGTTCCATGATTATCCGGTGGTCGCGCTGTGCGAGCTGGCGAGGAAATTCGCGCTTCCGGACCCGGCGGGCAATCTGCTGGTCGCGGCGGCGATTTCTGCGATTGCGATTGCGCTGTGCTGGATACCGTGCGCGCTGATCGACCGGTTCTGCCCGTGGATGGCGGGGAAAAGGAGGGCGCATGGAGCGTAAGAAATGGCTGGACGCGCTGCGGGCGCTGGCGGTTTACCTCGTGGTCGCGGGGCATATGCATGCCGGAGCGTTCGAGCTGCTGACCGCGCAGGTGAAAATTCCGCTGTTTTTCGCGATTTCCGGCTATCTGCTGCGCGAAAACGACGATCGCCCGTTCGGCAAATTCGCCTGGGATAAATTCAGGAGGCTGATGATTCCGTATTACGCGCTGGGAATCCTGATTCTGCCGCTGCTGGTCGTTTCGTATCACTGGATGGACGGAACCGCGCCGATGGCGATCCTTCGGCGGGAGTTCAA
Source organism: uncultured Clostridia bacterium (assembly GCA_934663595.1). Taxonomy (GTDB): domain Bacteria; phylum Bacillota; class Clostridia; order Christensenellales; family Aristaeellaceae; genus Faecivicinus. The sequence continues at coordinate 11,524 of CAKUKM010000029.1, read as the reverse complement.
GCGCCTGCTGTGCGGCGACCTGCTGTGGTTTTTGTCGTATTTGTTTGCGACGGAGCTTTTGACGTACTGGCTCGTCCGGCTTCCGAAGCTCTGGATGCGCGCTGCGGCCACGATCGCGCTGGTTGCTTGCGGCTATATGCTTTTGCGCCCGGGGAACACGCGGATCGTGCGGCCGGAGATCGTATTGATTCTGTGCGCGTTTATGATGCTGGGGCGCGGCATTCGCCGGTATGTGCCCGCGGGCGGCTGGGGAATAGTGATCGGCCTGGGCGCGCTGGAGGCGGCGCTGCTTGTGCTGGAAATGCGGCTGGGGGTCGCCAGGATCGACGTAAATCTCGATCTGTGGGGGTGTCTTCCGCTCAATCTGCTCGCCTCGGCGGCGGGGATTCTGTTTCTGTTTCAGCTGTTTCCGCATTTGCCGGTTCCGCGCGCAATCGCGTGGACGGGGCGCAATTCGCTGGTCATTTACGTGTTCCACATCTTTTCCAATTTGCTTCTGGTAAGGCTCTGCGGGCGGCTCGGGCTTCCGTCGCCGGGGGAGAATCTGGCGATTGCGCTTGCCGCCGCGGCCGTTTCGTGCGCGATGTGCGCGCTGCCGGCGGCGCTGATCAATCGGTTCTGCCCGTGGATGGCCGGGAGATTCTCCAAATCTTCACTTGCATAATCCCGCGAAAGCGGCTATAATGAAGCATACGATGACGGAGAAAATTCCCTTCGCATTCGCTCCTTTTCAGAGAGCGCGCCCATCGGCTGCAAGGCGCGCAAGGCGGCGAGAAGCGGAATTCCGGCCTCCTGAGTGCGCGGGAGAACGCATTTGCAAATGAAATCCCGCCGGCGGCTCCCGATACAGAGCGCAAGAGCGCCAAGCAAGGTGGTACCGCGAAGGCTGTCTTCGCCCCTGCAATATCGCGGGGGCTTTTTTCATTTTTTCAAAACGCATAAGGAGAGAAAGCAGATGAAGGTCAGAAATCTCGTGTCCAAGCGATACAAGGAAACGCCCGCCGATTGCCAGATCGCCAGCCAGGCGCTGATGATGCGCGGCGGCTATATCAAGCCCGTCGGCAACGGCATTTTCACCCTCGCGCCGATCACCAAGCGCATTACCTCGAAAATCGAGAAGATTATGCGCGAGGAAATGGACGCGATCGGCGGCCAGGAGGTCATGTTCCCGGTGGCCATGCCGGCGACGATGTGGCGCGAATCCGGCCGCTATGATTCGATCGGCAGCGAGCTTTTGCGCTTCCAGGATCGCTCCGGCCAGGACATGGTGCTCGGCATGACCCACGAGGAGGCCGCCGTGCACTTCGCGCGCGACCTGATGGATTCCTACACGCAGTATCCGTTCATGATCTATCAGATTCAGACCAAGTTCCGCGACGAGCCCCGCTGCCGCGGCGGCCTGATCCGCGTGCGCGAATTCACGATGAAGGACGCGTATTCGTTCCACACCTCGCAGGAGGATCTGGAGCGCTATTACAAGATCTGCTACGAGGCCTACAACCGCATTTACAAGCGCGCGGGCGTGCCCGAGGTCGTGGCCGTCGCGTCCGACAGCGGCATGATGGGCGGCAAGGTCAGCCATGAATACATGCTGCTCACGCCCGTCGGCGAAGACACGATCGTGCTCTGCCATGAATGCGATTACCGCGCCAATATGGAGGCCGCGCCCTGCATCGTTCATGGCGATCCCGGCGAAATCGCCGAGCTTCAGAAGGTGCCCACGCCGCACGAAAAGACGATCGAGGATCTCTGCGCCTTTTTGAAGATTCCCGCCACCGCGACCTGCAAGGCCGTCGTGTATCAGGAAAATCTCACGGACAAATACGTCGTCGCCTTCCTGCGCGGCGATCTGGACGTGAACGAAACGAAGCTGCGCAATTACTTAAAGAGCGAGATCCACGCCGCGGAAATTACCGAGGACAGCGGCCTGACCGCCGGCTTCATCGGCCCGAAGGGCCTGCCCGAGGGCGTGCGCGTGGTCTACGACGCGTCGCTGAAGGGCCTCAACTGGGTGGCCACCGGCGCGAACGAGACCGGCATGCACTATATCGGCTTCAACATCCCGCGCGAAATGGGCGAGGTGGAATACGTCGATATCGCCAAGGCCTACGACGGCGGCATTTGCCCGATCTGCGGCAAGAAGAGCATTTACACCTCCCGCGGCATCGAGGTCGGCAACATCTTCCAGCTCGGCAAGAAGTATACCGAAACGATGAACATGACCTATGTCGACGCGGACGGCTCGCTCAAGAACCCGATCATGGGCTGCTACGGCATCGGCGTGGGCCGTCTGGCCGCCAGCGTCTGCGAGGCGCATCGCGATGATTACGGCCCGATCTGGCCGATTTCGATCGCGCCGTGGCATGTGCAGATCTGCTCGCTGCGCGCGGACAATCCCGAGGTGGCCGAAACGAGCCAGAAGATCTACGAGGAACTCACCAAGCGCGGCGTAGAGGTGCTGTGGGACGATCGCCCGGTCAGCGCGGGCGTGATGTTCTCGGACGCGGATCTGTTCGGCGTGCCGGTGCGCGTGGTCGTCAGCCCCAAGGGCCTGAAGAACGGAACGATCGAAATCTCCGCGCGCGACAAGTCGATGAGCGAGAAAAAGGAAATCGCCGAAGCGGTCGATTTCGTGTACGACTACGTCGTTTCCGAGCTGGCCAAATTGGACTGCAGACTGTAAAAAAACGAATGCGCCCGGGAATTTCGCCGGGCGCGTTTTGCTCAAAAAGGAGAAGAGAGATGAATTACTGCATTGCGGAACCGGCGGACCGCGAGCGGGTGGTCGATTTTGCGAATTACGTCTTTTCGCAGGCGCATCGCCCGCATGATTTCAAAACCCTGCTGCCCAAGGTGTATGCCGACGACGCGCCGGAAACGGCCGTTCACTATATCGCCCGCCGCGAGGACGGCGCGATCCGCGCGATGGTGGCCAGTCTGCCGGTGCGGCTGCGCTTTGGCGATGCGGCGCTGCGGGCGGGCATGATCGGCACCGTGTCCGTGCACCCCTACGCGCGCGGCGAGGGCCATATGAAGCGCCTGATGCAAATGATGCTGGACGACGCGCGGGCGCGGAGGCTCGATCTGCTCGCGCTGGGCGGACTGCGGCAGCGGTACGGCTATTTCGGCTTTGAATCGGGCGGCGCGGCGGCGGCCTACGACATTACCGAAACGAACGTGCGCCGCGGGCTGGCGGACGTAAGCGCCGATGGAATTGTGTTTCAGGAGATCGCGTCCGAGGACTGCGAGGGCTTTGATTTCGCATGGCGGCTCGCCAACGCCCGGCGCATCGGCGGCGAGCGCCCGAAGGCGGATTTCCTCCGGATCATGCGCTCGTGGGACAGCCATTTGCGCCTGGTTGTGCGCGACGGCCGGCCGATCGGCTATGCGATGGGCGATTCGGCGAAAAAGCGTCTCGAGGGCCAGGTCTGCGAACTGGGCCTTGCCAGCGAGAGCGATCTGTATCCGGCGCTGAAGGCGCTGTTTGCGCAGGACGGCATCGGCTCGGTCACGCTGATTACCGGGCCGCACGAGGTGGAGCGCGCGGAGCTGCTGGGCAGAATCGCCGAGCACGTTCAGATCGTATCGCACGAGCGGATTCGCGTGCTGAACTGGCAAAAGGTGCTGGCGGCGACGTTGGCGGTAAAGAGCGAATACGCGCGCCTTTCGGACGGCGAAGTGGCGCTGCAGATCGGCGAAGAGACGCTTTTGATGAAGGTAGAAAACGGCCGCGCGAGCGTGAGCGCGACGAACCGGACGCCCGACCGCGTGCTGGAGGAAAAGGAAGCGGTGCGCGCGCTGTTCGGCGTAGAGGGCGCGCTGTATCGCGACGCGCTGTACCGCGACTGGCTGCCGCTGCCGATGTATTTTTCGCCGGCGGATACGTTTTGATTTGTGGCGGGGGAGCAAGCTCCCCCGCCACTGCCACCCCCTCCAGTCTCCGCTAGGATTTCTTCGAAATCCCCGGGCGCGGAGCCTGCAAGGAATCTATTTTTGCTCCCGGAAAATGGGATTTTCCTCCGCAAAAATAGCCCGCGAGGCGGCAAACCTAAATCTTTGATTTAGCTTTGCCGGTCGCAAAGCGACTTGCTTGCCTTCAGGCAAGCAACCTTGCCGCCGTACACGCCGCCGGGTACGATTGTAATTCGAGAGGGCTTTGGCCCTCTCGAGCTCTCCCGGGGCTTGGCTTTCGGGGCTTGGCTTTCGGGGCTTTGGCCCTCTCGAGCTCTCCCGGGGTTATTTTCCTCGGCTTTGTTTTTCAAAATTCTATTTGCCCAACAAAATCGCCGCGCTTCATTATTGGAATGAAGTGCGGCGATGGGTTTATTTACTTCGCGCTCGGTTCCTTTTCCGCGCCCTGCACTACGACCTGCTCGTAGGCGTCGCGCAGTATGCGGCGGTCGCGCTCGTAGGTCAGGTATTCGTTCGCGCGGTCGATCGGCACCCAGAACGCCTCGGCGATTTCCTCCGGCTGCGGGGTCAGCTCGACCTGATCGGTAATGGCGGCGAAGATCACCACCATCTTCTGCGTGTCGGGGCGGATGTTGTAGCGGTTTACGGCGCGGAAGCGGCGGTCGATGGGCACGCGCAGCCCCGTTTCCTCAAACACCTCGCGCTGCGCGGTGTGCACCTCGCTTTCGCCGATCTCGACATGCCCCTTCGGAAACGACACGTGCCGCCCCTTCAGATGGCGCACCAGCAGGATGTTCCAGCAGGTATCCTTCCGGAAAACGATGGCGCCGCAGGATTTTTCGTACTTCATCGGCTTCCTCCGATTAAAGCAGGCCGTTCAGCGCGTCGGCCACGCCGTTCAGCCATTCGGCGGAAACGGTTTCGATGTTGCCGGTGTCGCACGCGGCGGAAAGGCTCGGGTCGATCGGCATGCGCGCGGAGACCGGAATCTCGTTGCGCGCGGCGATTTCCTCCAGATGGCTCTTTCCAAACGGGAAATGCTTCTTTCCGCATTCGTCGCAGACGAAATAGCTCATGTTCTCGACCAGCGCCAGCACCGGAATATTCATCATTTTCGCCATGTTCACGGCCTTTTCCACGATCATGCCCACCAGCTCCTGCGGCGAGGTCACGATCACAATGCCGTCCACCGGCAGCGACTGGAACACCGTAAGCGGCACGTCGCCCGTTCCCGGCGGCATGTCCACGAACAGGAAATCCACGTCGCCCCACATCACGTCCGTCCAGAACTGCTTGACCGTGCCGGCGATCACCGGGCCGCGCCAGACGACCGGATCGGTCTCGCGCTCCAGAAGCAGATTCAGGGAAACCATCTTCACGCCCGTGGCGCTCGCGGCGGGAATGATGCCGCCGTCGGTCGCGTTCAGCATGCCGTGCACGCCGAAGGCCTTGGGGATCGACGGGCCGGTGACGTCCGCGTCCAGAATGGCGGCGTTCAGCCCCCGGCGGCGCATCAGCACGGCCAGAAGCGACGAAACCATCGATTTGCCGACGCCGCCCTTGCCGGATACGACGCCGATTACCTTTTTAACGCGGCTTTCGGCGTTGGCCTTCGCCGCAAAATCGGTCTTTCTGCTCGAGCAGCTCGCCGAGCAGGAGTTGCAGTCGTGGGTACAGCTTTCGCTCATTTTTGTCAGCTCCATATTCAAATTTACTGTTGTTCCTAATGATACCGCAACCGCGCCCGTTCGTCAAGGCGATCTGCGTAAAAATGAATTTTGTGAAAAATGGGGCCGGGGCGTTTACAAACGCTTCCGGGTGTGGTAAAATAGACGTTGTGGCACGCAAAGCCGCGCCGCAGGCTCAGTTTGCCGAGCGCTCCGACGGCTTACTTGGCTCGCGGGGAAAAGAAAGAGGAGGAAACACCCATGCTGATTATCAACGGAACGGAAATGACCAAGCAGGAAGTGATCGAGAAGTACGGCCGCAAGGAAGGCGACACCGGCTCTCCCGAGGTTCAGATCGCGCTGCTCACCGGCCGCATCAACCACCTGAACGACCATCTGAAGATGCACAAGAAGGATCACCATTCCCGCCGCGGTCTGCTGCTGATGGTTGGTCAGCGCCGCGGTCTGCTGGACTACCTGAAGAGCAACGATATCGAAGGGTATCGTAAGCTGATCGTCGATCTCGGCCTGCGCAAGTAAGCACAGCGTCCATCGATGGTCTGAAATAGCGCCGTCGTTTGGGTTTCCCCCGGACGGCGGCGTTTTAAACGCAGCGGCGGGCGAGGAGCGGCCCTACCGATTTGCCGTTAAAAAAAGAAGCTTCTGCGTGCGGACGCTAGGATGCGGAGGATTTCCGCAGGCGTGCGTCTGTGCGCAGAGAGGAGCCTGCCTGTCGCAGGCACGACCGGATCTTGAGGAGGAAAAACCATGTTCAAGAGCTATACCATGGAGCTGGGCGGCCGCCCGCTCACGCTGGAATTCGGCAAATACGCCGAGCAGGCCAGCGGTTCCACCTTTGTTCGCTATGGCGATACCTGTGTTCTCGTCAACGCCACCGTGGCCGAAACGCCGCGTCCGGGCATCGACTTCTTCCCGCTGAGCGTGGATTTTGAAGAAAAGCTGTATTCCGTGGGCCACATTCCGGGCTCCTGGAACCGCCGCGAGGGCCGTCCCGCCGAGAAGGCGATTCTGACCTCCCGCCTGATCGACCGCCCGCTGCGTCCGCTGTTCCCGAAGGGAATGCGCCATGACGTGGCCGTGGTCGCGACCGTAATGAGCGTTGACCAGGACAATATCCCGGACATCCCGGCGATGATCGGCGCGTCCGCCGCGCTGGCGATCTCCGAAATCCCGTGGGCCGGCCCGATCGGCGCGGTCAATATCGGCTATGTCGACGGCGAATACGTCGTCAATCCCACCGTCGCGCAGCGCGCGGTTTCCCTGATGAACCTGACCGTGGCCGGCACCAGCGAAGCGGTGCTGATGGTCGAGGCGGGCGCGAAGGAAGTTTCCGAAGAGGTCATGCTGGGCGGCATTCTGTTCGCGCACGAGGAAATCAAGAAGATCGTGGCGTTCATCTCCAATATCGTTTCCGAAATCGGCAAGCCCAAGCGCGAATTCCCGCTGCAGCTGCCGGGCGACGACGTAAAGACCGCCGTTCGCGAATATGCGCTTAATAAGGTCGAATGGATGTTTGAAACCTTCGAGCGCTCCGAGCGCAACGCGCGCGAGGAACAGGTCAAGGCCGAGGTGTCCGAGCATTTCGCCCAGCAGTTCGCCGGCCGCGAGGTCGAGGTGGGCGACGCGCTGTACGCCGTTGAAAAGGAAGTCATGCGCCGCCACATCATCGATAAGGGCGTTCGCCCCGACGGCCGCAAGCTCACCGAGGTTCGCCCGATCTGGTGCGAGGTCGGCGTGCTGCCGCGTCCGCACGGCTCCGGCGTGTTCACCCGCGGCCAGACGCAGGTCATGACCGTCGCGACGCTGGCCCCGATGTCTGAAAAGCAGATCATCGACGGCATCGGCACCGAGGACAGCAAGCGCTATATGCATCATTACAACTTCCCCGGCTATTCCACCGGCGAAGCCAAGCCCATCCGCAGCCCGGGCCGCCGCGAAATCGGCCATGGCGCTCTGGCGGAGCGCGCGCTCGAGCCGATGATTCCGTCGGTCGAGGAATTCCCGTATTGCCTGCGCCTCGTTTCCGAGGTCATGAGCTCGAACGGCTCGACGTCTCAGGCCTCCGTCTGCGGCTCGACCCTCGCGCTGATGGATGCGGGCGTGCCGATCAAGCGCCCGGTCGCCGGCGTGGCGATGGGCCTGATCAAGGATGTGGAAAACACCGGCAAGGTCGCGGTGCTGACCGACATTCAGGGCCTGGAGGACTTCCTGGGCGACATGGACTTCAAGGTCGCCGGCACGTCCCAGGGCATTACCGCCATTCAGATGGACATCAAGATCAAGGGCATTGACGAGGCGATTCTGCGCCAGGCGCTGGCCCAGGCCTACGACGGCCGCATGCACATCCTGGGCAAGATGCTCGAGGTGCTGCCCGCGCCGCGCGAGCACCTGTCCAAATACGCGCCGAAGATCGTGTCGTTCATGATCAATCCCGAGAAGATCGGCGAGGTCGTCGGCCCGCGCGGCAAGACGATCAACAAGATCATCGAGGAAACCGGCGTTAAGATCGACATCGAGGACGACGGCAGCGTCTATATCGCCACCGAGGATGCGGAAGCGGCCAAGCGCGCGCGCCAGATCATCGAGGGCATCGTGCTGGAGCCCACGGTCGGCTATGAATTCGTCGGCAAGGTCGTTCGGATTCTGCCGAATGTCGGCGCGTTCCTCGAGTACGCCCCCGGCAAGGACGGCATGCTGCACATCTCCAAGATGGACAACAAGCGCGTCGAGAAGATCGAAGACGTCATGAACATCGGCGACGAGGTGCCGGTCAAGATCGCGGAGATCGACGATCGCGGCCGCGCGAACCTGCTGCGCACCGATATCGTTTACGACGACGAGACCATGCCCGTGCGCCGTCCGCCGAGAAGAGACGGCGACAGAGGCGGCCGCGGCGATCGCAGAGGCGGCAGACCCCCGAGGCGCGATTAATCGCTGAATAAACACAAATGTGAAATGGGCATACTGAGTATGCCTATTTCGCATATAGAGGAGCAAGTATGAATTTTGATCGGTTGACGCTGAAAAACGGGCTGCGCATCATCGGCGAGCGCATTCCGCACTTCCGTTCGGTCTCCGTCGGCTTCTGGGTCGGCTCCGGCTCGCAGTACGAGACGCCCGACGAGGCGGGACTGAGCCATTTTCTGGAGCACATGGTGTTCAAGGGCACCGAAAAGCGCACCACGCGCCAGATCGCCGAGGAAATGGACAAGGTCGGCGGCCAGCTCAACGCGTTTACGTCCAAGGAATGCACCTGCTTTTACGCGAAGGTGGTCGACGAGCATCTGCCGCTGGCGATGGACGTGCTGAGCGATCTGGTGACCGCGCCGATTTTCGATCCCGGCGAGCTGGAAAAGGAAAAGGGCGTGGTGATCGAGGAAATCAGCATGTCCGCGGACGATCCGGAGGACGCGGTGCACGAGCTGCTGATGCTGGCGAACTACGGCGACCAGCCCGTCGCGCGCCCGATTCTGGGCACGGAGGAAAAGATCGCCGCATATTCGTCCGGCGATCTGCGCGCGTATTGGAAAAAGATGTATCGCCCGCAGAACACGGTGCTCGCGCTGGCGGGCAATTACGATTGGGACAAGGTGATCGAGCTGGCCGAAAAGCTGCTGGGCGCCTGGTCGCCGGACGCGTTCGAGGCGCGGTCGGTCAAGACCAATCCCGTGCCGGTCACGCTGCTGAACCGCGAAAAGGACATCGAGCAGATTCACATCTGCCTGGGCTTCCCGGCGCTCCCAATCGGCGACGAGCGCAGCTACGAGCTTTCGCTGTTCAATTCGGTCTTCGGCGGCGCAATGTCGTCGCGGCTGTTCCAGAAGATTCGCGAGGAACGCGGCGCGGCGTACACGGTCTACAGCTATCCGAACGCGTATACCGATTCGGGCATGCTGTCGGTCTATGCCGGAACGAATCCGGACGCGGCGGAGGAGGTCTACGGCCTGCTGCTGAGCGAGGCGAAAAAGCTGGCCAGCGAGGGCATGACGCGCGACGAATTCCTGATGGCGCGCGAGCAGCTGAAGGCGGGGTATATCCTGGGCCTCGAGTCCACGAGCGCGCGCATGCAGTCGCTCGGAAGGCGGCTTTTGCTGATGGGCAATACGCGCACCGAAACCGAGGTAATCGACCGCGTGAACGCGATCGACTTCGATTCCACCAATGCGCTGATGCGCGAGATTCTGTCCGCGCCGCATTCCGCCGCCCTCGTCGGCAAGAGCGCCGAAAAAATCGCGAAAAAGATTTCGCTGTAAAAAGAAAATCGCCTGAGAGACGTTCGGGCGATTTTCTATTGGTCTTTATCAAACAAATGCCGATTCTCGCTCACGTAATCGCGATGCATGTTGCGTTCGTGCTTTTTGGCGTGGGCCTCGGAGTATTCTTCGGCGGTGACGCCGTAGCAGAGCATGACGTCCAGCAGATACATCATTACGTCGCTCATTTCCTCCACCAGATGCGCGCGCGTGACCGGATCGCGCATGATTTCGTCCGCGCCGCGCTTTTTGATGATGTCGATCACCTCGCCGATCTCGCCGATTCCCCACAGAAGCTGCAGCGCCCCGCGCTCCGGCGGCGTGCCGCCCCATTTGGCTTCGTATTTGTCCTGAAGCTCGCGCTGCATGCCGAGCAGCTCCGAAATTTTCAGATCCATGCGCTAAGCCTCCCGCTTTTTAAGCAATCCGCCCACGAGCACGAAGTATTCCGGCAATTGCCCGCCCTCGGCCCAGAGCAGCGACAGCTTGAACCGATCCTGCACCAGCGCGACCACATCGCCGCCGAGCGACTCGATCGAATAGCGAATCGACTCCGGGAACCGGCACGGCTGGCCGTGGGCGCACGCGCAATCGGCACAGCGGACGCATTTGCCCGCCGAAAGCATGCGGCTGCCGGGCTGGGCGGCCTCTTCCTCGGCAAGGCGGGAATCCAGCGCGCCGCGCGCTTCGGCGATCACCGATTCGACGGCGGTGTTTAATTCCTCCTGGGAATAGACGCGCGCGCGCAGCTCGTCCGGCACGAACGCCTGCACGCAGAGCACCTCGAAGGAATCGTAATTGCGCCAGTAATCGATCACGGAAAAATCATACGGCGGGCACGAGCCGATGCGGCCGTAGTTCGGGCAATGCTCGCACGCGGCGAGAAATTTCGGCGCGTTGACATAATCGGAAAGGACTTTTTTGACCGGCAGAACGGTCTTTCGAAATTCCATGCGCATATTCTGTCGCCTCCTAATATTACTATAACACGAAAACGCGCGAAAGTAAAGATCCCGGGGCGAAAAAGGTTAAATGTTGAATCGGCCTTCCTATGGGTGTTGACAAAAAACCGGGGACATGCTATCATTTATGAGTTCGGGTATGCCTGAAGGGAGGATGCGTCAATTATGCTTGAGAAGCTCAAAAACGCACGTAAGGTCGTTGGCACGCGCAAGCTGGTTCGCGCCGTTCAGGCGGGCGAGATCGCGGAGGCCTATCTGGCCGACGACGCCGATCTGTTCATCCTTCGCCAGGTGAAGGACGCGTGCGCGCAGGCGAACGTGCGCATCGTTTCGGTGGAAACGATGAAGGCGCTGGGCGCGGCGTGCGGCGTGGAGGTTCCGACCGCGGCGGCCGGCATCCTCAAATAAGCCCGGATTTGCATTGGCTATAGCTCTTCCAGGGTTGCGGAAGTGTATATAGAGGTTTAATTCAGCCATAATAGTTCAGGAGGTGCTTTTCTTCAATGCCGACGATCAATCAGTTGATCCGCAAGGGTAGAGAAAAGGTAACCAGCAAGTCGAATTCCCCGATTCTGCAGTCCTGTCCGCAGAAGCGCGGCGTCTGCCTGTCCGTTAAGACGCAGACCCCGAAGAAGCCGAATTCCGCATTGCGCAAAATCGCCCGCGTTCGTCTGACGAACTCGATCGAAGGTACCTGCTACATTCCCGG
>CAKUKM010000028.1 GCA_934663595.1 uncultured Clostridia bacterium | reverse complement strand
GCCGTCGGCAGTTTCGCCTTTGGCGAAACCTGAAAACCCTTTGGGTTTTCAGCCTTTACCAGATTTTGCTAGGATTCCTGCGGAATCCCCGGGCGCAAAATCTGCAAGGAATCTTTTTTCGCTCTCGGGAAATGGGATTTCCCTTCGCGAAAAAAGCCCGCGAGGCGGCAAACCTAAATCTTTGATTTAGCTTTGCCGGTCGCGTAGCGACTTGCTTGCCAAGGGCAAGCAACCTTGCCACCGTACACGCCGCTGGGCTCGATTTGAAGTTCGAGAGGGCTTCGGCCCTCTCGAGCTCTCCTATGAATATGGAAAGATACATTTGGAGGTGCGTCATGTTCAAGCGTATCCTGAGTATGCTTCTCGCGCTCGTGCTGCTTTCGAGCGCGCTGTCCGCGCTGGCGGACGTTTCGCCGCTGACGGAGGCCGAGATCGCGGGCGCGCGCAGCCTGATCGCCATGGACGGCGACATTGCGGGCTGGCAGCAGGGCGATCCGGTGAACGCGTCGATGAACGCGCTGCAGGCGCAGCAGTATCTGGAATGGCTGACGGGCGAATGGGTCGGCGGGCTGATGAACCGCATTCAGGACGGCGTTCAGCTCGTGAACATGGCGCAGGAGGGCAAGGCCGCGTCGCTGGAGGGCGTGGGCGCGACGGTGCAGCGGCTGAACAATTCCCTAAATGCGCGCCGCGACGCGCTCGACGAGCTGCGCCGGTCGATTTACAACGACCTGTACCGGCTGGAGAACGCGGAGATTACCGATCGGGAGCGCGTTCGCATTGCGCTGCGCGTGCGCGAGGACGCTGCGGAGATTCAGGGAATTATTCAGACCGTGGCGAAGTATTACGATGAATACCACGAGCAGATTGAAAACAGCGGGCTGGATTTTGCGAATATCCTAAACAGCGTGGATTCGCCGGACGGCGCGCTCACGAACAGCGCGGCCGACCGGCTGCTCAGCGAGGCGAGCGCGCTGACCGCGGCGGAGCAGGCGCAGATCGACGCGCAGAACGGCGTGGATTTCGACGTGATCGTGCTTTCGTCGAAGCAGTTCGGCTTTATCGTGCGCGACGCGGGCGGAAAGCCGATGAAGGGCGTGCAGGTGAAGGTGACGGGCACGGGCGGCTCGAAGGCCGATCAGACGAAGAAGACCGACGAAAACGGCCTGGTTACGTTCCTGGTGATGGATTTTAATCCGGACGAGAAGAACCGCGTGGTGATCAACGCGGTGTTTACGCAGAACCTGTATTGCACGCGCGAAATGCGCGGGATGACGATTCGCGGCGGCATGGCCGAAACGGTGCGGCTCGACGTGTATTCCGGCCAGCCGTTTCTGCGCATGGCGGGCTACAACGGCCGCGACGTGCTCAGCCAGCAGAACACGATTTTCTACACGCCGAAAAACGACGGCGCGCAGCATTTTGAAATTCTGGTGGACGACCTGAAGAAGAACAAGATCAGCGGCTTCCTCTATCTGTGCTATCAGACGTATGATTCCGAGGGGAAGATCGTCGATAAGGAGGAAAGGCGCAGCTTTACCGCCGGAACGTCGGTCACGTTCCAGAATCCCTACGGCAAAATTCTCGCGCCGGGCACGGCGGTGACCGTCCGGGTGGAGGCGGGGACGTTTGTAAAGACGTACAGCACGCAGATGAAGGTGGAAAAGGCGGTCGTGGACGAGCCGCAATTCCTGAATACGAACAATCTGAGCTTTACCGGAAGCGGCCTGAGCATGACGTTCCCGAGCAGCATACCGTTTATCGGCGGAAAGAAGCTGATGATGGACATGCCGTTCGCGCCGGCGCAGCTGATGATCGACCCGACGGGCTATATCCAGTTCGCCTTCGGCAAGAGCTTCCAGAGCGAGGAGCTGAGCTGGAAATACGACAGCCTCAAGGACAAGGAGCAGCAGCTGGCCGACGCGAACCGGCAGGCGCAGCGCGACGCGAACGCGGTGGACAACAAGGTTTACAAAAACGCCGGCGCGACCAGCCGCAAGCGCTTCCTGGGCGACGTGACCGCCGCGATTACCGTGTTTGCGGGCCTGCAGGGCAAGATAAAGGAGGACGCGACGCGGTTCAGCCTGACCGGCGCGGGCGGCGTGCAGGCGGCGTTTAAGGGCGGCTACGGCTGGCAGTTCCTGGTAGGCGGCGTGATTCCGATATTCGCGGCGATGGACTTCGCGTTCTCGCTGGGCGCGTCGTTCGGGCTGGGGCTGGAGGCCGATCTGCCCGATTTCGGAAACGCCAAATTCCTGTTCAACAAGGGGCAGGGGCTGACGATCGACATTCTGGCCGAGCTGGGCGTGAGCGCGGGCCTGGGCGTGCGCGGACTGGTGAACGTCGCGCTGCGCTTCTTTGGAAACATCGCGCCGAAGGTGCGGCTGACGAATCCGGTGAGCGCCGCGGTGAATATGGGCTTCGGGCTGGACGTGACCGCGCAGGCGTTTGTGGCCAAATGGAAGGAGACGCTCTGGAAGGGCACGTACAGCTACGACACCTCCGCAAACGGCGACGATTTGAGCGAAACAAGCGGCGCGCAGGTGTTTACGCAGATCGAGGATGGCGTGAATATTCCGTCGGCGGCGAACGGTTTGCCGATTGCAAACGGCGGCGACGGCCTGCGCGCGGACAGCGAAACGGAGGTCTTTGCGCGCATCGACAGTCTGGCCGGCGAGCTTCAGTACGCGACGCTGACGAGTCCGGACGGCAGCAAATCCGCGACCTTCGGCTTCTGGATTACGCCGACGACGGACAGCGGCGCGCGCAAGGGCGAGCTGGTGTGGTACAATCTGGACGCGCCGGAGAGCCACGGGCTGGTCTATCCGGAGGCGGGCGGAGACGCATGGCGCGCGACGGAGGCGACCGACTACGCGTTTGCGATCATGGGCCACGGCGATTTCGTGGGCGTTACGATTCTGAGCGGCGTGTTTGCCGATCGCGAGGACAATCGGCCCGTGCGCAGCCGGATGAGCGTTGCGGTGATGCAGGTGGTCGAGCGGGCGGACGGCACGCTGGGTCTGGGCATTTCGAACACGGCGGGCGATTATCGCGAAAACGAATGGAGCACGAACGCCGAGAGCTGGAACGGCTCGGCGCTGTCGCGGCCGCTGACGCACTTCGTGAACAACGCGCCGGGCGACGCGAGCCGGAACCTGTGGTATATAAACGCCGCGTGCGATTACGAATGGGTCAGCTCCGGCGAGACGAACGGCGTGGTTTCCGTCGATATTCAGCGCACGGCAAAGGATCTCATTCACACGGCGGCGACGAACGACAACCCCGAATTCGGCGATTACACCACCGATCCGGCCACGATCACGCGCTGCCTCGCCATCGCGCGGCCGACGAACGCGAAGCTGGGCGGCGGCTACGTGGCGGACGACAGGAGCCTTTCGTGCTATTACCGATTGAAGGTGGCCGAAAAGGCGAAGAAGGAGATGAATGAAAAGACCGAGCTGTTCGTGCATCTGAACGGCACGAAGCAGAAGCTGGACGAGAACGTGGAATACTTCACGCCGATGATTGAATACGGCGCGCTGCAGGACGCGCAGGAATTCCTGTTCTATCTGAAGAAGGGCCAGGCGGACGACGGATCGGCCTGCTATCGCCTGATGGGCGCGAGCCGCGTGGGCAACGGCAAATTCGCCGTGTGCGATTACGACGTGCCGATGTATGCCGAGCACTTCAAGATCACGACGCTGGACGACGGCTCGACCTACGGCATTACCTATCTGTACTGGACGGAATGCGTGGCCGCGGGCGAATACACCGAAAACGAGAAGTACCAGATCAGGTGCGTGCGCTTTGATCGCGAGACGAACACGATGAGCGCGCCGTTTACGCTGCTGGAGCTGTCCGAGCAGCCGGAGAGTTTGCACCTGCTGATGAACGGCGTCGGCTATTACACCGCCGCGCTTACGGAGAGCATGCAGAAGGACGTAAACGCGGAATCGGCGGCGGTGAATCAGCGGCTGATCCGGTTTACGTTCAGCCTGCAGACGGCGGTGAGCCTCACGGGCGTCGCGCCGTATGACCCGTGCGTGTGCGCGGGCGAATACGCGAGCCTGCTGTTCGCGGTAAAGAACACCGGCAATCTCCCGGTTTCCCGCTTCATGGTGGCCATTTTGAAGGAGGGCGAGACCACGCCGGTGCAGACGGTGATCGTGAATTGCAGCAATCCGGAGAACGAGAGCGTGAACAGCCTGTTCGGCTCGGCGGCGGATTCGGCCTATTCCGTGACCCGCGTGGGCAGCATTTACGACGACATGAACGGCGACGACTGGCTGGTGACCACCACGCGGAACGGCGTGACCGTGGCCGAGCAGAGGCACACGGAGCTTCTGATGCCGGGCGGCGTGCACACGTATCAGGCGTCGTTCAAGGTGCCCGAGGATTGGAACGGCACGGTGCGGCTGACGGCGGAGCTGGGAAGCGTATTTGCGCTGACGCACTATTCGGGCGCGATTTCCGGCGCGGGCGTAAACGCGGCGGACACAGAGGTCGGCTTCGACGCGCAGGGCAACATGATTTCGAATAATGCAAACGCGCCGATGCTGCTGGGCGTAAAGCGCGCGGGCGTTCCGGAGAGCGAAATGAAGAAGGAAATCGGCGTGGGCCGCGGCGATCTGATGCTGGATTGCCAGGCGTATACCGATCCGGCGGGCGCGCAGTACGTGCGCGTGAGCATCGTGGGCCGGTCTGAAACGGACAGCCGCGTTGCGCCGACGCTGACCGCCGCGCTGAATGGAACGACGGTGCTCTCCTACACCTTTACCCGCGCGATCGACGAGGACTTCGGCTACACGCTGGACGTTCCCGCCGAGCGGCTGCTGGCCGGGCGCGCGAGCGGCGAGGTGACGTTTACGCTGACCGACAACGAACAGGGCAACGAGTTCGCCGAATTTGACAATCAGTACACGCTCACGCTCGGCAGCGCGCTGAGCATTCAGACCTCGCCGCAATCGACGACGGTTGCGGAGGGCGAGGAGGCGGTATTTGCCGTTTCGGCAATCGGCGGCGCGGCTCCGTATCGCTACCAGTGGCAGCACATGAACGCGCAGGGCGTTTGGGAGGATATCGCGGGCGCGAATCAGGCGGAATACCGAATCCTGGCCGCGACTGAAAACGACGGTGCGCAGTTCCGCTGCGTGGTGACCGACGGCGCGGGCAATCAGGCTGTTTCCGAACCGGCGCGGCTCACGCTGGGGCTTAAAATCCTTTCGCAGCCGCAGGATCAGCTCGTGGCGGCCGGCCAGCGCGCGACGTTTACGGTCGCGGCGGCGGGCGAGGAGCTGACGTATCAGTGGTACATTGCGCGCAAGCCGGGCGAATGGAAGAAGATCGACGGCGCGGTGGGCGCGAGCTACATGACCGCGGTCACGGAATTGGCCAACAGCGGCTACCAGTACGGCTGCCTGATTGCCGACGCGCACGGGCGCATGGTGCGCAGCGCGATCGCGACGCTGTATGTGACCGAGGCGGTCGAGCCGCCGAAGACGGGCGACGCGTCCACGCCGGAAATCTGGCTGGCGATCAGCCTGATCGGCGCGGCGGGCCTGATTCTGCTGCGGAGGAAAAGGCGCGCGGCATGAAGCACACGGAATACAATCGCAAAAGGCGGCGCAGGGGAAGGGGCGTTCGGCGGCTCCTCCCCGCCGCCGTCTGCATTGCGCTGATCGCGTTCGGCGCGGGAAACCTGATCGCGTATTTTGCGCGCTCGCATTCCGTTCGGCAAACGAACGCCGCGCTGCAGGAAATCTACGAGCAGGCGACGAGTCCGGCGGCTTTGCCGGAGGCGACGGCCGAGGCGGTTCCATCGGAGACGCTTCCGTCGGCGACGGTTCCACCGGAGACGCATTTGCGGAGCGAATATCAATTTCTGTCCGGCGAAATGCTGCCGCGGATGCGCGAGCTGTTTGAGAAAAACGGCGATCTCGTCGCCTGGGTGCGCATTCCGGGCGTGGTGAGTCTGCCGGTGGTGTATCGGGACAATACCTATTACCTGAACCACGATTTCAGCGGCAAATCCAGCGCAGCGGGGACGCTGTTTCTCGATGAACGGCATCCGCTGACCGCGCAGACGCAGCATTTGCTGATTCACGGCCACAATATGCACGACGGCAGCATGTTCGGCCTGCTTTCGCACTATCGCGGGCTGGATTACGTGCTCGAGCACGGGCTGGTTTCGCTTTCGACGCTGTATCGCGAGGAGACGTACGCGCTGTTCGCGGTGCTGATCGCGCCGGACGATCCGGGCGACGCGCGGTATGTGCCGTATGCGGGAACGGCGGCGTTTCAGTCCGAGGGGCAGTTCAATGCGTTTATTGAAACGATTCGGGCGCATTCGCTGTATGAAATACCGATCGACGTGCAGCCGGGCGACGCGCTGCTGACGCTGTCGACGTGTCTGGACGAGGACAAGCTGGTGCTCGTTTGCCGCAGGCTGCGCGCCGGCGAAACGGAGGAAGCGCTCCGGCAGGCGCTGAATCAGAGCGCAAGGCGATAAAAACGGAATCCAAACAGGAATCGCGCCCCCTCGCTGGCCATAGGATAGGAAAAAAGGCAGCGAGGGGGCGTTGGTATGGCCGTCAGGCGCAAAAATGTGGCGGTGGATTTGTTCAGGGGATTGCTGATTGCAATATTGCTCACGCTGGTTGCGATGCTCGCGGCGGCGGCGCTGGCGATATTCGCGCGCATTTCCGATTCCGCGATTCGCGCGCTCAATCAGGCGATCAAGCTGGGGGCGATTCTGTTCGGCGTGCGCGCGGCGGTTCCGCGCGGCGGCGTTCACGGATTTGCGGCCGGCGCGGTGATCGCGATGGCGTATATGATTTTGGGCTACGGGCTGTATGTGCTGCTGGGCGGCGGCGCGTTTTCGATCGTGGCCATGCTGGGCGAAATCCTGATCGGCGCGGCAGTCGGCGGCGTAATCGGTGCAATCCGAGCCAACCAGTCCGCCCAAAAGCGCAGAGGCAAGGCGGCGTAATCGGTGCAATCCGAGCCAACCAGTCCGCCCAAAAGCGCAGAGGCAAGGCGGCGTAATCGGTGCAATCCGAGCGAACCAGTCCGCCCAAATGCGCATAGGTAAAACGGCGTGAAGAAGGCCCTCTCCGAGATCGGAGAGGGCCTTTCAGATATCAGGGACGCAATGCAGATTTTGACGCGGCATCTGGCAAGGGAGCTTGCTCCCCCGTCCACATTCATTGATAGCTCGAATCGAACGCCTTCAATTCATTGTAGGTGTCGATTTCCAGGATGTCGCGCTGCGTGCATGGGCGCACGGCCACCTGATAGTGGTCGCGGAAGATCTTCAGCGGCACCTGCTCCCAATACAGCTCGTGGCCGCCGGGCATGTCGAACGCCGCCGGAAGATCCTGCTCGAGCTTCGCGCCGTCGGCCTCCGACCAATAGGAAATGCCGACCTCCTGATCGCAGTGCATGCCGCCGATTTTGAGCTCGCGGATCACGCCGTTTTCCGTTCGGAAGCACCAGTCGTCCGAGCGCTCCATCGGAATGGCCAGAAAATTCGTCTCGAATTCGTATTTGCGCACCAGCGCCGGGTTCGAAAGCACCAGATCCGCCTCGAACACATACGCGCCGCGCAGCAGATCGCGCACGCGCAGCGCCGAGGAGATGTTGTTCGCCTCGTTAAACAGCGGGTTTTCCACGAATTGCACGCGCGGGTATTTGTCCTTCAGCGCGTCGAACCGCTCGCTTAAATAGCCGCGCACGATCACGATTTCCGGAATGTCCGCCGCGACCACCGCGTCCAGAAGCGTATCGATAATGCGCTTGCCGTGCACGCGCACCAGCGGCTTCGGCGTGCGCAGCGTGACCGGCGCCATGCGGCTGCCGAAGCCCGCCGCGATGAACACCGCGCGGCGAACGCGATACGGCTCCAGCGCGGCGAGTCCCTGCGGCGTGAGAATTCCGTTTTGCGCATAGCCGAGCGCCTCCAGCGCGGAATGCTCCGGCGCCTTTGCGCCGGTTCTCCGGGCTAGTTCCAGCGCGGTCAGCGCATCGAAGAGTTCCCGGGTCAGCGGCCGGGGGGCGAGATTGCTGTTTTTCATTCTTTTGAATCCTTTCGGCGCGCCGATGGGGCCGCGCCTGTTTTTTTCCATTGTAAACCGGGAGGGCGATGTTGTCAAGCACGGCGAATCGGATGGCGCAGCACGGTTTTGCGCTTTTCGGGCGCGGTTTTGCGGAAATCGGAAAGGTAGATTTCGTGGTGCAGGCGCGATTCGGTGAAATCGTTGGCATAGCCGTTTGCGGAAAGAAACGCGTCCATGCGCGCGACGCTTTCCGGCTCGTCGTCAAACGGGCCGACATGCAGCATTTGCACGCACAGCCCCTCGCGCACGGTCAGGAACTCGGCGGCCGAGAAATCGCGCTTCTTTTTGTCCGTCGCCGCGCGCACCGCCCATTCGAAATCCTCGCGCGAGACGAAATCCGGCAGGCGAATGGCCGAAATCCAGCGGAATTCCGCCTTGCGCGCCGGGTCGAAGCCGTCCGAGCCGGGCAGAACCCAGAAGCCCTCCAGCGGCGGCGTGACATAATCGAAATAGCCGTCGATGCGATGGTCGCCCAGCCGGCTCATCTTGATCGTGAACGATATGCCGTAGAGAATCTCGATCGCCGCCTGATACGCGCCGCCGGGCTGGTTCGGGTCGCCCGCGCCGCGCACCGCGACGAAGCGCATTTCCGGGATCTCGACGATCTGCGGCTGCGCCTTCGGGAGGTAAAATTCGCGATATTCCTTTTTGTAATCAAACGCCATATTTTTTCCGAAGCCTTTCTACCCCCGCGGGGTCGAGCTGATTGACGGTTATGAATTCGCCATTGTAAAACGCCGCCCAGTTGTTGAACGCGCACGGAAGCGCCTTCGCCTGCGCGAGCGAGGCGACGCGGACAAACTGCGCCGGAATTGCGTTTTCCGCGCAATGCGCCCGCAGCTTTTCGATGCGCTGATCGATATACGGGCACTGGTCGGTGAAATAGACGGTCAGGCCGCGCGATTCGATCGCCTGCCGCCTTGCGCTTTCGGAAAAGCGCGGGGCCGTTCCGTCGAAGCTCAGCGCCAGCAGCGCGTATTCGCCCGCGGTATCCACCGCCCGGAAGCCGAATTTCCTCGCAAATCCCTGATCGCTCAGCCACGCCTTCTGCTGATTTGCGCCCAGCATGCACACGCCCGAATGCCCGCGCGCCCGCGCGTCGGCAATGCAGGCTTCCATCAGCTGCCGGCCATAGCCGCGGCCCTTCGGCGCGCCCTGCACCCACAGGCAGTAAATGTAATCGAAATTCTCGCCCAGAATCGGAACCCACGCCGTTTCCAGAGGCGCATATTCGATGAACGCGCATTCTCTTCCGCGGAGCTTGCGGAAGACATGGCCCTCGCGCAGCCGATCGGCCAGCCATGCGCGCTTCTTCTCCACGCCCGGATGCGCCTTTTTGGTGCGAATGATGCAGGAAAGAGGCTCGTTTGCAATGTTTTCCGGCGTAATCAGCACAAATTCCGAATTCGGCCGCTCGGCGCGCCAGACCATCGGCTGCAGGCGAACGCCGTTTAAAACGCGCGCCCCGCCCGAAGGCAGAAAGCCGAGCCGCGCGTAAAGCGAAACAACGTCCGCAGGCGCGTTCAGCGGAAGGACGAAGGGGGTGTTTGCGGGGGCGGATTTGGCGGGTGCGTCGGGCGCGTTGATGATGTGCGCGGGGGCGGGTGCGTTGGGCGCGACGTTGGTGGATACGCGGTCGGGCACGGTGGTTGCGGCGCTGGTGTTTGTACGATTGGATGCGTTGGATGCGGGCATGTCGGCGAGAAGCTGATTAAGCAGCGCGCGGCCTGCGCCCTGATTCCGGAATTCTTCGCGCACGAAGAACAGGGAAATCTGCGAGTTCCGCATTTCGAGCAGCCCAATCAGCGTTTCACCCTCAAATGCGCCGTACATGCGCGTTGATTGCATTGCTTCCAAATCAGTCGGAGAATTCTCGGCTGGATTCTTTGGGAGAATTACCTGCGCATTCGGCGATGCGATCGCGCTGCGCGCCGGGCTTTGGTGCGCGTCCGGCGACGCGATTGCTTCGCGCGGTTGGGTTTCCTGCGCGCCTGAGGACGCGATTGCTTCGCGCGTCGATTGCATTGCTTCGGAATTGATCGGCGAATTCTCGGCTGGATTCTTTGGGAGAATTACCTGCGCATTCGGCGACGCGATTGCTTCGCGCGGCTGGGTTTCCTGTTTATTTGGCAATGCGATTGCGTTTTCGGGGTGGGGGTTGATTGGGGGGTGCTGCGCGAAAACCTCCCGGCGCAGCGCCTGGGCCGCCGGGAGGTCGGAGATTTTTAACGGTCGCACCGTATAGCTCTGCATGGGGCCTCCTATCAATGAATACGTGCGTTGTATATCGATTGATATTATAACATGCAACATTCGTCGCGTCAACGCTTATTTGCCGAACCGGGTCTGGATTTCGCGCATGCGGGCCGAATGGCCAACGCGGAAGAAGCGGCGATCGGCACGTCAACGCTTATTTGCCGAACCGGGCCTCGAATTCGCGCATGTGGGCCGAATGGGCAACGCGGAAGGAGCGGCGATCGCTGCGTCCATGCTTATTTGCCGAACCAGGTCTGGATTTCGCGCATGCGAGCCATCTGGTCGACGTGGAAGGGGCAGCGGTCGTTGCAATGGCCGCACTGCACGCAGTCGGACGCGGTCTTTTCCAGCGTCAGATAGTGCTCGCGCGCGAGCGCGTCGCCCTGACGGTTCAGGTCGTAATACTTGTTGATCAGCGCGATATCCAGACCCATCGGGCAGGGGTGGCAGTGCTGGCAATAGACGCATTTGTTCATCGCGTCGGCGGGCGCGAAGGAGCTGAGGATTGAATAATCGCGCTCCTCGCGCGGCGAATCGAAGAACGCCAGCGCGTCCTGCATTTCGGCGACGCTTCCAAATCCGGGCAGCACGGTGACCACGCCGGGCTTGTCGAGCGCGTACTGAAGGCACTGGTAGCGGCTGAGCGCGGTTCTGAACGGCGATTGCTTTGCATCGAGCAGCTGGCCGCCGCAGAACGGCTTCATGACCGAAATGCCCACGCCCTCCTTTTCGCAGCGGCGGTAGAGCGTCTGCCGCTCGTCGCTGCCGCCGACGCCGTAATCGCCCTGACCGTAATCATACACGGGGTTGATCGAGAACATCACGATATCGATGATTCCCAGATCCAGCACGCGGTTGACCAGCGCGGGCGCGTGCGACGACAGGCCGATATGCCGGATCACGCCGCGCTTTTTCTGCTCGAGCACGTAGTCCAGCACGCCGTTTTCGCGATACGCGTCCAGATCCTTTTCCTCGTCCAGACAGTGAATGAAGCCGAAATCGATGTAATCGGTTTTGAGATTCTCCATTTGCCATTGAACGGAGGCCTTGACCGCGTTCAGCTCGGTCGTCCAGCCGTATTCGCCGGTGGCGTAGTTCGCGCCGAAATGCACCTGCAGATAGACCCGATCGCGAATGCCCTGAAGAGCCTTGCCGTAGGCGGGGAAGATGGCTGCGTGGCCGCCCGCCATATCGAAGAAATTTACGCCCCGCTCAAACGCGCCGCGAACGGTCGCGATGATTTCGCTCTCGGGCCGCGCGCCGATCACGGACGAGCCCATGCCGATGACGCTGATTTTCTCGCCGCCGTGCGGCAGAATCCGGTATTGCATGCAAAAGCCCCCTTGTTTAATCGATTCAGTCGAGGTCGAACGCCGCGCGGGCGGGATTCTTCCGCGGCAGGCACCAGCGGCCGGTGGTGAAGTCCGGAATGGCCACAGGCGCGCTGCCGGTGGCGATCGAGGCCTCGGTCAGGCACGTGATGCTCAGCCAGCTGGCCGCGTCGTAAACGTCGATCGGCGGCTCGGACTGGTTCTGAACGCTTTCGATGAACGCGCGCAGCACGAGATAATCCATGCCGTCGTGGTTGCCGCGCACGCCGAATTCGCGGTATTCGCGCCAGAGCGGGTGGCGGTACTGCTCCATGTATTTCTTGTCCGGCTCCGGATGATGCGCCCAGTCGCCCGGCTCAACGGGCGTAAGGCCCTCCAGATAGATCGAGCGGCCGTCCTCCATCCACATGCCCTTCGTGCCGCGGATCACGCCGCCGCGCGAATACGGGCGGGGGAGCGTGCAGTCGTGGGTGAGCAGAATCGTCTCGCCGCCGGCGCATTTGATCATGGTGGTCACGATATCGCCCTCGTTGAACGCGGCGCGCGCGAGCGGCGAATCCGGGCGATGCTTTTCGAGCCATTCATGCATGCCGCACGCCTTCGAGGCCATGCTCGTCAGCGAAAGCATCCGGTTGCCGCGGTTGATGTTTAAGTAATTCGCGATCGGGCCCAGCTCGTGCGTGGGGTACAGCTCGCCGTTTCGGTGCAGGAAGTGCGCCTGGCGGTAATGGCGGTTGATTTCGCCGTTGCCCACCTCGTCGCGCAGGTCGTGGGAATACGCGCCGGCGCAGTGCACGAGCGTTCCGAACACGCCCTGATGAATCATGTTCTGCAGCGTCAGCTCCTTTTCGCCGTAGCAGCAGTTCTCCAAAAGCATTACCGGAATGCCGGTTTCCTCGCTCGTGCGCACCAGCTGCCAGCATTCCTCCAGATTCGTCGCGCCGCCGACCTCGAGCGCCGGGCGCTTGCCCAGCCGCATCGCCTGAATCGCCAGCGGGATGTGCGTTTCCCAGCCGGTCATGATGATCACCGCGTCCACGTCGGCGCGATCCATGCATTCGGCGGCGACGCAGGTTCCGAACGGCTTTTTGCCGCGCGCGTCCTGAACGGCCTTCTGCGCGCGCTCCACGCGGTCGGCATACACGTCGCTGACGGCGGTGATTTCCACATCCGGCATGTCCAGCAGCACCTTCAGCTGCGAATAGCCGCGATTGCCCAGCCCCAACACGCCCAGGCGCACGGTTTCGCCGAATTGATTGAGCTTCATATAAATATCCTCCCAGCGGTTTATAATTTCCACCGCCATTATAGCATAGTTTCCCGCGCCGCGCCATAGGAGGACGGAATTTTTCCAGTGAATAGAAAAATGCGGGGAAGCGAGCTTGCTCCCCCGTCCACATCTTTCTACGGCTTCGCGTGCGGTTTGAAAATCAGCGCATTGAGCAGGCCGAATACGATTGCGGCGGCGATGCCGGCTGCGGTGCGGGTTACGCCGCCGGCGAGCGCGCCGAGGATACCATATTTGTTCACCGCCTCGATCGCGCCCATCGCCAGCGAATAGCCGAAGCCGGTCAGCGGCACCGTCGCGCCCGCGCCCGCGAAGTCCACCAGCGGCTTGTAAACGCCGAGCGCCGTGAGAATTACGCCCGATACCACGAACAACACCAGAATTCGCGCGCTGGTGAGCTTCGTGGTCTGCAGCAGAATCTGGCCGATTACGCAAATCAGTCCGCCGACCAGAAAGGCCTTTAAATAAATCAGCATGTCGTCCTCCTTATCGGGCGCTCTCGAGCGTGACGGCGTAGGCGATTCCCGGAATGCTCTCGCCCTGCTGGCAGCTGATGGAATTCAGCATCGCGCCCGAGCCGCTGAGCAGCACGCGCTTCAGCTCGCCGCGCTCCATGCGCCCCATGATCCACCCGCAGCCGACCGACGCGACGCAGCCGCAGCCGCTTCCGCCCGCGCGGGTATCCTGCTCCTGATAAAACATGCTCGCGCCGCAATCGACCAGCCTTTCCTCCGGAACGGAAACGCCGTCGCGCCGCAGCAGCTCGAGGAGCAGATTGCGCCCGATCCAGCCGAGATCGCCGGTTGCAATTAAGTCGTAATCGCCGAAATCCGCGTTCAGGTCGCTCAAATGCGCCTCCAGGCACGCGCAGACCGCCGGGGCCATCGCCGCGCCCATGTGGTTGGAATCGTGCACGCCCAGATCGATCACGCGGCCGACGGTGCCGGCGCGCACGGAAAGGGCGCTCTTTGCATCGCCCTTCAGGAGCGCGCAGCCGCAGGCGGTGGTCGTCCAGCTGGCCTGCGGCGGGCGCTGATTGCCCAGCTCGACCGGCGCGCGGAACTGGCGCTCGGCGGTGCAGAAATGGCTGGACGCGCAGCAGAGCGCGTTGTCCAGATAGCCGCCGCTGATCAGCGCGGAGCCGACGACCAGCGCCTGAACGAACGTCGAGCACGCGCCGTACAGCCCGAGAAACGGAATGCCCAGCGCCCGCGCCGCAAACGACGAGGCGATGATCTGGTTGTTCAAATCGCCGCTGAGCAGCGCCTGCGCGCGCGCCGGGGACAGCCCCGCCCTGTCGAGCGTGCGCTCCATCGCGCGGCGGGCCATTTCGCTCTCGGCGAGCTCCCAGCTCTTCTGGCCGAGCAGGTCGTCCGGGAGAATTTCATCGAACCAGTCGCGCAGCGGGCCCTTGCCCTCCTTGGGGCCCACGATCGACGTGCGCGCGGCGATGACGGGCGGATGATCATAGACGAATGTCTGTCTGCCGGCGCGGCTCATCGGGCGCACCTCCCGAGAAAGCGATAGGTCGCGGCGCGGCGGGCAAAATCGCGCCAGAATGCATTTCGAAATTTCATAAAAGCCACCCCTTCAAAATCCAATAGACGATTCCGACCAGCACCGACGCGCTGACGCCGTACGTCAGCACCGGGCCGGCCAGCGTAAACAGCTTCGCGCCCAGGCCGAGAATCATGCCCTCGCGGCGGAATTCCAGCGCCGGCGCGGCCACGGAATTGGCAAATCCGGTGATCGGCACGATCGAGCCCGCGCCCGCATAGCGGCCGATGCGGTCGTAAACGCCGATGCCGGTCAGCGTGGTGCCGAGGAAAATGAGCACCATGGAGGTAAACATCGGCGCGGTGACCTCGCCCAGCTCGAGCGTGTCCGCGAGCGCGGTCAATCCCTGGCCCAGCGCGCAGATCGCGCCGCCGACCCAGAACGCGCGCAGGCAGCCGACGACATGCCGCGAGCGCGGCGTGAATTTGGAAACGAGCCGGGCGTACTCCCCGGGCTGCAGCTTGTTCATGAAAACGCCTCCTTGAATGAGAGTGGGGGAAGACAGGTCAAATGGAGGAAACCGGTTACGGGCGCTCTTCGCGGGTTTTGGCTTCAGCTTGCGACGCGGGGCTGCGGATCTCGGTTTTGACCGGCGACGCGGGAAAATCGGGCGTGGGTTCGGGCAGACGATGATGATTTGTAATCATGGCTTTCCTCCTGCGGATTGGATGGACGGATGGCGATTTGCGATCACGATTTGCCTCCTGCGGGTTGGATGGGTGTGCGGTGATTTGTAATCATGATTTGCTTCCTGCGGATTGGATGGGCGGTTGGCGATTTGTAATCATGATTTGCCTCCTGCGAGGCAGAGAAGCGCGCTACCGACGGGGCGCGCGGGCTGCATGCCGCGCATCGAAATCAGCATCGCCGCAATCAGCGCGAGTACGGCAATCAGTGCGCAGGTCAGCGCGAGAAACAGGATTCTTTCCCTCAGACGCATGTGTTTTGCCTCTTTTCCATGGATTTTGATTGAAGTATGCCCAAAAATGCGCAAAAAAATCCGCCGCACAGCAACTGCGACGGATTTGAAAGGGGAATTTAAACAACAACACAAACCCCTGGGAGAGCTCGAGAGGGCCAAAGCCCTCTCGAACTTTAAATCGTACCCGGCGACATGCGCGGCGGGGGTGGCAGTGGCGGGGGAGCTTGCTCCCCCCGTCCACAAAACTCACATTTTTTCCGTATACATCTGATACAGGCTGGCGTACAGGCCGTTTTTCTGCATCAGCTCCGCGTGCGTGCCCTGCTCTACGATGCCTTCGTCGGTCAGCACCAGAATCATGTTCGCATTGCGAATGGTGGTCAGGCGGTGCGCGATGGTGAACGTCGTGCGGCCCTTCATCAGCTTCTCCAGCGACTGCTGCACGAGATGCTCGGATTCGTTGTCGAGCGCGCTGGTGGCCTCGTCCAGAATCAGCACCGGCGGGTTTTTCAGAAATACCCGCGCGATCGAAATGCGCTGCTTCTGGCCGCCGGACAGGCGCACGCCGTGCTCGCCGACATAGGTGTCGTAGCCGTTTTCCAGCTCCATGATGAATTCATGCGCGCCGGCGAGCTTTGCCGCGGCGATTACGTCCTCGCGCGGCGCGCCGGGCCGGCCGTATTCGATGTTTTCGGCGATCGTTCCGGAGAAGAGGTACACGTCCTGCTGCACCATGCCGATCTGGATGCGCAGCGAATGCAGCGTGAAATCGCGCACGTCGCTGCCGTCGATTTTGACCGCGCCGGCGGTAACGTCGTAAAACCGCGGAATCAGATTGCACAGCGTGGTCTTGCCGCCGCCGGACGGGCCGACGAGCGCGATGGACTGGCCGGGCTGCACGTGGAGCTGAATGTCCGAAAGCACCTGCTTGAGGCCCGGGCCGTAGGAGAACGACACGTGGTCGAATTCGATTTCGCCGCGCACGTTTTCAAGCACGCGCGCGTTCGGCGCGTCCTGAATCACGACCGGCTCGTTCATTACGTCGGTGAAGCGCTCGATGCCGGTTACGCCGCGCTGGAACTGCTCGGAGAATTCCACCAGGCGGCGGATCGAGGCGAGAAGCGTGGTGACATAGAGCAGATACGCGATCAGGTCGGAGGCGGTGATTTTGCCCTTGATCATAAACACCGCGCCGAGCATGACCACGATGATGTACATCAGCCCGTCGAACAGGCGCGGAACGGTGTGGAAGCCGGCCATGTTCGTGTAGAGCATCTTCTTGATTTCCAGAAAGCGCGCGTTCTTTTCGGCGAACTTTTCGCGCTCCACGTCCTCATTGGCGAACGATTTGACCACGCGCACGCCGAGCAGGCTGTCCTCGACGCTGGCGTTCAGCTCGCCCAGCAGATGGCGCGACTGCTTGAACGTCTCGCGCATTTTCTTCGAAAAGATTCGCGAGAAGATCACCATCAGCGGCAGCGACGCGAACACGATCACCGTCAGCAGCACGTTCGTGCGGCACAGAATCAGAAACGCCGCCACGATCTTGATCGCCGCGATGAACAGCTCCTCCGGATAGTGGTGCGCAAATTCGGTAATGTCGTTCAGGTCGGTCGTGATGCGGGACATCAGCTGGCCGATCTTCGCGTGGTCGTAATACGCGTGCGGCAGATCCTGCAGGTGCGAGAACAGGTCGCGGCGCATGTCGGCCTCGATGCGCGAGCCCATGTAGTGGCCGATCGACTGCATATAGTAGTTCGCCGCCGCGTCGATCAGGCGCAGCGCGATGTACAGGCAGCCCAGCTTCATCACCGTCGACAGCATCAGCGCTGCCGCGCCCTCGCGCGCGGAGCCTGTGATGTAGCGCACGATCAGCGGCAGCACCAGATCGCAGACCGTCGTCAGCGACGCGCAAAAAAGGTCGATCGCCATGATCGACACATACGGCCGGAAATACGGCAGAAACGCCTGGAACAGGCCGAGCGTCTGCTTGAGGGAATGCCGGGGTTTCTTACTTTGCATGGGAGCGCCTCCGCAATTATTGGTAAACTGGTTCCATGATAAATGCGGAGCGGGCGGTTGTCAAGCGCGGGCGGGTAAAGATCGCGCTCTTGACAACCGGCGGGGGAATCATTACAATTAAAGGCAATACGAAAGGCAATATTAAATGGAGCAAATCGGGAAGGGGGAGACGGCATGGCGTCGGGACTGCGCGCGCGGCTGAAGATCATCGGCGCGTCCGCGCCCGCGAAGGCGGAGCGGCCGTCGCGCGGCGGACTGCTCGTGCGCGATTTCCGGGCGGATCTGGAAGATGAAATTGGCGCGCTGTCTCCGGTGGGCCTTCGGCGCATCGGCTGGAGCGGCCGGGCGTTCGACGCGCGCAAATGCCTGTTTCTCGATACCGAAACGACAGGGCTTTCGCACGGCGCGGGAACGGTGGCGTTTCTGGTGGGCGTGGGGTTCGTGGAGGAGGACTGCTTTCATATCGAGCAGTATCTGATGCGCGATTACAGCGACGAGCCGGATCTGATCGACCGGCTGGCGAACCGGATGGACGCGTTCGACTGCGTTTGCACGTTCAACGGCCGATCGTTCGACATGCCGCTGCTGGAGCAGCGATTTACGATGTGCCGCATGCGGCATCGCTGGCGCGAGATGGAGAATCTGGATCTTCTGCATCCGGCGAAGCGCGCGTGGAAGCTGCGGCTGGGCTCGTGCCGGCTGGGCAATCTGGAGGAAAAGATCCTGAATATGCCCCGAATCGACGATCTTCCGGGCAGCGAGGTGCCGCAGCGGTATTTCGATTATTTAAAGACGGGGGATATGAACCTGCTTACCGACATCCTGGATCACAACCGACAGGACATCGCGACGCTGCAGACGCTGCTGGTGCGGCTGTGCGCGCTGTATGCCGCGCCCGAAACGGCGCAGGAGAAGCGCGATCTGTTTTCGGTGGGCAAGGCGCTGGAGCGGCAGGGCGAGGTCGGCCCGGCGCGCGAGCTGTATCGGCGGGCGGCGGTTCCGGCGGCGCGGGATGGAACGCTGCGCGCGCTTTCGGAGGAGAGCGTGTCCGAGCAGGCGAACTGGCGGCTGTATCTGATGGCGCGGCGCGAGGGCAATTGCGAGGAAATGCGCGCGGCGCTGGAAAAAATGCTCGCGCGGAATCAGGAGCCGGCGCGGGCGCATCTGGAGCTGGCGAAGCTGTACGAGCATCGGAGCAAAAACATCGAGCTCGCGCTGAAGCACGCGCGTCTGGCGCGGTCGCTTTCGGCGGAGCCGGACTTACCGGAATGGGAAAAGCGCATTCAGCGACTGGAAAAGAAGCGGGGAGGCAATGAAAATGGGATTCATGGACGGCATTAAGGCAAATCAGCTGGGCGGCAAGGCGTATCGCACGCATGTGGCGGCGCTGCAGCTTCGGCAGCAGGGCAAATATCGCGAGTGCACGGAAAAGCTGAACGAGGCGTATCGGCTGTATGGCGAGGCATATGAAATGGGCTTTCGCAAGTCCGGCGCGCTCACGGGCTACGGCATTCTCAGCATGCAGATGGGCGATTTTGAAAAGGCGCGCGCGCTGATGCTGGAGGCGGCGAAGGACAAGACGATGAAGCCCGACGACCGGTTTACGCTGCGGGTGAATTTCGCGATCTGCCAATGGAAAATGGGCCATGTGGACAAGGCGATCGAGACGATTCGCATGGCCGCGCAGCATAAGATGAACGGACTGGTGTACACGACGCTGGGCATGTTCCTGGTGGATCAGGCGCGCCAGACCGGCGATTTTGCCGAGGCGATCGAATTCAACCGCCAGGCGATGGAATACGACGACGAAGATCCCGCGACGCTCGACAACGTGGCGCAGATGAATCTGTTTATGTCCGAGCGCAAGAGCGATTCGGCCGAGAAGCAGGGGCTGCGCGATACGGCGAAGGAGTATTTCAAAAAGGCGCACGAATTAAAGCCCGATCAGGTCACGACGATTTACTATCTGGCGCGCATGGAGGAAGAGGACGGCAACATCGCCGAGGCGCTTTCGCTGGTGCGCGAGGGCCTGAGCATGCCGATCACGTCCGTCTGCCCGGTCACCCGCCCGGAGATGGAGGAATATGAGAAAAAATTGGCCGGATTACAGTAAAACCTGTCGGGGAAATGCAATAAGAGTTGTGGACGGGGGAGCTGCGCGCGCGTTTTTGCATAACCCGCGCGCGGATTATTCACTTTCGGCGCGCGAATAAAGTTGAATGATAACATAATATGTGGTAAAATCAGCGTATATCCCCGGGGAAAATTGTCGCTCCGGGGCGGACAAACGGGCGGGAAGGGCGGTTTGGACGAAATGAAGATTGTGGTGATGTGCGGCGGGCTGAGCATGGAGCGCGACGTTTCCATTTCCAGCGGCACGCTGATTTGCGGCGCGCTGCGCAAGCTCGGCCATCAGGCGGTGCTGGTGGATATGTTTATGGGCCTGGAGGACTACGAGGGCGATTTGAACGAGCTGTTCAACGACCTTCCGCCGCTTGGGGAGGCGCGCGTTCCCGAGGAGGAGCCGGATCTGGAAAAGGTGATCGCCTCGCGCAAATGGAAGAGCCCGAGCCGCGTGGGAAAGCGCGTGCTGGAGCTTTGCCAGCTGGCGGACGTGGTGTTTCTGGGGCTGCACGGCGCGTGCGGCGAGGACGGGCGCATTCAGGCGGCGCTGGATCTGCTGGGCGTAAAATACACGGGCAGCGGCTATCTGGGCAGCGCGCTGGCGATGGATAAGGATCTGACCAAGCGGCTGATTGCCGGAACGGGCGTAAAGACGCCGGAATGGCGGGTCGTGGATTACGCGGAGGGCGATATCGACGCGCTTGCGGACAGTGCGATTCTTCCGTGCGTGGTCAAACCCGTCGACAGCGGCTCGTCTATCGGCGTGGCGATTCCCGAAACGCGCGAGGAATTCAAAGCCGCGCTTTATGGAAACCTTCAGTATGGCCGCGTGCTGATCGAGCAGTACGTGCGCGGCCGCGAGATCGATGTGGGCGTGCTGGGCGACCGGGCGCTGCCTTCGATCGAAATCATTCCCAAGCACGGCTTTTACGATTACAAAAACAAATATCAGGCGGGCGCGACGGTGGAAATCTGCCCCACGCCCATCGATCCGGAAATTGAAAAGCGGCTGGGCGAGGCCGCTGTGAAGGTGCATCGGGCGCTGGGGCTGAGCGCGTATTCGCGTTCGGACTTCATCGTGGACGGACAGGACATTTACTTCCTGGAAATCAACACGCTGCCCGGCATGACGCCCACGAGCCTGATGCCGCAGGAAGCGGCGGCGGCGGGCGTGGATTATGAATCGCTCTGCAAACGGGTGATTGAAATGGCATTGGAGGAAAGGCGCGCATGAAGCACTTCACGATCCGGCAGCTCGCTGCGGCGACGAACGGAACCTATTACGGCGAACCCGACGCGTTGGATCGCGAGATTGCGTTCGTAACCAGCGACAGCCGCGAGGTGGGTGCGGGCGCGCTGTTCGTCGCGTTTCCCGGCGCGCGCGTGGACGGCCACGATTTCATGGCTCCGAGTTTGCGCCACGGCGCGGCGTGCTGCCTGTCCGAGAGGGAGCCGAAGGCGAATGAGACGCCGTGCGTGCGCGTGGAATCGACGCTTGAGGCGATCGGCGCGCTGGCGGGCTGGTATCGCGGGCGGTTTTCCATTCCGATCGTGGGCATTACCGGAAGCGTCGGCAAGACCACGACGAAGGAAATGATCGCCGCGGTGCTGTCCGAGCGCTTCCGCACGCACAAGACCGAAAAGAATTTCAACAACGCCCTGGGCGTGCCGAAGACGCTGCTCGCGCTCGACAAGATGCACGAGGCGGCGGTGATTGAAATGGGCATCAGCGATTTCGGCGAAATGCGGGTGCTGACGAGCATGGTGCGGCCCACGATCGCGGTGATGAGCGTGATCGGCGATTCGCATCTGGAATTTCTCGGCGACCGCGAGGGCGTTTTGCGCGCGAAGAGCGAGATCTTTGAATCCATGGGCAGGGACGATCTGGCCGTATTGAACGGCGACGACGCGCATTTGAAGGACTTCTATCCGCCCACGCGGCGCGTGACCTACGGACTGAATCCCGAAAATGATTTCGTGGCGAGCAATATCTGCAATCTCGGCGCGGACGGCGTTCGCTGCACGATTTCGCACGACGGCGGCTCGTTTGACGCGTACATTCCGGCGTTCGGCGTGCACATGGTGTACGCGGCGCTGGCGGGCGCGGCGGTGGGCAGCGCGCTCGGCATGACGAACGCGCAGATCGCGCGCGGCATTGCGCGGTATCGCACGGTGGGCGAGCGCGCGCGCGTGATCCGGTCGCCGAAGATCACGATCGTGAGCGATTGCTACAACGCCAATCCCTCGTCGGTGGGCGCGGCGATACAGTCGCTTCAAATGCTGCCCGGGCGCAAGGTATGCATCCTGGGCGACATGCTGGAGCTGGGCGAGAACGCGCGCGCGCTGCACGAGCAGGTGGGCAGGAGCGCGGTGCGCGGCGGCGCGGAGCTGGTTTTGACCGCGGGCGAGCTTTCCAGGGACACCTGCAGGGGCGCGGAGGCCGAGGGCGGACGCGCGAAATGGTTTGCAACGCGCGACGAATTGATTTGCGCGCTGCCGGAAATGATCTCCGAGGGCGACGCGGTGCTGGTCAAGGCGTCGCACAGCATGGCGTTTGAGAGGATCACGGAGGCGCTTCAGACGCTGTAAGGAGGGACGATTATGTCCGAAAGGGGCAATCTGAGCTTTCAATCGTTTGTTACGAATCGCGAGGGCGCGCAGGAGCTGACGGAATCGCGATACAATCTGCTGATCGGGCTGATGCTGGCGTGGGGCTTCGGGCTCAATTTCGCCATTACGCAGCTTCTGGGGCCGCGGCTGCTCGGGCTCGCGATGGGCGGCGGGCTGCTTGCGTTCGTGATTGCGTATTTCGTATTGGTGATGATCGGGTCGGGCATGGTGCGCTCGTACAACGCGGGGACATGCTTTATCGGCTACAATCTGATCGCGCTGCCGGTGGGCGTGCTGGTGGCGATGGCCACGGCCGCGTATGACCCGGGGCTGGTGGCGCGCGCGGCGCTGTCGACTGCGATTGTGACGCTGATCATGATGATCGTATCGACGCTGATTCCGCAGGTGTTTGAGCGCATGGCGGGCGGCCTGGGCGTCGCGCTGCTGGCGACGATCGTGGTCGAGAGCCTCGGCATGCTGTTCTTCCGCGCGGCGATTACGCTGACGGACTGGGCGGTGGTGATCATCATGTGCCTGTATATCGGCTACGACTGGGTGCGCGCGAACAGCGTTCAGCGCACGACGACGAACGCGATCGCCGCGGCGAGCGCGCTGTATCTGGATATTATCAACATTTTCCTGAGAATACTGAGCATTCTGGCGCGCAGCCGGCGCGACGACCGGGGGAACTGATGGAAAAGCTGATCGTGATTGAGGGAACGAACGCGTCCGGAAAGAGCGGGCTGGGCGTTCGACTGGCCGAAAAATACGCGGGCGAGATCGTTTCGGCGGACTCGCGGCAGGTGTTTCGCGGGCTGGATCTGGGCAGCGGCAAGATTACGCCGGAGGAAATGCGCGGGGTGAAGCACCATTTAATCGACGTGGCCGAGCCGAACGATTTCTTCTCGATGCACGATTTTCAGCGCCTGGCGTATCAGGCGATCGATTCCATCTGCGCGCGCGGGAGGCAGCCGTTTCTCGTGGGCGGCACGGGGCTGTATGTCGAATCGGTCACGGAGGGCTATGTGATGAAGGAATCCAAGCCCGATCTTGAATACCGCGCCTATCTGGAGACGTTTGAAACGCCGAAATTGTATGAAATGCTGATCGCGCTGCGGCCGGAGATCGAAATCGATCCCAAAAACCGCAACCGCGTGATGCGCCGGCTGGAGAAGATCCACGACGGCGACGAGGAATCGCAGCCGAATCAGCCGCGATACGACTGCCTGAAGCTGGGCGTGTCGTGGCCGGCGGACGTGCTGCGCGCGCGCATCGACGAGCGGCTCGAGCGGCGGCTGAACGAGGGCATGATCGAGGAGGTGCAGGCGCTGATGGACGCGGGCGCGAGCACGGAGTTTCTGCTCCGGCTCGGGCTGGAATACCGCTATATCACGCAATACCTGATCGGCGAAATCCCGGATCGGCAGGACATGATCGACCAGCTGGCCACGGCGATCAAGCAGTTCGCCAAGCGGCAGCGCATCTGGTTTCGGCGCGACAAGGCGATTTGCTGGCTGGACATGCAGGCGCGGCCGTTTGAGCAGGCGTGCGAGGCGATCGACCGGTTCCTGGGCGCCTGAGAAGCGTCCTTCGAGCGAAACGCGGGAGGGATTTTGTGCAGTACGGGGCGCTGATTGGGTATTATCTGATCTATTTCGTCTCCAACGGATTTTCTTCCTTTTTGTCGAAATACTATGCCGAGATCGGCATGAGCGACGGCCGGATCGGCGTTTTAATGAGCGTTCCGACGCTGCTGGCGCTGGCGTTCATGCCGCTGATGGGCGCGCTGTCCGACCGCGTGTCCCGCAAGCGCTATCTGCTGGCGGCGCAGCTGATTTTAATGGCCGGCTGCTGCTTTGCGTTTCCGGCGATGAAGACCTTTCCCGGCATGTTTCTGGCCGTAATGGGCTACAGCATCTTTTCGGTGAGCGTAACGCCGGTGGCGACCACGATTTCGCTGGAATACTGCGGGAAAACGGGCAAATCCTTCGGCCTGATCCGCCTTTCGGGAACGATCGGCTATCAGCTGGGCGCGCTGCTGGTGGGCGCGATCTTGTCGGCGAGCTTGAAGAGCCTGTATCCGATGATGGCGATTTCGATGCTGCTGGCGTGCGCGACCACGCTTTTCATGCCGAACGTCGAGGGGCATCAGCACAATCGCCAGCGCGTACCGTTTACGCGCCTGTTTCGCGACAAGCATCTCGTGTGGCTGTATGGAATCATATTCTTCGCGACCGTCGGCACGCAGTTTTTTGTGGCGTTTTTCGCCAAGCACCTGGGCGACCTCGGCATGAGCAACGGCGAGGTTTCGCTGATTACATTTCTTTCGACGGTGCCGGAGCTGCCGTTTTTGCTGTTCGGCGACCGGATTGCCCGGAAAATCAACGTCTGGAACGGTCTGCTGCTGGGCATATTGCTCAGCGCCGTGCGCTGGCTGGGGCTCGCGTTTTCCAGGAGCTTTGCGCCGATCATGGCGGTGCAGATCGCCGCGGTATCGTGCATGGCGTGCTTTGAATTTCTGCCGGCGTTTTATTTGAACCGGCGCGTGGCCCCCGAGAGCATCGGGGCGGCGCAGACGATGCTGACGCTGACGACCTTTGGCATGGCCAAGATCGTGGGCGGACTGCTGGGCGGAATGGTGTGCGAGCGCGTGGGCATTCCCGCGGTGTTCGCTTTCAATGGAATTGCGGCGCTGATCGGGCTTGGGCTGCTCTGGAGGCCCACGCGCCGCCTGATTGCGGAGGAGCGGATCGGAGAGGAGGAGGCCGCGTGAACGATCAATATCTGTATGTGGAAAGAAGCGCCCTGCCGGATTACTTTGAAAAGGTGGTGCAGGCGCGGAATTTGCTGGAATCCGGCGCGTGCGCGCAGGTGAGCGAGGCCGTTCGCCGCGCGGGCATTTCGCGCAGCACGTTTTACAAATACAAGGACCGCGTGATCGAGCCGGCGCAGATGGATTTCGGCCACAAGGCATCGCTGATGCTGACGCTGGCGCACGAGGCGGGCAATCTCTCGCGCGTGCTGAGAGTGGTTTCGAATTTCCATGGAAACATCCTCACGATTACGCAGAGCCTGCCGGTGCACGGCAAGGCGAGCATCATGCTCACGCTGGACACGTCGGGCCTGACTGAGCCGGTGGGCAGCATGATCGACGCGCTGGCGAGGGTCGAGGGCGCGGAAAAGGTGCGCCTGCTCGCGCTGGAATAAAGACGAACCGGCGGCCGTTCCCTTCATCCGGAACGGCCGCCGGTTTTTGCGCGCATTCGCTATTCGATTTCGATGTTTTCGCCGTCCTCGAGCGTTTTGCCCTCGAGCAGCAGCAGCTTCTGCGTCAGCAGCTGCGCAAAGCCGCTCGCAATCGCCGTCATGGCGATCAGCTCGCTCGTTTCCTCGGCGGCGTGCTCGTCCGCGTCCTCGTGGTCGAGAATCGGCCCCGCCGCGCGGCGCACCTGCTGAACGAAGAATTCCGCCGACATCCGGTGCCGCTCGGCATAGGTTTCGTAGATCGAGCGCATTTCGGCCTCGGTAAGGCCCGCTGGGATCATTTTCTGGATCATCGCGATGCTCAGGCTCTGCTTCAGCGTGCAAATCATGATCAGATACGCGATGTGCAGCCGGTAATACCGCTTTTTCCGCGGCTCCGGCATCACCTTCGTGCGCACGTAGTTGTTGATCGCCGCCGCGGTGATCAGCTGATCCTCCTTCAGCTCCGGCGGCAGATAGTCCAGATACTGCTTCAGCAGCGCCATGACCTGTTCCATATACAGCCCGATATCCGGGATTTCTTCCCACATGGGCAGCCGAAAGCGCTCCAGATATTTCTCCCAGCGCCGCAGCTTGCCCGCGACCAGCTTTTTATCGTACCCCATAGGTGTTCCTCCCTCAAGTGTAAAGCAGTATAGCACATTTCCCGCAAAAAATCAAGCGAACTATTTATCAAAAAGCTGTTGACATCGTAGCGACTATGTGCTAATATAATATCGTTTATTAGATTCGATGGTGGTGACTATTGTGTTCAACATTGTAACGGATACGGCGTCCAATCTT
The DNA here is from genome assembly GCA_934663595.1 of uncultured Clostridia bacterium. Taxonomy (GTDB): domain Bacteria; phylum Bacillota; class Clostridia; order Christensenellales; family Aristaeellaceae; genus Faecivicinus. Next base: position 5,680 of record CAKUKM010000028.1, on the reverse strand, counting down.
ACGGGCAGCGTATTGGAGGAGAGGAATCTCTCCGTTTTGCCGCTTTCCTTTAATATAGACGGAAATTCGAGCATTTGCCTGGATGTGGCGGGCTTTGACGGCCATGCCTATTACGAGGCGATTCGCGCGGGCGCGAAGGTAACGACCTCGCAGGTCACGCCGCAGAATTACATCGACATGTTCGAGCCGATGCTGCAGGCGGGCAACGACGTGCTGTTCATCGGCATTTCGTCCGGCGTCAGCGGCTCGCACGCGTCGGCCGAGAGCGCGGCGCAGGAGCTGCGCGAGCGCTTCCCCGAGCGGCGGATTCGCGTTGTCGACACGATCGGCGCGTCGTTGGGCGAGGGTCTCTTTGCGCTCAAGGCGGCGGATTATCGCGATCAGGGCATGGAAATCGACGAAACGGCGGATCGGATTCAGGCGCAGTGCGCCTCAATGTGCCAGGTATTTACGGTGGAAGACCTGAAATATCTGCGCGCCACGGGCCGCCTGTCCGGCATTCGCGCGCTGGTGGGCACGATTCTTAAGATCAAGCCGATTCTGGTGGGCGATCCGGAGGGCAAAATCGTCTGCTTTGCGCGCGAGCGTGGCAGAAAGGCCTCCATAGCGAAGCTCGCCCAGATTTACGATTCCGAGGTTGTGGACGCGGAAAACCAGGTCGTCGGCGTCGCGCACGCGGATTGCCCCGAGGACGCGCAGGCACTGATTCAGCTGCTGAATCGCAATCACCCGCCGAAGCAGATCCTGAACGTATGCTATGAGCCCGTGACCGGCTCGCACGTCGGCCCCGGCGCGCTTGCGCTGTTCTTCATGAGCACGCACGACGTTCGCGAACGCCTCGCGGGCAACTGAAAACCATATTTGCCATCCTCTCCGGCCTCCGTCGCTTTCTCCACCTGCGGCGGCGGCCTTTTTTCTGCACTTCGTCATAAGAAATCATTATGTACATATAATATGGGATTTACGGTAATCCTGTATGCTGGAGGAAAAGAAAGGGGACGGAGCATGGACGGTTGGAGGATACTGGATCTGCTGGGCGGAATCGCGCTGTTTTTGTATGGCATGGAGCTGCTGGGCGCGGCGCTGAAGAAGCTGGCGGGCGGGCGCATGCAGACGACGCTCGAGCATCTCACGTCCAGCCGGGCGCGGGGATTTCTGCTGGGGCTGATTGTGACGGCGGTGATTCAGTCGTCGTCGGCGACGATGGTAATGGTGCTGGGATTCATCAATTCGGGGCTGATGCAGCTTGCGCAGGCGTGCGGCGTGATCATCGGCGCGAATGTGGGAACGACGGTGACGGCGTGGCTGCTGAGCACGGCGGGCGTTACGGGAACGGGCGGCGCGTTGAATTTGCTGAAGCCGAGCGCGTTCGTGCCGGCGCTGGCGGTGATCGGCATATTGCAGCGAATGCTGTCGAAAAAGGAGCGCACGCGGAACATTGCGGCGATATTGCTGGGCTTTTCGGTGCTGATGCTGGGCATGGAGGCGATGTCCGGCGCGGTAGAGCCGCTTTCGAGCGATCCGGCGTTTCTGAAGCTGATCGGGATGTTTTCAAGCCCGATTCCGGGTTTGCTGATCGGCATGGCGATGACGGCGGTGCTGCAGTCGTCGTCCGCGGCGGTGGGCATATTGCAGGCGCTTTCGATGACGGGCGCGATTTCGTTTTCGGCGGCGATTCCGATTCTGATGGGCCAGAACATCGGCGCGTCGGCCCCGGTGCTGCTTTCGGCGATCGGGGGAAGGCGCGAAACGAAGCGCGCGGCGCTGATGTATCTGCTGTTTAACGTGTTCGGCGCGGCGATCGTGATGGCGGCGTATTGGCCTGCGCGGGCGCTCGCAAGCGGCATGGACGCGGCGGTGAATCCATTGAGCCTCGCATGGCTGCACACGGGAAGCAAGCTTTTGATGACGGCGATTCTGATGCCGGCGAGCGGCGCGATGATGCATCTTGCACGCCTGCTGATTCCGGACAGGGATGCGGCGGAGGCGGGCGACGCGCTGGACGAGCGATTGCTGCAAACGCCGGCGGTGGCGCTGGAGCAGTGCCGGAAAATGGCGCTGGGCATGGCGGAGGCGGCGCGGCGCGCGATTATGAGCGGCATGGCGCTGTTGAGGGAATGGAGCGACGAGCGCGCGCGGGAGGTCGACCGGCTGGAGGAACGACTGGATTGCGACGAAGACGCGCTGGGGACGTATCTTGTGCGGCTGTCGGATTGCGCGCTGTCGCCCGCGGAGAGCCGCGAAAACGCGCTGCTTTTGCATTTGATCGGCGATTTTGAGCGCATTGGAGACCACGCGGTGAACCTGAAGGAGGCGGCGGAAGAGCTGCGGGAGAAGAGAATTCAGTTTTCCGAAGAGGCCGCGGCGGAGCTGGACGTATTGATGCGCGCGGTGCGCGATTTGCTGGATGCGGCGATCGGCGCGTTTGCAGAGGGCGATACGGCGCGCGCGCGGCGGGTCGAGCCGCTGGAGCAGGTGGTGGACGATCTGACGAAGGAAATAAAATCGCGGCATATCGACCGGCTGCGCGGCGGCAAATGCACGATCGAGCTGGGCTTCGTGCTCGCGGACGCGGCGGCGAATCTGGAGCGCGTGGCCGACCATTGCTCGAACGTCGCGGCGGCGCTGATTGAAACCGCGCTCGGCAGCATGGATTTGCACGATTACACCGAGCACGCCGGCGAGAGCGCGGAGTTCCGCGAGCAGTATCGCAGGGATCGGGCGGAATACGCGCTGCCGGCCGCGCGGAGGTAAAATTCACCAAAAAGATATGGATTCTGTCTTGAAAAGATCGGTAAAGCGGGGTATCCTGAAGGGGTAAATGAGAAAATGAAGAGGAAAATGGATTTCCGGAGGTGAAAAAAGCATGTTCGAAAGCGATGATTTTGCCTACAGCAAGGCGAAAAAGCTCGGAATCAAGGCGTATCATGCGGCGCTGCAGCGCGGCGAAAACCCGTATCTGGCCGTATTGGACGAAATCGTTCCCGATCAGCTGTCCCTTTCCCATGTGAACCTGCGTCTGCTCACCATCCCGATGGAGCGCATTGCCGGCACCGGCACGCGCGGCCGCACGAGCGCGTTCGCATGCAATTTCATGCCGCTGCTCGAGCCGAACAGCGAATTTGCAATCAAATGGATGAACCTGTACCACAGCGTGACCAAGAGCGGCGTGCGTTCGCCGATCAAGGTGCTGGAGTACATGAACAAGTATTACGTGCTGGAGGGCAACAAGCGCGTAAGCGTGGCGAAATTCCTGGGCTCGCCGCTGATTGAGGCGGAGGTCACGCGCATCATTCCGAAGCGCACGGACGAGCTCGAGAACCGCATTTACTTTGAATATCTGGACTTTTACCGCGACACGAAGATCAACTTTTTGTACTTCTCGGATGTGGGCGGCTTCGCGCAGATCTACGAGCTGGTCGGCAAAACGCCGGGCGAGGCGTGGACGGCGGAGGAAGTCGCGGACTTCCGCGCGGTGTATCTGCAGTTTACGGAGGCGTTTAATCTGGTCGGCGCGGATCTGCTGAACATCACGCCGGGCGACGCGTTTCTGATTTACTTAAAGATTTACGGCTACGAGCCGGGCACGTATGTGCCGATGAGCGAAATGCGCGAGCGGCTGAACCGCCTGCGCGGCGAAATGAAGGCGCGCGCGACGGACGAATCGATCTCGCTGCTGTTAAGCGCCGACGGCCAGAAGCCCGGCTTCATTCGCCAGATCATTTCGCCCCAGCCGCAGGAGCTGCGCGTGGCGTTCGTGCACCAGAAATCGCCGGAAACGTCGGGCTGGACGTACTGGCACGAGCTGGGCAAGAACCGCGTCGAGAGCGTGTTTGAGGACAATGTCAAGACCAGCTCGGTCTACGATGTGGAGCCGGAGCAGTGCGAGGACGTGATCAGCGCGCAGATCGAAAACGGCGCGAATATCGTATTTACCACGTCGCCGGTGCTGCTGGACGGCGCGATCAAGGCCGCGATCAAGCATCCGGAGGCGAAGGTGTTGAACTGCTCGCTGCTGCCGGAATATCGCACGGTGCGCTCGTATTACCTGCGCATGTACGAGGCGAAATTCATCATCGGCGCGATTGCCGGCGCGGTCAGCGACAACGATCGCATCGGCTATATCGCCGATTACCCGGTGTACGGCGCGGCGGCGAGCATCAACGCGTTCGCGCTGGGCGCGCGGCTTACGAATCCGCGGGCGAAGGTATTTCTGGAATGGTCGACGGTGAAGGATTCCGATCCGCTGGCGGCGCTGGCGAAAAACGGCGTGCGCGTGATCTCGAACCGCGATATCAGCGCGCCGTCGCACCAGTCGATGGAATTCGGACTGTATTTGCAGGATGGCGACGCGCCGAGGAACCTCGCGATGCCGGTATGGAACTGGGGCCGGCTTTACGAAGACCTGCTCCGGCGCGTGCAGTCCGGCGTATGGCGCACGGACGGCATTCAGAACGACGCGCAGGCGATGAATTACTGGTGGGGCATGGACGTGGGCGCGATCGACGTGTTCTATTCGCACAAGCTGGACGCGGGCACGCGGCGTTTAACCGATCTGATGCGCCATCAGGTGCGCGCGGGCGCGCTCAAGCCGTTTGCGGAGACGATCGTTTCGCAGGACGGCCAGGTGCGCTGCTCGGCCGGAAAGGCGCTCACGCCGGCGGAAATCATCGCGATGGATTACCTGGCCGACAATGTCGTCGGTTCCATTCCGACGCTCGAGGACATGAAGCCGGAGGCGCAGCCGTTTGTCGAGCTGCAGGGCATCCATTCGATCAAGGCGCCCGACGCTTCCGAAATTTGCTGGACGGAACCCTCCAACGAAGGAGAATCGTAAATGAAACTACTGCTGCTGGCCGATGAACCGAATCCGCGCCTGTGGGACCATCTCGACCGCCGACTGCTCGAGGGGGTGGACCTCGTGCTGTCCTGCGGCGATTTGCCCGCGAGCTATCTGTCCTTCCTGACCTGCTTTACCGACGCGCCGATCCTCTATGTGCACGGCAACCACGACACGCGATACGACCTGTATCCGCCCGAGGGCTGCATTTGCATCGAGGATCAGGTTTACGTGCACGAGGGGCTGCGCATTCTCGGCCTCGGCGGCAGCATGCGCTACAAGCCCGGAACGCATCAATACACCGAAAAGGAAATGGCGCGGCGCATGAACCGGCTGGCCTTCCGCCTGCGCCGCACGAAGGGCTTTGACATTCTGCTCACGCATGCGCCGATGGCGGGCGTGGGCGACGGCACGGATCTGCCGCATCGCGGATTTGAGACGTTCAAGCGCGCGGTGGACAAATACCATCCCGCGTATCACATTCACGGCCACGTGCACAAGGAATACGATTTTCGCTTCCGCCGCGAGCGGCAATATGGCGAAACGATTGTAATCAACGCCTGGATGAGCCACATGCTGGAAATCGATCCGGAGGAAATGAAAAAGAAATAAAGAGAGCCGCTTTCCCGAACGCATCAGGAAAGCGGCTTTGCCATTGCCCTAAGGGAGAGCTCGAGAGGGCGAAGTCCTCTCGAACTTAAAATCGAGCTCAGCGACATGCGCGGTGGCAAGGTTGCTTGCCTGAAGGCAAGCAAGTCGCTTTGCGACCGGCAAAGCTAAATCAAAGATTTAGGTTTGCCGCCTCGCGGGCTTTTTTCGCGAAGGGAAATCCCATTTCCC
>CAKUKM010000027.1 GCA_934663595.1 uncultured Clostridia bacterium | reverse complement strand
CCGATCAGACCAGTCAAGTTCTGAACGACGGCCCGAACGCTACACGGCGTTCGGGTCACATTCTTTTTTGGTGGCAGTGCGGACGCAGTACCGAATATAATCCAGCGCGGCCTTCGGATGCCCTGCCAGCATCGTGTAAAGCGTCACCACAGCAACCTTGGAAGCATCATTACCGTAATTGTTGTCGATGGTCAAATCCTCGTTTTCGAAGCGAAGGGTACATCCATTCTGCCGACATCTGTCTATCAGCAGTGTGATGTCCAAGGGGCTATCAAATTCAAAGATTGAGTCGATGGTAAGAGAACCATTTTTCTCAATGTTCAGGTTGTCAACCTTCATTCCTCTACCTCCTCCAACACCAGTAGATCGCCGACCTCACAATTCAACGCATCGCAGATCGCAGCGATGGACTTGGCGTCGTATCTGGTTGCGGTATTGTTGTACATGGCAGATATGGAATTGCGCTGCAGCCCGGTCTTCTCGGCCAGTTCAGAGATTCTCATGTTATCGTGTATGCCCATGAGTTGACGAAGCCGACATCTGACTACTCTATTGCCAGTATAATCAACGGCCATTAAATCACCTCCCACCATTCATCTTACGCATTTCTGCGCAAGATGTCAAGCAAAATTTATAAGAAGTCGGAAATTATGCTTGACATTATGCTTGTTTTGTGATACATTATAATCAAGAAGTTGAGCAAAACACTTCACAAGTCAATCAAGGAGGTCACACAAAATGATGATGAACGAGTTCATCGAACGCACCGGCTTCGAGCCAACGGCAGAAGAGTATGCCGAAATTGAGGAAGCCTACTACAAGTTCGACGGCGACAAGGATGCGTTCTGCATCAACTGGAAGCACAGCGTTGGTGTCAAGGGCATCTGCGAAGCACGCGCCGAGAAGATCGCCAAGCTCCGTTCCACGCTGATGGAAACCGAGAAGAATCTGATGGTCGAGATCAAGGATCGTGACAAGAAAATCGCCGATCTGGAAGCCAAGCTGGATCGGGAGCTGGAGTGGAAGCCATACGAGAGCGAGCAGAACGTCAGGCAGGCAGACTACGAAAAACTTGCCAGTGCCGGCGGCACCAAAGAACTGACCGACGAGGAAGCAGCTGACATGATCGCCAGCGAGTTCGGGTTTGACCGCAGCAAGATCGTAATCGTTCACGAAGTGGTCAAGGAAGAGATCAACCGCCACCGCCAGTGCCGCAGGGTCGGCACCATCCCTCGCAAAGCTCTGTTCAATGCATGGGATTGGAACTACATCGTGTTCAATATCCGCGGCAACTGCACCATGGGTTACGAGATGTACAACGGTCAGCTCCGAATGTATTGGGGTTGACAGCGACAAGCCGAACCAGGGGTTACAGTGCCCCGGCAGAAAGGAGCAAGAACAATGAGAACGGCTCTGGTCAGAACAGCCAGCGGAAACCTGAAGATCATGAGGTATGACGACTATAAGACCAACGTTGAATTTGCTGCCGACCTCCGATGCAACGGATTCAAAGTCCTGAAGGTTTGGAAAGGCAACAAACAAGACCATGAAGTGTACGATTGGGAGTTTCTCAACAGGAAATAACGATAAAGCCGTGCCGGGGCGGCAAACCCCGGCAGAAAGGTAAAAGCGATGTGGAAAGACGCTAAACCGATTGCCCAGTATTGGGCGAATTGCCCGAAGTCCCGGAAAGGTTTCCTGGAATTCCAGAAGCGCTTGCAGGTTGTAGACTATCGCATGGCTGAATACGGAGACTGGACGCTTTACCGCGATGATGACGGAAATCTGTGGGAAGAGTATTCGTCAATCGGAGATTAGGCAGCCGCCCGCCCCGGAGGTTACGAGGGCAGAAAGGATTTCGCATGAAGCTGTTTTTTGACGCCAGACGTGAGGGCCACAGCCCTGATCAGATTTGCAGCACCATGACTGCTGGGGAGCTGATGGACTTTCTGAGTCAGTACGATGAAGACACCCCGATCTATACTACCCACGACAACCGCTACACCTATGGCGGCATCCGCGAGGATATGTTCAGCGAGGTCTACTCTGATGAAAACGATAACGATGAGGAGGATGAGTGACGTGATCAATTTTGAGAAGATGGAGCGTGGCTCCTGGTACACCATTACCGGCTGCGGCGGCAACTTGAACGACTGGAAGGACGGCTATCAGAACCTGTTAAACCATGAAAACATCGGAACGATCCGGCAATGGGTGGAATTTACCGGTGCTGATATGAACGCTTACTACCGTTTGTCGAGCGACAACGCCTACCCGAACGATCTGCACTTTCTGGCATTCCCTCTGGACGGTTTGGATGTCAGCAAGTTGGCTATCTTCAAACTGCGAATGGAAGATCGCTGGTTTGATGACATCGTGAGCAATAATACGCGGCGGGAATTGGTTGCCGCTGGAATGGAGGACTGATATGAGACTGACCATTGAAATATACGATCCGGACTTCGACGGGTTCAGCGTGAAGGCAAATGGCACAACCTTGATGGAGTGTCTGTCCGAGAAGGAATTCAAGGATCTGACGATTGGCGAGATCATGCACTTCTCAGAAGAATCCGTATAGGAGGGCTGATTTATGAAGCACTGGAAGATTGATTACGCCGTGAAAAACGCTGCGGGTCAAGAAGAGAAAAGTTTGCTTGTGGAAGCCGTGACCATCGACGACGCACTGTCCAAGGCGCATAAGGCAGTCGCCACGAAGGAACTGCAGGAGAGCAAGCCCGAAGATATGTTCGTGATCTGGAACGTTGGCATCATAGAGGATGATGTGTTCTGACGGGAGGTGCGGCGGTGAACATCAGAAACAGGATCCTGCTGATGCAGGAAATTGAACGCAGGAATGCGGAAAGAATCAAGGCCTTTGAGAATCAACGGAAAGGCGCTTTCCAGAAGCGCAAGCAAAAGGCCAAGAGGAATAAGGTAAAAGGGAAGAACCGCCTTTGAGACCCGTTGCAACAGCCCAAAACGACGAAAATGCCCCCGACCAATCCGCTGAGATGGTCGGGGACGTTTGTTATTGTGTAGGGTTAATTCTTAGCTTCAATATCTTTCTCGGCCATGGTTGTTTTGCTGTACTGGACAGTGCTGATGCCAAGGGTTACGCCGAGAAAGGTGTCAATTGCCGTGATTGTGCCGACTACCTGTTCGCCATATGGAAAGCTCCAGATTCCGGCGAGCGCGAAGTAAAGCGTGCCCAGCGCGGGCAGCAGGTACAGTGCGATCCACTTCAATACGTCATAGGCTTTGTTGCTCAACATGATTCATTTCCTCCTGTTACTTACTTCAGGCCAACTTTGGTAAAGATGAATGTAATCATGGCGGTAATGATCGCCGTGATTACTACGGTCGTAGCGCTGTCCCAGCGCTTGGCGGGCTTGGTTTTGAGTTCTTCCACATCGCTGGTCAGGTCATCCACCTTATCGGCGGTGCTCTTTTGCGCCGATGTGAGGCGCTCCAGCGAAAGCGCGAGCTTATGGACGCTTTCGGTCAGCGTTTTCTGTTCATCGACGCGCGTGAACAGCGTCTTGATCTGTTCCCTCTGGGTGGCAAGCTCCACGAGCGCCTGCTGAACTTCCGTTTCCGGCATTCCTTTAGCCCTCCTTAATGTACTTCCCATTAATCCAGTACAGCTCGCCGCCGACGGTGACGGGCTTATAGTCGCCCGCGGCGGGGACCAGCAGCGTGTCGCCCTTGTGGACGGTTTTCGCTTTGCTGCCGCCGCAATCGGGCGGGGCCGTCCACAGCCAGACGCTATTGCCGGTCACGGTGTATCCGTCGTCGGGCTGGTCGGCGGGTTCGTCCGGCTCGGGAGCCGTGTCCAGCAGCTTCAGCAGCTTTTCGACCAGCGCGCGGGTGTTCGCGCCGTAAATGCCGTCCGCGGTCAGGCGGTTGTTGGACTGCAGCTTCTTGACTGCCGCCTCGGTTGCCGCGCCGAAATCGCCGTCCGCGCCGTATTTGCCCAGGTCGTAGCCCAGGCGGAGTAGGTTCTCCTGCATCACGGTCACGTCGTTGCCCTTCATGCCGCGCCTGAGGTCGCGCACCGCCGGTTCCACCGCCGCGCCGTAATCGAAATACTGCGTCATCCAGCCCCAATGGTCGGGCTTGCGCGCCTCGAGACGCGTCTTCACCACGCCGTACATCACGCCGCGGGCCTCGACGATGTACCAGTCGCCGCCGGGCTTCGCCGGGTCGACCGGCTCCACCAGATAAGCGACGTGATGGATATACGACTTGCTGTCCTGCCAGAAAACCGCCGCGCCGGGCACGCGACGCTCGGCCGGAATCATGCCCTTGCCTTTCGGACTGCACCAGCTCGCGTAGTTCTCGCGCGCCTTAACGTTGACCTTGCCGAACAGGCCGGAATCGGTCACAAAGCCGTCCGCGAGGCCCTGACAGTCCCATACGCGTTCGGCATGCTTCCACCAGTACAGCGCCTGCGCGTGCTGCTTGGCCGTGTAGTTTTTGCGATCGGCGTACTGCGCAATGCGCCAGCTTTTCTCCGTCCAGATCCGCGGATTCTCCCCGATTGCGCCCATGATGTAGCCGTCCTTCGCCCTGCAGCGCTCCAGAAGAAACGCCGCGAACGCCGTTGTGCTCAGTTTACTCATTGGATTGCTCCTTTACTTCGTGTATTCGATCACGACGCGAACCTGCCGGGTGCCTGTCCAGCCGCTGGCGAAGGCGAGGCAGATCTTTGCGCCGTCGATGTAGATGTTTGCGGCTTTGTTGATGTCGTACTGCGCCCACGGGAGCGGATACCAGACGCTGCCCGATTTGAAGAACGCGTCGATGTGGACGATATCCGAGGGCGTGACGGGAAGCGTGTAGAACGTGCCGCTGCTGTTCGTCAGCGCGGTGTTTCCCCAAAGCGTGAAGCGGTAAATCCGCTTGCCGTCGTACCATTTGTTGCCGGTGTCGACCTCGAAGGTCTTGTAAATCTTGTAGCCCTCCTTGAAGTTCGCGACCTGATTGAAATCCGTGACCGCATTGAACTCCGTCCGCTTGTAGAACCGGTAATAGGCCGTGTCGCTCGAAAGCGGAGCCGCGCCGCCGAAGCCCATGCAGGTGTTCGTCTCGTCCACGTCCCAGAGGATTTCCTTCGTCGGCATCTGCGCGGCGGCGTAGGACGTGCTGAATCGGTCGTAAACGGCCGCGCGGAAATCGTAGCCGGACATGTCGTTGAACGTGCTGACATACGCGCCGTCCTTCACCAGCAGGCCGGTAAACGTGCCGGTCAGGCCCGAGCCGGTCACCTCGTCGCAGTCCGTCCACGCCGATTCGCCGACCTTCTGATACTGGATTTTGAACTTCAGACTGTTCTGTTCCACGTCGTCGATCGCGACGCTGCTGACGCTCGCCTGAACGGTGGCTCGGGCGTAGGTTCCATCAATGGCCAGCACATTTGCGCTCGTCGCGCGATCGACCGTAAACGCCTGAATCTGCGGCGGCGAATAGGGAAGAACGGTGATCGTCCCGCTCGCGCTGGTCGTTTTGCCGCGAGAATCGGTGGCCGAAACGGTGTAGGAAACGGTTCCGGAGGTGGTCAATTGCGCATGCGAAAGCGTGGCCGATGCGCCATTTGCCGAATACGTTTTGCCCTCGATGGTCAATGCGCATTTCGACACGCTCGCGCCGTACTGCGGATTTGCCGTGATCGCGGCCTGAATGCCGGTGCAGCGCTGCAGATACGCGTCGAGCTGAGCCGATGTTGCAATGCCGCTGAGCCACGTTCGCGTGAGCGTGTGACTGATCGTCGGGCCGGAATTCGTCGGAACGTTCACCTTTACGGTGGTCGTGAGGGTGCCGTAGGTCGTGCCGCTTAGCGTCGTTACGGCCTCGATCGTCATCGTCGCGGAGTTACTGCTTGCAAACGCGCTGCCCGCGCTGGCGGGAATAGTGTACGAATCGCTGCTCGCCGTGCCGATATTGCGCGTCGCGATGGTCGTGCTGCCGATCTTGTAGCGCAAGGTCGTCGAACTGTTTCCGATCACGCGATTGACGTTCACCGTCAGCGTTTCGCCGAGGCTGACGCTGCTCTTATCCGTAGTCGGGATGTTGCCCAGCAGCTCGTAATCGACGGTCATTGTCCAATTGGAGAGCGTCGTATCCACGGAAATGGATCGGCCGCTGTCCGGCTGAATTACGCCGAAATACAGGGGTTTTCCCTGCTGGAACTGGTCGCGGATGTGGTTGATAAACAGGCCGCTGCCCACATAAATCCGCTCGATCTGCTGATACGCGTAGCCGCTGCCGGAATGGCCGTCGATTGCGTCGAACGCAACGTCGAGCACAGGCGAGCTCCCGCGCATCGACCATTCGGACACGCCGCTGGACGCGCTGGGCCGGAAGCCGAAGCGCAGTCGTTTCAGCGCCGAGGCCGAATTGCGGACGTAGCCGTGAATGGTCAATTTGTTGATCTGAACGCCCGCCGCGCCGAGCACCGAGTTCGCAGGATACGTGAATATCAACTGGCGCGGGTAATACGAGCTGTTCGTCGTGAGATAATGATAAACCGTCGTCCAGCCCGCAGCCGATGTGCAGGCGGATGGGGTTAGCGTGACTGTTGGCATTTACGATAACCTCCCATATTTCAGCAGCCGCACGTGCTTGTCCTCGCCGGGCTTCCATGCGAGGCCCCCGATGATGAACGCGTCCGAAACCATCACGCGCGGCGCGGTCAGCTTCGTTTCCGCGCACGTGATGATCGGCGCGCCGTCCTCGGAAATCACCCAGCCGTTGTTCGTGATCGTGTTGCGGAACGGGCTGTCGGACGTGTAAATCCCGATCTCCGAGCCCGCGATGTGCACGCCGGATTCAATCGTTTCCACGCGGCCCTCGAGGCCTGGAATTGTCTCCGTCCGCACCACCGAAAGCCCCTCCTGCGTGAGCGTCAATTGCGTTTCGAGGATGCTCGCGCGCTCGTTTGCCTGATTCGCCGATTCCTGCGCGCCGTTGGCCGTTTCCTGCGCACCGTTTGCCGCATCCTGCGCGACCTCGGCAAGGCCCAAAGCCGTTTCGGCGGCGTTCGAAACCGCGTCGATATCGTCCTTCAGGCCGTTGGTGATCTCCCACGTGCTGTCGCAAACCGGCTCGGTCGTTTCGGTCGAGGACGGGTTTTTGTAGGTAATTTTCGTCCGCGTCCACATGTATTTGCCGGTCGTCCATGTCGGAGGCGTTTCCAGCCATTCACCGCCGGTCGGCTCGTCCTTGCTGGTGGACAGGTAGTATTCGGCGGTTACGGAGGCAATGCCCGTGCCGTCCTCGCCCTTCGCGCCGGTCGCGCCCGCGATGCAGGTGGGGTCGGAAACCGTCTTCGTGCCGTCGCGCTTCGTCCACGTTGTGCGCTGCCACATGTATTTGCCGTCCACCCATTCGGGCGCGGTGGCGCTCCAGCCGGTCGCGGGGGCTTCGGTTCGGCTGTCCGAGAGGGCGTATTCCACCGTCGCGGTGGCCAGACTGCTGCCGACCGTGAGCCGAATCGACTCGTTCGCCGAAAGATCGAGCGAATTGCCCAGCGCGGTAATCGCGGTAGTGTAAATCAAAGGAGCCGTCATCGACGCGATCAGCGCCTCGTTCGCGGTAATTTTTCCTGCGGTGAGACTTTCCGTAAAGATCGTTCCGATAATCGCCTGAGACGCTTTCACCGTGGTCGCATTCAGGCTCCCGACATTGGCCGTGGTAGCCACAATCTGCCGCCCGTCGCCAGTCTCGCCCGCCGCAATTTCGCCCTCCGTGACGGTCACTTCCTCGGTCTGGATGGTTCCGTCCGCCCCGATAAACACGCGGTAATATTTCCCATCCGAACCCTTCAATACCAGCTTGTCGATGGTAGCATTCAAAAGATTCGCGCTCGTGACAGCCAGATTCGTAATCATCATGCTGTCCGCGATGCCCTCCTGAAGAATGAGGGCGTTCGAGAGCAAATTTTTGATCTCGGCCAGCGTGAAATTACCGGTCTGCACTTCGAGATGCACGGCCTTGGCGATGATTGCGGCCAGATTGTCGATCTGCGCCGCGTCGATGGTGGCTTCCTTGATCTTCGCCTCAGCGATTTTCGCAACCTCTGCATTCAGGTCGGAAATCTGCGCGCTGGTAATCGTCGCATCCTCGATCTGCGCGGCTGCGATTTTTGCGATTTCGGCGTTCAGATCCTTGATTTCGGCCCAGTTGATGTTCGCGTTTTCGATGTTCGCGGCCGTGATCTGCGCGACGGCCAGCTTCGCGAGGTCGACGTAAAGCTGATCGGCGGTAATTTCGTCGGCCACCAGCTTGTGAATATCCGCGCGCACGGCCACAATCGCGTCCGCCGCCAGCTGCTCAATCGCCGCCTGCGCAATCTTCGCATAGCCAATGGAGGCGCGGCGCATGATCGTGTTGCCGTCGACGCTGCCGGGCAGAATCTTCGAGCCGGTGACCGTTCCATCGGCGATTTCGTAGCCGTAGGTGGTCTGTTCGATGTCCGTGATGTCGCCGAGCTTGGCGCTGTTGTAGCGCTTGAGAAGGCAATCGAAGATATAACTGGTCATGCGCAGCTTCGCGTTGATGCCCGCATAGGCCGCGATTACGCCCGCCGTATCATACAAAAAAAGCGCCAGCAGCGGCGCATAGGCGGCGTATTCCCTTGTGTTTTCCAACGCGACGAACTCCACCTCGAGGGACACGCTCGCGAGGTCGATGCCGTTTGCGAAATCGGCCTGCGCGCGCTTTTTCAATTCCGCGCGGGCGAGATCGTCCGTCGCGAACTGTCCGTCGCCCTTGCCGACGCTTACGTCGTATTCGATCGCCGCATCGTGGGCGATGGGGTAGGCGCTCTGGTATTTGCTTTCCACCCAGCCGCCGTTTTCGGTCAGCCACAGGCGGTCGCCGTCCTTGTCCTTGCCGATCGGCAGTATGCGCGTGACCACGCCGGACGTGTCCGTGGTCATGATCGCGCCCAGCATGTTCTTGCGGTGGCGAATCTCCACGCCGCGATCGATCACTTCATCCGGCAGGATGTAAATGTCGAAATTGTCGCGGATGATGCGCGCATGCGTCTGCTTCACGATGCCGTTTTCCGGATCAAGCAGCATTTTCACCAGCGACGTATCGCTGTAATCGGCGGTTACCGGGTTGGTCACGGTGCAATAGAAGTTGAATTCGTGGTTCGCGCTCGCGTGGGCCAGCGCATAATCGACCACGTCCTTCGCGCTCGCGCCCTGCGGCGTGCACGTACCGACCACGATCACGCCCTGCAAATCATAGGAGATATGCGACGCGAGCACGGTGATGGTATTCGTCTTTACGTCCGGCGCGACGGAGTAAATTCGAAAAAGCTGATCGCGCGTCTGCACGGGTTCGATAATCTTGGAGACCGTTTCGACCGTCGTGCTGCCGGTCACCGTCTCCGTTTCGTTTTTGACGAACACGAGATCGTCTGCCCACATGTAGCCGGTCGCGCCGCCGCTGCGAACGACGACGCGCGCCCAGTCTCCGGACACGGACAGACGCACGACCTGCGTGCCTGGCTTGTAGCTGCTGATGATCTTCGCGTTCAGCGATGGCTTTGCGCGCAGCCGCAGCCGCTCGCCGGTCGAGGTCTGCACCTTGTAGATCGCGCGCGTTTTGGTGGTCGTCGTTCCGGCGGGCACGTTGTCGGTAATCCGCACAAGCGGCGTCTGGCGCGTCGCGCACGGGGCCTTGAGGATGTTGCCCACCTGGAAGTACGTCCATTTCAGATCGTCGTCGATCGGGTGCACCAGCGTCAGTTCGAATTTGCCGCCCGCCTGTTCTTCAACCGTGCATTCGATCGGTTCCAGCGCCGTAAGCCCCAGCGACGCAAAATCCGTCTCCTTCGCCGAATAGATATTGATCATAAATACCTCCAGCGCGGCGTGATCTCCACCGACGTAATCGCGCCCGTCCACGTAATGGCGTTCACGCCCGGAGCCAGCCGCGGGAATTCGTCCAGCGTGATTACCGTATTGCGCAGCTCCGTCTTGTTCAGATTGAAGCATTCGTTCAGTTCACAGTCCACGATCACGCCGCCGCTTGCGCCCGCCTTGCCGTCGATCTGATAGCCGTTCACAACCAGCGTAAACGCGCCGGTGCACGCGATTTTGATCTCCGGCTGTGAAAACACCGTGCCGGGATTGTTGATCGTAGCCGGAGAAGAGGAAAAGCTCTGCGCAGGCAGCGCCGGAGAAACATAGCGGAATGGATAGCAGGTGAAGTTCACCACGAATTCGGTCATCGGATCGGAATCGTTCGTAAACTGCGAGAAATCCGTCTGCTTGCTCACGCGCGCCGAATACTCAAACCCGGGATCGCCGGAAAAGCTCAATTTTCCGCTTCCGGTCAGCCATCCTCCGATCGCGTTGCGCTTGGATTTCGGCGCGCGCAGCGTAAGCTTCATAGTGATCGGGTTATAGCATCCTTCGCTCATCCACAAATCGCCGTTTCTGCCGATCGGCTTTTCAATGCTGCCGCGCTCTTCCGCAATGGACGGAATATAGACGTTCACAATGCGAATGCCATAATCCGCGGAGGATTTCCCATTGAAGGTAAACGCCTTGCTGTTTGCTCGCGCCATGTGATCACCTCATTCCATATCCGAGCGCGATACTCTTCTTTCGCTGGGCGGATGCCTCGGCGGTATGGCGCGCGCGAATGCGTGCGGCAACCCTGCCATCCTCCAGCAATTCCATATTGAAATTGGACATCGCCTCGGCCAGACGATCATAATCGATTGCAAGCGGGCTTGCGCTCCCTCCGGTGCTGCGCGATTCGCCCAGACTGTGCGGCGGCTCGATGTATACCGAATCCTCGACGGCTCTGGCGATCTCCGGGGCCAGATTTTTCACGCCGCCGATAAACCCCATATCGAAGTATTCGCCGAAGGATTCCGTCACCTTGGAGGGCGAATTGATTTCAAGCGCGCTCTTCGCCGCCTGAATCGCTGCATTGGCAACCTCGATCGCCGCATTAATAACCTCGCTCTTCCCGTTGCGAATGCCGGAGGCAAGGCCGAGCGCGTAGTTCTCGCCGGTGTCTCTCGCGCCAGCGCCCGCAAACGCGCTGCGCAAATAGGAATCCAGACCCGCCGCCGTAGCCGCAGCGTCCGCCGAGAAATCGTAACCCGAAAGCCCAACACCGATGCCGGCGGCGGTATCATTGCCGATTGGTTTTGTTCTTTCAGACGGCGAATGCGAATCAAGCGCGGTTCTCAGCGCCTGTTCCAGCGATGAAGCAACCGATTCCGCGGGAACGCTCCATCCATAAACTTCAAACTCTGCAGCGATGCCATCCAGCGCATCCGTGCCGATTCCGCTTTCATCTAATGCGCCGAGCGCTGTTATGAAGTTCTCCACAAAGGCGGAGAGGTTCGCCGCATCTTCATCGCTTAAATTGCCGTCCTTTAGCTGCTGCAATCCGGCTGTGATATATTTGATTGTCGATTCCAGATTTTCCGGGTCTTCAGCGAGCCTGAGCATGTTATTCAAGGCGCTGCTGCTTGCGGCGGTTGCCGCCTGCACGTCGTCCTGCGCCTGCATATAGCCCTGAATGTCGCTCACCATATCCGACGAATCGAGTTCGGCATTTGCTTCTTTCAACCGTTCAATGGAATCCACATATGCGTTGACCGATTTCGCAAAGTCGCCGTCGATGATGCTGCCGCCAAAACCATTTCCTTGGCCAGATTTAGTGCTTCCCTTGCCCTGAGCAAAGGCCAGCTCAACATCACGAATAACGCCCTTTACAGTGACTTCGGGCACATTTGCATTTTCTGAGACTTCAATGGCCGTAACCGTACCGGTCAAGTCGCCGAGCGAACTCAAGGCAAGGATCTTCGCTTCGCCGTTGTCGGTATAAGCAATGACCGTGCCGGTCACATTGTCGATCGTCGACATGTCGAGGGTGAGATTTTGGCCCTCTTTGTAGGCGGTAATCGTGCCCTCAAAGCCCGCCAACTGCGAAAGCTGGGTCGTCTGGGCAACGCCGTCGTCGGTATACACCGTTACCGTACCGGTCAGCGAATCCAGCGTAGACAGATCAACCGTAACGTTCTGGCCCTCGTAGACCGCTGTGACGAAGCCCTCCAGCCCCTCCGTCTGGACGCTGGGGATGATGTCCGCGTGCTTGCCTTCGGCCCATGCCTTGTAGGATTCTTCAAGCGTAGGCGCGTCCAACGCCGCATAAACCTGAAGCACCTCGCTGTCCAGCTTTTCGCCGAACATCGAATTAAGGGATTCGATAAGGCTTTCCGAAAAGCCGCTTTGAAGCTTTTCGTCCGAAACCAGCGCCTTGATTCCTTCCAGCGTAGCCAATGTGCTCTGTGCATCAGCGCTTAATTCCGTGCCGCTTTGCTCTGCCGCCGCTTTCATTGTCGTCAAGGCGGTCGTCAATTCAACGATTTGCGCCTCATCAAGCTCCGAAAGTGCATCGCTAAGCTGGGTTACCGCGCCGTTATCGCTGGGATTTTCAGCGACGGTCAGCATCAATTGACGAATATTGGCGAGCTTATCATCCAGCCCGTCGAACGAGCCGCCCTCGCCGAATACGTCGGTTCTTTCCATGGCGTAAGCTACGGCCTCCGAATAGCTCTTCACGCCGCCTTCGGCCATGGTGTTCCACCAGTCGTTGAGCGCCTGAAGCGCCTGTTTGCGCTCGCCGTCGTTCTCCATCAGCTGGATCACCGCGTATTGCCGGTCGTATTCCTGCTGAATCGCCTGATTGTACTGCTCAAGGCCCTGCGTCGCGGCGGCATACGCGTCCGCCCACACGTCCGTGCCCTTTGTGCCTCGAGAAAGCGCCGAATCGATGCTCGTTTGAATCTGCTCGAAAGCATTGCCGTTCGCGCTGTCCGGCTTGAGCTGGTATTTGATCTGAATCGCCTCGCGCTCATCGAAGAGCGATTGCAGATTCGCGATTTCATCCTCGGACAACAGGCCGTTCTGCTTCTTCTTCAGCAGGTTTTCCACCGCCGCGTCGATTTCATCCAGCCGCGTGATATCGTCGTCCAGACCGGACAGGAATCCGTCGCTGGCATATCCGCCGGTGGCTGCGGTTTCCTTGATGCCCGCAAGGCCCTTGCGCAGGTCGTCGGTTCCGGAGGTGAATCCGTTCACCATTTCGGAAACGATATCGTCCGTTTCCTTCTTTCCGTCCGACCACACGCGGGTAAGTTCCTCCATCCAGCCGCGCGAGCTTTTGACCATGGAGGAAAAATCGCTGCCCTGCAGGCCGAACGCCGACATGCCCTTGGACTTTTCATAGCTGGTCGTTACATCGGTATCGGCCCATTCCTTGGCGCTCGCATTGAGCTTTTCCTGCGCCTCGCGCGCCGCCTTTGCGCCGCTGGCAAAATCATAGAGCTTATACGCGGCATAGACCGCCGCCGCGCCGAGCGCAATATAGCCCGTAGTGGCGAGGCTCAGCTTTCCGACCAGCGGAGTAATCGAGCGCTGCGCCGCCTGAAGGGCGAGGCCCGTTGCGCCGGTGCTGTTTTTAAACGTATCCAGCCGTCCGACCGCGGTTTGCAGCGCCGAGCCAAAGCCGCGCTTTAATGCATCGCCCGCCTTTTCGGTAACGTCGCTGAAAAGCTCCATGCCGGCGTTTGCGGAATCGATATCCGCCGCCGCGCCCTGCATTGCGCCGGAGGTCAGCGCGCTGTTCAGATCGGAGATCGTGCCGGAAAAGCCGTCGATCTTCGATTGCGTGATGCGAATGCGCGATTCATACCTGCGAACAGCGGCCTCCGCAGCTTTGAACGCCGAGGTGTTTTTGTTGACAACGCCCTCCTGCTTTTCCACCGCCGCCTGAAGGCCGTTCGCCGTCGCTTCGGCTTCCTTATAGGCATCCGAGGCCATCATGGCCTGAACGCTGGTCTCGCCGAATGTGGCCACAGCGTTGTTATACGCCGTTTCAAGCTGTGCCGCCGTGATTGCCGCCGCATTGGCGCTCTCTTCCAGCTCGCGCAATCGAGTGCTGGAAGAGGACAGCGCGTTTCCCGTTGCCGAAAGCCGCGATTGCGCCGCTTCCAGGCTGGCCCCCAGCGCATCCAGATTGGATTGCGCCTGAGCGAGGCCATTTCCGGCTTTTTCCAGCGCCGCGACGATCTTTCCCGACTCGCCGCCCATCTGCGCGGCGGCGGCTTTGAATTTATCGATGTTCAGCGTCGCCTCCGCGTACACCGAACCTGCATTATAGCTTCCCGGCATGTTTACTCCTTCCCTTCAGGTTTTGCAAGCCCGACCAACTGGCCCCAGCCGGTTGATTCGGCTCCGGATTCGCTGTTTCGCTTCGCAATGCGATCATAGTTTTCATAGGTGCGACTGCGCTGCGACAATCCACTGTAAAGAATGCAGAATTTTCGCCACGACAGCTTTGCCGCAACGAGATCGATATGATATTCTCTTTGAAAGTCAGCCTCGATATACTGCCACAGATCTATCGGGCTGACCTTTGCTTTTTTGCGCTGCGCGCCCTCGTTTCTTCGACCTTCACGTCGTCCTCGGTCTTAAATACCGGCTCCGAGGGCTTCTTTTCTTCCTCTACGCGCAGCCATGCAAAGGCGATCAGCTCCCAGATGTAGCTCGCGCGGAATTCTGGGTGATGCACGATGAATTCCAGATCCTCCGCCGAAAAAAGCTGCTTGAGCAGGGCGAAATTCTCTTCGCCGGTGATCGGAATCTTTTCGCGAATCATGCGCTCCACCTTGAGCATATAGTCGAACGGCAATTCCGCCGGAACAACGCAATCGCGGCCAAAGATGCGAATCGTCATCTTCGCATTTTCGCGCTCCGCGATAAAATGGTCAAAATCCAGAGTTTTGCGTGCCATATAACTTGTTTTCCCTCCAATCAAGGCAATAAAAAAACGCATCTGAACAATGATGCGTTTTACTAAGTCTCTAAACTATTCAAAGCGTGCTCTGCAGCAGGAACAAACGGCATTCGTTTTTTTCTGAACGCAATTGCATTTAGAGCACTTAATCAATTCCCCATCGCCATATTCGCAGGGAAGTCGATTCGCCCATTCTCCAGTTGACGATGGAGCGGCAGAACTGTTCTGCTGCGCTTTGCTTAGAGAGGATTTGTTTTGTTCCGCGATGATTCTATTAATGGCCATTTTCCGCGCTGCTTCCTCTTCATAGGTCATTGGGAGCATTGCCACGTAAACCAATCCAAGGATGGAAAGGAAAAAACCATACCAGAACCCGCTTTTCCATCCGCGCCCTTTCTCATTGGACAGGTGCGCAGTCAGAACGCCAAAGAATATCGCATCCACGATGATTCCTAAAATCCAGCACGTTTTCGGTGACATGGTTCCTTCCTCCTGTTAATTACGTTATCTTTACGATAGCATAATTAACATACGATGTCAATACCCGCCGCAATAATACACGCGGAAATTTGCCGTATAGAACTGCGTATTGTTGCCCGCCATGCCATTGAATTGGAATCCCTTCTCCGTTTCCACGCGCGAAATATACGAACCGTCCGGCACGAAGATCAGGTCGCGCGCGTCGTCCAGTTCGGACATGATCTGCATGGATTGCGCGAGCGCCCATGCGCCGTCCATATCGCTGCGAACGACGATCTGAACGCGCGTTCCATCGCTGTCGCCGGGGGCGCGAAGATCGTTGGCATATACGCAAATGGCCTTGATCGGCTCTTCCGGCAGATATCCATAAAACACCGCGCCCGACTCCGTTCCCTCGAACGCAAGCTGCAGCTTGTTCGCCAGAAAACGCGCGAGCTGTTCAACAATCGTCATAGCGTTACCTCAAAGACGCGGGGCAGCATACGCCACCCCGCGAAACGGTCTTACGACGCGGCGCTTACGGTGATCGCCAGCGTCGCGGTCTTGTTGTTGTTCATCGACTTGATCGTGAGCGTGGTCGAGCCCTCGGCCACGCCGCGGATCGCGATGTTCGCGCCGTCTACGGAGACGGTCGCCTTGGATTCGTCCGCGATCGAATAGGCAAAGCGCGTATTCGAAGCGGCGGCGGGCGTGAAATCGACGGCAACCGTTTCCGTTGCGCCGACCTTCACCGTTACGGTCGTTGTCGAGGAATCGCCCTTCTTGAACGCAACGCCGGTGAGCTGGACGTATTCCACCTCTTCAGGCTGGCCTACGCCCTTCCAGTCCCACGAAACGGTTTCGCCCTCATCATCCGCAGAAGTTGATTCCTTGGTGATTACGCAGTCGTATTTGATGACCGCGCCGATCGCGTCCGCAATAATCAGCGTCTGGTCGTTATCGCATCCGCCGGCATTGGTCGCAGCCTTGTGCATCAGGCTCTGGCCCGGGTCGCGCGTGCCGGTCGTCTTATCGTTGATCGGGCGCCCTTCCAGCGAGCCGGACACGCTGCGGCTTTTGATGAACATTTCAGACCATACGGCCTCGCCGGTTTTGCCGTCGCCCGTCTCGGAATCAATGTCCACCTTCATGGACGACAGGCCCTTGATGAGCACTTCCTCGTCGGTGACCTTGTTTTCGATCTTGACGCTATAGTCCTTGATATTAAACGGGCATCCGGATTTTCTTGCCATAGTTTAATCCCTTCCTTCTTCGCCCGCATCCGCGAGCAGTTTGTCGATATAGCCGTTCGCCTTGATGACCGCCGCGCGCTGGGCGAATACCTGCCGGAAAAAGCGATCCGAGCAATCCGCAAGGCGATCGAGATCGCTGAGCACCTTCAGCAGCTCCGCAAGCTCGATTTTTTCCTGTTTTGTCATAGGGCTACCCTCCCAGTTTTTCGCGCAGCCGGCGCGCAAGCAGTTCGCGCGCCGCGTTTGCGGTCGTCGGATTCTCCATTACGGATTCCAGGTATTTCGCCTGTCGCCCGTTGGGATGGTTAAAATTCACGCCCTCATGCTGATAATTGGCGTAAATCGTATTGAAATAGCCGATTATCGCCGTGCTTCCATTGACCTCTACGCGGGAATTTTCGATCATCGTGCCCTCGCGCAGCGGCGCAATGGCGTTGGATTCCGCTTTGATGTAATCGCCCAGATCGGCGGCAGCATCGCGCGCAGCAGCCTCCGCAAGCGCAACCGGAACGCCCGCGTCGATCTCCACGCGATATCGGAATGTTCCGAGGTCGTGCATGCTCAGCGCTCCTTTTTGGCGAGAATCTCCAGATGGTGAATCCGCGTAAAGCCGCGCATTACCTGCACCTCGGCGACGATCATGTTTTCGTTCTCAACCGCCAGCCGGTCGCCGGTTTCAATCCCCAGATCCGCAGCGGAGGCGGGCGCGAACACGCGCACATTCGCATCCAGCGCCACGCCCCTGTTGTCTGCCGCCCGGTTGTAAATGGGCTGCGTTCTGCATGCAAACTCTTCTCCGCTCGCGGCATACGCGGGCTTGCCGTTCTGCTGGCCGGTGCGCCTGTAGTGCGTCGCCGTTTGATTTAAACCAAACATGGTTACAACCTCCTTGCGGTCGGCAGCGCATAGCGAATCAGGCCCGCATTGTACAGATATGCCCATGCGGCCGGGCAGATCGTCTGTTGCGTATAGCTCGCGCTCTGGCCGTTGATCGCCGTTACGGAATAGTTTCCAATAGAAAAGCTGGCCACGCCGGGCGGGAGCGCATCCCCGTCCTCGGATGCGCTCTCATACTCCACCTGCGCGTTTACGGCGTTTTCGAACGCCTCGTTTTGCGCGTCATTAGACGGGGCGCGCGGGTAAATGTACGCGGTCAGGCGCTCGCGCACATAATCGCTGTTGACGGCCATGGCCTTAGCCCATCACGCGCACGGCGAGCTCGGGGTAGATGGTCTTGTAGCCGTAAAGGATGTCCATGGAGAACATATCCTTCTTCTTGGAGATGTCGTACTGGCGCACGACGCGCAGGGACAGGCCGCCCGTCTTGTCGCTCACGACATAGGACTCCGCGCCAGCCGGGGTCGCCAGCGGGCGGGTAACGAACGCAAACGCGTTCTGATGGAACACGAGGTTCATCGTGTGGCTCGGCGTGATCACAACATTGGTTGCGGTCGTGATCGCCTTCTTGAGCGCCGGATAGATCTTCACGTTCGCAATCGCGTTAGAAGCCGCCGCGGCGGTATCCTCGGTCACGACGTAGGTGCTGCCGAGAATGGTCAGCACGTCGCCCTTCACGAGCTTGCCGGTCAGCGTAGTGCCGGTCAGGCTGATCGTGGTCGCACCCGCGGCCGCGCCCGCAGTCGGCTTCACAGCGCTGGATTCCGTAACGCCCGACGCAAACGCCTTTACGCCCTGCGCCATGTAGTTTTCAATGCCGAAGATGTTGCCGATCGCACCGGCGCGCAGCGCCTGAGTCGTGCCGGACTTTTCGGCGTTGACGATATCGCCGATCTGGCGGAACTTCGCCATCGCCGCCGGGTTCCATACACCGCGGCGAAGGATCGTCGGCACCTTGTTCTCATCCAGCACCTTCGCCGCCTCGGCAAACGCCTCGAGGGAATTCGGGGTCGTGCCTGCAGTGCCGCAGATGTAGGGAATATCCGCCGCCAGCGCGAGGCCCTTGCTGTTGATGTGCTCGGCCAGCGTCGCCGCCGCGGGCTCGATGAACTGGCGCTCAAGCGCGCCCTCGCCCATGTTCACGGCCTCCTGAATGGCGGTGTACTCCACCGTCACGTCGGAAAGCGTGTCGAGCTTTACGTCGATCGAGCGCTCCACGATGTCCTGCGGGATAACGGTCGATTCGAAATCCTTGGCTTCCAGCACGACCGGCTTGCGAATCTGGATCGTTTCGCCCTTGCCGTTTACGAAATCGCTGGAATAGTCGCGGTAGATCAGCTCCGGGAAAACGAGGTTTTCCCGAAGGCGTTCAAGGCTGCGTCTCGCAATTTCCTTGATGTTGATAAAAGTATTCGGCATAATTCAAATCATCCTTTCTGTTGACGCTGAGATTTGCGCCATGCAAACCATTCGTCATCGGTCATTTTGTCGGGGTCGGGCTGATTTCCCGTGCTCGTCCTCAGCGACACGCCGGACTGCGCGAGGCGCTCGTCCACGCCCTGCTGCACGCATTCGCGCCATGCCTTTTCCACGGTCGCAATGCTCGCGCTGCACGCGTCTGCGTCGGAATAGTTGAGGATGTCCAGAAGTCCGCCCGGCAGCTTGCGCTTGGCCAGCTCGTCCATTGCGGTCGCCTTCAGCTCGCGGCGCGTCAACTCCGCCTCGCGGCGGGTGATTTCATCCTCGCGCGCCTTTGCGGCCCGTTCGGCCTCCTGCCGGTCGTGCTCCGCGCGCTGCTCCGCGTTCATCTTGGCCAGCTTCTCCGCCTCGCTGCGGGCGGCCTGCTTCGCTTCCTCGATGCGCTTGTCCTCGTCGCGCTTGTAGCGGCTCAGGCGGTTCGCGATCGCCGCATCCATTTCCGCCTGGGTAAACATCCGCTCCTGCTGCGGCTCGGCCGGGGTGTCAGTCTGGGGTTCCTGCGGCTCGTCCTCGCCGAACAGCTGCAGATTCATCTTAAAAAGGTCGTTATTCTGAAACATATTCAATCCTCCGTTTAACGCCCGTCGGCAATTCCGTCGATTTCCCGCGACGTTCGGGGTCGTATGAGTGATAGAGTGCTTTTCCGCGTGATCAGCGCAGAAAAAAGCGCCAGCGTCCAAAAACGCAGCGCCTATGCAAAGCCGCCCCCGATTGATCAGATCGCAAGCGGCGTGTTGCCGGGAAGAAAACCACCCTACATGTGCTTGGTGGTCAGTAGTGGGTTTCGCTGTTTTGTGGTATAATCTCCGTAGAAGGGAGGTGAAATTATGCCGGGTAAAAATCAATGGGTTTCTCCGCGGCCATCTGGGAAATGGGCTGTCCACGGCGAAAACAACATCCGCGATACTGCCCTGTACGATACTCAAGCTCAGGCGAGCGAGCGTGCAATCGAGATCGCCAAAAACCAGAAGTCAGAAGTAATTATACAGGGTAGAGATGGACGAATCCGCAGCAAAGACAGTTACGGGAATGACCCATGTCCTCCGGTTGATAAAGAGCACTAATCTGCTATGGGTTTCAACCTGACAACGATGTTGTCGCTCGCCGTGAATACGTCCTCATGCGTAATCACGGCGATTCTTTCGCCTGTAGTCCTGTTTTCGACAACAAGCTGTTCAATTGCGTCTGACAAAATCGAATTATCCTTCATCGCTTTTCCCTCGCTTTTAATGGCCATAAGAAAACCGCCTTATTCTTGGCGGTCGTCTTTCGTCTGTTTCCAGAGCGGGATATACTGGCCTTTTATAACCGAATCCCAGTTATGAATCATATACGTTCGCTCCTTTTCGTATTCTTCCGGCGACATATCCTCGCGCCAAAAGGGCACTTCCTTGAGCGTCGGCGTTGCCCAATCCTGTTTTTCAGTTAAACTCAATCAGCTTCCCTCCCTTGGTGTAATCTCTAAGCAGATTTTCTACAATTATTCTTTCACGCTCTTTTGTCCGTTTGCTCATGGTAATTATACCACTTCGAAGTTTTTGATTCAACTCATCGAGATCATTTTCATACATGGAATCGAAATCACCGTTGGTTTGCACACCGCCGTTTCGCTCAGCAACGTATATAATACCATCGTCTCTTACTGCCAGCATGAGCGGCGTACCTTCAATTGTGAGCAATGTCCGCATATCCGTCTCAGAAAATGCACTATCCGTATTATGATTATGAACAAGCGCAAATTTGTCGTTCGGATGTTCTGCAAGATGCTTATAAAACATATACCCAACCGACGAAGGCTCATTGTTTGTTTCATAGAACTCAAGTTCGCCCGTTTTCAGGTTTACCAGATACATGTGTTCAGTTCGGCTCTCAGACCCTTTCAAAGCGACATCGCGCGCCGCTTTTGAAATGCTGACATTAACCTCATCGCTGTACCCATCCAACATTACAGAATAGCTTGCCTCAGGATTAAAATACACCTGCCTACCTGTATTGTAAATTGCTGTACGTGCTCCAAATGATATGCCGTCTTCCCGTTTCGCCGCCCCATCCGCGATAACCCGCCCGTTCTCATCGATTGTAAAGGGCTTTATTTTCCTTGCCGCTTCGCTCAGGCGGACTCGGCCGCCCTCGCGGTCGTAGCGGCGGGGGAGCTTCGTTTCGCCGGTCAGCGCGCGCAGCTGGCGCTGCAAGCGGTCGATATACGCCTTTGCGACGCGCTCCTGCTCGGGCGTAATCGCCGCGGCCTGCATGCGCTTCCATTTGCGAATTTCGCGCTCCAACGCCCGCTGGCGCTGGCTGGACGCATAGCGCTCGGCGCTTTGCTCGGGCGTGTATTCGCCCATCCCTGCGGTCAGATCGGACACGCCGGGGAAATAGACCTGCAGCACGTCCGCGCAGTTCGGGTGAAACAGGCCCTGATCCATCGCGCCCTGCAGCGAGGGATGCGTGGGGTCGTTCCCGGAGATGGAAAGAATGGTTCCGTACCATCTCTCACACAGCGGGCATGCGCCCGGATGCCGGGTGATATACGCGAGGTCGTAGCCGCTTGCGCGCATGGTATCGATCGTCGCCTGAAGCCCGGCGCGGTGGATCGCCGTTCGCATGGCCATGTTCGCGTATTCATACAGCCCCCAGCGCCGCCCAGCCCTGTCCGTAAAGCCCGTTACGCCTCGCCCGGCGAACTCGTTGAGCGCGCTCTGCACCTCGGCGTTCAGCTTGGACGCATTGCCGGGCGAAAGCCAGTCGCCGCGCACCTGCTCGATTACCTGCCGGTATACGTCGTCCGTGTCGCGGCGCATATGCCTTAGCTCGATCTCGACGGAATTGTTGATCTGTCGAGCAAGATCATCGACAATTTCGGTCATCTCGCGCTGCATGCGCTCGGAATCCGCCGCAACTTCCTCCGCAAACGCGCTGATTTCCTCGGCAGTCGCTTCGTAAGCATGAACCAGCGTATCGCGCGCCATCGATTGCGCCTCTTCGGCCAGCGCGGTGCAAATGCGCGTTACCGTCTGGTCGAACTGCTGTTTGACTCTCCGGCGCGTCAACCTGCGATAGCGGCTCTTTCGCATGGCCGAACCGCCCAGCAGCGCCGCAAACGCGCCCAGCACAGCCAGCTCGCCGCCCGAAAACAGACTCGCAAATGCGTCCGCGCCGTCGAGAATGCGCTTTGCAAGGCCGTGCTTCTTCGCCATGGCTTATCGCTCCCCTTGCTCCTGCTGCGCGGCGAGCTGGTCGGTCGTGTCGCCCATCAGCATGTTGCCATACTGCGCAAGCGGATCGGCGGCGCTTTCGCTTTCCCCCCGAATCCTTTCCACCTCGGCCTGCACCATTTCTTCCGTCCAGTCGTCGGTGGCATGCAGCATGCGCACCTTCGTTTCCGTGCTCGCCGCGCCCGCCGCGTCCGCCGTCTGCGCCAGCTGCGCGTATTCCAGATTGTTCGCGGGCAATGCGCGCGTCATCGTGATCTTGACGTTATCCACATCCAGCTGGGGAAAACCCTTCACCTCCGCGAAATGCGCGAACAGCTTCAGCCGCGCCCGCAGGCCCTCCATAAACCATTGCTGCTTTACGTTCGTGAGCTGCTCGAGGCCCCACAGCTTATAGCGCATCGCCACGCCGCTTACGTTGTTCGCGAAATCCTTGTCGGACAGGTCGGGCACCATGCTCATCTTGTGGATATCGGCAATCAGCGCGCCGCGCATGATCTCGTCCTCGGAGCTGGACGATGCGCCGTCCAGATAGCTCGCCTGCGCCTGCGTATCCGGCAGACACAGCGCCTTGTCCTCGCGCAGCTGCTGCCACGGCTCGCGGCCGCGTTCGTCCTGTTCGAGCGTGCAGCCGGTCAGCAGCAGCAGCTTGTCGACCTCCTGCTCTTTGTCGTTCACGCGGTCGGATTCCAGCTTGTCGTATGCGTCAATCAGCGTAAGCACGCTCTCGAAATCGCCGCGCTCCTGATCGTCGTTCCAGTATTCCACCATCGGCACATCGCCGAAAAAGTGATCGGTTACGGCGATCTCCTGAATGCTCGTTGCGCCCAGATCGCCGATTTTGCATTCGCGAATCAGGTTCGCGCCCGAAATCCACAGCCGATAGCCGTCCGCCGAGCCGTCTTCCTTCGTGTCCTGAATGTAATACACGCCGAACAGCGGCGTGAAATGGTAATCGTCGTCATAGACCACGAACGCCTGTTCGGGTGGCAGCGACACCACGCACGCGCGCACCTGTTTTGCGTCGCCCTCGATCGTCTGCACATGCACGTATTCCACCGCACGGCCATAGATCGAGGCATTGCGCGCGTTCTCCGCATCCACGGAGGAAATGGCGCAGCGGGCGTACATATCGGCAATCGGGTCGAGCGCCGCCTGTTCCTGATCGCCGTCGACCGCATACGCGACCGGCTGACCGGCCAGATAGCCCGTCGCCACCGATACGATATAGCGCGCGATCGGGTGCGCAATGCGGTTGTTCGGCAGCCCCTTCGCGCGCACGCGGCTCATAATCGGGCTGTTGCCCAGATAATAATCCCGCAGCATGCCCAGCCGCGGGAGATTGCGGACGTGCTCGCTCAGCACGCTGCGGAGCATTGCATCCGTCGGCATGCCGCGCTCGTCCAGATAGCGCCTTGCGCGTCGAATCATCGTGTTTCACCCCTGTTTAATAAATGTCAGACCGCGTATAAGCCACGCGGCGGTCGATTTCAGGTTCCATGCTATAGCGTGCGGAATCGATGCAGTTATGCACGATCAACCCGCCGTTTACCGCGAAATTGTGAAACCGCTCTACCTCCATGTTGTACACGGGCTCAGCAGCCGTTTTCCGAATGCGCCGCACGCGAGCGAAGCCAACGCATACATCCAATATCGCATCGCTTTCCAAAATGTCCTGCGCCCGCACCCAGCCGCGCTGCGTCAGAATCGGGTGCTCGCCGCTCGCGCGCAGCACGCGCCCGTCCTCCAGCTCGATTTCAAAGATCGGCTCAACGCCGGTCTGTCGAACATCAAAAAAGCGAGCCGTTGTCGCTCGCTCGTTTTGAGGGTCTATACAGACGACCGTGCCGGTCTTTCCGACCAGCTGGTCGATTCGCTTTTCGCCGTCCGTCGTGCAGACCATTATGTCGCCGGTCAGGCAATGATTGTTCTTGTCCGGATACGCGGGCAGGAAATTGCCGTTCTTGTCCTGCATGTATTCATACTCGCGGAATTCCCTGGCGATATTCGGCGTGCGCTTCGGGTCGACCACGATCGCGCCCTGACTCTGCAGCCATCGCATGCCGTGCTCCACGCTGCCCGGGCCCTTCTTTACGCCGATGGCGTTGACCCCCCGGCGCTTCAGCTCCGCGATCATGCGCGGATCGGCGCAGTCGCAGCGCACAATCTCGCGGCCCGCCAGCGCGGATACCTTTTCGGCCAGCAGATCGATCGACGTGTGCGAGCCATAATACTCGCTGATTGCGTATAATCTGCGTTCCCGGCGGTCGTAGGCCCAGCGCGAAAACGCGTCCGGATCGACCGCAAAGCCGAAGTCGAGGCCGTTGTAGAACGTCCCGAGCGTGTCGATCTCCGCGTCGGTGATCTCGCGCAGCTCCAGATTGTCGAACACCTGACCGCCCGTGCCCGTGACCTCGCCCAGGTATTCATTCCGATACGCCCGCTCGTTGGTGGTTTTGATCGCCTCCGCCTCGGCGATGAACGCGTCTTGTAGCCAATCGTGTGGCACATCAAGGTATGTGCTGTGATGAACGATACGGCCATCGACCGTCTTCATAGATTCCTCATTGACCCAGTTGTGGACAGTTTTCGGCGGATTGTAGGAGTAGAATGTAATCGCTTTTTTCACACCACGGAATACCGATTGTTTGATGGTTCGGACATCCTCCATGCCGCGAAACTCAGTCAATTCTTCAAACCAAAGGTATTTAAAATACCCGTGATTGAGCTTAATTGACTTTGACTTCATCGGATCGTCCGCGCCACGGAATAAAATGCGCTGACCTGTCCTGCGATGAATGATCTCATAAGGCGATTTGCGAAGTTCAAACAACGCGTTCTGTCGAAGCATATCGATTGCCCAGACCATCTGTGCGAACACGCTATCCTTGATGGTCGCGCCCACCTTGCGATAGACGATGGCGTTTGCATCGGGATCGCGGAGTATGCCGATGATGATCTGGATGGAGATAAAGGACGATTTGGTTGAACCGCGGCCACCTTTGAGCCAGTATTCCGAATGACGTTCATCGATAACATCCAGTGTAATCGGCTTGAACGTATCGGCAATGATGCTGTTACTCATGAACTTCAACGCCTCCATTGCGCATTATAATGATCTGAGGCAGAGTGTCACATTCCGGATTTCGGTTTTGCATTTCGTTTTTCAGCTTTTCACGCGAGAGCTTCGAAGCAGCGTCAATGCCGTAGAGTCGCGCCAGCGCGGTCATGGACCGTACTACGGCCTCAAGGTCGTTGGTGAAGGTCTTGCGCAGCGGAAACTCTCGGTCCTCGCCGTTGACTTTCAGCTTTTTGACTTCCAACATCTCGCGCACATTCTTTGTGCCGATGCCATCCGGGAAATTCTTTAGCGTGCTCATCAACTTGCCGTAAACGACCAGTGCCGCTTCACTTTGCATCTGGAGCATCTTTGCGGCGGTATCGGCCTGAATATCGGCGGTTTTTTCCACCATTTTTTCCGCAGCTTTTCTGCTGGTCTCTTTCCGCAGTTGCGTCCATTTCTCGGTGCGCGCCCGTTCCTCAAGCGTGCGGGATGGAACGCCGTACTTCTCAGCCAGCTTTCGCTGGGACATGCTGCCGCGCACATACTCCGCCTTGATCTTCTTCCAATTCGGTGCATCGCGTTTCTGTGCCACATCACCACCCCATTTATTGATACTCCGTTTCAGTCCACGCCTCCCGTGCGAGAAGCGAACGTTTCAATTCTTTTCACTCTTGCCTTTCAAGAAAAGAAACGGCTGGAAACCATATTTCCTGCGATCTCCAGCCGCACTATCGATTTACACCTTCACCTGCATCTTCGCACGTGAATACTGCTTGTGGTCGCCGATCATCATATCCAGAAATTCTTCGCGCGTGAAATCCGACAGGCGGAATACCTCTTCGGGCTTCATGCCCATCTGTTTTGAGATCTCCTGCACTGTCTTTCCCTCGGCGATGAGCTTCTGGACAATAGCCTTCATCGGCTCCAGAAGGTGTGTGCCTCTGGCGCGGTTGTGCGTGATCGTACCAAACATATCGTCTGCTTCAGAATCATGCGCAACAATCACCACAGGGACTTTTCCGCCGAGCAGGCTCTTCAGCGGCTCACGACCAGCCACCGTCCAACGATGGAATCCGTCAATAATCGTGTAATCAGGCCGCACCACGATGGGCAGTGTCCAGCCGTTCGTCAGAATCGACTGGATCAGCAGTTGCAAATTGTCCTCGGTTACGCGATTCGGGTTGTAATTGTTCGCAGTCAGTCTGTTGCGGTCGACCCATTGGAGCGAATCCAACGGCGCGAACAAATTCATTTCAGCCATGCGATTCACCCCCTTTCGGGATGGATTCTTTGGCATCATAAACATAGTCGCCGAATACGCCAGTGTAGAGCGCGCGCAGCGTTCTCAGCTTCGGGTCTCCGGCAATCAACGCATCGTGCATTCGCCGGAAGTGTCCCGGCTGCATGAACGCGGAATTGTTGATGAAGAACTTCCGGTAATTCCGTGCAACGTTCTGCGTGCTGGGGTTGGTGAAATACTTCGAGGGATGCTTTATCAACATCTCTTCAAGCAGCGCTTTGTAATCCTTTGTGGGCGCGCCTTCGAGTTCGCGACGTTTGCGCGTGCTGCGCTTGAACAATTCGCTGTCCCAATACAGCAGGGTCAAGTAGGCGTTGGGTTCGCGCCTTTCGATCTGTTCCCAGAGCTTCGCGTCGGTCTCCGCGATATGCCGCAGCCCTGCAATGCTCTCGGCTGCAAAGAAATTACACAGCCGCAGGTTGAACTTCGGCACGCCTACGCGGTAAAGGTCGATATACGATTCAGGAAAATCAAGCCGATACTCCTTGATGTACATCCAGATATCGCTGGTCTTCCAGTCGTAGATCGGGTAAATCTTGTTCCCGCCCGCAAGATTTCCGCGCGTCAGCTTGGTCACCGCGAGCACCTGCCGCCGTTGTACCGATTCGTCTGCTCGCAGGCCGATCATCTGGATGCCGTCGGCGGTAATCGTCTCGCAGAACGTCTGGTAATTCATCTCGCCGGGATAGTGAAGATACGGACTGCGCGTAATCGCCCATGGCGGCGGCTGGCGCACCCATTGTTCCTCTTTGCCCGGTTCAAAGGTAATCCATTCTTCATTGTTTTGCAGATGGTGCAAGATAGATACCTGCCGTACCGGCAGGCAGTACCAGCGGAACTCTGCGCCGGTAGAAGTAAAACGTTTCCGCCAGCGCAGCGCCATCTGATACATGGATTCATATATGGCCTCTTCGTCAATGAACAGCACCGTGAGCAACTTTGGGTCGATCTCTCCGTGCAGGATCAGATCATAGACAACATGTGCCATGCACAGACTGTCTTTGCCGGCAGAAAAGGCCATGTACACCCGGCATCCATTGGAGAACACGTTTTTCACGCGCGTTCTTGCAGCCTCAACCACACTCATGCTGCCCTCTATGGTTTTCAGTGGCATATCCGCTCACCTCACAACCATATCTTTTCGCCGCACTTCGGGCAGATCAGAAATCTGCGCTGTATCGGCGTTGGCGTGTCAAAGCCCTCAATGGCGCCTGAAACAGACGCAGCTTCCGGACTATGCGATAGAGGGGCGTTGTCCTGAATCGGCTGGAATGACCGTTGCAACGGCGTTCCTGCGGCGTTGGGAATGATCTGTTCCGCAGAGTCAGTAAATTCCGCATCCTGCCTTTCGTAGCGGACGGATGCCTGGGCGAACTGCTCCTTGTGCGCATCGCTGACGATGCCGTAGCCGCTGAACATATCGTCTGCGCTCTCCGCTTCGGTATTGAGCATCTTCAACAGCTGATCGTCATAGCCGGGGACGTCAACGTCAGCGCCCAGTTCGGCAATAATCTGATCGAATGCGTCAGCGTCATCAATGCCAAGACGTTGGATCTGATTATCTGCCAGCATCAGCTTCAGCTTCTCAGCCTCGGTTAGATTGGGAATAACGTAGCAATCCGCGGTTTCTGCGCCCATGCGTTCAAGCGCCGTCATCAGACCGTTACCGACCAGAACTGTGAAGCTCTCGTCAACGACCATCGGGCGCGTCTGACCGAACATCTGTACGGAGCGCACCAGTTCTCTGATCTGCTTCTCCGGATGAATGCGGACGTTCCGTTCCGGTCGTTTCAGATCGGCGATTCGGATCGTCGAAATCTTCATGCGTCCGTCACCTCCCTCAGGAAAGCGGCGGCGCTCGGAATCTTTTTCGCGGCTTCAGCGATGATCGACGGGTCGATGGCGTACACCTCGCGATAGCCCTGCCCCAGTGAAACGCAGCGATCGCGCTCCGGCCATGCGTGAGTACCCTGAACGAACCCATCCTTCCAACCGTAAATCGGCGGCAATGGCAGTTCGTTGTAGTGAATGTAACCGAGCAGCAGTTCGTGAGGCCAGTCGAAAATCGGCGCGTATCGCTTTTCGCCGGTCTTTTTCTCGATCAGGCCATCCTTGCCGCATACGTTGCCGTCAATCACCCGATGGCCGACAATCAGCACGTCGAGGCGGTGTGCGAAGTACATCTCAGAAAATGGGCCGCGCTGGTTGATGAGGTGCCACCGCTGACCGCGCTCTCCCGTGGCGAAGATCATGTCCTGATGCTGCGCCAACCAATCCAGATCGTACCCAGTGTGCATCGGCTCGACGCTCTGAGGCTTGTGTTCCATACACCAGCGAACGAACTCAGGATAGTCCAGATCTGAGTATGCGAAGAATCCACGTTCGAGTCCTGCCCGCCGACAAAGATCGCCCAGAACAACGCTGTCCTTTCCGCCCGACCATGCGTAGGCCGCATTCCTGCCTTCGACAGTTTCGCGGATGCGCTCAACCGCCCAATTGGCATAAGCTTCGACTTCCTGACGGGCGACGTATTCTTCGATGTGCTCCAGCGCATGCACCCAGGTTGCATTATCCGAGGTCTGTTTTCTTCCAAGAACGCGCTTCATGCCGTCACCGCCTTTCGACGGTCAACAATCCACCAGATCAATGCCGCGGCAAACATGGCCAGCACCATCCAGATGCGCACGTTCTGCATCAGCGTCCACACGCCCATAACGCCCATCGGAACCAGCAGCTGCCATGATGCAACCGCTGCAATATCCACGATAACGCCGAGCTTCTTTCCGAAGTTGACCATGGAGCCGTACAAGAAAGACGACAGCGACGAAACCGCCACCAGCGCCACCAGCACGCCCTTCAACAGATCCACAGCGGGGGAGTAGGTGGTGAACGCTCCGGCCAGCACGAACAGCAGATAGAAGCCGAAGAGTAATCCGCCCATGATGAACGGGCGCGTCATGCTGATCTGCTTCGTTCCGTCTTCATTCTGCTCATTGTAATCGAGCAATTCCCAGAAGGTGGTATAGAAAAACGCACCGAATGCCAGCGTCACGCAGAGCCAGCCTTTCGCCCTGATCTGCACCGGGTCGATCTCCGTGGAGATTCCGTGTACACCGTTGGTCAGCATTGAGTAGACGACCAGCAGGGCAATTAGCGCATAGACGGCCAGCCATGACATATTATCCGTCGCTACGTTTCGGAACGTCGCCTGTCTCAGATAGAAAACGATAAAGAAAATCGACAGCGAGTATACGATGACGTATGCCACCGTGCTACCGATGACGGTTGGGGCGAGCATCTCATAGACACCGTTCATGTTTACCCAAATCTGGAATACGCACATCAGCCCCATCAGAATTTGAACAGGCTTGCTCTTTGCCACGTTGCGCAGCTTCGGCATTCGTTGAGCAAGAAGCCCGAACACGATGCACGTCAGCGTATTGCCCAATGCCCAGAGCAGCCAGGGGAAAATACCGTATGTGTTCGCAATCTGCGAACCGACAATGAACGAACCCGCTCCCGCCCAGGTCGCCGCAATCGACATGGCGTACCAGAGCGGCGAGTTTGATTTGAATCTCAGCTTGATTCGTGAGAACACTTTTGAACCCTCCTCTTGTTGATCGGTCAATGCGAACTTGGCGGGTTCGCTTTGAGTGTCTGCGCCGGGAGCAGAGCGCAGAGCCGATTTTCCTCCTTCCTCACGAATTGCTATGGATAAAGATTCAGCAAAGCAAAACGCCCCGCCGTCGAAGGTGGAGCGTTGGGAAAACGTGCGGAGCATTTCAAGCGCACGAATTCACAATAAGATTTTACCACGGTAAAAAAGAACCGTCAAGGATGGCAAACGACAGCAAATCGGAAGCTTTTGTCAAGGGTTTTCAGCCTCGATCAAGTCAATAGCCATTTCTTTTGCTTTTCGCGCCATCGCCGCTACCTGAATGGCTTCAGCGGCAAGGCAGACGGCGGCGTCCTCAATTTCGACCAGTGCCAGCTTGGCGCAAAGCGCGTTGTCATCCTTCACACACCGCCACAGGGCGGAGGTGTGCGCCGTCACTGCCTGAAGTTCGTCCCTGCTTTCTTCGATCTCCTCTAGAAGAACCGCATAGCCCTCATGCAGCGAGTGAAAGGCCTCGTGTTCTACCCGGGCACTTTCCAGTTCTACGGAGACGAGTTCTTCAACCTGTTTCATCACAGCGTTCATTCAGCACACTCCTCATAGACAATTTCGCAATGCCCGATCTCTTCAGCAATAATCTCGGCCGTCGCCCTGTGCATAAATGGCAACGCATCCTGAATACGTGTTCCCCAGATACACGTCGGAACGCCGCATCCGCCGGGTTGATGCCCGAGCAGCCACATATCCTCCGTTGGTTTGTAAATGAAATACATGGGCTCACCTCACAAAAAACAGCAGGTATAGCTTGTAAAGTACCGCCGGATAGGCGATCCAGACGAGAACGATTGCCGACCATTTAAGGAATCTCTCCGACCGGCTGGATTTCGGTGAGGCGACGGACATCGGCTCCCACGCCTCGTAACCGCCACCTGCCTTGCACTCCTGCTCGACGTTCAAACGGCAATCGACACCGCCGATGCTATGATTGCATCCTTCGCACGGACAATGTTTCATGGTTTCTTTGCCTCCTTTCCTGCAAGCAGACCATCGGAGATGCTGATCTGCCGCATGTTCTTCGGCGTTTTCTTCTGCTCGCCCATTGCTCGGAGCGAGCGATAGGGGAAAAGCGGGCAATCTCGGATATTGCAGCGGTCAACAAGTTTCTGGCTGTTGCCGCTGCAATCGAGGCACTTCAGGCGTACTGCCCGCTGGACGTCTTCAAGCTGCGGGTTCATTGGCGAAGACGTAGTGTTTCCAGCCCGTGAGCAAGCTCCTTGGCGTGTTTGCAGATGTTATTCATGCTTGATCTCCTATCGTTCCATTTCTCTCGGAATGCCATGAGCTTTTCGGGATCGTCAATCATTTCGACCGCCAACAGGTACTGGCGATAATCTTTGAAACCACCAAGCACAAGGGATTGCAAGGCATCGACAATTTCCGCGTTATGCTTGTTGATGAAATCCTCAATAGAATCACCGAACTGCTCTTTGTACTCCTTGGCCGGGTCTTCCATGAAAGAAGGGATGCCGAAGTAATCATCGCCATCTTCCGGATTTGCCTCATACATGGACGAAATCAGCCACGCCGTCGTAACCGCGACGGGAAAACTGTCCGCCTGAAAAACGTAGGGGTCACTCGGATTTACCAGTTCATACAGCATCGCTCACATCTCCTTTTGTTGCAGGCTGTCGAGCGGAACCAGCCGCTTGCGGTTCTGCGCGTAGTACACGATCGCAGCCTCGATAGGGTCGTATTTCTCGAAGCGGTAGCCCTCCTTGCCATACGGTGGGGTTTCGTAACTACATTCAAGCCTGCGGCAAACCGTTGTTGTCCCGACATACACGCCGTCAAACTGCATGTCCGCGAATTTGATACGCTCGCAGTCGTGAAAGCCGTCTACCTCTACGGGGCTTTCTGCGCCACGCTCGAAATACAGGGCTGTTTCCGCGTTGTCCATCGTGTTTTCAGCCGGGATAACCTCGTAGTGGTTTCCGGTCTTGCGAATGCAGCGGGTGCAATGTACCCAATCACCGAG
>CAKUKM010000026.1 GCA_934663595.1 uncultured Clostridia bacterium | reverse complement strand
TGATGCTGGTCTGTGCAAGGCTGAGGCACGTCGCTGGCACTCAGTGGGGCGTAAAGCGCTATATGAGTATGAAATCGCTGGAACAGATGGATCGGGAAAAACACGGAGCAGACGACTGTGACCTGGCGTAGGTAGCAGACCGCCAGCCGCCCGTCAAGGGCTTCGCAAGTGGCTTCGCCACCCTTGACGGACAACTGGCGGCCCGCTGTCCGGCAGTCAAGCCGAACATGCCCGCGGCCTGTTCGGCCTTCGCCTTACCAACTTCATATGTGACGCTGTTGTATTTGCGCATAACTCTTGACAGTACCCACTTTTTGGGACATGCTGATGTTTCAACCACCTTGAATATCTATGCCGACGCTACTAAGGATTTGAAGAAGCGCGAATTCAGCAATCTGGATGCCTTCTGGAACCAGCAAAAGGGAGTTTGAGCTTAAACCATTCTTAAACCAGTTTCGATTCAGAAGTGTGGCAGGACAAGTGGTTTGGCCGAATGGCAATTCAGTTGCGTGGAACGGCAAGCAGCAAAACCGTCCTTCAGAGGGACTGAAAGCCCTCACGGCAAGCCCCCACGGGCGGCATCGGCTTCGGCATCGACCGTATGTGCATGCTGCTGACCGACAGCCCCGCCATCCGCGACGTCCTGCTCTTCCCGACGATGAAGAGCCAGAACTGAGAAAGAGCTATATGTTCGCTGAATTTTGAATATATATACCTCATGCAGTATATATTCCTCAAAAATCTCAGCGTCATACGCCAGAAATCAATCAATGCCGCAGCCTAAAACCGCCCTACTCAAAGGAGCGTTCTTCCAATCCGGAAGAACGCTCCTTTCATAATCACCATCCGAAGAGCACGCGCTCTTCGGACGGTATTCCTGTGCAGTTTTTCTGACGCTTCGCATCAATGGGTTCAGGACAAAACCTCGTCCAAAAAGGACAGAATTGTTTGCTTGATTTCCGGCTGATAGAAAATATCCTCGCCGTGGCCCGCTCCCTCAAGGACGTAGAGATCCGAGCGGACGCCTTTTTCGATCAGCGCCTGATAAAGTTCCTCGCTTTCCGCCAACGGAACCAGCGGATCCTCGCTGCCATGGAAGATCAATATCGGACAGGTATTTTCATTGACCAGATTTTTGCAGCCGATCGACGCAAGAAACGCGGGATCACTTCTCCCGTTCAGGAATGTCCTGTTTACGAGCGCATTGCACTCAGCATCCTTGCCCTCCTTGGAAAAATCAATTTTTCCATAGAAATCGACCACGGCCTGCACCTCCGGGCTCTGATCCAAATGCTCGCCCACGTCGTATTCCCCACCGGCAAGCGCAGCCATACAAGCCAGATAACCGCCCGCCGACTCGCCCATCGTCACAAACCGATTCCGATCCAGGCCGTACTGTTCGCTGTTCGCACGCAGGAAGCGCACCGCTGCACGAATATCCTCGACCGCCGCCGGGAACGACCATACGGGCGCGGTGCGGTAATCGATGCTCGCCACCGCATAACCGGCCCTTGCAAAGTCGATCATCGCGGGCAACCAGACATTTCTGTCCATTTGCGAAAACGCCCCGCCGCAGGCCCAGATGATTACGGGAAGAGCTTTTCGAAATTCCGCCTGCTTGGGCAGCAGCAGATCCATATACAGCACTCTCGCCGCATTGCCATACCAATAAGGAACGGTCTTATAAGCGATTCCACTGATCTGTGCAATCACTTTTTCGCAAAGTTGCGGACGAATTTCCCTGCGCATAATGTTCCTCCTTATCCCTTTACCGCGCCGATGGTCATACCCTTAATGAACTGCTTCTGCAGCGCGACGAACAGAACGATAATCGGCGTTGCAGACAGTATAATCGCCGCCATGGCCGTTGCATAATCGTTCTTTGTCGTGGAAAACAGCGTTTTCATGGCGATAATCACGGTTCGCTTCGCCTTGCTCTGAATCATCAGGTTCGCCAGCATGTAATCGTTCCAGATGCTGAAGGACTGCGTGATGATCAACGTCGCCATCGGCGCCTTCAGAAGCGGCATAACGACCTTGAAAAACGTCTGATAGACGTTGCAACCGTCGATACGCGCAGCTTCCTCAATGTCGATCGGCACGGTCTTCATGAAGTTTGTCTGAAGGAAGATGCCGAAGGAAAGGCCGGTGGATACATACAATGCAATCAACCCCGGGCGCGAATTGATCAATCCCATGCTGTTCCACAGCAGGTAAATCGGCAAAACCAGCGCCTGTGCGGGAATCAGAATGCCGATGATGAAATAGACGCGGCAGGCCGAGAAGAATTTGGACTGCCCGCGCGCA
Source organism: uncultured Clostridia bacterium (assembly GCA_934663595.1). GTDB lineage: Bacteria > Bacillota > Clostridia > Christensenellales > Aristaeellaceae > Faecivicinus. The sequence continues at coordinate 29,967 of CAKUKM010000026.1, read as the reverse complement.
ATCGCCCACGCCGTAATCGAGCAGATCACAGCGATCAGCACGACGCTCACGCCCGTATAAATCAGCGAATTCAGAAATGCGCTGCCCAGCTGCAGTTTGTTCCACGCGTTCGTGTAATTTTCAAAATTCAGACTCCCCGGCATCGAGAGCGGGAAATTGAGAACCAGCTCTGGCGTAGTCTTGAACGAGTTGTTCAATATGATTACCAGCGGAAACACGAAAAAGACGGCAACCAGAAACGCAATCGCCTGCATGCCGAAATCTCCCCATGTATACTTCGCGCGGGTCGCTTTCACCTTTCTGCTCATAACTGCACCTCTTTTCTGCTAAAGAGCTTCAGCTGCACAACGGCGACTACCAGCAGCGCAATGATCAGCGAAATGGACATCGCCGAGCCGTAGCCATATTGCTTCAGCTTGAACGCAGCGTTGAATGCATAATACACAATCGTATTCGACGCGCGACCGGGGCCGCCCTCCGTCGCCGTAACCAGAATGTCGTACGTCTTCAGCGCGCCCGTAGTCAGTGCGACCGTGCACGTAATGATCGCGGGCATCAACAGCGGAATCGTCACATTAAAGAACCGCTGAATGGCGTTGGCGCCGTCCACGCGCGCAGCCTCATAGTATTCCGGCGAAATGGACTGCAGCGCCGCCAGATAAATCATCATCCAAAGGCCGGTCCACTGCCAGCAGTTTGCGATGGTCAGGCCGGTCAGCACCGTGTCCGGGCTTCCGAACAGCAGCGTGTTGATTTTCAGGCCCAGCGCGGCCGCAATCCCCGGAAGAACGGTCGAATACATCTTTTTCCAAACGAAGCCGGTAACGATCGAGCTGAACAGGCAGGGAATGAACACAATCGTGCGGTGAAGCGTCTTTGCGCGAATGTTGCTGTCCAGCAGCACAGCCAACAAAAGCGCTGCAATGTCGGCCGTCATCGAATTCACAATCGCGAAAATAATGGTGAATTTCCAGGTGTCCTGCACGTATTCGTCCGTGAGAATTCTGGCATAGTTGCTCAGGCCGAGGAACTGCTTTGTCGCAGAAAAGCCGTCCCAATCAAACATCGAATAATAGAAGCACATGAATATTGGAATGATCAGGCCGACCGTAAACAGAATCAAAGCAGGGATGGTCAGCGAAGCATACTGCAGCTGCAGCGATCCCTGACAGGACTTGGACTTTTTCACGCCCGATTCCTCCTTTGCAAAGATAATGTGAGCTGCAAATAACAAAAGGGGTGGGATGACCCACCCCCTCGGAAGCGCCGCTTTTTAGAAACCGCACACGCCGGAACGGGAATTGGAACGCTCAATCACGGTGTCCATATCGATCGCGCCGTTCATGTAATCGGTCAGGTCGCTCGCCAGTTCGGCCCAGAACTCGTTAAACGGCATCTGGCCGGTAATCATGTTCTGATCGCGGCTCTTGCCCTCGTTGCGCCAGTAATCGATGTCGCTCTGCGCCGGAGTGTCGAAAGAGGAAGCGCCCTTGACCAAAGACGCAAAGCTGGCGTCCTGGGACCACTGAGAAGCCAGCTCCTTATCAATCAGAATGCTCATCAGCGCGTCGACCGCCGCTTCGTGCTCCGTGGTTGCGCTCTTGAAGAACGTGAGCTCGCATTCCATATTCAGGCAGCCATTGCCCTGACTGCTCGGGAATGGGAATACGCCGAAATCGAGCGTAGGATCCAGCGCGAGGTAGTTTGCCGCAACGCCCGCCATATCGAACTGCATCGCCGCTTCGCCCTTGACAAAGCGCGCGTCGCAGGTCGTCTGCTCAACGGAGAAGCAATCCTCGAAGCTGTTGTCCACGATAAACTGCATCATCTCGATACCCGTCTGGAAATCCGCATCCGCCGCGGAACGCTCGCCGGCCTTGAATTCGTCGCCCCAGGATTCGGAGTTGCTCATCAGCTCGCCGCCGACGCAAATCGCAACCTCCCAGCCCCAGTACCACGCATCCAGAAAGTGGGTGGCAAAGGGGGTAATGCCGTTCGCCTTCAGCACCTCGCAGATGTGCTTCAGTTCGTCGATCGTGGTGGGCATTTCAAGGCCATACTCCTTGAAAATTGCACGATTGTAGTAAACGCCGCCGTAGGATCCAAGGTAGGGCATGCCGAGGATCTTGCCGTCCACGGTCGTGGAATTCAGCGCGCTTTCATAGATGCTGTCGATGTAGGACTTGCCCGTCAGATCGGCCCATACACCGTATTCCGCATAGTTGTTCGCATCCTGAGATTTGGCGAACACAACGTCCGGCATTCCGGACTGCATGTACTGCTGCATCTTGCTCGGCAGATCCTGCCAGGTAATGAGCTCCCAGTCGATGGTGATGTTCGGATACTTCTCCGCCAGCGCGGCCTCGATCTCTTCCTCGTGCGAATTCGAATTGGTGGACAGAATCCTGATGGTCGTGGGCTCGTCGACCACGAATTCCTCAGCAAAGCCCGCAGGAACGATCATCGCCAGCGCCATCAGCGCCGCCATAATCACAGACAGCATGCGTTTCATCTTCACAAAGAACCCTCCTCTTTTTTTCGGAATGCCTATCATTCCGTGCTGGTTATAGTATAAACTGAGCAAAAACGAAACTATAGGAATATTTTGTCCAAAAACTTTGAATATTTTGCTCTGTAGTTCTCAGTCCGAATGCTCCTTCAAATATTCCCGCGGCGACAGGCCGAACTGCTTTTTAAACAGGCTGCTGAAATAGGCGTAATCGCCGTATCCCACCAGCAGCGCCGTTTCCGTAATGTTCTTCTCGCCCTTGTCCAGCATTTCTTTGGCGGCATTCAGCCGGCAGTGATTGATGTAGGCCGTCAGGTTCATCCCGAACTCCTTCTTAAAACTGCGCGACAGGTGCGATTGCGAAACCTTGAACCGCTCCGAAAGCCGAGGCAGCGACATTTCCTCCTCAAAGTGATTCTGAATGTATTCCTGAATCTGCACCAGCCTTTCCTGATTGACGCTGCACGAGGGCTCCAGCGGTCTCGCCGTCTCATGCAGATTCAAAACGCGCCGGAACGCGGCGTACAGCTCCTCCGGCTTTACGGGCTTGAGAATATAATCCACCGCACCGCCCAGCACCGCCTCCCGCACGATCGGGAAATCGCTGTATCCGCTCAGCACGATCACCGGAACCTCCTTATGCGCCCGGCGCAGCTCCCGCATGAACGTCCCGCCGTCCATATAGGGCATGTCCATATCCGTAATCACGACGTCCACTTCGGCGCTTTCCATTTGCTTCAGCGCCTCTTCGCCGTTCGCCGCCTCGAGTATCTTCCCGATATCAAACTGCGCCCAGTCGAAGCGGTTGATGATCTTATACCGGATCCAGTATTCATCGTCCACAATCAGAAGCGTTCTCATGCCGTTGCTCTCCTTCTCCCCCGGGGATGCTCAGTATCAGGCGAGTCGCCTCGCAGTCAGCCTCAGCGCGCAGTCCATAGCGGTTGCCGAACAGCAATTGCACGCGCTCGTTGATGTTAGAAATGCCGATGGATTCGTGGCGCGAGCGCTTCACGATTTTCTGGCGGATAATCGCGTTCATCTCCTCCGCATCTCCAGCGCCGCCGTTGTCCTCAACGATGATCTCGAGCGCATCCTCGGCGCAGCGCGTGTAAATGCGAATTCTCTTTTCTCCGCGCTTCTGCCGAATTCCATATCGAATGGCATTGTCGACCAGCGGCTGAATGGACAGGCGCGGAAGCTCCGTATCGAGATATTCCTCCGGAACGTCGATCTCCATGCGCATGCCGTTCGACATGCGCACATCCATAATCAGCATATACTGGCGAATGTACTCCAGCTCCTCGCGCAGCGTAACGGTTCTGGAGCTTCGATCGCTCTCGATGCTGTATCTCAGCATTTTGGATAGCGCAATGCAGAGATCATCCACAATTTCGCAATCCTGCGCAGACGCAATCGCGCCGATATTTTCCAGCGTATTATAAAGAAAATGTGGATTCACCTGCGCCTGAAGCGATTGATAGCGCGCTTTTTCAAACGCCTTTTGCGACTTCGCCTCCTCAAGCGCCATGATTTCCAGATGATCCAGCATGGTATTGAAGCTTTCGGCAAACTCATCCAGCTCGTCCCGATGATGCGTTGGAAGCCGCAGCGCGCGGTCGCCGCCTTCGATTCTGCGCATGATGTCCGTAATTCCCTTTACGCGAATGCGCACAGCCCGGCTGAGCACTCCGGCAAAAGCCGCGCAAACGAGCACCAGCACAATGGCCTCAGCGCCCAGAGTGGTCAGGATCTTTCTGTAATTATTGCGCAGTTCAATCTCTTCTGTAAACAGTGTGACGATGATCCCATATTCCCCAACGTCCGAGGAAAGATAGAAATTGCCGCGCACCATCCTCGAATCCGAGCTCTTCCATGTGTTTCCGTTCATCAATGCCAGTACGCCGTCGTCCTTCTTCATGGACAAATAGCAGGAATGATCGTTGAGCGTGCTGATCCATACATATTGATACGGCGATACTACGCAATTCGCAACATATTCCTTGAGCACCATTGGCTGAATATCGCATACAATATATCCGGCAAAGGTGTAACCCTTGTCCTGATAAATGCGCTTTACGACGCGCAGAATCGTTTCTCCCGAATCCGATTCAACGCAAAAAACGCGAAACGGCGCGGTTTCATTCTCAATATAATCATAAATCGCAGCAGTGTCGTTTTCCGCATAAATATCCACGCTTTCCTGTCCGCGCGCAGTTGATCTCGTAAAAAAGCTTCTCATCGTGTGCGAGCGGTTGTAAATGCGAATGCACTGCATATAGCGAAAAAAAGGCGTTTGGCCCAGCAATGCGCGCGCCGGCATCTCCGCTTTCGTCTGCGTGCCGGTGTTCAGCTCTGCAAGAATCGTCGGATAGGAATACACCGTGTCCAGCTGGCGATCAAGCCGGTCAAAATAATCGTTGATATCCGCGCTCAACGTATGCACAATCCGCTCCGAGAGCGCGTCGGAATGCTCAATGGTCTGCTTGCGAAGCAGATAAAAAGACATCCCGCTCTGGATTACCGACAGAAAAAACACCAGTACCAGGCACAAAAGGATAATTTTCTGATAATAGCTCTTGATTCGAATCCGCAATCCATCCGCCCCCTGAGACTGCTCTTTGCCTTTATTATACTTGATTCCGCCTCCGTCGGCAACCGTTCTCCATCAAAAACACATCCGCCATAAATGGTCTGTATCTTTGTCCTGCGTCTCAGTTTCTGATAAATCCGCTTTGATTCGTCATTCCCCATCCCAAAAGCCCGCCCGGCGCATTTGCGCCGGGCGGGCTTGCTTTTTTACTTCTCCGCGGGAATCAGGCGGAAGGTGGCCAGTTTGAACGGGGCGAGGCTTACGGGGATCTCCTTCGCCTCCACGAACTCACCGGCCGGCTCCTCGAGCAGGTTGCACGGGATATAGCCGCGAATCGCGAAGCCCGGCTGCACCGTCGCTTCCGCATGTCCGCCGCGGCATTCATGCACGCGCAGCACGATATCGTCGCCGTCCTCTGCCTTCTTCAGCGCGTCGATATACACGCTGCGATTGCCCGTATACACGGAAAGCTCGCGCTTCGCCGCGCTGTTTTCCAGCACGTGCGCCGGCAGATTCAGCCGAACGGCCTCTTCAATCGTATTGCCCTGCGCGACCGTTCCGGCGTGCGGCAGCAGCGCGTAAGTGAACTCGTGACGGCCCATGTCCGCCTCGGTGTCCGGATACTTGCCGGCCTTCAGAAGCGTGATGTGCATCGCGTTTCCATAGATGTTGTGGCCGTATTTGCAGTTATTCAGGATGCTCACGCCGTAGCCTTCCTCGGACAGATCCGCCCACTTGTGCGCTACAACCTCAAACCGCGCGTAATCCCAGCTGGTGTTGTAGTGCGTCGGGCGCTCGACATGGCCGTACTGGATATCGTAGGTCGCGCGCGTGGAGCGGACGTTTACCGGGAACGCCGCCTTCAGCACGCGATGATTCTCGTGCCAGTCGGCCTCGGTTCTGAAATCGATGCGGCGGCTGTCCGCATAGAAGATCACATCCTGCACGAATGTGGAATGGCGATAGGCATAGCGGAACCGCAGCGCAAACCGCAGTGCGCCGTTTTCGAGCAGCTCCGGCTCGCCCGCCAGCGCGACCTCTTCATGCTTGAAGAGATAGAAGATATCGATATCCCAGTTGTCGTGATTGAGCGGCTTGTCCTCGTAGACCTCGAGCACATTGCCGCGCGCGCCCTCGGCGAGCACCTCGCGGGCGTTCTCCGCATCGTACAGGCGCGTGATCTGGCCCTTGTCGTTCCATTCGACCTCGTAATAGGGCGTATGCAGCGCGCGCCTCTCCGCATCGTAGGCAAACGGCACATTCGCCTGCTTCGCCGGGCTTTCCGCAAAGTAAATCGTGGTCAGCGCCATGGCCGGAAGCTCGACGGACACGACATAGCCGCCCTCGACCGGCTGCGCGGTCAGCGCCTCGCCCTGCGCGTTTTTGAACACGCCCTCGCGCGTTTCGGCGACGAACACCTGATCGCGGCGCGGGAAGCTGCCGAAATGCCAGACCGCGTACGCGTCCTTCTCCGGCTTCGTCAGGAACGCAAACGCATTCTTCTCGATCGCCGCGAGACTCGTTTCCACCTGGCCGTATTCCTTGTGGCAATCCTGATAGACCTCGCCGATCGACGAGCCGGGGATGATATCGTGGAACTGATTGCGCAGGATCGTGCGCCAGTCCTCCACCAGCGCGTCCTGATCGTAGCTGCCGCCGGCGAGCTTCGCCATGGAGGAAAGCCACTCCGCCGCCGCCAGACTGAACTCCATCCGGCGATTCATCTTCTTGTTATACGCCTGCGAGGTATACGTGCCGCGATGGTATTCCAGATACAATTCGCCGTCCCACACCGGCACATACTGATCGGTATTCTCGATCTTTTCATGCACGCGGCGGAAGAAATCGGTCGGCCGCGCGGTTTCCACCTTCGGAAGGCCCGGCACCTGCGCCATCGCGCGGCGCATCTTCAGCATCGTGCGGTTGACTCCGCCGCCGCCGTCGCCGTAGCCGTAGGAGAGCAGCGTCTCGTTCGACAGGTTCTTGTCGTGGAACTTCTTCCAGTTGCCCATCACCGTGCGCGGCGTGACCATGCCGTTGTAGGTCGAGAACCGGTCGTCGAGTGGACGGCTGTCCTCCGGCGTGGTGATGAAATAGGTCATGACCTCGCTGCCGTCGATGCCGCGCCATTTGAACAGGTCGTGCGGCATGGTGTTGAACTGGTTCCAGCTGATCTTCGTGGTCATGAACGTATCGATGCCCACGCCCTTCAGGATCTGCGGAAGCGCCCAGGAATAGCCGAACACGTCCGGCAGCCACAGGTATTCGCACTTGTGGCCGAATTCCTGATTCAGCAGGCGCATGCCGTACAGGAACTGCCTCGTCAGCGCCTCGCCGGAGGAAATATTGCAGTCCGCCTCCAGCCACATGCCGCCGTCGGCCTCCCAATGGCCATCCGCGACGCGCTGCTTGATCTTTTCATAAATCTCCGGGCAGTCCTTCTGGATGTACGCGTACAGCTGCGGCTGTGACTGCAGGAAGATGTATTCGTCGAACTCGTTCATGAGCTTCAATACCGTGCTGAACGAGCGCATCGCCTTTTCGCGCGTGTGCTTCAGCCGCCACAGCCAGGCCACGTCGATGTGCGTGTGTCCCACGACGTTCACCGTCACCTGCGGATCGGCGTGAATCTGATTCAGCTCCGCGCGCAGCGTCGCAAGCGCCGCGTCCACCGTGCCGTAGAAGCAATCGGGATCCCAGTCGATCTGATTCAGCGCCTTGTCCAGCGCGCGCGTGAGCGCGTACTTCGTCGTGTCCATATCGTCCAGCAGCTCGATCGTCTTCAAAACCGCCAGAGAGAGGTAATACAGCTCATCCGTCGCGGTGTGCAGATAGCCCAGATCCGCCTGCTGAATGCGATGGCGGAACTCGCGCTTGGGGCCGCCGCCCTCCAGGCCCGTCCACAGCATGAACGTAAGCGTCACGGTCTTGCCCGCGAGGCTTTCAAAATTCACGTCGTTGTGGTTCGTGTCCACGCCCTGGAACGGATGGCCGTCGACATACAGAAGCGATTCAAAGCCGCTGTTGTGGCCGCCGCCGGTCTTGCCGAAATTGAACAGGCCGTACGCCTCAAAGCCGTCGCGATGCCCGGGAATCTGAACCCGCTTTTCCGCCCACAGATACCGATCGCGGCCGACGAATTCATCGCCGATCGCAATCTGGCCGCCCTCGACCTTCTCGGGCATGCCGCGATACACCTCGTCCACGCCGAGCTGGCCCTCCATCGCCGTCATCGGCGCGATGGTCTGCATCGAAACGAACCGGAAATTCGCCAGCTCCTCGCAGCGCCTTCCCAGCTTTTCCTGCGTCAAAAACATGTCGTGACTGGTAAACATGGCTTCTCTCCCTCATCTCTCCATCATTTTAATCAGTTCACCCAACGTCTGCTCCAGCTGCACTCCATATACCGGCTCCGTGCCGCACGCCTTTGTGTGCAGCATTGCCAGCCGGGTATATTCCGTCGCCATCGCGATCGCGCGCTCCAGCGATTCCCCGCGCGCCGCCGCGCCGGCAATTACCGAGGCAAACAGATCGCCCGTTCCCGGAAACGCCGCCGCCACCGGCTCGTAGACCCGCATGCGCATTTGCCCGTCCGCGCCCATCCAGGCGTTCACGTGCCTGGCCGACGGATCGCTCATGCGCGTTCCCAGCGGCAGATCCGCTTCGTCGCGCCGCGCGTCAGGCCTCTTTCCTTCCCTCAGCGCAACGCCCGTGATCAGCGCCGTCTTCGCGCCCAGCGCGCGCAGGCGAATCAGCATTTGCTCAAGTGCCGCTTCGTCCATCGCGTCGCCCGCGTATTCCGTTTCCGTCAAAAGCGCCGCCTCGGTCAGATTCGGCGTAATCAGATCGGCGTGCGCGCACAGCCTTCGCATCGCCTCCGGCATTTCCTTCGGCAGCGCGCGATACATTTGCCCGTCGTCGCCCAGCACGGGATCGACCAGAATCAGCGCGCCCGGCTGATTTTCCATGAATCGCCGCGCGATCTCCGCCTGTCGCGCCGAGGCCATATAGCCCGTGTAAACGCAATCAAACCTCAGGCCCATGCGCCGCCATTCGTTCAGGCAATCCTCCAGATATTCCGTCAAATCGCGCGCGACGAATTCCGGAAACGCGGTGTGCGCGCTCAGCACCGCCGTGGGCGCGGGAATCGGCTGCACGCCCATCGCGGCCAGCACCGGAATCGCCACCGTAAGCGCGCACCGGCCCACGCCGCTTAAATCGTGCATCGCAACGACGGTCGGCGCGGGCTTCAAAGCATTTCTGTTTTCCATTACAGTATTTCCATCGGCTTCATGCGCAGATTGCCCCACAGGCGCTCCTGCCATACGAAGCCCGACGTCAGCGCCGGATCGTCCACAATCACGAAATGGCCCACGTCCAGTATCGTGTCGTAATAGCAGCTCAGCCCCTGCGGCGTGGCCGAAATCAGCGAAACCTTCATGCCGTATTCGCCCGGCGCGATGTTGTCCAGCGGCATGCGGATTTTGCGCGTAAATGTCTCGCCCGCGCAAACCTCAAACGGCTCGGTCTGCGTCATCGCAACCGGCGCGGCCATGCTGGAATACAGCATCACGCGCACCCGGAGATGCGGATCGGAGACGTGCGCCGCGCTCGTGAGCGTAAAGTCCATGTGCGAATCCATCTGGTATTCCAGATTCGGGCAGTCGTGAATCACCATGCGCAGCATGCGCATCGTGTCGCCGCGCTTGAGCGGGCGATCCATGTGATCCAGATCGCGATCGGTATTCCGAAGGCCGCTGCCGCCGTACAGCTCGATCGACCGCTCGACCGTTCCATCGTACTTCAGCCCGCCCTTTTCCAGATAAATGCCGCGATTGCACAGCTGCGAAACGGTGCGCATATTGTGGCTGACGTACAGAACCGCGCGGCCGTCGCGCGCCACGTCGCTCATCTTGTTCAGGCATTTCTGCTGAAACGCCAGATCGCCCACCGCGAGCACCTCGTCGCAAATCAGAATGTCCGGCGCGAGATGCGCCGCGACCGCGAACGCGAGCTTGACGTACATGCCGGACGAATAGCGCTTCACCGGCGTGTCGATAAACGGCTCGATTTCGGAAAACTCGATGATCTCCTTGATCTTCGACCGCACCTCCGCGCGGTTCATGCCCAGAATCGCGCCGTTTAAGTAAATATTGTCGCGCCCGGTCAGCTCGTGATGGAAGCCGGTTCCGATCTCGAGCAGGCTCGCCACGCGCCCGCGAATGCGAATTTCGCCCGTGGTCGGCGCGGTAATCTGCGAAATCAGCTTCAGCAGCGTGGATTTTCCCGCGCCGTTTAGGCCGATGACCGCCAGCGCGTCGCCGCGGTCGACATGAAAGCTCACATCGTTCAGCGCCATGAATTTGCCGGTTTTTACATTAATCGTATCCACACCCAGCTTGCTGTTCGGATCCTCCTTGCCGCGAATCCGCGCAAACCAGCTGCTCAGGTCGCCGTGGAGCGTGCCGCCGCCGATCTGACCCAGACGGTACTCCTTCGAGACGCCGTCCACCTCCAGAAGTCGTTCAGACATTCGTGCGCTCCTTTCCGTCAGACCGTATCCATAAAGGTCTTTTCCACATGCGTAAACAGCATGACGCCGATCATCATCACAACCGCCGTAACGCCCAGCGACAGCAGATTGTATTTCAGCGAATAGTCCGCCACGCCCAGATACGCCGCGCGGAACAGCTCAATCACCGGCGTGATCGGGTTGAGCATGTACAAATTCAGCAGCTGCGGGAATTTTTCCGCAATCATCGACGAAGAATACGTCACCGGCGTCGCGTACATCCACAGCTGCACGCCGAACGTCACCAGCATCGACAGGTCGCGGTATTTCGTCGTCAACGCCGCCACGATGATGCCGAAGCCCAGGCCCATCATGCCCAGCTGCAGAAGCATCACCGGCGTCAGCAGAATCAGCCGCCAGTCCGGATGCACCGTCGGATTCGGCTTCAGCGCGTAAATCAGCAAAAAGACCATGAACATCGCGAACTGCACAAAGAAGTTCACCAGCTCCGAAGCCACCACCGAAAGCGGCATGCAGAGCCGCGGGAAATACACCTTTCCAAACAGATTGCGATTTTCCACGAACGTCTTCGACGTGCTCGTCAGGCAGCTCGAGAAAAAGTGCCATGTAATGTTGCCCGCCATATAAAACAGGAACTGCGGCATGCCGTCCGTCGGCAGCCCGGCAATATTGCCGAATACCACCGTGAAAATCACCGTCGTCAGAAGCGGCTGCAGCAGAATCCACATCGGCCCTAAAATCGTCTGGCGATACATGATCGTGAAATTGCGCTTCACCATCAGCCACACCAGATCCCGATACTGCCAGATGCTCTTAAAATCAATCGCGAACCAGCCGCGCTTGGGCCGGATCACCGTCGTCCATTGCCCGCTCGCCTGTTTCCTCGCCATGAGACGCCTCCTTAAAAAAACCAAAATAGCCATTCATAGTATATTGTATCACGTTTTATATCTTTTCTGCAAGGGTGAAAATGTGAAGCCTTGTTTCGATAATAATTCGTTTGGTTAGCATGCGCTTTATTTTGGTATCGACTTATGATTATCTCCATTTATTTTAATGGCCATCCATGAATTTTTTCGTTATGCCAAATGATCAATAAGATTCGTTTATCCATTTCGCGGGCGCATTGCACCGGTTTTGCAGCGTTTTCGTGCTTTAGTTTTATGCAATCGGCGTATTTATCGATTCCTTTCGCACGGTAATCGCAGCCATACTTTTCCTTATGGGCTGCCCCGTCCCGCAACGCGCGTTCCTTTCAATAATTTTTGTTTTGCTTATCTCAAATAATCATAATTTGACATTATATCTCTTTTCGCATACACTACACCCATAACGCGACGCAAGAAGAGAAATGGAGAGGGGGCGTTCGCCTTGCATCAGCAAAGAAACAGGGCGCTCGGCCAATGCGCGCAATACCTTTTATATGCACCGGTGCCGCCGCTGCGCAAGCGCGTCGCGCGCGAAATTGCGCATGCGCACGTCGATTTTCTGCCCGCAAACGCGCTGTACTTTTTCCGGCGCGAGCTGGGGGCGTTTTGGGCGAATCTGATTCTGTTCGGGCCGTGTCTGGCGATTGGAATCGCGCTGGACTGGCTGATCGGAGGCGCGGTCGCATGGAAGGCTGCGGCCGGCGCGGTCGCATGCTGCCTCGCGTTCGACGTGCTGGGCGACGGACTTTGCCGGAAGCTGCTCAAGCTCGGCTTTCTGGCGCTCACGATCATCATCGGCGGCTACTGGACGGTCGCCGTCGCATTTCTGATCACGTTTGAAAACATCACCTGGGAGGACGGTCTAAAATGAAAGACGCTGAAAAGCTGGACTTATTTGCGCATTGCCCCGTATGGAAGGCGGTCGTGAAGCTCGCCGTGCCCACGGTCATCAGCCAGATCATCCTCGTGGTGTACAATATGGCGGACACGTTCTTCATCGGCCTCACGGGCAGCGACGCGATGATCACGGCCGTCACGGTGTGCATGCCGGCGTTCATGTTCCTGTCGGCGATTTCGAATCTGTTCGGCGTGGGCGGCGCGAGCGTAATTGCCCGCGCGCTTGGCGCGGAGGACAACGATCGCGCGCAGAACACGGCGGGCTTCGCCTTCTGGGGCTGCGTGGCGGTCACGCTGCTGTATTCAATTTTCGCGTGGATTTTTGAAGATACCTTCATGAATCTGCTCGGCGGCCGCGATCCGGAGGTGCACGCTTCGGCGATTCAGTATCTGCGCTGCACGGTCATCGTCGGCGGCGTCGCCACCTCGCTGAACGCGCTGCTGGGCCATCTGGTGCGCTCCGAGGGCTATGCCACGCAGGCCAGCATCGGCATTGCGATGGGCGGTATACTGAATATCGGCCTGGATCCGCTGTTCATGTTCGTGCTGCTCCCCAAGGGCCAGGAGGTGCTCGGCGCGGCGATCGCCACCACGCTTTCCAATCTGATCGCGACGGTCTATTTCCTGGTGCTGATGTTCGTGCGCCGCGAGCGCTCCGTGCTGAACCTGAAGCCGAGCTGGAAGATGTTCTCGTTCGGCATTCCCGGCGACGTATTGGCCACCGGCCTCCCCGCATGCCTGATGACGCTGTGCGAAAACATCTCCTATGCGGTGCTGGACAATCTGATGTCGCTGTGCGGAACGGCGATGCAGGCGGGCGTCGGCGTGGCGAAGAAGGTCAATATGCTGGCGCACTGCATCGTGCGCGGCATGGCGCAGGGCGTGCTTCCGCTGATTGCGTTCAACTTCGCCTCCGGCAATCTCAAGCGCATGAAGTCCGCCGTCACGATTTCCACCTCGATCTCCGTCCTAATGGCCACGCTGTGCATGGCGGCGAGCCTGCTCTTCAGCCGCACGCTGATCGGCCTGTTCATTCAGCACGGCTCTTCGTCCGTCGATTACGGCGCGGCGTTCCTCCGGATTCTCTGCATCGGCGGCCCGTTCTCGGCCTGCGCGTACGCGTTCATCTCTTTTTTCCAGGCGACCGGCGAGGGCATGCGCTCGTTCATTCTCGCAATCCTGCGCAAGGGCATTCTGGACATCCCGCTGATGTTCATTTTAAAGGAAATCATTCCGATTTACGGAATCGTCTGGGCCACGCCGATCGCGGACATTCTCTGCTGCATCGTCGCGCTGATCCTGTTCACAAGGCAAATGCGCCGCTATGCGGTGCACCCGCAGTTCGCGCAATAACCAAAGACCCGCCGCACCCTCGCGATGCAGCGGGTCTTCCTTATTTATGCCTTTCCATTCGCACCATTCCGTCCTCGATTTGAACGATGGCAAATCCGGCCGACAGATATGCGCGAATCGCGCGCTCGTTTTCCTCCCCCAGCTCCGCCGCGAGACAGGCGATCTCCTCCCGTTCAAACGCGCGCTCGGCCAGCAGCTTCAGGCCCTCCGCCGCATAGCCCCTTCCTCGATGCTCCGCCGCAATCAGAATGCCCGCGCGCACCGCATCTGGATCAAAGCCGCCGTAATAGCAGGTCTCGCCGACGAACGCGCCCGTTTCCCGGTCGAGCAGATACGCGCTGAATCGATCCGGCTCCTGATAGAGCCAGATTCCGCGCCAATAGCGCCAGTCGCCCATCGGGAAATCGATGCAGCCGGTTTCGGGATCGTAGCCCTCGGCGTCGATCGCCTGACCGCGATTGTAGGCCATCGTCGCCGGATCGGCCAGCCATTTCGCGCGCACGTTCATCTCGCGCAGGCCGGGAACGTGCAGCTCCAGCCTCATTCCATCACCTGCAGAATCATGCATTTCAGGTATTTCGTCTCCACCGCCTGCGGAAGAATCGGGTGGTCCTTCGCCTGCGTGCGGTATTCCACGAGGCGAATCCGCTTTTTCGCGTCGCGCGCCGCCTGATTGACCATGTCCTGGAACACCTCGGGCAGCACGTGCTGCGAGCAGGAGCAGGTCACCAGGAATCCGCCCGGACGCACCAGCTTCAGCCCGCGCAGATTGATCTCCTTGTAGCCGCGCAGCGCGCTCTGCAGCGCCGCCTTGTTCTTCGTAAACGCCGGCGGATCCAGAATCACCAGATCGAACTGCGCGCCCTCGTCGGTCAGCTCGCGCAGATGATCAAAGCAGTTGTGCGCCTCGAAGCGAACGTTCTTCAGCCCGTTCATTTCCGCATTTCCGCGCGCCACCTCGAGCGCTTCCTCCGAAATATCCACGCCCAGCACGTCGCTGGCCCCGTATTTCGCCGCATGCAGCGAGAACGATCCGTTGTGGCAAAAGCAGTCCAGCACCCGCGCGCCCGGGCACAGCGGCGCAATTGCCGCGCGATTCTCCTTCTGATCCAGGAAAAAGCCCGTCTTCTGGCCGTTTTTCACGTCCACAGAAAAGTGAATGCCGTTTTCCACCATGTCCACGCGATCGGGAACCGCGCCGCGCAGCAGGCCGGTCGTCTGCTGCATGCCCTCGAGGCGGCGCACCGGAACGTCGCTTCTCTCCCAAATGCCGGCCGGCTCGACGATCTCCATCAGCAGATCGCAAATCATGTCCTTGATTCGATCCATGCCCAGCGACAGCGACTGCAGCGCCAGCACGTCGCCGAACTTGTCCACCACCAGCCCGGGCAGGAAATCCGATTCCGAATAAATCAGCCGGCAGGAATTCGGATCGCACAGCAGCTTTCTGTATTCCCACGCGTCGCGAATGCGCTTTTCAAAAAACCCGCGGTCGCACGGCTCGTCGTTGCGCGTCAAAATGCGCAGGCTGATCTGCGATTGCGGATTGTAAAACCCGCGGCCGATGAATTTGCCGCGAAAATCGCACACCTCGACAATATCGCCCGCCTCGAATTCGCCCTCGACCTTCTCGATCTCGGACGCGTAAATCCACGGATGCCCGCCGCGCACGCGCGTTTCGCGGGTCTTTCTGAGCGTAACCTTCGCCATAAAGCGCCTCCCTATCTCTCCGCGCCGATGCCGGCAAGGAGCGTCGCAAGTTCCTCCTCCGTCAGCTCGCGCCACTGTCCCGGGCGCATTTTGCCGATACGGAGATTCATAATCCGGATTCGCCGGAGCGATTGAACGTTATAGCCCAAATATTCGCACATTCTGCGAATCTGGCGGTTCAGGCCCTGAACCAGAACGATGTTGAACGACCTTTCGCCCGTCCGGCGCACGCGGCACGGCAGCGTCACCGTGTCCAATATCGGCACGCCCGCCATCATCCGATTCAGAAATTCGGCCGTGACCGGGCGATCGACCTCCACCTCGTATTCCTTTTCATGCCCGCCCGCGGCGCGCAGAATGCGATTGACGATCTCGCCGTCGCTCGTGAGCAGCAAAAGTCCCTCCGAATCCTTGTCCAGCCGGCCCACGGGAAAGACGCGAATCGGGTAATTCAAATAATCCACCACGTTCATCGGCTCGCGCGGATCCGCCGTGCACACAACGCCGCGCGGCTTGTTCAGCAGGATATACACCTTGTCGCCGCGCCCGCTGAGCGCCTGATCGTCCACCAGAACCGCCATGCCCGGAAGAATTTTATCGCCCAGCACGCCGATCCGCCCGTCTACCTTCACGCGGCCCTCTTCAATCAGCCGATCCGCCTCGCGCCGCGAGCAATAGCCCGAATCGGCGATGAACTTGTTCAGCCGCTTGCCCTGATTTTCCATGCTCGTTTTCCTCAAACATAATCGCGCCAGTCGCCCGGCGGATCGATCTGGGTGAGACTTCCCTCCGCCTTGAGGCCCGGGAAATCCTGCTGGCGGAGAGATTCATACAATACGATCGCCACCGAATTCGAAAGGTTCAGGCTGCGCGCGTCCGGGCGCATCGGAATGCGAATGCACTGCGCGTAATTGTCCGCCAGCAATTGCTCGTCCAGTCCCCTCGTCTCGCGCCCGAACACCAGAAAATCGCCGTCCCGATATTCCGCGGCGCAGTAATCCCGCGGCGCCTTCGTGGTCGCAAAGTGCATTCGCGCGTCCGGATACTTTTCGCAAAACGCCTCCCAGCTCGGGTGAATCTCGTATTGCATCAGCTTCCAGTAATCCAGCCCCGCGCGCTTTAAATATTTGTCCGAAAGCTCAAACCCGAGCGGCTCGATCAGATGCAGCCGCGCGCCGGTCGCCGCGCACGTGCGCGCGATGTTTCCGGTGTTCTGCGGAATCTCGGGCTGAACCAGTACGATGTGCATCATAGTCTGTCCTCCAACGCGCGCTCGATCATGATCGCCGCGCCGTCCAACGCGCTGTCCGGCGCAATCAGCCGCGCCGCCGCCTTCAATTCCGGAACCGCATTGCCCATTGCGATCGGCCAGCCGACCGCGCCCAGCAGCGACAGATCGTTCGTATTGTCGCCCATGGCCATGCATTCCTCGCGCGACGCGCCCACCTTTTCGGCGAGCCACCGAACCGCAACGCCCTTGCCCATGTCGCGCTCGGTAATTTCAATGTTCGTCGGATACGAGCTGGTTACGGAAAAGCCCGCCGCATCCAGCTCCGCGCCGATCTCCCTGAGCAGCTCCGGATTCGTGGAATACGCCTCCATCTTATACGGCCGCTTCAGCCCGTCGCGCTCAAACGCCGCCCGATCGTCGGCATGCACGTAAAACGCGCCGCCCAGATACACGTCCAGCTCGCCCACGCGCCGGCCGTACGCGCGCGTATTCATCCGATAGAGATTGCCGCGCGTAAACGTGTTGATCATCACGTCGTGGCGGCGCATGATCGCGTAGACCTCCTCCGCGCGCGCGTCCGGAATGCCCCATTCCTGAACCGTCTCGCCCGCAAACGTCACCACGGCGCCGCCGCCGGCAATGATCATATAGCCGTCCGTCTGGCCGAGTTCCTCCGCCACCGCCTTCGCGGGCACGAACCACCGGCCCGTCGCAATCGAGAAGGTCACGCCGCGCTCGGCGCATGCGCGCACCGCCGCGCGCGTCCGCTCGGAAACGCTGCCGTGAAACGGAATCAGCGTTCCGTCGATATCCGATACAATCAGTTTGATGCTCATTTCATTCTCCCGTAAAAATCATTTCCACCATTCCGGCGCGGCGCACGCAAACGTCCGCCCGCGGTATTCCTCCAGCGGGCTTTCGTTTAAAATCCGCACAGACTGGCACCACAACCGAAGCGTCCCGCCGCATTTGCGATTCAGCTCGCGGTCGCCGTATTTGTCGTCCCCGATCAGCGGCCGCCCGATCGACGCCATGTGCGCGCGCAATTGATGCGTGCGCCCCGTGACCGGCTCGAGCTCCACGCGCGCCAGCCCGCCCGCGTCCTCGACAACGCGATAGCGCGTTTCAATCTTCTTCGCGCCCGGCGCGGCATGATCGATCACCGAAACCCGCGAATCGCGCGCATTCTTGATCAGATACCCGTTCAGCACGCCCTCGCGACGCGCAAATCCACCCTTCGCAATCGCCAGATACGTCTTCCGAATCGCGTGAAGCTTAAACGTTTCCTCCGCGCGCGCCGCCGTGTCCGCGTCCGCCGCCGCCAGCACCAGCCCGCCCGTCTGCGCGTCGAGCCGGTGGCAGAGCTGCGCGCCGGGATGCAGTTTGCGCACCCGGGATAGCAACGTATCCGCGCCGATTCCGTCCGCGTCCACATCCACCGGCAGCCCCTGCGGCTTTACGCACGCAATCAGGCGGCCGTCGTCCAATACAGTCTCCACCGGCGCGGGCAAATACCGATCGGGCAGAAACAGCTCGATCCGGTCGCCGGCGGAAACGGGATCGCTCTCCCCCGCGCGCGCGCCGTTGATCTTTACGTCCCGCCGCTTAAACGCGTCGCGCAGCGCATGCGCCGGCACCATCGGCCACGCGCGGCGCAGATAACGCCCCGCGGGCATGCGGCCAATCCCGCCGGGCACCTCGTTTGAAAGCATTCGCGTCTCCCGCCTTCTGAATCGGGGAGAAATTCCCCGCATACTGCTCTAATGATAATCCTTTTCGCGCGCGGATTCAAGATGCTTTGCGTTATGTCGCCCGCCGCAAAATAAAATTGGAAAAAAATGGATGTTTATGCGGAACATTCGCCCGCCCCGCTTCGTCCAATAATCAGTGAACAAGGAAAAGGGGGATTTCACCATGAAAAAAGCCATCGCCATGTTGCTTCTGGCCGCGCTTTTGCTCGTCTCTTTCGCCCTTCCCGCCAGCGCTGCGGATCAGTTCGCGTCCTATCGCACGGGCACGAACGGCGCAACCTCCGCGCGCCTGGGCAATATGCAGCGCGCGGCGCTGACGCTCAACCAGACCTATGTCGCTCCCGGCGCGTCGTTTTCGTTTAACGCGACCGTCGGCCCGCGCACCAAGGAAGCCGGCTATGTCCGCGCCATGAACGATCGCGGCGTAAAGGTGGTCGGCGGCGGCGTTTCTCAGGTCGCCACCACGCTGTATCTGGCGCTTCTGAATCTCACGCCCGGCAGCGTTTCGTTCGACGAGGTCACCTTTTACGGCAAGGACTTCACCGCCGGCTACATTCCGGACGGCGAATACGCGGTCGTGACCGATTACAAAAACGAAAAGGACTTCTGCTTCACCAATCGCACGGACAAATCGCTGCTTCTGGAAATGTGGTTCCAGGACAATTCGCTCTATTGCTCCGTGACGCAGACTTCCTCCGCGTTCGATTCGGGCAACTGGTTCGCCACGCCCGCGCCGAATCCGAGCGCCTCGCGCGTGCTCGGCAGCTCGTCGATCTACGTCGGCAGCGATAAAAAGCTGCTGAACAACGTCACCCTCGCGGCCAGCTCGGTTTACGATACCACACTTTCCAGCGGCGACGTATTCTCGTTTAACGACGTGGTCGGCCCGCGCACGAAGGATTACGGCTACGTTCGCGCCATCAACGGCCGCGGCGTAAAGGTGGTCGGCGGCGGCGTTGCGCAGGTGGCGAGCGCGCTGTGGCTCGCGGTCAAGAACGCGGGCGACGTCACCGTCGTGGAAAAGTCCACCTACGGCGAGAACTACAATCAGTCGTATGTCGGCAATTCCGCCGATGCGATCGTGACCGACTATTCCGCCGATACCGATTTCGCGTTCCGCTACGACGGCTGGGGCAGCGTCACGATCTACACCTGGGTCGACAACAACACGCTCTATTGCGAAATCTACCGCAACAACTGATTTTTCCCCTGAACGCAAGCGACCGATCGCTCAGCTTGTCAAAAATAAATTTTTGACAAGCTGGTGGACGGGGGAGCAAGCTCCCCCGCCACTGCCACCCCTACCAGATTTTGCTAGGATTTCTTCGAAATCCCCGGGCGCAAAATCTGCAAGGTAGCTATTTTCTCTCCGGAAAATGGGATTTCCCTGCGATAAAATAGCCCCGCGCCCACCGTACACGCCGCTGGGCTCGATTGGAAGTTCGAGAGGGCTTCGGCCCTCTCGAGCTCTCCGGGGCTTTTGATAGTTTGAGGCGACCGATTGAAAGACCGGTCGCTTTTATTTGCATTTTGGCGCCGTGTGCGCTATAATGAATTGATTTTTTTATTCAAAAGGAGCGCACCTATGCAGGTCTATTTCGCGCCGCTCGAGGGCGTAACCGATTCGATTTACCGCCGCGCGCACCACGCGCTGTTCGGCGGCGTGAGCAAATACTTCATTCCCTTCATCAGCCCGTCCGAATCGCTGACCTTCTCCTCGCGCGAGCAGCGCGCCATCGCGCCGGAGGAAAACGCCGGCATTGCCGCCGTTCCGCAGCTGCTCACGCGCGACGCGGGCCGATTCAGCGCCATGACGAAGCTGCTGGCCGATTCGGGCTATTCGGAGGTCAATCTGAATCTCGGCTGCCCGTCCGGCACGGTCACGGCGAAGGGCAAGGGCTCGGGCATGCTGCGCGATCTGAATGCGCTGCGCGCGTTTCTGGACGAAATCTTCCGCGATTCCGCGCTGCCGATCTCGATCAAAACGCGCATCGGCTATCAGTCGATCGAGGAATGGGGCCCGCTGCTCGCGCTGCTGAACGCGTATCCGGCCAGCGAAATGATCGTTCATATGCGCACGAAGGCGGAATTCTATCGCGGCCGCGCGCATCGCGAGCTGTGCGCCGAAACCGCAAAGGCGCTCTCCGTGCCGTTTGTCTACAACGGCGACCTGTTCACCCTCGAGGATTGCCGCGCGTTCGAGGCGGAATGTCCGGGCGCGCGGGCGATCATGCTCGGCCGCGGACTGATCGCCAATCCCGCGCTGGCGGAGACGTTTGCCGGCGGCGAAACGCTCACCGTCGCCCGGCTGCGCGCGTTTCACGATCGCCTGCTGCGCGATTACACGAACCTCTGGCCGCAAAAGGCGGTGCTCGGCCACATGCAGGAGATCACGCAATACATGCTCACCGCGTTTGAAACCCCGATGAAGGCGCGCAAGGCCGTTCGCAAGGCCAAATCGATCGACGCGTATCTGGACGCCGTGAACTGCGCGTTCGACACGCTTCCGCTGCGCGCCTCTCCCGGCTTCTATTTAAATGAAATCGAATTCTGAATGCGTCGCCCGCTCGTCCAAACAGGATAAGCGGGCGATGTTCTTTACTTTTTGCGTTCCACCGGAATCCATATGCCGCTTTTGTAATCCGGCGCATGAATGTCGCCGCAGGCATACCATTCGACGTTCATGCCCATCGCGGGCCGCCATTCGGCGTTGTTCGGCAGCCAATCGGTGTAAATCGCGCGATTCAGCCGCTGCAGCGCCTCCGGAATCGGGCCCGCGGCGGTGAAATTCGCCCATGTCGCCGCGGGAATCGCGCGCTTCTGCATTCCCTCCGGAACCGGCGCGTCCAAATCGCGCAGATCGCCGATCCAGTATTCAAAATCGTCGCCGCCATCGTCAAAGCAAACGCCGAAGCGCGCGGGCACGATCGCGTTCAGCCCCTTTTCGGCGTATTCGTCCCAGTAATGCGGAATCCGTTCCAGCGCGTCGCCGTATTCAAACCGCCGCGGCAGACCCACCACGGCCATCTCCGGCCTGTTTTCGATTGCGTATTGCATGCTCCTGCCTCCCGTCAATTGAATCTGCAGGTGAAGGGGCGTAACATAGCGTGCCTGCGCGCGATTCATCTTTACGTCCAGCGGCGCGCAGCCATGAAACCGGCGAAACGCCCGCGCAAAGCTCTCCGGCGAATCCCAGCCGTACAAAAGCGCCGTGTCCAGCACGCTTTCGCCCCGCTGCAGCCGAACCGCCGCCTCGCTCAGCCGCCGCGCGCGCAAGTATTCGCCCAGCGTCATGCCGGTCAGCATCGCGAAAATCCGCTGCATGTAAAACGGCGAATAGCCGCAGGAATCCGCGATCTCGCCCGCCGAAACGGTCGATTCCAGTTCGCTCTCCACGCGCCTCAGCGCGCCGTTCATCGCGTCGATCCATTCCATGCTCTTCCCTCCCTGCAGGAGTATTTTAGCAAAACGGAGCCGCCGTTTCCTGTCCGTTTGTGCGCTGAAAAGGGCGCGGCTCTATTGGCCGCGCCCCCCAGCCTGTCGAAAAACCCAGGAGAGCTCGAGAGGGCCAAAGCCCTCTCGAACTTAAAATCGAGCCCAGCGGCGTGTACGGTGGCAAGGTTGCTTGCCCTTGGCAAGCAAGTCGCTGCGCGACCGGCAAAGCTAAATCAAAGATTTAGGTTTGCCGTCTCTCGGGCTTTTTTCGCGAAGGGAAATCCCATTTCCCGAGAGCGAAAAAAGATTCTTTGCAGATTTTGCGCCCGGGGATTTCGTAAGAAATCCTAGCAAAATCTGGAGGGGGTGGCAGTGGCGGGGGAGCTTGCTCCCCCGTCCACCAGCTTGTCAAAAAGACTTTTTTGGCAAGCTGAGGGCGCGGCTCTATTGGCCGCGCCCCATGCGCTCAACAATCCATTCTGCGACCGCCTCGGCCGATTTTCCCGTTTCGCTCACGCCGTAAAACGCGCGCACCGCGCTGCCATCCGCCGGAATCGATTCAAAATCGCCCAGCAGCCGCATCAGCGCCGCCTCCGATTCCGCGCGCACATACGGGCACGACCGAATGCCGAAATACATCTCGCGATCGCTCTTCATAAACGCGTCCAGATCCGGCTGATACAGAATCACCGGCCGGTCGAGCAGCACAAAATCGCCCGCCGACGAGCTGTAATCGGTAATCAGCAGATCGCTGATCAGCAGCAGGTCGCTCATTTCGGGATACGCGCTCACGTCCGTCGCCCCCGCGCCGCAGAGAATGCCGCGATTCAAATCGTGCGCGCGCGCCAGGCACCGCCATGCTTGGCCCGTCGAGCCCTCGAGCGCGTCCAGCGCCCGGCGAATGTCGAAATCCGCCTTCTGTTCGCCGCCCACGGTCGCGTCCCGAAATGTCGGCGCATACAAAAGCACGCGCTCGCCCTCGCAAACGCCCAATTTCGCGCGAATTTGCCGAATCTCGGCCTCCTTCGGCGCAACCAGACGGTCGTTGCGCGGCATGCCCCGCTGCATGACCTCGCCCGCATAGCGAAACGCCGACCGGAACACCCGCGTGCCAAAGTCGGAACCGGACACCGCCAGATCCATTTGCGCGCCGTCAGGGTATTTCAGCCCGTCGTTCATGTCGTAGAGAATCTTTTTAAATCCGCGATCGCCGTGCCAGGTCTGCACGTAAATCTGATCCGCGAACTTCAGAAAGTGCACCGGGCGATTGAAATTGTCCACGATGCACCGCGCGCGCGCAATTTCCGCAAGCGCCGCAAGCGTATGCGGCCGCACCGCGCGCACATAATCCGGCGCGTCCGCGCGATCGTAGAGCTGCCAGACGATGTCGATTCCGGGATCCATCGCGTGCAGCGCCTCGGAAATCGCCCTCGGGCTGTCCGAATACGCCTTTCCCTGAAAGCTCGAAAAGAACACCGTATTCCTTTTCGTTCCGCACGCATGCGCCGCGCGCATCCAGCCGCGCCCGAGAATTCGCCGCGCCAGCCGCACCGCCCCGAGCAGCGCCTTATTCTTGTAAATCCAGTTCGTATTCATGCAATGATCCTGTAGGTATGCTCCATTCCCTCTTCAAAGGTAAACGCCGGTTTCCAGCCGAGCGCCTCCAGCCGATCGGGCTTCTGCACCGCGCGCGACACGGCCGAATAGCCCTTCTTCTCCGCATCGTCGGGCAATTCAAAGCGCACCCGCACGCCCGCGACCCCCGCCAGCGTCTCCGCGTATTCGCGAATCGAGCGCACGGAATTGCGATTGGCCACGTTGTAGGCGCAGCCCGATTCGCCGTTTAACAGTATCGCCGCCAGCGCGCTCGCCGCATCCGCGACATAGCAATACGAGCGCACCTGCGCGCCCGCGCTCTTCATCACGATGTCCTCGCCCGCAATCGCATTGCGCAAAAACTGCGCGTCCGCGCGGGAATTCTCGCTCGTGATCGTCGGGCCGTAGACATAGCACAGCCGCGCGACCACGCTGTCGACCTGATATTGCTTCAAATAGCTCGCGCACAGCGTCTCGGCGGCGCGCTTGCTCTCCGGATAGCACGCGCGCGGATTCATCGAATCGACCTTGCCGAAATCGCTTTCCGCAAAGCCGTCCTGAATCGCCGGATTTTCGCCGTAAATCTCGCCGGTGGATACAAACAGCAATCGCCCGTGTCCCTGCGCGCGCAAATGCTCCAGCAGATTCCGAACGCCCAGCAGATTCCCCAGCATCGTGCCCACCGGATCATTGGCAAAGGCGCGCGGGTGCGCGTTCGACGCGGCGTGAACTATAAAATCGCATTCCGGAAGCGATTTCACCTCGGCCACGTCCGCGGCAATCGCCTCCACCGCGTCTCCAAACCGCTCCTGCGCGCGCGCAGCGTTTCGGCAAAGCGCAAACAGGCGCAGATTCAGATTTCTCTCTCGATTCAGCGCGATCAGGCAATCGGTCAGAAACGAGCCGACCAGCCCCGTCGCGCCCGTAATCAGCACGCGCGCGTTTCTCAACCGCTCCGCGCCCCGAATCGCAGAAATCGCGCGATCCACATCGCTGAAATACAGCTCGCGATTCATTTTCTCTCCTTCTCCGGAATCAGAAACGCGCGCAGATTGTGGTCGGACACGCGCTTGTCCTCCGGCGGCAGCTGCATGTAATCGCCGTAAAGGCGGGAAAGATACGTGTGATACCCGATCGGCGCGGGAAACTGCCCGCCCTCGAACGGCACCTGAACGCTCCCGCGGAACACCTCCGCCGGCATGCGCTCGCGGCTTCCGTAATGCGTCACGGTCATTACGCCCGCATAATGCGCGCGCTCAAACGAATACCGCCGCGCCGCCTTATCCACCGACAGCGCGTATTTCGGCAGCGGGCGCAGCCGCGTAATCGCCATCAGCGGCCGCTTCAGCCATTTCAGCCGCTCATCCGGATACAATTCCTTCTTCCGCGCGCACTTGAGCAGGATATCCCACGCCCGCACGCGCTTGAAGCTGAGGTTCGAAAGCCGCTCGCTCGTCGGCAGCCCGTCGATCGGGAAAATGTCGATGAACAGCGACCTCGTGCGCGCGCGCTGCATGCCGGAATCGTCCACGTCGGTACAGGTATCGAAAATGCGAATCCACGGCTGCGCGTAGTCCTCCGTGCGATCGGGATAGGCCAGCTCATACCGCTTCGGCAAATGCCTTGCGGCGTTTTTCAGAAAAATCTCATAATCCGGGCGCGGCATCATCAGATCGATATCGTCGTCCCAGGGAATAAAGCCCTTGTGCCGAATCGCGCCCAAAAGCGTGCCTCCGGACAGAAAATACCGCAGCCGCTCGGCATGGCAGACGGAATCCACCTGCTCCAGCATTTTAAACAGCAGCGCATGATATTCCTCGAGGGATAAATACTCTTTTTCCATATCGCCTCAATGCCTCAATCGCGCGCAATATTCAGAAGCGCCTTGAAAATCACCATGTCGTCCGGCGTGGTCAATTTGATATTCATCTCCGACCCCGCGCAGAAATACACCGTTTCGCCCAGCTCCACCATCAGCGTGCACGAGGCGACCGAATTCGTAATGCCCTTTTCCAGCGCCCGCCGGTGCGCGTCCGCGAGCCGGCCGAGCGGAAAGCCCTGCGGCGTCTGCGTGCGCTTTAAATTGTCGCGCGGGAACACGGCGCGCGTCGAGAGCTGATCCTCCGTCTCGAGCATCGCCTCCTGGCACGGAATGGTCACGATCGCCGAGCCGCGCTCGACCGTCGTCGCAATGCAGCCGGAGATGATCGCCTGGCTGACCATCGGGCGAATCGCGTCGTGCACGAGCACCACGTCGGTCGGCTTATAGTGCTTTTCCAGTTCAAACACGCCGTTTCGGATGCTGCCCTGGCCGTTTTCGCCGCCGGGGATGATGTGCTTGAGCTTCGTAATTCCATATTGCCGCGCGTAGGCCGCGAGGATCGATTCCCAGCCGTCCACGCAAACGACCGCGATCGCGTCGATATCCGGATGCTTCTGAAACGCCTCCAGCGTATAGGCGATCACGGGCTTGTCGTTTACGGTCAAAAACTGCTTCGGAATCTCCTGGCCCATGCGCATTCCGCGCCCGCCGGCAATGATCAATGCGATATTCATGCGGAGTCGGCCTCCCTTATGCGTTCATTCTTTACGCTTATTTTATTATAGAAGAAACGCGCCCGTTTGTCAATCCGCGGGAAATGTGGTATAATGCCCTACATGGAGGGATGCGCATGATTCTCTGCTTTTCGGGAACGGGAAACAGTCTGGCGCTGGCAAAGACGATGGCCGAGGCGCTGGGCGACGAGCTCTTCTTTGCGCCGGACGCAATCAAGGCGGGCGAGCAGCCGTGCTTTTCTTCGGAAAAGCCGTATGTGTTCGTCTGCCCGGCCTATGGCTGGCGCATTCCGCGTGTGTTTGAATCGTTTCTGCGCGATTGTCGGTTCGACGGAAATCCGCGGGCCTATTTCGTCTTGAGCTGCGGAAGCGATATCGGCGCGGCGCGCAAATATGCGCGCGCGTTCGCCGAGGAAAAGGGCTTTGTCTATTCCGGAACGATCGGCATTCGGATGCCGGAGAACTACATCGCCGTCTTTCGCGCGCCGGACGAGCGCACCGCGCAAATGCTGATTCAGCGCGGCAAGGCCGCCGCCGAGCGCGCATGCGTGAAAATCGCCGCGGGCGAAAGCCTGCCCGAGAGGAAAACCACGCCTCTGGATGATCTAAAGAGCGGCATTATCAACGATGCGTTCTACAAATTCATCATCTCGCCCCGGAAATTCCGCGCGACCGATCGCTGCATCGGCTGCGGAAAATGCGCCCGCCTGTGCATGCTGAACAACATTCAGCTCAAGGACAGGCGCCCCGTTTGGGGCAAAAACTGCACGCACTGCATGGCCTGCATCGGCGCGTGCCCGACCGGCGCAATCGAATACGGCCGCCATACGGTCGGTTTGCGGCGCTATTACCTCGACGCATGATTTCCCGCCCAACTGGGCAAACTGATTTTTAGGAGGAACCATTCCATGAAAAACATCGAAATGTCCGCCGTTCTCACGCTTCGCGATCAGGTCGATTATCGCCCCGGTCAGGTCGTCAGCAAGACGCTCGCGCAGAACGACGCGGTGTCGCTCACGCTGTTCTCGTTCGACAAGGGCGAGGAAATCAGCACCCACGCGTCCGGCGGCGACGCGCTCGTGACCTGCCTCGACGGCGTCGGCCGCATCACCATCGATGGAAAGCCCTATGGAATCAAGGCCGGCGAATCCATCGTCATGCCCGCGGGTCATCCGCACGCCGTATACGCCACGGAGCGCTACAAGATGCTGCTGACGGTAATTTTCTAAAGACAAACCGCCCATGAAAAGGAGCTTCGGCTCCCTTTTTTGCGTCACAAATTGTTTACAAAATAAATTAGCACTCGCCTCTTGACAGTGCTAACAAACGTGCTATAATATGCATTGTTCCGAGGGGATGAGAGAGTTCCGAAGGAACGGAGAGCAAAACGGATGCGGAAGCGTCCGGGAGGTTCTCCAGAAGGTAACAACATACGAAACGGATAGTTCGTTTGAGGAGGTATGAGTTATGTTGATGCCGAGTATCTTTGGTAATGATTTCTTTGATGATTGGATGGACGCTTCGTTTGGGCGCATGAACAATATTGACCGCGAGCTGTACGGCAAGAACGCCGCGCGCATCATGAAGACCGACGTGCACGAGCACGAGGACGGCTACGACGTCGAAATCGACCTGCCGGGCTTCAAGAAGGATCAGATCGCGCTGCATCTGGAAAACGGTTATCTGACCGTAAGCGCGGAAAAAGGTCTGGACAAGGACGAGAAGGACAAGCGCGGCAAGATGATTCGCCAGGAGCGCTATTCCGGCTCCATGCAGCGCAGCTTCTATGTGGGCGACGCTGTGACCGAGGAAGACATTCACGCGAAGTTCGAAAACGGCGTGCTGACGCTGAACGTCCCGAAGAAGGACGCGCACAAGCTGCCTGAGCGCAAGGTGATCATGATCGAAGGCTAACGCCAATCGGGCGGGGGAAGCGATTTCCCCGCTTTTTTATTGCCCGCGGCATTTGTCGCGGGATTTTTTCTTGACAGCGCGCGCTTTCGGCATTATACTCCCATTTGGGAATGGGAATGCAAGGAGAAACGCACATGAATTCCGAGGAATATCAAAATCTCTGCGCCGTCAATCGCGCGCTGATTCGCTTTCGCGGCGCATACGCCGCATGGGCGGCCGCGCACGGCATGAGCCATACGGAAATGCTCGCGCTGTACGACCTGCGCGACGACGGCATCTGCACGCAGAAGCGCATCTGCACGCGCTATCGCATTCCGCCGCAGACGGTCAACCACACGATTCTGAATCTCCGCGCGCGCGGGCTTTTGCAGGAAACGAAATCCGAGGGCCGCGAAAAGGCTTTCGCTCTCACAGAAGCGGGCCGGGAAAGCGCGCAGCCGCTGCTGGATTCGCTGAATGCCATCGAAACGCGCGCGATCGACCGATTTACGCCTGAAAAGCTCGCGTCGCTTGCACAGCTGCTCGGCGAATTCGGCGAGGCGCTCGATCAGGCGATTGGGGAGGAAGCCTCTGCGGCGATTGATCGGTGAAAATGGGAACAAACTGCGCCGTTTCTTCGTCTGATAGACATCACAAAGAAACGGAGGATATTATCCCATGAAGCTGCTTGCCATTTTAATGTCCGCGCTGCTCGCATTCGCGACGCCCACGCCCGTCGCGACGGAAACGCTTTCCGGCGTGGTCTCTGAATACGCCGAGGGCGAATTCATGCTGCTTGAGACTGCCGACCATGGAACCGTTCAGGTCAACCTCTCTGAAAACACCGACATTTCCGGCGACGCGCCGATTCGCGCGGGCGATTATCTGACCGTAACGTTCGACGGCGCGATGACCGCTTCGCTCCCGGCGCAGGTGGGGGCGACGCGCATCGAAATGCACCGCCTGTCCGGAACGATCGCCGAGGTCTATCCGGACGACGGCTCCGCGCTGCTCAAAACCGATCCCGATTCGGAATACATCGTCTACCTGCCCGACGAATGGAAGAGCGCCGTCGCGGCGGGCGATGCGATCACCGTGTATTTCAACGGCGCGGCCACCATGTCGCTGCCGCCGCAGATCAGCGCGGAATACGTGGCGAGCGATTTCTTCCTCACCGGCGCAATCGACGAAATCGGCGAGGATTCTCTGATTCTCGATTCCGACGGGCAGAAGATCCAGGTCAATTTCGATTCCATCCCCGAAAATCTGCAGGCGGACGATGTGATCCGCGTGCGCTACAACGGCCAGATGACGCGCTCCATTCCGGCGCAGGTCTTCGCGCTCGAAATCATCCGCGTCAGCCGATAACGCGAAAGGAATTTTATGCTGAACAACGAAGGCTTTGATTTATGGGCGAACGATTACGACCGCACCGTCGGCCTGTCCGACGAAAGCGGCGCGTATCCGTTCGCGGGCTACAAACAGATTCTGAACGCCATTTACAATCGCGTGCTGAGCGCCGGCTGCCGAACCGTTCTGGATATCGGCTTCGGCACCGGCACACTCACGGCGAAGCTCTACGAGCGCGGTCTTGCCGTGTTCGGCCAGGACTTTTCCGAAAAAATGATCGCTCTTGCGCGCGAAAAAATGCCGAACGCCGCTCTGATTCAGGCGGATTTCTCGCTCGGCCTCGCGCCGGAGCTGAAGCAAAACCGCTACGACGCGATTCTCGCCACCTATTCGCTGCATCATTTGCCCGATGCGGAAAAGGCGCGGTTTCTGCAATCGCTGCTGCCGCTGCTGAATCCGGGCGGATGCATTTACATTGGCGACGTGGCGTTTGAAACCCGCGCGCAGCTGGAATCCTGCCGCGCGCAGGCGGGCGGCGAATGGGACGACGACGAAATCTATTTCGTGATCGACGAGCTGAAGCGCGCGCTTCCGAATCTCCAATTCGAGCCGTATTCGCATTGCGCCGGGC
>CAKUKM010000025.1 GCA_934663595.1 uncultured Clostridia bacterium | reverse complement strand
GAAAACCCAAAGGGTTTTCAGGTTTCGCCAAAGGCGAAACTGCCGACGGCAAAATCGAAGATTTTGACGCGGCACCGAGGGGGTGGCAGTGGCGGGGGAGCTTGCTCCCTCGTCCACAAGCTTGTCAAAAACTTTTTTTGACAAGCTGAGGGCCTCCGCATTGAAGCAGAGGCCCTGTTGGTTTTTTGGATTAGTCCGCGAGGCGCTTGTAGGTCGCCAGACGCGCGGCGGCGTCTTCTTCGGATTCCTCGAAGAGCGTCGGCGCTACATCCGGGAACTGACGCAGCAGCGTCGCGTAGCGGTTCTCGCCGCGGATGAAGTCCTGATAGGAGGCCGTCGGATCCTTGGAATCCAGCGTGAACTTCTTCTCGGCGGTCGGGTTGTAGCGATAGGTCTGCCAGTAGCCCGCGGCAACGGCCTTGCGGATCTCCAGCTGCGCCTGATTCATCTTGATGCCGTGGTTGATGCACGGAGCATACGCGATGATCAGCGACGGGCCGTGATACGCTTCCGCCTCGGTCAGCGCCTTGAGCACCTGCGCCGGATCGGACATCGCGACCTGCGCGACATAGACGTAGCCATAGGACATGGCCATCATGCCCAGATCCTTCTTCTTCGTGCGCTTGCCGGCCGCAGCGAACTTCGCAACCGCCGCATGCGGAGAAGACTTGGACGCCTGTCCGCCGGTGTTGGAGTAAACCTCGGTATCGAGCACGAGGACGTTGACGTCCTGGCCCTGCGCCAGCACGTGATCCAGTCCGCCGTAGCCGATGTCGTACGCCCAGCCGTCGCCGCCGAAGATCCAGAAGGACTTCTTGGTCAGCAGATCGGCGTTCGCGATAACCTCGCGCGCGAGCGTGCAGGCGTCGCACTTGCAGATCTTGCCGTTGGCGAGCCAGTCCGCCTCATAGGGCGTGCCGGTCAGGTCGATGCCGTCCTCGCAGGCCGCCAGCAGCTTCTTGCCGGCTTCCTTGGAGCCCTCGGCGTCTTCCATGTTCTCGAGCCATTCCTTGCCGGCTTCCTTGATGGATTCCTGGCACCACTCGACGGCGATCAGCTTGCGAACGGTGTCCGCCAGCTTTTCGCGGCGCTGGTTGATGCCCAGCTGCATGCCGAAGCCGAACTCGGCGTTGTCCTCGAACAGGCTGTTCGCCCATGCCGGGCCGTGGCCTTCTTCGTTGACGGTGTAGGGGCAGGTCGGCGCGGAGCCGCCATAGATGGAGGAGCAGCCGGTGGCATTGGCAATGATCATGCGATCGCCAAACAGCTGGGTAACGAGCTTGACATAGGGCGTTTCGCCGCAGCCCGCGCAAGCGCCGGAGAACTCAAACAGCGGCTTCTTGAACTGGCTGTCCTTCACGGTCTTGACATTCAGCTCGCCCTTGAATTCAGGCAGCTTCTGCGCGAACTCCCAGTTCGCCTCTTCCGCAGCCTGGGTCGCCAGCGGCTTCATCTCGAGCGCAACCTTCGCGCCCTTCTGATTGACCGGGCAGACCTGCGCGCAGTTTTCGCAGCCGGTGCAATCCAGCGGGGAAACCTGCATGCGATACTGATAGCCCTTGAACTTCGGGCCCATCGCCGGCTTCGTCGCGAACGTTTCCGGCGCGCTCTTCATCTCTTCCTCGCTGACGAGGTAGGGACGGATCGCGGCGTGCGGGCAGACGATCGCGCAGTTGCCGCACTGTACGCACGCATCGGGATTCCACTGCGGAACCGCAACGGCGATGCCGCGCTTTTCAAACTTGGTGGTGCCGGTGGGCACGCGGCCCGCGGCGTCGATCATGGAAACGGGCAGCTTGTCGCCAGCCTGCGCCAGGATCGGAGCAATGAAGGTGTCGAAGTATTCGGTCGTGCCTTCCACCTTGACCGGAACAGCGCCCTCGGTCGTGGTCGCC
The DNA here is from genome assembly GCA_934663595.1 of uncultured Clostridia bacterium. Classification (GTDB taxonomy): domain Bacteria; phylum Bacillota; class Clostridia; order Christensenellales; family Aristaeellaceae; genus Faecivicinus. The sequence continues at coordinate 31,146 of CAKUKM010000025.1, read as the reverse complement.
CACGCTTCGGGAACCTTCACTTCAACCAGACCGGAGATCGCGATATCGATCGCATCCCAGTTCTTCTTAACGACCTCGTCGCCCTTCTTGCCGTAGGTCTTCTTCGCATACGCCTTCATGTATTCATCCGCCTGCGCATAGGGGATGATCTCGGCGAGCTTGAAGAACGCCGCCTGCATGATGGTGTTGATGCGGCCGCCCATGCCGACCTTCTTCGCGAGGGAAATCGCGTCGATGGTGTAGAGCTTGGCGTGCTTCTTGGCCAGCAGCTGCTTCATGGTCGCCGGCAGCTGAGCGTCGAGCTCCTCGGCCGTCCAGGGGCAGTTCAGCAGGAACGTGCCGCCGTCCTTCAGCGCGGAAACCATGTCGTACTTGGTGACGTAGCTGGGGTTGTGGCAGGCAATGAAGTCCGCGGAGTCGATCAGATAGGTCGACTGAATGGGCGTATCGCCGAAGCGCAGATGGCTGATGGTGATGCCGCCGGACTTCTTGGAGTCATACGCGAAATACGCCTGCGCGTACTTGTCGGTATGATCGCCGATAATCTTGATGGAGTTCTTGTTCGCGCCGACCGTACCGTCGGAGCCCAGGCCGTAGAACATGCAGGAAACCGTGCCCGCGGGCGCGACGTCCAGCGTTTCGCCCAGCTCCAGCGACGTGTGGGTCACATCGTCGTTGATGCCGACGGTGAAGTGGTTCTTCGGCTCGTCCTTGGACAGGTTGTCGTAAACCGCCTTGACCATGGTCGGGTTGAATTCCTTGGAGCCCAGGCCGTAGCGTCCGCCGACGACCTTGATGTCGCCCCTGCCCGCCTCGAGCAGCGCGGAGCAGACGTCCAGATACAGCGGCTCGCCCAGGGAGCCGGATTCCTTCGTGCGGTCGAGCACGGCGATCTTCTTGACCGACGCGGGGATCGCGGCGATGAAATGCTTGATCGAGAACGGACGATAGAGGTGCACCTTGATCAGGCCGACCTTCTCGCCCTTGCAGGTGAGGTAGTTGATCGTCTCTTCGATCGCGTCGCAGCCGGAGCCCATCGCGATGATCACGCGCTCGGCGTCGGGAGCGCCGACGTAATCGAACAGATTGTACTTGCGGCCGGTCAGCTCGCCGACCTGCTTCATGACCTCTTCCACGATCGCGGGGGTCGCCTCGTAATACTTGTTGGCGGCTTCACGGCCCTGGAAGTAGATGTCGGGGTTCTGCGCGGTGCCCTGCTGATGCGGATGCTCCGGATTCAGGCCGCCCTTGCGGAACTGATCGACCTTCGCCCAATCCACGAGGGAGCGGATCTCTTCGTAGTTGTTCTTCGGATCGATCGCATCGAACTTCTGGATCTCGTGAGAGGTGCGGAAGCCGTCGAAGAAGTGCAGGAACGGAACGGAAGCCTTCAGCGTGGACAGATGCGCAACCAGCGCCATGTCGTGCGCTTCCTGAACGGAATTGCTCGCCAGCATCGCAAAGCCGGTCTGGCGGCAGCTCATTACGTCGGAATGATCGCCGAAGATGTTCAGCGCATGATATGCCAGCGCGCGCGCGGAGACGTGGAACACGCTCGGCATCAGCTCGCCGGAAATCTTATACATATTCGGGATCATCAGCAGCAGGCCCTGAGACGCGGTGAACGTCGTGGTCAGCGCGCCCGCGGCGAGAGAGCCGTGCACGGCGCCAGCAGCGCCCGCCTCGGACTGCATCTCGGCGATGCGAACCTTCTGGCCAAACAGGTTGGTGCGGCCGTTCGCCGCCCATTCATCGGCATATTCCGCCATCGGAGAGGAAGGAGTGATGGGGTAAATCGCGGCCACGTCGCTGAACGCATAGGCGACATGGCTGACGGCGGTGTTGCCGTCAACGGTAAGCTTGATGCTCAATGGACTTAACCTCCTTTTAGTCAGTCTCCGTATCAGAAAAATACAGGTAGACCATCATGCTATATTATAAGTAGATTGCCCCATAAAGTCAAGGAAAAACGCGCGGCGCGCACGTTATCAATTTGAAACAATCGGCATATCTCCAATCCGAATCGGCCCGCGAAAGGCGAAAAAGCCGCGCCGCAAAACGCCCGCGGACGCAAATTCGCGCCCGCGGGTCTGGGTTCTCTTAAATTTTCGGGGCGGAAGCAAACGGGCAATGCTTTCGTTCGAGATACATTTCATCAAACGAGGCATACGCGCCATCGAGACAGACGAAGGCGTAGCGGCTGGTATCCACGCCGTCGAGCAATCGCGTTACCGCCTCGCGCAGCGGACTGGCGTAAAGCGGCAGATGCGCGTCGATAAGCTGGCCAAATTCATCGCGCAGCGGCGCGCTGACGAGCACGCCCTCCGCGCTGTTCAGCTCTTCGGCCGTGGGAACTTCTCCGGAAAGCGCGCAGTGAGCCAGATTGATTGCGTGCGGCTGATTTGCGTACTCCGCGCAGACGTCTTTCGCCCGGCCCTGCACCGCATTGGGCACGGCATTTGCGACAACCGCGCGCAAACCGCGTTCAGCGGCCATTTCGCTCAGCACGCCGATGGTCGCGCGCATTTGCCGCGCGGCTTCTTCGACGCTCAGATGGTTTTCCGCGTTGCGATGATGCGCAAGCAGAATGCGGCTCGCGCCCAGCGCGGCGGCCTTGTCCATGATTTCTGCCATCCATTCAAGCTTCGCGTCCTGCCGCTCGGGCATGTTGCGAATGAGCGACAGATGCGGATAATGATCCATCACCGAGGCGAAATCCACAATCACATCCAGATGGCGGCGCTTGAGCCAGCTGCCGGACTGCTGCGCCTGGCGCAGGCTGAGATCGCTGACATACGCCGCATCCAGCTTGACGCCCGCGAAATACTTGTCCAGCATCGGCAGCGCCTGCAGCTCTTCGATCAGCACGCGCTCGGGGCGCAGCGAGGCATAGAGATTGCCGTTCAGCGCGCGCATTTCGATCTCGGGCGCGGTTTCCACGCCTTCCGGCTCGTATTCGATCTCCCACATGGCCATCTGGCCGGGGCCGAGGAGGTGTTCGTCCTCCGCGCAGGCGGTCATGGGCGCATGAGGATAGCTGTACATGGGCCAATAGCCCGGCGTATGACCGTCCACATCGGGAATTTCGATCTCCCGGCGGCTGAGCTCTCGGCCGCAAAGCAGGTCGATGCGATAGGGCTCGGTCGTCAACGCGTTGTTGACCACGGTCACCGTCAGCGTGTGGTCGTCGCGCAGATTGACGATGCTTTCCAGCATGGGATTATTTACATGCGCCAGCAGCTGGGATTCAAACAGTCCGGCCAGCAGCGCTCTGACGGATTTGAGCAGGCCATAGCGCATGGGAATGGACGCGTTCTCCACATTGCGCACGGGCGAAGCGTCGGCCGTTTCATCCATGCCGTAGGGCGAGAGCACCAGCAGCGCGCGGCCCTTCCCAATCGCTCTGGAAACAATCAATGCCGCGCCGTCCTCCGTGCGTGCGAGGATCTCCGTCTTCTCCGAAAGCTCTGCGCCGACATAAACGGAAGCTGCCGATTCGCGATAGCTTTTCCCCTGGAAGCTCACCTTTACGTCCGCAAGCGCGCTCGCCTCGCCCAGCCGCTTTACGCCGAACAACGCGCATGCATCCGCGCGGCCCTCCATTTGCGCGCCAAAGGCCAGCAGCGTTCCGCCTCTCTCCGCAAATGCAGCCAGCTTGTCCAGCTGCTCGCAATCGAGCTTCTGCCAGCCGCCGAGAATGGCCACGTTATACTGGCCCAGCGTCTCGGGACGCATGTCGGTCATCAGCACGTCCATGGTCTCGCCATAGGGCGTGGGCGTAAGGAAGCCACGCTCGTTCAGGAAGAAGCCGGAATCCTCATAGCCGGGATAGAGCATGGAGAATATGGCGTGGAGCTGATGATCGGCCATGGTGTAAGGCATCTGGCCCCAAGAGCGGTAGACGTCCTGCGTATAGAGATGCCGCGGCGTGCACCAGCCGTTGGCGCTGTTGAGCACCATGGCTATGGGCGTATACATTTTGCCCGCATAACCGCGCTTTTTCACAAACTGAATGCAATCGGCCTGCAGCTTCCCGATGGGCGAAAGCACCGCGTCGTCTCCGGTAAACAGACTCTTGTCCGAATCGGTCTGATTCGGCTGGAGCGGAATGCCCGCCTCGACCTTTTCCATGTTTTCGCGCGTCGTGATCAGCCCGGATTCATAGCCCAGCATGTCGGAATTGTAGAGGTATTCCACATAGATCAGCCGCCGCAATAGCGAAAGGCTCGTTCCGGCATTCGGGCCGTAGCTGTAGCCCTCCTTGTCCACCTTCGGGCTTTCGATATCATAGCTCTTCCAGCTGAATCGGTTGTAGACCGACGCGTTTCCAAACCACAAAAGCCCGTACTGTTTGCCCGCGCCGCGAATGATCGAATACCAGAGATTGGCGTTCGGCAGCGCCTGCGCCGTCTCCGCGCCCAGCATAAAGCAGTTGTTCTCCCGGGCGAAAAAATGAACGTAATTCAGCGATGCGAGCGCTGTGGTTGCATGCTTGAACTGAGCGCCCATTTCATCGAAGAATTCATAAAACCTTCTCTGTTGAAATGCGTTTGACTGGCGCGCCGGGCACTGTGTGCGCGTGTAAGCGCCGATATACCGACCGTCCTGTTCGCCGTTGTCATAGCCGATAAAGCGGTCGCCGAGCGTCTCGGTAATCATCTCGTGCTGCTCGTCCGTCACGGTGTATTCGCCCCAGTCCAGCCCCTTTTTATAGGAGCCGGGCACGAAGCCCCAGAGGTCGAACACATAGCCGCCGCGCGCCTTTGCCGCCAGCAAAAACTCCTTCATATTGGGTGCGTTGACCAGATGCGCGCGCATCCAGAATACCTTGCCCAAATCAAAGCGTCGGGTATAGAGATCCATTGCCTCCTCGATCTCCAGAAGCGTGCCGTCGCCGGGATGCGGCAGATCGCGCAGCGACATGAATTGAATGTCGTTTTCCAGAATTTCGCGGGTCGTTGCGCGAATGGGGCGCCTGGCGTATTCGGGATACGCCTCGGGCTGATGATAATAGGGATAAATTCTCGCCATAGCGGGCCTCCGTCGTTTTTAGAATCGCGGGCATTTCAATCGCCTGAATTGGAGAAAAGGGGCGGCAGGCTGGATTCCTGCCGCCCCGAGACGAATGGAGATCAGTTGTAGCTCACATAGCGGCGCTCGGTGGAATAGATCACCTGCTCGGCCGCTTCGTAGGTGGCGAGCACCTCGTCCATGTTGCCCAGCGCGAGGGTCTCCTCCACGAAGGCGTCCCACTCGCTCATGTCGCGGGTACCGTCGATGAAGTACATGATGTTCTCGTCGATGTAGGTCTTCATCGGAGTGGTGCTGCGGGCGATGGTCTCGCTCTGCTCCGCAGTGAAGCGGGGCGTGCCGCGCAGGGCGCGAATGCCGGTCAGCTCGCCGCTGATCAGCGCGCCGATGACCTTGTCATAGGCCGCACGGGAAGCGTCGGTGCCGCCCACATAATCAACCTCGCGGTTCTTGTACTGAATGTAGCGGATGTCCATCAGATTGCCCACGCCGGCTTCCTTGCGGGCCGCGGAATCGGTGTAGCCCTCCAGGAAGGAATGCGTGCCATTTTCATTGGTGACGTAGGTTTCGCCTTCAACGCCCCAGTTGTAGAGCATGGAGGCTTCCTGAGAGATGACCTCGTCCAGATAGGCGCAGATCAGTTCGGGATTCTTCACGTCGGCATTTACGAAATAGCCCCAGTTGGGGGTGTTGTCGTAGGGAACGGTCACGACGGAGTACTGCGTGTCGCCGGTCTGATGCGCGGGCGCAAACATGGCCTCATACGCATACGGAACCTCTTCGTCCAGGAAGATCTCGTGCGGGATGCAATTGAGATACCAGAAGCCGAACAGCCACTCTCCATCCAGCACGGACTGATACGCCTGCTCATCAGACATGGTGGAGAACTCGGGGTTCAGCAGGCCCTCGGAATACATGGTGTGCATCATGTCGATCAGCGCGCGATAGCCGGAATCCTCGCTCAGCAGCGGGTGCGTCCACTTTGCGCCGTCGTAATAGAAATCCGTCTTGGCGTTGTTGATCGCGCCCAGGCAGGTCATGTAATAGCCGAGGCCCCAGCCATAGGTGATGAACGCATTGCCATTCGGGTTGGCTTCCTTATAGGCGCGCATGCATTCCAGCATCTCGTCCCAGGTCGCGGGGATGTCCTTGCCCAGCGCGTCCAGAGCGGTCTTGTTGACGAAGAAGCTCTCGTCGACATAGTCGTTGGGCTCAATGTCGTTCAGGCAGTAGAGCTTGCCGTCCTCGGTCTTCATGTTGGCGATCTGGGGATAGGTCTCCAGATAGCTCTTCAGATTGGGCATGTAATCCAGATAATCCATGAAGTTGAGGAAATAGCCCAGATCGCCGTAGTTGGAGATGACGTCCGGGGAATTGCGCAGCCAGACGATGTCCGGCAGATCGCCGGTGTTCAGGTAGATCGCGGTCTTGGTATCGAAGTCCGCCCAGGGGCCGGTCGACCAGTTGATGCTCACATTGCCCAGCTTTTCCTTCCACGCCTTGTAGACGGGAGAATTCTTGTCCTCCTGAATGCCCAGATCGGCGGTGTAGCCCTCGTAGACGACCTCTTCGCCGGCATAGGGCAGCAGGTTCTCTGCCATCGCGACGCTGCCGAGCAGCACCGCCAGAAGTACGAGCATGGATACCAGTTTCTTCATGTTGGATTCCCTCCTGTTCTATTTCTTCAAGCGGGATTCACGACCCGCCGGAATTCGGTTTTACGCCTTGATCGAGCCCACCAGCACGCCCTTGGCGAAATGCTTCTGCATAAACGGATATACGCACAGCACCGGAACGACGGTAATGATCGTCGCCGCCGCCTTGGTCGTGCGGGTGGAGATCTTCTGAAAATCCTTGAGCATTTGCGCCGTGGACGCGTCCTTATAGTCCATCAGCACCAGCAGCCGGCGCATCAGCAGCTGAATGGGATATTTCGTATCGTTGCGCAGATAGAGCAGCGCGGTCATGTAATCGTTCCAGTATCCCACGATGCTGAACAGCGCGAACGTCGCCAGCACCGCCTTGGACAGCGGCAGCACAATCTGAAACAGGATTCGCACATGTCCCGCGCCGTCGAGACTCGCCGACTCGCGCAGCGCCTCCGGAATGGACATGAAGAACGTCTTAAACACGATGACGTTGTACGCGGAAATCGCGCCCGGAATGACCATTACCCAGAATGTGTCGATCATGCCCAGCTGCATAATCGTGACATAATAGGGAATCAATCCGCCGCCGAAGAACATGGTGATCGTCAGCAGCACCGACACGAACTTGCGCCCGCGCAGCGCGGGAATGGACAGCGGATACGCCATCAGCGACGTGGTCAGCAGCATAATAACCGTGCCCACGGACGCATATTTGATGGTGTTCCAGTAATACAGCAGCGTGCGATTGTCGCTCAGCAGCGCCTTATAGGATTCCAGCGAAAAGCCCTTGGGCCACAGATACACCGGCAGCGACTTCAATTCCTGCGAATCGCTGAAGGACAGCGCCAGCATATTCAAAAGCGGATAGAGGAAAATCGCCGAAAGCAGCACCATGATAATGACCAGAACCACGTCGAACGCGGTAACCTTCTTTCCGACCATTTCTCTTTTCCTCCCTTCTTCAGAACAGCGACGTTTCGCTAAGTTTGCCGGTCACGGTATTGGCGATCACCAGGAAAATCAGCGACACTACATTTACCAGCAGGCCCACCGCCGAGGAATAGCTCAGATGATTTCCCGCCGTCTCGATGCCGTAGCGGTAAACGTAGGTATTCACCACATCGGCCGTGGAATAGGTGCGCGGGCTGTACATCAGAAGGATCTTCTGATAATCGTTGCCCAGAATGCCGGCGACGGCCATAATGAACAGAATGCTGATCGTGGGCAGAATGCTCGGCAGCGTGATATACCACATCTGCTTGATCCGGCTCGCGCCATCCAGCACGGCGGATTCATACATTTCCGGATTGATGCCCGCAATGGCCGCCAGATAGATAATGGAGCTGTAGCCGATGCCCTGCCAGATGCCGGAGCCGATATACAGCGGGCGAAACGCCGCGGGCATCATGAAGAAATTCTGCCTCTCCAGCCCCAGCGCGGCCAGAACCGCGTTGACCGGGCCGTTGTTCACGCTGAACAGTTCCTTCATCATGCCGACGACAATGACCACCGATAGGAAATAAGGCATGTACGAGATGGTCTGAACCACCTTCTTGAATCGCGGATAGCGCAATTCATTGAGCAGCAGCGCCAGAATAATCGGCGCCGGGAACGTAAAAATCAGGCTCTCCACGCCCAGAACGAACGTATTGCGAATCACGCGCCAGCAGAACGGATCGCGAAAAAACGCCTGAAAATGCTTCAGGCCCACCCAGTTCGAGCCGAAAAATCCGCCCTTGGGCGAGTAATCCTGAAACGCGACCACAACGCCGTACATGGGCAGGAACTTAAAAATGATCAGATTGAGCAAACCGGGAATCAGCATCGCATAGAGCACCCAGTGAATTCGAATATACTTTCCCGTGGACAGACCTCCGCCGGCGCGAAGCATCCCTCGCCGGTTCTGCATTGCCTGCTGCGACATCATTCATCCCCCTGTCGTTTTGCGCATTTTCGCTTGCTGATATTATTATGCAGCGCAATTTCGCGCTTTGTCTATATCGTTTTTCTTACTTCCATGGGGGTATTTGTAGCAATTTGTGAATAAAATGCAGATTCGGCAACGATTTGGCGGCGTTTGCGCGTCTCGAGGCTTGACTTTAATTCGGGCCGCCGATATAATGAACTCGTAACGCATGCAGAAAAAGTTAACGTTCGCGGGAAGGAGATGCGGCGCGATGAAAAAGCCCATGAGCAACGGGCGCACGTTTTATCGGATTCTGATCACGCTTCTGTCCTGCGTGCTCATCATGGCCGCGCTCAATTCGGCGCTGATTGCGTATCAGAACCGCCGCAGCGTTAAAATCCACACCGACATGCTTACCAACGCCATGACCAACGGAGCTGCGCAAATCGACGGCTTCTGGCAGAACGCCGCCGCCTTTCTGGCTTCGCTGAGCAACAGTGAGCAGCTTGTTCGCCTGTCGACCCATTCGGAGCTGAATCTGCAGCTCAGCTCCGAGGCGCAGCGATCCATCAATCGCAGCCTGTCGTCCTATCTGGCGGGCGTGGATTGCGCGCAGGATGCATTCCTATATTTATATGGAAAGGATTATCTGCTGACTCCCATGGGTGTCACGCGGGTCAGCACCTTTTTTAACAATCGCTATCTGGGCGATGCGGACGAATTCGCCCTGCTTCTGCGCGGCGTATATCCCTTCGAGCTGCACCAGCTGCCCTTCGAATTGCGACCGGGCGAGCAAAGCGCCTATGCCGCCTCCGATCTCGTGCTGCTGCAAACGCTCTATGCAAACAATCGCGCCGTTGGCACAATGGTCGTCCTGCTGGAGCCGGACGCGCTGGAATCAGCCATCAGCCGGTATCTGACCATTCCGAGCAGCGCCGCCTACTTGCTTTTGGACGGTGTCGCGCTCAGCGCTTCCGCCGGCGTTCGCCTGGACGCGCTTCCCACCGGCGAATACGCGCGCTATGTGCAGGACGTCGGCGTAGTGGTGCGCCGGCCGTCGAGCATCATGAGCGGACTGGAATACCTGGCGATCGACGACGAAGCCAACATCCTTCCGGACAACGGCCGCATACTGCAAATGCTGCTGCTCCTGCTGGCAGCGGCGACGCTCGGCATGGGCGTCGCGGCCTTTTTCGCCACGCGCAAACTGTACACGCCGCTGCGCACGCTGATGGGCGAATTCGACAATCCCGTGGACGCGCGCACGGACGAATGCAAGCTGCTGCTGCAATCCATTCAGTCCGTGAGCAACAATTATGCCAGCGCCCAGAACGCGCTGGACTATTCTTCGCCGCTGATTCGCGACGCGCTTTTGTATCATCTGCTGCGCGACGCCTCACACGAGGACGATTTGCTGGTAGAGCGCTATCTGCCCGCGCCGTTTCGCCAGGAGCATTTTTACGTCTTTGTCGTCTCCGCCGCCTTCCCGGGCGATGGAGAGCCCTCCTGCACGGCTCGGGCGCTCTCGCGGCTAAAGCAGCAGGGAGGCTCGCGGCTTTTATCCGTGCTGCGCACCGGAAACGATGAATATGCGATGATTACCTATCCGCTGCCGCCGCAGGAGCACGCGCGCCTCTGTTCGGGGCTCGCCAACGTCTGCGCCCAGCTGGAACTGGAATTGCCCGGCGGCATTCTGCTCTGCGCACACGGCGCGGGAGTCGCGCATATCGACTGCATCGACGCGTGCTTCCGCGAGGCCTGCGCCATTTTGCGCTCGCGACCCATTACCAGCGAATACGCTTTCCTCGGCGGTCCGGATGCGATGGGCGCGGCCGAAGCCTCCTCCGGTGCAGCGCTGCTGCCCGCCGATTACGCCAACACGCTGGCCGCGCTGCTCCGCGGCGGCGATTTCAATCAGACATGGGCCTATGTGGGCGATCTGCTCCAGCGCAGCAAACGCCCGGACGTAGCCGCTTCGCAGTATATCAAAATGGCCGTTACCCTAAACCAGCAGCTTTTCTGGGCGGCGCACAGCCGCGTTCCCTCGCTGGCCGATCAAATGATCGAGCTGGAGGCCGCCCATGCGCTGATTCCCGCCGACCAGATTGCGAGCATTCTGCGCGACAATCTGCGCATTCTCCTCGCCGAGGACGCGCGGCCGCAGTGCGGCGATCAGGAAAACATCGTGCGCTACATCCGCGAAAGCATGGCCTCGGGCGTAAGTCTCAGCGCCGTCGCCGATCATTTCGGCTATAACGCCAATTACTTCTCCCGCTATTTCAAGCAGCTCACCGGCGTGACCTTCACCACGTATCTCAATCGCATTCGCATTGAACGCGCGTGCGAACTGCTTAATGCCGAAAGTCGCGTCTCTATCGGCGAAATTGCCTCCCAGTGCGGCTACAACAGCGCCGGTCAGTTCATTTCCGCCTTCAAAAAGCTGATGGGCATCACGCCCGACGCCTATCGCAAGCTACCCGTCGCGGAACGCAGGCGCGCCGCTGAGGATTGACGGGCGAAAGCGCTTTCCACTGTTTTAAATAAGCTAAGGCCGCTCCGCGATTGCGGAGCGGCCCTTTGCCGTTATTTGGAGATATTTTTTTCGCCGTCGCGGAGGCGCACCTGCTCAGGGTCCTTCAGCGATGGAAGACCGATGGCGTACAGCACATCCTCCCAGATGCGAAAGCGCATGCGAATCTGCTGGAGATTGTCCACCTCGCGGCGGGTGGGCGAGCGGCCCAGCTTCAGCGCCTGCTGCGCCACGGGCTTGAGCAGCGCAACGTCCTGTTCGGTAAGCGCCTCGCCGCGCTGCCAGAAGCGGTTTTTATGCATCCTGCGCGAAGCGGTTTTTCCGTTTTTTGCCTTTTCCATCGTTCCGCCTTTCTGCCTGCATCGCGCCGCTTACAGCCACTTCGCGTACAGCTTCGTCTTTCTCTTTTTGACCTTGTCCACGCCCGCATACCACGGATCGGTCATCGCCGCATCCTTGTACCATCCGCAGAACACGGAATAGCCGCGCACCGGCACCGGCAGCTCCTTGAGCGTTTCGTTTTTCCTGACCCGAATCGGATCGATCGGCGCGCCGCCGTTGGTTTCAAAGATCACGCGGCATTTGCGCCCGAGCAGCAGCAGGAGAATCAGCAGCGCGATCAGCGCGCCCGGAATCAGCAGCCACCACGGCTGCCATTCTCCCAGCGCCTCGATGATTTCCGCCATCGCGCCCTTCAGCCATTCGCCGATTCGATGAATCAGGCCGCTTTCCGGGTCGCCCTCCGCCCATTTGGCATAGAGCGTCATGTTCGATTCCACGATATCCTTCTCGAAATCCCATTCCTGCGCAAGATCGATATCGCGATACCAGCCCGCAATGTGCCAGCCCGCCTTCACCGGGTCCTTCGGCCGCTGCAGCCTGTCGCCGTAGCGCGCGATCACCGGCTCGAGCGGCGTGCCGCCGTTGGTTTCAAACCGGACGGTGCATTCGTCGGACACGATCAGCGTAAGATCGCTCGCGGTCGCCGGATAGCTTTCGCTGCCGTCGCGAACGGATACCTTATAGTTTTCATTTCTCAATTGCGTCGCGCCCGCGTTGGCGAGAATTTCCATCTGGAACGTGCCCACCAGCTGGTTGGCCTTCCATTCCACGCCGTCGGCAAACGAGACGTAATTCATATAAAACGCGCGTTCGCCGCCCACCAGCGGAAGATCCTTCGTTCGAACCTCCGATGTGACGATCGACGCATCCTCAATCATGCGAACGAACGCATCATCGTATCGGATTTCGTCCTGCATGGCGTACATCGTGTAGGCGGACGCGGCGTCCGTGCGCATGAGCGTGAATACAACGGTGATGATATCGCCCTTTTGAACGCGCAGCTCATGCTGGCCGTTTGCGTTCAGGTCAAACGTATAGCTGCGCGCCGGATTCTCGGCCAGCGCGCCGCCCGCCGACAGAAGGCTCATGCAAATCAGAATCCATGCGATGATTCGTTTCATATTCGTTCCCCTTTGAATTCCAGGGCCTGCAGCCCCGGATCGGGGGCTGCAGGCAAAGAATGTTTACTTGCGGACAATCGCCACGATGGCCGCAACATCCGACACATCGATCTTCCTGTCCCTGCTCACGTCCGCGCGCAGCATCTTTTCCATGCTCACGACGGAGAAATCATAATAGCTCGCGTTGTACAGGTCGTAGACCAGCTGCGCGTCGTTCAGGTCGGTCGTTCCGGAGAGATTGACGTCGCCGGAATAATCGATCGTCTGCGCGTCGCCGTCGATCAGCGTCACCTGCGCGGTCGCGGTTTCGGCGCTCAGCGCTTCGCCGGTGGAGACCAGATACGCATACGCCTGATACTCGTTCGACCAGTACATCGCATTGCCGCCATAGGCAAATACCCTGCCCTCCGCCATCGGCGCGCTCGGCTTCGCAGTCACGACATAGACGTTACGCGCCTCGCCGTTGGCGTCCTCAGCCTTGAAATAGAGATTTACTTCGACCTGCGGGGCTGCGTCGGGCAGGCTGATTGCGATATCGCCCTTGATCGCGTTTCCGGGGATCGTATAGACGATATTGCCGTTTTCATCCGCCGTGCCGTCGGAAAGCGCGTAGTCCTCGCCGCCGATGGTCGCGGTAGGCTTGCCGGCCGCATACGCCGCGGGAACGGTGAAGGTGTAATCCTTGCCGTATTCAGCGGTCGCTTCGCCGGTGATCGCCTCGGGCTTGGTCACGCTATAAACGCCCGCGAAGTAGATTTCCACATTGCCCGCGAAGGTGCCGGGAATCGTCCAGGTGCCGTCGTCGTTGGCCGTGATGGTCACTTCATTGCCGTTTACGGTCGCGCGAACCGCCTTTGCGGTCTGCTCATAGGGATTGCTGAACACGTAATTCTGCGCGTTCTTCGCAACCTTGATCATCGCCGTGCCGTCGGTGGAATCGTTCAGATACGCGGTAACGTCGCGCATCGTTTCCTCCTCGGACTTCTCGGTCTTGGTAATCACGATCGTGATATCGCCGGTCACATATTCGCCGGAGATCACGTATTCGCCGGTTACGGCAACGTCCTTGCCGCCGATCGTGGCGGTCACGGTGTAGTTGTAATCCGCATCCTTGGTGATCGTGAACGCGTAGTCCTCGCCGTGCTTTGCGGTGTTCGCGCCGTTCGCGTCCGCCGCGCCGTTGCCGGTGAAGGTCACGGTGTAGGTCTTTTTGCTGGTCACGATTTCAACAGTCGTGTTCTCGGTCGGGTTCGGGATCGCGTAGGAGCCGTCCGGATTCGGAGAAACCTCCTTGCCGTCCACGAGCACCTTGTCGATCACCGTGCCGTCCGCGGGCGCATCGGGCGTAAACGTCGCGCTCTCGCCCTCGGTCGCCGGGATTTCGGTCTTGCCGCCGTCGACGGTGCCGCCGGTCACGGGAATTGCGAACGTCTTTTTCACGTTCAGCGCGATTTCGCCGTTCACGACCTTGATCGCCTGCAGGTTTTCGCTGACGGCCGCGCTCTTTGCATTTGCGAATGCGGCGTTTTCAGGCAGCGTCACCTTCGCCTCGCCGGACGCAGTCGCCTTGAAGCGCAGCGTCACCAGCGGATTTTCGCCGCTGACGGTCTTGCTCGCGCCGAAGCCGGAGACGGTCACGGTGTTGCCCGATACGTCGACGTAATTGTAATCGCTCTCCGTATTCAGGCCGGTGTATCCGAGGTATTCGAGATTTTCGGTGAAGTTCACGCCGAACTTGAACGCGTTGTAGGTTTCCTCCGCGTTGTCGGAATCGACAAACAGCTTCACTTCGATCTCGTCGCCGACGTTCACGGCGCTCTTCTCGCAGCCGAGCAGCGCGGTCAGTCCCTCGAGCTTCGGCGCTTCCGGAACGGTGATCGCATACGTCTGGCGCAGCGCATAGCCCTCGGAATAGGTATTGTTGTTCGGCCATACGCCGATTTCCGCCGTGCCCTCGCCGACGATCGTCACCTTCGCGGTGCTCTCGCCGTCCGGGTCGGTCAGCATTTCAATGGTGGCGACGTTCTTGTTCTTGGATTCCCATCTGGTATCCTGCATCGTCGCGTTCGCCGGGTTGTAGACGGCCTTCAGAATCAGCGTATCGCCGACCTTATAGTCGCCCTCGGTGTTGCCGTTCTCGTCCGCAAGGGTCAGACCGTCGACCTTCACCTGGATGAAGTTGACGCTGATCATGGCGGTTGCGGTCACGGTCGGGTCGTCCTTCAGCGTCGCCACAACGGGGATGTTGCTCAGCATGCCGGTCGTGTTCCTGATCGACAGCATGTGCGTATCCGCATCATAGCGCAGCGCCGCGCGGATGGTGTTGTTCAGCACGCCGTCCAGATCGACCTTCAGGTCGTATGCAGCGCCCGCCGGTTCGGTGGTCACGGTCACGACCTTCGTGATGTCCAGACCGTCGCGGCCATAGACCTTCGGGAAGTTCGCGGCGTTGGAATCGTCGTAATTCTTTTCAATTGCGATCGATTTCGCGCTCGTTACCGTCACTTCGCAGGTGGCGAATTTGCTTTCGTCCTTCGCGCTCGCGGCCTTGATGGTCGCGGTTCCCGCTTTGCGCGCGGTCACGACGCCGTTTTCAACGGTCGCGACTTCTTCATTGTCGGAACTCCAAACGACGCTCTGATTCGCGTTTTCCGGAAGCACCGTCGCGGTCAGGGTCGCGGTTTCGCCCTCCTTCAGCGTAGCTGCGGTCGGATTCACGCTTACGCTCTCCACCGCCGCCGCGGGCTTGATTACGACGTTCGTATCGAACGTGCTGTTGGCCTTCTTGTTCGCCGCGCTTCTGTAGAAGCCCGGACTGCGCACGGTCGCGATCGTTTCCTCGGCCACGTCGTCCGCCTTCAGGGTGAAGCTGCCGTCGTCGTTGTTGGTAACGGCAATGCCGCTGCCGGACTGGAGCTTGAACTGCTTTCCACTGGCGTATGTGCTGCTGTAGACGGGGTCGGTCTTGCCGGGCATGCCCTTCGCGAACAGGGTGATTTCCTCGCCCGCATTCAGGGTGATCGTCGGCTGGGTATAGCCGTAGGCGTTCTCCGCATACGTGCCCTGAATGTCGCCGTTCGCACCGACAACTGCGAAGTAATTGATATAGCTCGGGTCGACATAGGCGTTGATCGTGTACTTCGTGTTCGTATAGGTCCTGGTCGCCACTTCAACCTCGACCAGCTCGCCGTAGCAATAGACCTGCTCAAATACGGTGATCTGCGCGCTGCCTTCGCCGACGGCGGTCAGCTCGTTGTTCTCGTTTACGGTCACAACGTCGGTATCGGACGATTTGAAGATGAACTTCGTGTTCGCCGCCGCAACCTTGTTGTTGCTCGCATTGTACAGAACATAGGTGAACTTGAACGTATCGCCGATTGCCGGGAACGCGGAATAGCTGCTGTAGCGGCTCTTCGCAAGTCCATCCACGCCGTTGATCGTGATCTTGGACGCGGATTCGGTTACGACGACGTTGGTCTTCAGCGTCGAGCCGTCCGGCAGCGTCGCGGTAATCGAGCCGGTTGCGCCTTCGTCCTTGCCGTGCGCGTTGATATAGAACACGCCGTCCGGATCGGAGGAGTCGTGATAGGCATTCATGAAGATGTTCGCCTTGTTTTCGACCGCCCACTTCTCATTCGGCATATCCGCAACGATTTCGCCGTTGTTCACGACCGCGATGCGGTATTCCTGAACGAAGTTCGCGCCGTTCGCCCAGTTGTTGATGTAAAGCGTATCGCCCACCGGAATGAATTCATACGCATTCTTGCTGCCCTTGCAATAGGCCAGATACGCGCCCGAATAATCCGGCTTCGCTGTTACGGTGACTTCGCATTCCGCGAACTTGGTTTCGTCGGAAGCGCTCGCCGCCTTAATGGTCGCGGTGCCCGCCGCAACTGCGGTCACAACGCCGTTTTCAACCGTCGCGACCTCCGCATTGGAGGTGGACCAAAG
Organism: uncultured Clostridia bacterium; assembly: GCA_934663595.1. Classification (GTDB taxonomy): domain Bacteria; phylum Bacillota; class Clostridia; order Christensenellales; family Aristaeellaceae; genus Faecivicinus. The sequence continues at coordinate 14,616 of CAKUKM010000025.1, read as the reverse complement.
CACCGTCTGATCGGCCTCCGCAGGCGTTACCGTCGCGGTCAGCTGCTGAGTCTTGCCCTCTTCCAGTTCAATTGCGCTCTCGTTCAGCGCAACGCCCGTTACGTCGACCGTCGCATCGTACTGGACCTTAAAGGTCTTCCACAGGATCGCCCTGGGCAGTATACCCGTGGTATCCGCGCCCTGATATACCGCCATGCGCAGCTGCAGCACGACCGTGCCGCCGTCCGCAACGCCCCAGTTCGCCAGATCCGCCGCCGTGACGGTGAGAGGCTGGTTCTTCTCGCCAATCGCTTCGTCCTTGGCAGGCTGCGGAGCCTTGCCGGTCTGGCGGAACCACTGGTATTCGGGGGTATACGCATCGTTCGAAGCCGTCCAGGAGGCCGTGAACGTCGCCGGCTCGCCGTACTTGACCACGGTCGTGCCGGTAACCTCCGCGCCGTCCTTCATCGCCTTCAGATCGGACGCAGTTCCGGGCGTGAAGAACATATCCACGCTCTGGGTCGTTCCCTTAAACGTGCCGCTGAGCTGAACCTTGCCGTAGCCGCCCTTCCAGGTCACGGTGCCGTATTCGTCGACAGACGCAATCTGATCAGCGTTGTCGCCCAGAAGTGCCCATTCAACCAGATTCAGGCTCTTGTTCGTCGCGTCGCTCGGCGTGTAGGTCGCGGTCATCGCGATCGTCTTGCCGACATCGTCCGCGCTCACGATGTAAACGCTCGGATGATAGACCTGCACCTGCAAGCCCGCTTCATACTTCAGCTCGGAATTATCGTTATCGATATTCCAGTCGATTTTGGTCACCGGAACCGCCGCGACAACATTGACCTGGCATTCCGCGAACTTGGTTTCATCGGAAGCGCTCGTCGCCTTGATGGTCGCGGTGCCCGCCGCAACTGCGGTTACAACGCCGTTTTCAACCGTCGCGACTTCCGAATTGGAGGTAGACCAGACGACATTCTGATTCGCGCCCTCCGGCAGCACCGTCGCGGTCAGGGTCGCGGTATCGCCGGTATTCAGGGAAAGCGCGGTCTCATTCAGAGAAACGCTCTCGACCGCAGGCGCAGCCTTGATGTTCACCGTCAGCATGAACTGTTCGGCCCAAGGATTGGCGCTATTGACCTTGCTTCTGTAATACTGGGGGCTCTTTACCGTTGCGGTCGTGTCCGCAGTCACGTCCGCCGCCTTCAGAGTCACGGTGTTCGTATCCACCGTAGTCGCCGTCAGCGCGGTTTTACTCGTGCTCACGGTGAACTGCTGCTGGTTCGGAATCGTGCCAGCGCATTCCGCGTCGGTCAGACCCGGCATGGCCTTTACGTTCAGCGTGATTTCCTCGCCCGCGTTCATCGTGAGCTGCGGAACGGTATATCCTTTCGTATTCTTGATATTTTCCGTGCGCACATTGCCGTCCGCATCGGTAAATACATAATTCGTAACGAATCCCTTATCCACAGTGACGTTCAGCGTATTCAGCAGCTCAATCTCCGTCGGCACGCCGTAGTTATAGGCAACTGCCTTGACGCTGATCTGCGCAGCACCCTCGCCGACTGCGGTAATCGTTCCGTCTTCGGCAACGGTCGCGACCTTTGCATTGCTCGAGGCGAAAACGAGCTTCACATTCGTTCCCTTGATGCTTCCGTTCGTCGCCGTCTGAAGCGCATAGGTGAACTTGAACGAATCGTTGATATAGGCATATACCGACTTGTCTGCACTGCGATACTGATCATACGGTACGCCGTTAACGCCGTTTGCCGTGATCTTCCAGGGCGTTTTGGTCACGTGCACGTTCGTCGAAAGCGCGGTGCCGTCCGGAAGCGTCGCGGTGAGCGTGCCCGTCGCATCCTCCAGCTTGCCCGTCGCATTCACGGTCAGCACGCCGTCCGGATCGGAGGCGCTGTGCGCGGCGGTCTTAAAGACGCTGCCCGTAACGGCCCACTTGTCGTCGCTCATTTCGGAAACGATTTCGCCGTTGTTCACAACCGCAATTTTGTATTCGGCAATGAGTTCCTTTGCGCCGTCTACTTTGGCATAGTTGTTGATATACAGCGTTTCTCCCACGGGGAGGTATTCATACGCGCCCGCGGTGCCCTTGCAATAGGCGAGATACGCGTTTGCATATTCGGACTGCGCGCCGCCGACTGTGACGGTCGCGGGCGTGAAATCCACGGGAACGTTCACGGAATTCAGCGCAACAAACTTGAAATCCGCGTCGTTCTTCGCGATATTGACGGTATAATCGCCCGCCGCCGCGTTCTCGCGCACCTTGAACGTCAGCTGGCACAGCGCGCCGTCTCCGGTTTCAAGGGTCGCGTTGGCATAGACCAGATTGTTCTTGCCGTATTCCGTATTCGGAACGAACGTTCCGAAGCCGAGCAGATGGCCCGCCTTGCGGCCGTCCGCGGTAATATCCGTCAGCTCAAGGGCGGTATTGTCGTACTCGAGCTTCCAGGTTACGCCCGCGAAGCCGGGGTTGTTCGCGAGCGTGGGCGTTACGGTAAACGTATCGCCCGGCTTCAGCGCCGTCGTCGCGGAACTGACGAGCGCAACGGTCGCGCTGCCCTCCGCCAGTGCGGCAAAGGACGGGAGCACGCTCGTCAGCAGCATCGCCAGAGCGAGCAGTACGCCGAGAAACCTGTTGGTTCTGCTTCTCATTTTGATCTCCTTCTTTTTCAGTATTTTATGGTTCAATCAACGGCGAACGGTTGCCCGCGCCGGGATCGATCAGTTCGCGCCCGCGATTTTGCGGAGAATCGCAATCGCATCATTTACATCCACGCCGCCGTCGCCGTTCATATCCGCGGCCGTCAGCGCGTCGCCGGAGAGCGTTTCAAGACTTGCGATATGGCGAAGCACCAGAACAGCGTCGTCGACCGTCACGGATTTGTCGCCGTTCACATCGCCCGCAATCGGCTGATCGGGATTCGGCAGTTCGCCGACGCGCAGCTTCAGGATCGCGCCGACCTTCCAGTCGGAAAGCTCCCATGCGTAGTCGTACTTCTGAATCGAAGCGAGATAGTATTCGCCCTGATCCTCGATGTTCGCCGCATAAACGCTCGTATCCAGCGAATCGCTTTCCTCGATATAGGCGTAGCTGTACAGCGCCGCGCCTTGCCCGAACTTCTCTCTGCCCGCGTCCGTCAGATAGATCTGCACATTCTCCGTCCCCTCGGGAACGGTTACCGTATAAACCGGAATGTCCTCGGCAATCAGGCCGCTTTCCTGAAATGTATCGTATTCCCAGTCCGCCTTGTGTTCGACCGCCACCGGCAGCTCGGTTCCGTCCTCCAGCGCAAACCGGTCGACATAGCCGAAGCCGTCGTCCACCTCCGCAAGCGCGGCGGCCGAAAGCAGCAGCAGCGCCAGCAGAATCGCCATGAATCTCTTCAAATCGTTTCCCTCCTTCTTTATTCTGAAGCGGCGCGCGCCGCGATCAGTCGGTCAGCCTGTCCTCCAGACCCGCCACATAGCGCAGCAGCACGATCGCGTCGTTCACGTCCGCCTTGCCGTCGCCGTTCACGTCGGCCAGCGCCTTCTGCTCGTCGGAAAGCGAGGCGGAGCCGCCGGCGGACTGCAGCAGCAGCACCGCGTCGTTGACGCTCACATTTTGCTCCGAATCCGCGATCTTGCCGAATTTCTTCTCCACCGCAATCACGCACTGCGCGGTCTGCCCGCCCCGAGTGGCCGTGATGATCGCAACGCCCGCGCCCTTTGCCGCAACCGCGCCGTTTTCAACCGTCGCGACGGCGGGATCGCTGCTCGACCATTCCGCGCCCTCGGCCTCGAGCGCAATCGTATCGCCCGCCTGCAATTCCACGCGGCTGTGATTCAGCTTCAGCGCCGGCGCGTCCACGATCACGCGGCAGGTCGCATACAAACCCGTTTCCGGATCGAGATCGGCCGTGCGGAAATCCTTGTAATTGCTGGTCTTTGCATACGTCGGATCCTCGTAGCTCACGGCGTAAACCGTAACCTCGCCCGGCTGAACCGCCGTCAGCGCGCCGTTGTTGCTCTGCACGCGCACGGTCTTCTGATCCGCGGCCTCCACGCCCTCGCTGCTCGTCCAGAAGATGGACTTCATATTGGCATTCTCCGGCGAAACGGTCGCGGCAAGGCCGGTATATTCCTCGCCGACCGCAAGATGCAGCTCCGTTTCATTCAGCGCGACGCTCTCGACGGGCACGCTGTCCTGAACGGTGATTTTGCATTCCTTCGCAAATACGTTTCCGGAGCTGTCCTTCGCCGTGCAGGTGATCACGCATTCGCCCTTGCCCTGCGTCTTGACCACGCCGATTTTGGAAACCGTCGCGACCTCGGGATCGCTCGTCTCCCACGTCACCTCCACGCCGGTCGCGTTTTCGGGCGTGAGCGTCGCGTTCAGCTTCAGCGGCTCCGCGTCGGCCAGCACGTATTCGGAATGATCCAGCTCCAGTCCGGTCAGCGGAATCAGCTCGTCCAGCACGTGCACAATCGCGGTCGGCGGGGCGAAGCGCGCGTCTTCGGTGCCCTTGTTCGGGTCCAGGCCGAGAATCTGGTAATCGCCGCTTTCGCTGAACGTGTAGCTGTGTTTGCTTTCATCGTCGGGCGAAACGGCAAAATCTTCGCCGCGGCTGTTTTCAATCGCCAGATCGTACGCCGCGACATTCAGGCCGTTAACGGGCGTGCTTTCATAGGAGGAACCGTCCAGCCCCGCCTTGGTCTCCGTTTTCAGCGTCTGAACGGTCAGCGTCGTTCCCTTCGCGATGAAGTATTCGTCCTTGTCGAAGAACACGAACGCGCCGCCATCGTTCCAGAACGACCAGTCGGTGAACATCGATACGTCGATCATCATGCCGTCCTCGAGCAGGATGTAATCGGCGGTCGCTCCCCATCCCTTGGCCTGCAGCGGGTACTGGTGGTTGACGTAATACATCAGGTTTTCATCGTGGCCCCAGAAATTCTGCATGTACATCGATTTGGAGCTGCCGGTGATATGAAGCGCGGAAAACGTGAAATTGTCGAGATTCCTGCCGTACATATCGCTCACGCCGACGTTCTCGCCATTCAAACCCATGTTCAGATTGCCCTGGCAGCATTCGCTGTCGTCCAGGCCCTCATAGTATTTTTCCAGCATGTACAGATACAGGTGCAGCACCGTCGGACTCTCGACGACCTGATCGCCGATGTACTCGCCGCCGTCCTCGAAGCTCGCGGACGGATAGCGATAGAAATCCTGCAAACCATAATCCGCCAGATCGAAATACGGCACCGTGACCTTGATGTGCGAAAGCACCGTGCCATCGCTTCCCATGAGGGGAACGCCGTCGCTGGAAAGCGTAAAGTAAACGGTCTTCGCCTTTGTGTAGTCCCCGCCCGCCGCCAGCGCCGCGCCGGCACATGCCGGAAGCAGCAGCGCGAGCATCAACAGAATCAACAAGCCCCTTTTCATTTTTATCCTCCTTTATTTTCAGAACGGATGCAGGCGAGAACGCACTGGATATCCATCGCGTCCACGCTTCCGTCGCCATTCACGTCCGCGCGCCGGCGCCTTTCCTCTGAAAGCTCCGCGCATTCCGACTGCATTGCGATATCGTACACGAGCTGCGCGTCGCACAGATCCACCGCGCCGGACTGATTCACATCGCATCGCGCGTCCTCAAACGGCGCGTCCGATGCCATCGGCTCAGGCGTTGCCTCCGGCTCGGGCGTTTCCATTTCCGGCTCGGGCGCTGCCTCGGGTTCGGCGAGTGTCAGAATCAGAAACGCGTCGGACGTGCGCGTCTGCGCGCGCAGCGTTTCCATCGGAAAGGCCATTCGGCTGCGCTCCGGGCTGGCCGGATCGTTGACCAGAATCTTCCCATCCTCCGTTCGCCCGCGCAGCACGATATAATGCCCCTTTTCGGTAAACGCGCCCTCGCCCATATGGGCGATTACCGGCTTTCCGCTCTCCAGCGCGTCCAGCACCGCCGATTCGCTGCCGGTCCAGTGCCCGGTCGCGCCGTATTGCTCCGCAAGCCAGATCAGCGTGTCGTGGCTCAGGCCGTTTCCGTGATACCGCCCCGCGTCCACGGCCGCGCAGAACAGCAGATACGGATTCTGCTCCGTGTTCCCGGTCAGATACGCCAGCACCATCGATACGCTCGTCGCGCCGCAGCCGGAGGTCGCCACCGATCGCGGCGTTCCATTGTAATACAGCACGATTTCATCGTAATCGCCCTGAAACAGCCGCGGCACCGGGAGGCCCGGCTCGTCGCTCGGAACCGCGCCGCGCCAGCCGATTTGCGATTCATTGCGCACCCTTTCCATCGCAGGCGGCGCTTCCTCCGGCAAATCCACCGCGCTCTGATCCTCGGGCTCGAGGGTCGGCTCGGGCGGAATTTCCGTCTCCGCAGGCGCTTCCGTCGGCGCAATTGTCATCGTTGCCTCCGGCGTGATTTCCGGTTCTACCGTCATTGTCGACTCCGGCGTGATTTCCGGTTCTACCGTCATCGTCGGCTCAGGCGTGATTTCCGGTTCAACCGTCTCCGTCGGCTCCGGCGTAATTTCCGGTTCAACTGTTGCCGTCGGTTCCGGCGTAATTTCCGGTTCAACCGTCTCCGTCGGCTCCGGCGTAATTTCCGGTTCTACTGTCTCCGTCGGCTCCGGCGTGATTTCCGGTTCTATCGTCTCCGTCACCTCCGGCGTAACTTCCGGTTCAACTGTCTCCATCGGCTCCGGCGTAATTTCCGGTTCAACCGTCGCCGTCGGCTCCGGCGTGATTTCCGGCGCTTCTTCGGTTGCGGGCGGGCTTTCCTCCGGCGGCAGCACAATCTCCGCGCCAACCGGCAGACAGAAAACCATCGCCAGCAGCAGCGCAAGGCACAGGCTGATTTTCTTTAACGCGCGCATTCTTACCCCGCTTTCTCCATTTCAATCACCGTTTGCCGCATGCCGTAGCCCTCCAGCCCGGCGGGACATTCGGGAACGGCGAACAGCTCGTCCGTTTCCTCCGCCGGTCGCATGCAATCCGGAATCGCCATTTCTACCGGCCGCTCCAGCGCCAGCGCCGCGCGGCATTCCGCATCGCTCATGCCGAAATGCCCCAGCGTGTCGCGCTCCGCGTCCGGCTCGGCGGGATTGGCGAGATCCAGCTCGGGCGCGGCGTGATAATACGCATCGCCGATCTTCAGAATCAGCCATTCGCGCGTCTCCGCCGCATCCTCCCCGGCCGCTTCCCGCACCGGCATGCATTCCATGCCGACCTGCATCAGCAGATAGGCGTATGCCTGCGCCGCGTCGCTTCCCCGCGCCCAATTCCACATCAGCGCGGAATAGGCGCTCGGCTCCTGCTCGCTCGCTTCCGGGATTTCCGTCTGAAGCGTCGCCGTCAGATACTGATACAGCCGCGCGGCCGTAATTTCCGCATCGCCCTGAATCAGGCAGTAATGCACGATTCGCTCGATCTGGGCGTGCCATTCGTCGATCGCGCGCAGATGCTCCTCCTCGGCAAGCGCGTATTGAATCTCAATTTTGCCCGCGTCGACCTGATTGTCCAGCTCCCGCACCAGCGCCGCCAGCGGATTGCACCATCGATAGCACGCCTCCACCGCCGCGAATTCCTCCTCGCTGATCAGGTGATTAAAGCAGCTGTTTTCGCCCTTTTCCACCGCCTCGCTCAGCGCGCGATAGGCCTCCACCTGCGCGTCGGAAAGCGCCGCAAGCAGCGCGGGCGCGATCACGTTCTCGCGATACGCCCATTGGCCGCTGGCAACCGCTTCCCCATAATAGGAAACGGCATCGCTCTGCACGCGCGAATAGCTGCGCGTCGTTCCGCCGGGCTGCGCTTCGCCGCTCTTATCGCGATTCAATTCGTCCAGCACGCTGCCGGAGCCCTTTTTGCCGTCATCGCGGCGCATTTCCGCCTTCGTGCCGACCACGCCGATCAGGCCGTCGCCGGTAGTGGCAAACGAGAGCTGCCGGCTGCCCTTCAGCGCGCTTTCGGGATTGCGAATCGCCCCGGAGGAAGCGCCGTGCGCCGCGCCGATCGCCGAATAGGCCGATTCGTTGTAGCGCGGAACGGGAATCGTCCATTGCAGGGGCAGCGAATCATGCCGCTCGACCTCTTCGCCGGTCAGCAAATCCACAATCCGCACGCGATACAGCTTCAGCACCCGCAGCGGCGCGACCTCGGCGGCAAAGCGATCGTAATCCTCGCCGCTCGCAATCGCCGCCTGCAGCTGCCAGCTCCAGTTCAGGCTCTCGACCGACACGCCCAGCGCATCGTTTGAATGATTGACCTGCGCAATCGCCGCGCGATAGGAATCCGCAATGCGCGCATAATCGCTCAGAAGCGCGCGCGTTTCATCGTCCTGCGCGTTGAGCAAATCGTATATGCCCTGCACCGGCCGCGCGAGCAGCGCGATGTTTTCCGCATTTGCATTCTCCGCTTCGGGCGCGGCGGCGCGAATTTCCGCGCAAAGCGCGTCCAGCTGCGCAAGGATTTCGCCCAGCTCGCCCCGCTGCGCCTTCAGTTCGCTCAATCGCTGCTCCGCCGCCAGGAGCCTGTCCAGATTCGTCACCTGCCGCGCGGAGTCCGCATCCAGCGCGTCGTAGGCCTCCCTTGCGCGCTGAACGGCCCTTTCCTTCTCCAGCGTCACCTCGCCGATCGCCTCAATCAGGTCGATCACGCGCCGCGCCGCTTCGCCGGAAGCGTCGATCAGCGCCCGATACCGCGCCTCCGCCGCCTCAAGCGCGGAGAGATTCGTCACCCTTGCCCGGGAGGTCTCGCTCAGCGCGTCATAGGCGTCGCGCGCATTGGCCAGCTTCGCACCACTGTCGACGCTGATTTCGCCCAAATCCGAAATCAAACGCATCGCCGCCGCGGCCGCTTCATCCTGCGCGGCGATCAGGCGCTCGTAATCCGCCTGCTTTTGCCGAAGAATCGCATATTCCGCAGCGAGCTGCGCCCTGCCGGAATCGGACAGGCTGCAATAAACCTCGAACGCCTCGCGAAGAGTGTCTCCGCTGTCGAGCGTCACCTCGCCGATCGCCGCAATCAGCCGCCGCGCGCGGTCGATTTTCTCGTTTTCGGCGCGCTCGATGCGCTCGTATTCTTCCTCCGCCCCGGTAAGGAGCGCATAATTGTGCACCAGCTCCTGCAGGCGAACGCTCAGCGCATCGTATTTCCGGCGCGCTTCGCGAATGGCCGCGCCGCTTTCAATGCTGATTTCGCCCAGCACGTCGATCGCATTCACCGCGTCGCGCAGCTGCGCCATTTCCTCGTGGGAGAGCACGGTGATATTCACGCTCGTCTGCGGCGGATCGACGATCTCCGCATCGTTGTTGTAGCGCACGTGCCGGAAATAAACGGTCACGTCCGTGTCCCCGGGCTGAAGCGGCTGATCGGTCACGCTCACATAGGCGCTCACATCGCGCGCAAGGCCGTTCGACATGCGCGCAATTACCCGCATGCCGTCCGATTCAAACGTCTCGCCCTCTTCATACAGGAGCTTCCGCGGCGTATCGGCAATTTCCAGGCCCGAAATCATGCTGCCCAGCGCCATCATATATCCCGAATCGTTTTTGAAATAGATCGTTCCATAGGCGTCCACGATCGGACTGCACAGCGCGTACTGCCGCTGCGCGCCGCGGGGCGTAAAGATCGCCTCGGCGGTATCGATGGGCGAGCCGTCGTAAATCGAGAGCATTTCGGTCTGGCCCGGGCAATCGCGGATCACGCGCAGCGAGCCCGGCGACATGTTCTCAAAGAAGTAAATGTACACAAGGCCTGTGTTCTCATACGCGTTGGTCAGAAGGCCGCTGGTCTGCGGATAGCCCTTCGTCGGGCAGGTATACGCAATCGACCACGAGGCCAGATCGATCACCGCGATGCAATGGCCGCTGTAGGCCGAAAACTGGCCCACGCCCGAAACGCCCACATACGCGCGGCCGTTATACACCACCGGCGTGGACGTGCTCATGCCCTCCACGGGCTTTCCCTCGCTGGTGCGCCCGCCGCGCAGATCCAGCTTCTTCAGCGAATCGCGATCAAAATAGCCGCTCTCCGAAACCGCGACGGAATAGAAATAGCCGCCCTTCGAGGTGAAATAATAGCGGTTCGTCTTAGCGTCATAGCAGATGCTGCAGCGCACGTCCGCGTCCAGCCCGGACAGGCAGTCGATCAATCGGCCGCTGCCCGGCTCGAGCGACAGGAGATTGCCGTTCTGCGAGGTATAGCCGATTTCGCCGTCGTCGGTGCCCACGAGCAGGAATCGATCGCGCACGCACGCGCCGGCCCAGTAAAAGCCGCCCTTTTGCGAATACGTCCAGGTCGCATACTTGGCCTCGGTTTCGCGCGAGGGGTCCTCGTCCGTCACGGAGAGGCACACCCAATTGCCGTTTTTGCTCTCGCCGTTCCAGAAGCCGGTGTAAATATGGCCGTTTCGATAGGTAATCGGCGAATTCGGCTGGCCGCCCAGCGCGTCCTGATATACCCACAGCGATTGAAGCGTCTGCGCGTTGAACGCCTGAATGTAGCCGTCCGCCAGCGCCACGAAGATCATGCCCGCGGCATAGGTCGGCGGCGTGATGTTGAATGCGGATTTGCGAACCATGTCGCCCACCTGCACGATCTCGCCGGTCACGGTATCGATCTTGAAGATGTTCTGCTTCGCCGTGCACACCAGATATCCGCCGACCAGAATCGGCGAGCTGACCGCGTCCGAGCTGAAGCTGATTCCCGCCTGATTGGCCCAATACAGCACCGCGTCCGACGCGCTGACCGGCGTGGGCACGCTCGTTACGCCGTTGTTGTCCTCCGAGCCGCGGAAATCGCTCCAATCGGAATCCGTGTCCGGAACGATGTCCCCGTTTTTCTCCGCGGGAACCAGCGCAATCTCCAGCGTCATGCGCTCCTGATCGGCAATCAGCTCGCCCGTCTGGGCCACGTAGTCCTCCGCGGTGGCGGTGTAATGGTAATCATAGCCGCGAATCAGGCGATAAAGCCCGTCCGCATCGGCGAACACGCGGCCGGTAATGTCGTTTGCGATATAGAATACCGCGCCCTCCGGAGCGCAGCGCGCCTCCAGAATCGTCTCCTGCTGATGTCTCAGATGCAGCAGATACCGGCTTTCGACGCTCTCCTCGCCCGCGGCGCGCGTTAAAACGAGCTCGATTTCCGCCGCATCCGATTCAAGATTTGCGATATGGCGATAAATCCCGTCCTCGCCCTTCGCAAGCTCCCGATCGCCGATGGAAACGCGCACATTGTCCAGCGCAGTCTGAACGGCGATCTCCGCCTCCGTCGCGCTGATGGGCACCTGCGCGGAATAATCGAACCACTGCGCATCGAATTCCGGCAGCAGATACGCCTCCGTCGCGCCGCTGACGATGCGAAGGGCGTCCAGCGTCGGGAAAAGGCGCGTGGTGATTTCATAGCGCTGAAGAATCGGCGCGCCGTCCTTTTCCGCGCTGGCCGTGAGAATCAGCGTGTTCTCGCGCGCATACGCGCTGTTGCGGGTGGCAAAGCCGCTCAGATTCAGCGATTTGCCGCTCTTCAGGCTGCCGGTTCGCTCGCTTGCGGACGCGTCCAGCTTCTGATACCGGTATTCCGCGCTCATATCATAATCGGCGTTCCAGTCCGCCCAGAGATACAGCGCGCTCGTCTGATCGAAAATGTCCAGCGTATAGCGAAATACCAGCCCATCCGCGCCGGCTTCGCAGCCCTGATAGTGCAGCGCGTATTCCGCCGCGTTCCGGTTGTTCCTGTCCGTAAATCGCAATCCCGCAATCAGCTGCATCGGCAGCACGCGCAGCGAAACCGTAAGCTCCCCCGCGTCCGCGCTCATTTGGAACGCGCCGATCGGCCGCGCCGTATAGAGAAATTCCGTCTCCGCATCCGTAAGATCCAGATTCTCGGGCGCAATCCATTCAATCGAAATATACTGCTCCGCGCCGTCCACCGTCGCCCATGCGCCGTCCGGAAAGCCCGTCGGCGCGCAGCCGTAATCCGTGGTGTAGTTGAGGGCCGCGCTCTCGTCCAGCCGCCATGCGGAAATTTCCGGCAGCTCCTCCTCGGCGCATACTCGAACGACAATCTCGTCCACCGCCGTGGAATCGCCGATATAGCAGCCGCGAATCGCGAGCTGCGGCCGGAAAACGTATTCGCCGGGCTGATTGATATCAAATCCATCCGCGCACGCCCATTCCGCCGCGCAGCGAATCTCAATCCCGCCGGCTGCGATTTCCACCTGTCCGGGAAGGCCGCGCAGCTCGCCGCCGAGGCGCGCGCTGTATTCCCTCGCCGCGCCCGGAAGCAGGCGAACGGAATCGGCCGGAACCGCCTCGCCCGCCGTTTGGAAATTCAGCAGCGCATAGCCGCTCTGACAATCGCGATCAAAGTTGATTCGATAGGCCTCCGCATCGCGCATGCACAGCCGAAGCGCGTCCGCATCCAGCGCCTCGCCCGCCCTGGAATACACGCCCGCGTTTTCATTTAAATAGAAGCAATTCTCCGCGCGCGACACGCTGCCCGCGAGCATGCCCGCCGCATTGCCCCGGCAGGAGACGCTCCCGGCGCTGTAGCACCATTCGGCCGACAGACATACGCCCGCCACGCCGCCGGTGCGATTGCTGCCGCTGACTGCGCCGAGATTGTAGCAATTGCGAACCGTCGATCCGCTCGTGCCGCCGCAAACGCCGCCGACCGACTGATAGCCGCGCACGGAGCCGTAATTGCAGCTGCTCTCGATCTGGCCCGCGCTGGCCACGCCGCCGGTCTGCTCGCCGCCGTTCGCCTGATTCTGAACGCTTCCGTAATTGACGCACTGAACCACGCTGCCGCCGCCGTTTCCGCCGACCACGCCCGCGATGTAGGAGCCGTCCACCCGCACGTCGCCGCGATTCTCACAGTTCGCGGTGCTGTTGGCGCATTTGCCGGCCACGCCCGCGGCGCTGCTGATGAAAATACCGCCGTCCGCCGCGCTCTCGACACGCCCGCGGTTTTCGCAGCCGCTCGCCGTTCCCGCCGCGCCCGCCACGCCGCCGACATAGCCGCCCTCATACCTGTCGCGAAGGCTGACGAACACGCCGCGCACGCGCACCGCGCCCGCGTTTGTGCAATTCTGAATCGACGAAGCGTTTCCCGCCACGCCGCCGATATACTGATGCGCGCCGGAAACGTCGCCCGTGTTCGCGCAATTTTCCGCATACCCGGCGTTTCCCGCCACGCCGCCCACATAGGCATAGCCGGAAACCGCGCCGCTGTTTTTGCAATCGACCGCGCTGCCGCTGCCCGCCACGCCGCCGACTCTTCCGGCCGCGCCGGTCGAAGAAACGCTGCCCGCATTCGTACAGCCGTTCAGGCGCGCGCCTTCCGCGACCTCGCCCGCCACGCCGCCCGCGCATTTGCCCGCGGAAACGATCTCGCAATAATTGTGAATGCCGCTCAGACTCGCCTCGCTGTAGGCCGCCGCGCCCGCCGCATAATCGCCGCCGCATTCCACGCGGCCGTACACGGAAAAATCGCGCACGTCGGCCTCATTGGAAATAAAGCCGAACAGCGCCTGATAATTCTGCTCCGAGCGGATATTCAGCCCCGAAATCGAATGGCCCGCGCCGTCAAACCGGCCGGAATAGGGTCTTTCGGCGCTGCCGATCGGCGTCCACGCAAAATCGGCCAGATCGATATCGCCCGTCAGCACCGCAGACGCATTGCCGTCCGACCCATTCGCCAGCGCCGCGAACCACCGCAGCTCGTCGCCGGTCGCAATCTGATATACGCCGTCCACGCATTCCGGCGCGCTGACGTCGCCCGCAGCAATCGTCGGCTCGGGCGACGGATTCGGCGTTTCCGTAGACTGCGCGCTTTCCGGAATCTTTTCCACGTCGCCCGCCGCCACGAACACGCGAACGGTGCTCGAGCCCGCCGGGAGCTCGATTTCGCAAAGCGCCTCGCCCGCGGCAATCAGCATGCAGCGCTGGCCCGCTTCGAGCAAAAACGCCGGCTGCGCGCAATCCAAATCAAAATACGCCTGCGTATCGCGAACGATCTGCGCCTCGCGCGCCTCCCCCAGCGGCGCAGGCGTTTCCGTCGAAACGGGCGCTTCCGTTGCCGCGGGTTCCTCCGTCGCTACAGGTTCTTCCGTCGGGACGGGTTCTTCCGTCGCTACAGGTTCTTCCGTCGCCGCGGGTTCTTCCGTCGCTACAGGTTCTTCCGTCGCTACAGGTTCTTCCGTGGGCAGCGGCGTTTCCTCGGGCGAATATTCTTCTGTTTCTTCGATGGAACTGGAAATCCAATCGGCGGCCGGCGCTTCGGCCAGGCAGCCGTTCAAGGGCAGAATTACTGCAAATAAAAGGCAAAACAACTGGAATAAAACCGATCTGCGCCGCATTTCAATCGCCCCTATCCTGCAGGGAAAGGGAATGACCTGCGCGCAAGAATGCCCGGGCACGCATCCAAAATTCGCTTTTCCCGCCGAAAAAGGGCATACCTCACCCGTCAGGCGCAAGAAAAAAAGATCGTCTTCTTTTCTACAAAGAAAACGACCTCGTTCAATGCGTACCGAAACAAACCCCGTTCTATTTTAGAACAGAGCAACGCCCGAACAGTCATCATTCTTTCCCGAAAATGAGCTATTCAACTCAAGGCAGGTCTCCTGGCTTAGG
>CAKUKM010000024.1 GCA_934663595.1 uncultured Clostridia bacterium | reverse complement strand
AGACGATCCTGATTGCGATGATCTAGAGGATGAATCTTCGGATGAGCCCCTGGACGATCCGGATTATGACGATCTGGTGGATGAATCTTCGGATGAGTCTTTGAACGATCCGGATTATGACGATCTGGCGGATGAATCTTCGGATGAGTCTTTGGACGATCCTGATTGCGACGATCTGGCGGACGAATCTTCGGATGAGCCTTTGGACGATCCTGATTGCGACGATCTAGCGGATGAATCTTCGGATGAGCCCCTGGACGATCCGGATTATGACGATCTGGCGGATGAATCTTCGGATGAGTCTTTGAACGATCCGGATTATGACGATCTGGCGGACGAATCTTCGGATGAGTCTTTGAACGATCCGGATTATGACGATCTGGCGGACGAATCTTCGGATGAGTCTTTGAACGATCCGGATTATGACGATCTAGCGGATGAATCTTCGGACGAGCCTTTGGGCGAGCAGGATTGTAGCGATCTGGCGGATGAATCTACTGAGGCGTCCATGGATGACACGGATTACAGCGATCTTGCAGATGAAACTACGAAAGAGTCTGTAGATGATGCTGCGGATTGCATTGAGCCGGGGTCGTTTGATGGTGGAGATGATTCCATTGAATAGTGTTGGAGGAACGGGTTCATGGATAAAATGACAAGGCTGAAGGATGGAAATTATATCGGGATTGCGGCGCTGGAAATTGACAGGATACCCGCGGCGACGAACCTTGATACAGACGTTTCGGTTGCTTTGAAGAAGAATATGACCATGTTTGCTGAAATGGTCAATGTTGTCGCACATGGTTCCAATCAGCAGGATACGGTGCTGGAACTGTTGTGCGTTACCATCCCTGCCTCGGGGCAAACCTATGCGGCACAACCCAAATTATTCATAGTTATAAGAAAGTTCGGCCGCAGCCTTGCGATGATCGAATCAAAGCTGAATTCCTTTTGCGAAAGTTGTTCGGCTTCGCTTCAGTCCACCTCCTATACTTTAAAGAACAGGGAGGAATCATGGCAGGACTTGCAGCAGTACCTCGCCGGGATTCGGGAGGATTCTGCTCTGTCCCTGGAGAAACAGGTCAGAATCGGACAGATTTCTGGACAGACCGGATACATGTGCTATACCAATCCCTATCGTCTGGAAGGTGTCAACAACTTCGAGCGGGTTTATGAGGCGATGGTGCATTATCCGGGAATGGCGCTTTCTTTTCAGATTATTCCCACTGCTTTTCTTCAAACTGAAGCGAGCTTTATTCAGGGAGTCATGCTTTATATTGATGTGCCCATGCATCCAGGGCAGCCGCCGGTGTCATCCAATGACGCGGTGGATTATTACAGGCGGACGCAGGAGGTTCTTGATAAACATCAGTATCTTTGTAACATTATGCTCTTTGGCCCTAGTGAGGCTACAGTTATGGTCGGCAGCCGCCTCAGGAGCATTCTTCAGCATGAAGATGAAGCTGTTGGCCTTACTCTGAGCGATCGGACGGCGCAGCTCCCGCGTTATTCAGCAAGCTATGCCATGTATCCGTGGAACATGGCGACGTATAAGGCGCAGCATCCGTCCAAACCGGAGATTACGCCGCGCCATTTCATGCGGATGGTGCATATGATCTCCGCGGCGGAGGTTATGACTTTTTTCCATGCACCCATCGACGACGGCAATATAACTGGATTCCCGGTGAATAGAATACGCATGTCGCGCGAAACGTTTGCCAAGGGGGTTATTGATGAAAACAGTATTCAGCTCGGCAAGCTGATGGGGACAGGAAGCGATGAAATTCCGTTCGGAGCGCCTTTAAAAGCGTTTACGAGGCACGCCCTGGTTGTGGGCATGCCCGGAACAGGTAAAACGACTTTTTCAGTAAATCTCCTGCTCCAGTTTTATAAAAGAGGAATTCCGTTCCTTGCCATCGAGCCCACGAAGTCTGAATACAGGGCTATGATAGATGCCGTGCCGGATCTGCAGGTATTTACTCCGGGCAAGAACAGCGTTGTTCCTTTTATCATAAATCCTTTCATGCCGCCGGAGGGAATTACATTAGAGACCTTTA
This sequence comes from uncultured Clostridia bacterium, assembly GCA_934663595.1. Lineage (GTDB taxonomy): Bacteria > Bacillota > Clostridia > Christensenellales > Aristaeellaceae > Faecivicinus. Next base: position 32,010 of record CAKUKM010000024.1, on the reverse strand, counting down.
AACCCAGCCTCGTCAGTGCGTTTAAAGCGGCTTTTTCCATGCCGAGTCCGCTGGATATCCTGTTTGCGAATGCGATTGACGCATGCTATATCAAGCATGGCTGGCGCGGATACAGCAAGCTCGGCGATCCTGGAACGCAGCTCTTTGGGTTGCATGAATTCGTATTGACCTTTCGGGAGATTATCCGAGGCTCGAATTACTCGGCGGAATCAAAAGGAAATATGGAATCCGCAGGCGTCTTCCGATTGCTCAATCTGATCATTCAGAATGGCAATATCTATGACACGGAACACAGCATTCCGCTCCAGGATTTGCTTCGGAAACCGACGATCATAGAATTGAACGCCATTGACAATCAGGAGCAAAAGGCTTTAATCATGGCGCTCTTACTGATTAACATTATTCTGTACACAAAGCACAATCAGGCGGGGGATGGAAATCTGAAGAATATCCTTCTGATTGATGAAGCGCACGTCCTGCTGGGGGGCGGCACGCAAACGCAGGAGGGAGCCGCGGAAGCCGGAGCATCGACCGTTCGGGCACTGCAGAATATGATTGTGGAAATCCGTTCTTACGGCACTGGCATTATCATAGCGGATCAGTCACCCCAGAAGGTTACCAAGGAGATTGTCGGCAATACGGACGTCAAGATCATGTTCCAACTGGTTCAGGTGGAGGATAAAAACGTCATTGCGGCCAGCAGCAATATGAGCGAGACGGATGAGGATCAACTCTCGCGCTTGAATACGGGCGAAGCTTATGCCTATTTCCGCGGACTCGTGGAGCCTGTCAGAATTATGACGGAAGACATTCGCGAGAAAGAAGGGATTCGACTGGTCGTTGACGATGAAGAGCTTTGCCGGCGCATGCATTATTGGGAGGATAAGCAGGAGCTTCTGATGCCGTACCAGCAATGCAGAATGTTTGATGTGTGCGGGAAATGTGATTTCCGGCTTCGCGATGACGCACGCTTTTTCGCCGAACAATTCTTTATGGCGGATAAGAAGCAGCTCGTCGAGAAGCAAGCGCTGTTTTCAAAGTTGATGACGCTGAGCAGTCGATTGAGCAAAATCGCATCCGGCTATGCGGGCGGACAATTCAACAAGCTTCTGTACTGTACAGCCATCCGCTATATGCGAAAAGCGGAGCTTGAAACGAAGGTGGCGCTGTCCAAGACTGAAGCACAGCGGGTGCTGGAGCGGATGATGCAGAGCAATTGAACTGGAAACGTTGAAAGTACATTGAGATCGGTAGAGAAAAGGAGCGGAACCATGAAAAAGATAATGGCACTTCTGTTGGCGGCAGTTCTTGTACTCGCGTGTGGCGGATTGGCGGAAGAACAATTTGGAAACAGTTCGTATGAAATCCAGATCGGAAGGCGAATGGTCGTGAAAGACGAATATGCTTTGACGGCGACTGCGTTTTCCTTTGCAGATATGCTTGGCTATTATAATAGCGGAAGTAGCGGCACAGGAAGTGCAGATGGCTATTATCAATCGGGTGTTGAAGCTGAATACGCGATGCTGTATGTCAACGTGGACAATCTAAGCGCAGCGCCGATGGACTTTTTATCGAATTGCGATGTCAGAGTAGAATATGGAGCCTTTGTTTATGGCGGCTGGGCCCAGCAGCAGCGTTTTAGCGATTCGGACATGGTCAACACCGACTATGGATCTACCGTCTGCGATTTTGGCGTAATCGATAAGGCGGATTCCTTTTCGATCCGCCCCAATGAACGCGGCCGCTATGTGTTTGGATGCACGTTGCCCAATGGTGTTCTGAAGGGCAGCGAGGATTTGACGATGATCATTCAGCTGGGCGAAACGGAGATTTCGTACAGAATCGGGGAGAAGAATGAATCCGGATCTAGCGCGGCGGCAATGAGCATAGGCAACTATTGTGGCGGTTTTGATATCGAAACCAGCAGTGAGCGCGTGAATGGCAATCGTTCGATTTCCGTAAACGGAGTTTGCGCCATAGACGGCGATCTGAAAACGGCATGGAATACCTATCAAAGCATGTCGGGCGAATGGATAAAGCTTTCAACGAAGGATGGCAGAGCATACGAGGTTGCGGGAATTCGAATTGCAAATGGCTACTGGAAAAGTCAAAAAGTGTATCGCACCAATTCCAGAGTAAAAACAATGAGCATCTATGGGGATGGCAACCACATTCAAACATTCCATGTTGAGGATGGCGTTGACTATCAGACTTACATGTTTGACACCCCGGCGGTCTGCTCGGAATGGATGCTGTACATTGAAGATGGATATGCGGGATCGTCCTATAAAGACTGCTGCATCACGGAGCTGGATTTAGTGGGCGTGAATGGGCAGAGCCTGTCAAGCGAAGCGATTAACGATTGGGGAAGAGCAGTTCAAAGCCTGATGGAACACGTGCTCTATGGAGGAGTGCTCGCTAAAGGCGATAGCGGATTTGAGGTTCTGGGACTTCAGTTGCTTTTAAAGGATGGGTTTGGCGTACTGGACGGCGCAATTGACGGCGATTTCGGAAGCGGAACTCAGAAGGCGATTGATAAACTCGAAGCTCAGATGCAAGAAGCCTTGGGGGCGAATGCTGTGAAGATGCATTCTGGTGTGGTTGATGAGGCATATTGGACGAACATGCTGGCATATATGGATTATTTAAAGCAGTAAACGACCATTTCTTCCCGATGCAGAAACGGAATCAGAATTGACGTTTGCCTTCGTCTGCATCAGGTGATTCAGCCAAAGGACTCAACTATGGTAAGAAAGAGCGCCGTGCGTGTTCTGTAAGTTTTGCCCCTCGCGTTCCTTTTTTGCGGCAAAATTTCCTTTTTGCGCGACTTTTTATGGGGCGGGTGCGTCTAAATAGATGACACAATGAAAAAAGGAGTGGTTTTATGGGCAAGGCGAAGCGGCGCGGGGGCGGGCGCTTTCTGATGCTGGTACTGATTCTGCTGGGAGTGCTGATTGGCTGGTCGGCGGCGGACCAGCGGAGTATCGACGTGAGCCGGTTTACCGTTTCCGGCGCGCCCGAGGCGTTTTCGGGCTTCAAGATCGCGCAGATTTCCGATTTGCATAATGCTGAATTCGGCGCGGACAATCAGAAGCTGATCGAGATTCTGGAGCGCGAGGCCCCGGATGCGATCGTGTTGACCGGCGATCTGGTGGATGGATGGCGCACGAACGTCGATTCGGCGGCGAGCTTTGCGCGTCGGTGCGCGGAGATCGCGGATTGTTATTTCGTGACCGGCAATCACGAGGCGAAAATCGGCGACGACTACGCTGCGCTCGAGACTGCGCTTTCGGACGCGGGCGTGACCGTGCTGCGCAATGCCAGCGTGCGCATTCGCAGAGGAGTCGAGTCCATTCGCCTGATCGGCGTGGACGATCCGTCGTTTGGCGGCGAAGCCAATCTGGACGCGACGCTCGAAGCGCTTTCGAGCGACGATTTTACCATTCTGCTCGCGCATCGGCCGGAGAAAATCGATGAATATGCGAAGTGGGGGATCGATCTCGTGCTCTCCGGGCACGCGCACGGCGGGCAGATTCGCATTCCGGGAATCGGCGGCGTGTACGCGCCGGGACAGGGCTTTTTCCCGAAGTATACGTCCGGCGAATATGCGGTGGGCGGCACGACGATGATCGTCAGCCGCGGGCTCGGCAACAGCGTGCTTCCGCTGCGCGTGAACGATCGGCCGGAGGTCGTGATCGTTACGCTGAATAAGTAAAACGCAAAATACGTTGAAATGCGCCTCGATCGGTGGTACAATACAGGTATCTATCGAAAGAGGTGCTTTTTTATGGAATACAGAAGAATTCTCGAAGCGGTGGATCCTGCGGTTTGCCGCGCGATGGACGACGAGCTCGCCCGCCAGCGCGATCACATTGAGCTGATTGCCTCCGAAAATTTCGTAAGCCCCGCGGTGATGGCCGCGGTGGGCTCGCATCTGACAAATAAATATGCCGAGGGGTATCCGGGACACCGCTATTATGGCGGCTGCGAATATGTGGACGTAATCGAGGAGCTCGCCCGCGAGCGCGCAAAGCAGCTGTTCGGCGCGGAGCATGTCAATGTGCAGCCGCATTCCGGCGCGCAGGCGAACACGGCGGTGTATTTCGCGCTGCTGGAGCCGGGCGATACGGTGATGGGCATGAGCCTGTCCCACGGCGGCCATCTGACCCACGGAAGCCCGGTCAATCTCTCCGGCAAATACTTCCATTTCGTGCCCTATGGGCTGAATCCCGAAACCGAGCGCCTCGATTACGATAACATTCGCTCCATCGCGCAGGATTGCCGGCCGAAGATGATCGTGGCAGGCGCGAGCGCGTATCCGCGGGCGATTGATTTTGTGGCGCTGCGCGAGATCGCCGATTCCGTCGGCGCAATGCTGATGGTGGACATGGCGCACATCGCGGGTCTGGTCGCCGCGGGCGAGCACATGAATCCGGTTCCGTATTGCGATATCGTGACCACGACCACGCACAAGACGCTCCGTGGCCCGCGCGGCGGCATGATTCTCTGCCGCAGGGAATACGCGCAGAAGATCGACAAGGCGATCTTCCCCGGCACGCAGGGCGGCCCGCTGATGCATGTAATCGCCGGCAAGGCCGTTTGCTTCGGCGAAGCGCTGAAGCCGGAATTCAAGGCCTATCAGCACCAGATCGTGCTGAACGCGCAGGCGCTGGCGAAGCGGCTGATGGAGCGTAACGTCAAGCTCGTCTCCGGCGGCACGGACAATCATCTGATGCTGGTGGATCTGACCGGCCGCGAGACGTCCGGCAGGGAACTCGAGACGCTGCTGGGCGAGGCGAACATCACGCTGAACAAGAACGCCGTTCCGAACGAGACGCGCAAGGCGTCGATCACGTCGGGCGTGCGCATCGGAACGCCGGCGGTGACGTCGCGCGGCATGGTCGAGGCCGATATGCTTCAGATTGCGGATATGATTGCCGACGTCATTGACCGGGGCGGCGAGGCGATCGAGGGTGTGCGCGAGCGCGCAAGGGCGCTCTGCGCGAAGTACCCGCTGTACGAATAAGACGGAGGAACACGAATGCGCTGGGATATTGGCGTGGATCTGGGCACGGAAAGCGTGCGCATCGCGGACTACAGGCAGGGTCCGTTTAAGGAATGCGCGGCGGCGCTCGCATTTCGCGAGGGCAGGGATACGCCCGTTTATGCCGGCGACGCAGCGGCGAAGCTGGAGGGCCGCGCGTGCGCGGGCATTGCGGTGCAGTATCCGTTGAAGGACGGCATTCTGGAAAACAACCTGACCGCCGACCGCATGTTTCATTGGATTTACCGGCAGACGGAGGCCGTTTCCAGAAAGCGCCGGTTCAGCATGCTGCTGACGTGCGCGCCCTTTGCGCGGCCGGTGCTGCGCGAGGCGATGCTTTCGGCGGCGATCGACGCGGGCGCGGACAGCGTTTCCCTTGCGCGCAGCGATGCGGCGGCCGCCGTCGGCGCGGGACTGGATCTGGACGCGCCGGAGGCGAAGCTCGTGGTGGATGTGGGCGCAGGTAAGATTTCGGCCACGCTGTTTACGTTTGGCCGCGTCGCCGCATTCGGCTATCTTCCGTATGGCCTGGGCAGAATCGACGAGCGCGTGCAGCGCAGCATTCAGATGAATTACGGCTATCGAATCGGCCGCTCGAGCGCGCGCGAAATCAAGCACACGCTGGGCACGGCGCTTCCGGGCGCGGCGGCGTCGGACGTGCTGATGCATATGACCGGCTTCAGCATTGCCGATCGCATTCCGAAGGTGTTCGATGTGGAAACGAAGCCGGTGCTCGAGGCGTGCGAGGACGTGGTGCGCGAAATCGTGGGGCTGGTTGCGTCGGTGGTCGACAATGCGCCGGAGGAATTGAGCGCGGATCTGACCGATATGGGGATCGTGCTGACCGGCGCGGGCGCGGAGCTGACGGGCCTGAACAAGCGTTTGGGCGACGCGCTGGGCATACCGTGTCGCGTGGCGGACGCGCCGGGCACGTGCGCCATTCGCGGCGTTTATCAGATGATGCTGAATCCGGAAAAATACGCGCAGGTCATCATGGATCAGCGCCTGAGCGCGAACTGGAGATAGCCCATGCTCAGAACGGTACAGAACGGAAAGCGGCGAATCGACTACAGCCTGATTCAGACCTCGCGAAGAAACGTGCAGATCAAGGCGCTGCCGGGCGGCGAAACGCGCGTGTACGCGCCCGCGTGGATGCGGCTGCGCGAGATTGATTCCATCGTGCAGGAGCGCGCTGAAGAGATTCTTCGCATGCATGCGGCGCTCGATCGCGCGGTCAACGCCGATCATGCCGCGCATCCGGTGGACGAAGGCAGCCGGATTTCGGTGGAGGGCCGGCCGCGCGCATTGCGCCTGATTCGCGCGCCGCGCGTGTCGATGCAGTTGAATCAGGATGCGCTCGTGCTTTCGCTTCCGGAGCCGGAATGCGAGGAAAAGGTGCGCGCCGCGCTGCGCCAGACGCTTTCGGAGTACGCGCTGAAGCGCATTCGCGAGCGATTGGACGTGTATCAGTCGCGAATCGGCGGCGAATACGGCCGCGTGACGATTCGCGAGCAGCGCACGCGCTGGGGCAGCTGTTCATCGAAGCACAATTTGAATTTCAATTGGAAGCTGATTCAGGCCCCGCCCGAGGCGCTGGATTATGTGGTGATCCACGAGCTGTGCCATTTGCGCGAATTCAACCATTCGCCGCGCTTCTGGCGACTGGTGGAGGCGCAGATGCCCGAATACGAGGCCTGGAAAAAATGGCTCAAGCAGCACGGCGCAGAGCTGGGCGTATGAATCGCTGAAATCAACGGCCGCGACGGAGAAATGTCCGCCGCGGCCGTTTTCTGTTTGGATTTCAGGATTGCGCCAGATAGCGAATCGCCCCGGCGACGTTGATCGCGCTCTCCCAGGGGCGACAGCGCGTGTTCTGGTGCGCGGTTCCGCAATAGTATTCCGACCAGCCGCCGCATTCATCCTGCAGCGACAGCATGTGCGCGAGCAGGTCATCCGCGTCGAGGCTGGAATCCTTTGCAGCAAACAGCATCAGCCCGAAATCGTAGCCGAGGCAGCGATCGCCGTCGGGCAGCGAGGGCAGAATTCCCTTTTCGCGGTATTCCGCGAGATAGCGCGCCGTCTGCATTGCGCAAAACTCCGGCGAAATCTGATCCGCCTGAATAAACGGCGCCATCAGCATCGTGCTCTTCAGCAAAAGCTCCTGCCGAAACGGCCGGTAATCCCTGCCGCCCGCGCATTTCGGGCAGACATAGCAGCTTTCCGCCTCGCGATGCAGCCAGCCGAAGAAATCCTCGTTGTAGCACACACCATGGCGGAATTCCGGCTCGACCAGCCCCTCCATGCGCTTCAGGGAATTGGCCACATAATGATCGCCGCGGCGGAAGTTCGCCTCGAAGCGCGCGGAAATCTCGTCCAATTTGGCGAGCACGTCGGTCATCCAGGGCTCGGAAGCGCCCATCGCGCGGCAAAGGCCGATGTAGCGCCGCCCGCCGGTGATCAATAGAAGCGTCGCCTCAAACGCGCCGTGATTCAAAATCGTGCGCGGCACGATGCGCCCGGCGATGTACGTTTCATCGCCGTTGAACGGCAGCATGCCGTTGTGCAGGCATTCCAGCTGCGCGTCGATCGCCCATTTCATCATCGGGCGCAGGCTGAGAAAGAAATCGGAATCGCAATTGGCCCGCAGCAAATCGCACGCCTGCAGCAGGAGATAGCCGGTAATTTCCGTGCGATCGCATTCGTGCACGTGGAAAATGCCGTCCACACCCATGGCCTGCGCCGTTGCGACGAAGCCGTGGCGCGCGAAGATTTCGCGATAGAACTTCAGAATCGCCGCGGCCTCTTCCCATGCGCCCATTGCGAGCAGACCGCGCGACACGCCGTATTGATCGCGCACATAGGCCAGATGGTAATTGTGCCCGGCCTGAACGCCGCCGCCCCGATGCTGCTGCGCGCGAACGAGCAGCGCAACGTCCTCAATCGCTTCTTCCACCGCATTGCGCAGCGGATGCTCCTTCAGCGGCGCGCGCCGCCGCGCACAGGATTCCAGAAACGCGCGATCCTCCCGATTGGACTGCTCCAGCAGCGCTTCAAAGGACAGCGCGCCGGCGCTGCGCATCTGCAAAACGCAATCGCCATAGGTTCGCGCGCCGGTGAGAAGCAGCGTGCCCTCGCCCGACAGCGTGATCTTAAGGCCGATTGGAATGCGCTCCGCCCGATATTCGCCCAGCAATCGCACCATCATGAACGTCTGCTGCAGGATCGGGTAATCGTTGTAGAGCGCCGCCGTGGCCGGAACGGAGACGAGCCATGCGCCGGACAGCAGCGCGGACTGATCGTCCAATGCGAAATCGTGGCAATCCAGATCGAACTGCACGGGCGCGTTCAGCGCCCAATGCCGCGCGATGCAATGCTGCTCCCGCGACGCGCAATCGACCATTTCGCCCGCGGCCATTCGATGAACCCACGCGTTCGTTCCGGCGCGGCGATGCGACGCGCACTGCACCGAATCGCCCTCCGGCACGATCAGCGAAAGCACGGTCGGGCACGAATACGGCGCGCCGAACGCCTGCATCCATTCCGGGCCGCGGCCGTACAGCATGATTTCGCCATTGCCGATGGCGTGAATCGCCCCGCAATCCGCGCCGCCTTGATACGGCGCGCGATGCACCTGCGCGCGATCCGCGCCGCGGGAATCGAAGAGTCTTTCCTTCATGAGGCGTTGCTCCCTTCTTACCAATACACCATGTCCCAGTTCGTCTGCGCCGAGGCCATTGTCGATCGCCGGATCTTCAGCTCGTAATCCATGCGAATCGGTATGGCGCGGCCACCCGGATGCTGAAAGCGCTCCAGCAGCTGCTTCGCCGCGGCAACGCCCATTTTGTAAATCGGCACGTTGATCGTCGTCAGCGCGGGATTGACGATCGACGAAATGAAGGTATTGTCAAAACCGACCACCTTGACGTCCTCCGGAACGCGAATGCCGGCGTTGCACAGCGCGCGCACCGCGCCCACGGCCATCTGATCGTTGGCGGCGAAAATGCCGTCGAACGGAATATCGGAGCGCAGCAGCGTCTGAACGCCGTTGTAGCCGCTGATGGCCGAGAAATCGCCCTCCAGCTCCAGCGAGGCGTTATAGGGAATGCCCGCGCCGGCGAGCGCCTTGCGATAACCGGTGCAGCGCAGGCCCTGCGAGCCCGTCGCCTGCGGCGCGCGAATGTGAACGATGCGCCGGCAGCCCAGCTCGATCAGGTGCTGCGTAGCGGTTCGCGCCGCTTCTTCATTATCGATGAATACGGAATCGATGCCGATATCGCTCATGTCGCTCTCCAGACTCACGATGGGGAAGGCGCGCTGCGGGTCTTCCTGCGTCAGCTGCGTGTAAAACGCCTTGTTCTGCGTGTCGGACAGGCCGGCGATGATCAGCCCGTCCACCAGATTGTTGCGCATCATCCGCACGTATTTCTTCTCGGTTTCGCCATCGTAATTCGAATCATAAGTAATTACGCTGTAGCCGGCCTTGGACAGCACGTTCTGAATGCCCTTCAGCAGCGGCGCAAAGAAGATGCAGTTCAGATCTACAACCATCACGCCCACGGTAAAAGTCCTGCTGCTGCGCATGCTGCGCGCGATGGGATTGGCCACGTAATCCAGCTCCTCGACGGCGCGATAGACCCTTTCCCGCAGCGCGTCGCTGACATTGCAGCGATTGTTCAATACATTGGAGACCGTCGCAATGGATACGCCTGAACGTTTAGCGACGTCGCGAATCGAAATAGCGTTTTTGCCCAAGAAATTCACTCCTTTGGAGGGATTTTTGATCGCGATAGTAAAATCGTTTAAATAGCGGTGCTTCTGCTTTCTATTATACACGATATGAATGTGCGATTCAATCCCTGAATCTTTCGAAATTGGAATTATTTTTTGCAAGAATCGACTGAAATTTTGCGGTTGAAGTATTTAAACGTTTTAAAATGAAATCCGCAAAGAAATCCCGCGGTTTTCTACTTGACACGCTTTGGGTCCCATGCTATACTGTACCTGTAAAGCGGATTGTTAATCATTTTAGTGAAAATGTGCTCGATTGCATGCAATTATGCACGATTTGCCATCGTAAATGTCGAACAGGGAAGGAGGAAACGGGGAGATTTCACTCGGATGATTAAAACGTTTAAGAAGATGAGAACGCATATTCCACCTGGACATTACAAGGAGGACGAACACATGAAGAAGTTTCTGGCACTGTTTCTCGCTCTGCTGATGGCGCTGGCGCTGATTCCGGCGGCCGTTGCGGAAGCCCCCACGGAAATCTACCTCTACTCCGTCGGCGCATTTGATCATCCCGAAGAGATGTTCGCGGAGTTCGAAGCGGCCAACAACTGCAAGATCGTGCCCATCACGGTTCTTTCCGAGGATTGGGCGGCCTACATGTCCGTCGCCATGAACGGCGGAAGCCAGTTGGATGTTTTCTACATGAATGGTCAGGACGTGCGCTCCTACGCGCAGAAGGGCCTGCTGGTAGAGCTTTCCCAGTATGTGGATTATCTGGATCGCTTCTATGACGCGCCCCTGGCTCCGTTCCACGTGGATGGCGGCCTGTACGCGATTCCGTATGCCGGCGGCGGCGGAATGAACATGTGCTACAACCAGGCGATCCTGGACGAGTACAACCTGCAGCTGCCCACGAACATGGAGGAGCTGGCGCAGGTCAAGAGCGTTCTGGACGAGCATGGCATCGCGATGTTCACCCATGAAGGCGCCGTAACCTACATGTGGCCCAGCTGGATGTTCATGCTGCTCGGCCAGGCGACGGACGGCAAGGCCGTTGAAACCACGTTCGCGACGCTGAAGGGCGAAATGAAGTTCACCGACGAGCCGTACCTCGAGGCGATGTCCGTTCTGGAAAAGCTCGGCAAGGAAGGCTATTTCATCAATGGCGTAAATGCGCTCGACCGTCAGGGCGCGCTGCAGTCGTTCATCAATGGCGAAGCGCTCTTCTATTATAACTGTGCGTTTGCGGACATCCGCGAAGGCGGCATGGGCGACGAGCTGCAGATCACCAAGGGCCCGCTGTTCTGCAAGGAAGCGCAGGAGGGCAAGGTTTACACGACCGGTTCCGCTTCCGGCTGCCCGCTGGCGATTTACTCCGGCACGCAGAATCTGGAGCTGAGCCTGAAGCTGGTGGAATGGATGTCCGATCCGGTGAACGTCGTGAAGTGGCTGCATGATTACACGGACGACCAGTCGATCATCAAGTCCTATCTCGCGCCGCAGGTCAATTTTGAAAGACCCGCCGACGTCGAGGCCGATCCGCTGATCGACATTCTGACCGAGCAGAACGCCGGCCTGGAAGTCTGGCTCGACTGGTACTGGCCGACCGACGTGACCACCACCTTCAAGGAGGTTCTGCAGGCGGTAATCGGCGGACAGCTCGACGCGGCGACCGCGCTGGAGACGGTTCAGGAAACCTTTGACAATTGCGTGCTGGACGGCTACGTATTCAACTAATCCTATTCCATCCTGTGGGCGCGGGCCAGGCCTGCGCCCACAGATTTTCAATCCGGAGGTGAACTTCATGCGACGCACCGGGACAAAGGATTTTGTCTATACCAAGCGACTGCGCGACAACATCAGTGCCTTTGTGTTTCTGCTGCCGACGCTGATTCTGTTCTGCGCGTTTACGATTTACCCCTTCTTCAATGCGTTCTATATCGCGCTGTGCTCGTGGGATGGCCTGACCGATATCCGGTTCGTGGGTTTTGCGAATTTCAAGCGCCTGATGAACGATTCCAAGGTGTTTGATTTTCTGCAGCACAACCTGATCTTCGGGCTTTGGACGGTGCTGGGAAAGACGGTGCTCGCGTTCATCATCGCGCTGTTTCTCAGGGAAAAGTTCAAGGGCGTCGTGTTTTTCCGCGCGACCTTCTTTTTGCCGGTGATGATGTCCTTCGTGGCCATCGGCATGCTTTGGAAGTTTATACTCAATCCAACGTCCGGTCTGATCAATTCGATCGGATTCAAGCTGGGACTGTTTACACCGAACACAGCTCCGGGCTGGCTGGGCGATCCCAAGCTGGCGCTGGGCTGCATCATCATGACGGATATCTGGAGATGGACGGGCTATCACGTGGTCATCTTCCTGGCGGGCCTGCAATCGATTCCGCAGGACATGTACGAGGCCGCGATGGTGGACGGCGCGAGCGATTTTCAGCAGCTGATCTATATCACTCTGCCGCAGATGCGCGTCATTACTCTTACGAATATGATTTTCTGCATGACCGGCGCGATTTCGGTTTTCGATATCGTCTATACCATGACGACCGGCGGCCCGTACAACAGCACGAAGGTCATTGCGCTGTATGTGTATGAGCAGGCGTTCGGCACCAACGCGCGCATGGGCTATGCGACGGCGATCAACATCTTCCTGTTCTTTATCATTCTCTTCATCACGGTGTTCATGATGAAGCTGATGAACCACGCGAAGAAGAATACCTGACGGGAGGGGCAGAGAATATGAGCAACAATACGGTCGTTCGCGCATCCCGCCATGGAAACAGCCGCCTGCGCCATCATTGGCTCTATTATGCGCTGCGCACTGCGATACTGGTGCTGGGGTCGATCATCATCATCTATCCGCTGATCTGGATGGTCAGCTGCTCGATAAAATCGGAGGTCGCGATTCACAGGGACATGTATTCCGTGCTGTTCCCGGTGAGCGAGATCCGCTTCGACAATTACGCCTACGCATGGAAAAAGGCCGGCATTGGCGCGTCGATTCTAAACAGCGTCAAAATCACGGGCGTGAGTCTGCTTCTGATGATGCTGCTGGCGTATCTTGCGTCGTATGCGCTGGTGCGCATTCAGTTTGTCGGGCGAAATCTGCTGATGACGCTCTTTGTTACGCTGATGCTGGTGCCGCTCGGCCAGGTCGTGATGATTCCGCAGTATCGGCTGATCAAGTCGCTGGGATTGAGCGACAGCCATCTGGGCGTAATTCTGCTGTATGTCAACGGCGGCATACCGTTTTCGGTGTTCCTGCTGACCAGCTTCATCAGCCGGATTCCGCTGGCGCTGGACGAGGCTGCGTATATCGACGGTGCGTCCCGGCTGAGAATTACCTTCCAGATCATCTTCCCGCTGAGTCTGCCCGGGTTTGCGACGGTGATCATCTTCCAGTTCATGCAGATCTGGAACGACTATTTTACGCCGCTGATTTATCTGGTTACGCCGAGCCGGCACACGGTGACGCAGGGGCTGAAGAATTTCTGCAGCGGCCCCTATGCCGGAACGGACTATCATTATCTGTTTGCGGCGCTGTGTATCGTGAGCGTTCCGATCATTATCATCTTCCTGCTGTTTCAGAACCTGTTTATCAGCGGAATTACCGCCGGTTCTGTCAAGGAATAAAGTCATTCAAGGAAGAAAGGGGAAATCTACATGCTCGAAAAGAAAATTCGCCAAGCCTATGAACAGGGAGAGGGCATTCTCCGCCTCGCGCCGGTATTTGTGCCGCGCCTGTTTTCGCAGCCCGGCCATCGGCTGAAGCTGCATCCCGACGATTATTTCGCGCTGGGCACGCGCCGCGGCGCCATCAAGGAGCGCTGGTTTTCATCCGTGATCGCGGCGAACAACGGCCCGCTTGCCGCTCCCGACGAGGGCATGAGCTATGTTGCGCCGACCGACGATCCCGCGGATAAATTCACGCTTCGCGACGCGGTGGCGGAACTTGGCGCGGAGGCGATCGGTGCGGAGCTGCTGGAAAAATACGGCACCTGGCCGATGTATTCCAAATTTTTTGATTATAATGTTCCGCTGTTTCATCATGTGCATTTGACGTTTGAAAAGGCCGCTGCGGTCGGTCGACTCGGCAAACCCGAATGCTATTATTATCCGCCGCAGCTGAACAATTACGACGGCTCCATGCCGGCCACCTATTTCGGCTTCTCGCCCGAGGTCACACCCGAGGAGGTCAAGGATCGTCTGCGCGATTATGAAACGCGCGACATTCGCATCACCGAGCTGTCCCGCGCCTTCCGCATTCAGCTGGGCACCGGATGGTATACGCCCGCCGGCGTGATTCATGCGCCGGGCTCGTATCTGACGTATGAGCCGCAGTGGAACAGCGATGTCAATTCCGTGTATGAAAACGTCGCGTCCGGCGAGGTCTATTCCAAGGACTTCCTGAACGAGAACTGCCCGGAGGATAAGAAGGACGATATCGATTATATCTTCTCGCTGCTGGATTGGGAAAAGAATATCGATCCCGATTACCGCAAGCATTACTTCCGCCCGCCGATCACGATCGATTCCGCGCCGGATGGATGCATCGAGAAATGGGTGGTTTATGCCAACGATTATGTCGGCGCGAAGGAGCTGACGGTGCTGCCCGGCCAGGAGGTCACGATCGCCGACGGCGCGGCATACGGCCTGATCCTCACGCAGGGGCACGGAACGCTCGGCGTGCATGAATGCGAAACGCCCACGCTGCTGCGCTTCGGCCAGCTGAGCCAGGATGAATTCTATGTGACCGAAACGGCGGCGAAAAACGGCGTGCGCATTCGCAACACCAGCCGCGTGGAGCCGCTGGTCATGCTGAAGCATTTCGGCCCGAATCATCCCGATATGCCCCACACGAAGGAATAAATGGGCTGTGCCCGTATGAAAAAAACGAACAGGAAAGAGGAAAAAAGCATGGGTAACATCACTTTGAATGCGAAGAGCCTGAATTTGACGTTCTCGGACGTCAACGGCGCGCTGGTCGGCATGGAAGCGTCCGCGAGCGGCTGGGTCATTCACCGCCGCGAAGAGCTGGGACTTTCCTGGCGACTGCTGGTTCCGGTCAATGACGAGCTGCGCGACAACCCCGTTTACGGCGAAAAGCAGCGCCTGACGAGCTGGGAGCGCACGGAAAACGGCCTGCGCTTCTTCTGGGACGGCGTTGAATCCGAGCGCGCGGGGCGGCTGGAGATTAAATTGACCGTCGAAGTGCGCGTCGAGGGCGAACAGGCGGTGTGGTACACGCGCGTGGAAAACGGAAGCGCGTATGTGGTTGAAAGCGTATACAGCCCCTATGTGGGCGATCTGACCCATCCGGAGGGCTGCGACTGGTTCAACGGCTTCATTTACAGCTACAGCAGCGCCCGCGAATGGGACATCTGGCCGACCTTCGCCACGCACGAGGGCGATCATTCCACGGACTTCCCCACGAAGTTTTCGCAGGAATCCGCCGGCGCCGGCGCGCCCTGCTCGCCGTTTTTCCTGATGCGCGATCCGGCGCAGGGACTGTATGTGGGGGTAAAGGCGCATACCGCGGAGCTGGTGGCATGGCATCTGGAGCTGCGGCCCGGCTATGATTCCGCCATCGATTTCCGCGTGCCCAATCAGGACGAAATTGCCGGAAAGCCCGTGCACATTCGCTTCGCGCCGGTGCACATGTGCTATATCCAGCCCGGCGACAGCGAGGATCTGACGCCCATCGCACTGCAGGCGTATCTGGGCGACTGGCAGAAGGGCGTGGATATTTACAGGGCATGGCGCGACACCTGGACGTATGCCTCCGCCGGCCCGGACTGGATCCGCGATCCGCATTCGTGGCTGCAGCTGCACATCAATTCGCCGGAGGACGAGCTGCGCATGCGCTTTACGGAGCTGCCGAAGGTGGCGGCCGAATGCGCGAAATACGGAGTAAAGGCCATTCAGCTGGTCGGTTGGAACGACGGCGGTCAGGATCAGGGCAACCCGTCGCACGATCCCGATCCGCGGCTGGGCACGTTTGAGGAACTCAAGCAGGCGATTGCGGATTGCCAGGCGCTGGGCGTAAAGATCATACTGTTTGCGAAATTCACCTGGGCGGATCGCGCGCTGGAATGGTTCCGCAAGGATCTGATCAATTGCGCGATCAAGGACCCCTACGGCGATTACTATCATTATGCGGGCTATGAATACCAGACGCCTGCGCAGCTGCTGGACATCAACACCAAGCGCCTGATTCCGATGTGCTTTGGCAGCGAGAAATACATGCGCGTCTGCCGGAAGGAATTCGAAAAGCTGGTTGAATTGAATGCCGACGGCATGCTTTACGACGAATGCCAGCATCATTCGCCCGCGCATCTCTGCTTTGATACGACGCACGGCCACAAATATGGCTGGCCGGTCTATCAGCGCGACCGCGAGTTCATCAAGATGCTGCGCAAGACGAAGGGCCTTCGCGAGGACTTCCTCTTTGCCGGCGAGGCCTGCTACGATTGGGAGCTCGAGGAATACGAGCTGGCCTATTTCCGCTCCAGAAACAAGGCGCATTTCCCGCTTTCGCGCTATATGCGGCCGCATGCGCAGCTGATGACCGCCATTTCGGGCTTCAATGATCGCAATATGATCAACCAGTGCCTGATGTATCGCTATGTCATGAGCTACGAGCCGTACAACTTCAAGGGCTGGCTGCACGATTATCCGGACACCGTGGCCTATGGCTCGAAGATGGACGCGCTGCGCACCGAATACCGCGCGTATCTCTGGGACGGCGAATACCGCGATACCTGCGGCGCGCGCGTGGCGACGCTGGACGGCCGGGCGCATCATCCCTTCTCGCGCTTTGAGGCGAAGGACGGCACGAGCGCATTGGTCATCAGCAATTACGAGGATGCGCCCATATGCGTGACCGCCGAGCTGGAATCCGGCGCGCTGACCCGCTATCGCACCGTGGACGAGGCGGAATGGAAGCCCATTGCGGGCGGAATCCACATTCCTGCGCGCTCGGCCGTGCTGGTGCTGTAAGCGAGGAGGGCCGATATGCTGAATGGAATTCCGAAGATACTGTCGTCCGATTTGATGAAGCTCATGATGGACATGGGCCATGGCGACGAGCTGGTCATCGGCGACGGCAATTTTCCCGCCGCGGCAATGGGCGTTCCAGTGGTGCATCTGGACGGCCACGGCGTTCCGGAGGTGCTGGAGGCGATTCTGAAGCTGATGCCGCTGGACGCATATGTGCCGCAGCCGGTGGCGCTGATGGAGGTCATTCCCGGCGATACGATCGTTCCGACCATCTGGGAGCGCTATGCGGAAATTCTCAGCGCCGCGGGTCATGAGGGCGAGCCGGAAAAGATGGAGCGCTATGCCTTTTATGAGCGCGCGCGCCATGCCTTCTGCGTCGTCGCAACGTCGGAGCCCGCGCAGTATGCCAATGTCATTTTGAAAAAGGGCATCGTAAAATAGGAGAAGAGCCTATGCCGAAATATGTAATGGGAATCGACAACGGGGGAACGAGCACGAAGGCGGTGCTGTTTGATTTAAGCGGCCGCGCCATTGCCTCCGCGCATCGAGGCACGCCGCTGACGACGCCCCGCCCCGGCCACACCGAGCGCGATATGGAGCAGCTCTGGCAAATGAACCTGAGCGTTATCCGGGAAGCGATTCAGCGCGCCGGCGTGGAGGCGGGGGAGATCCTCGGAATTTCATTCTCCGGCCATGGCAAGGGCCTGTATCTGTGGGGAAAGGACAATCGCCCGGTGCGCCCGGGCATTGTCTCCACGGACAGCCGCGCCCATGGACTGGTGGAAGAATGGAATGCCGATGGAACGGCGCGGCGCGCGGCGGAGCGAACCTTTCAAAGCGTATTGACCAGCCAGCCGGTGGCGCTGCTGCGGTGGCTGAAGGAAAACGAGCCGGAGAGCCTGGAGCGAACGCAATACGTATTTGGCGTTAAGGACTATATCCGCTATCGCATGACCGGCGCGGCGAACGGCGAAAGAACGGACTTTTCCGGCTCGAACCTCGTCAATCTCCAAACCGGCGAATACGATCCGGAGCTTTTGAAAATGTTCGGGCTGGACGGAATCGAAGCAAAGCTGCCGCCGCTGGTGGATTCCGCGGCGCTTTGCGGCGGCGTGAGCGCGGAATGCGCGCGCCTGACCGGCCTGAAGGCGGGAACGCCCGTAGCGGCGGGACTGTTTGATATCGACGCCTGCGCGATCGGCATGAATATCGCGGACGATAGCCGCATTGCTGTGATCGCGGGAACCTGGGCGATCAACGAATACATTTCGCGCAAGCCGGTAACGGGCGGCGCGGTGAAGATGAATTCGCTGTACTGTCTGCCCGGCTATTACCTGGCGGAGGAATGCTCGCCCACGTCCGCCTCGAATTACGACTGGTTTTTGAATACCTTCGCGGCGGAGGCGGGCGGCGAGAATCTGTATGCGTGGGCGAACGCGCAGGTCGATTCCGTCGCGCCGGGGGATCAGGAAATGCTGTTCATGCCCTATCTGTTCGGCGGCTGCGACGATGCGCGCACGAAGGCGACGCTTTTAGGCATGGAGGCCTGGCACAGCCGCGCGCACGTGCTGCGGGCCGTGTGCGAGGGCATTGTATACAGCCATCGCAAGCAGGTCGAGCGCCTGCAGAAGAGCCGCGAAATTCCCGCAAGGGCAATTCGGCTGGCGGGCGGCGTGGTGCGCGCGCCGGGCTGGGTGCAGATGTTTGCCGATATCCTGAAATTGCCGGTGGAAACCATCGATGCGGAGGAACTGGGCGCGCTGGGCGCGGCGATGATGGCGGCGGTTGCGGCGGGCGAATTTGCAAATCTGCGCGAAGCGGCGGCCGAGATGGTGCATGTGGATCGGGTTTATGCGCCCAATCCGGAGTATGCGGCGATTTATGATCGCAAATACGCCCGCTATCTGCGCGCGGAGGATGCGGTGCGCAAACTGTTTGCAGAGGAGGACGCGCTGTGAGCGAATATCGGCTGGGAATCTATGAAAAGGCGATGCCGGCGAATATCGACTGGCTGGAGCGGCTGGTGGCGGCTCGGGAGGCGGGGTTTGATTTCGTGGAAATCAGCATTGATGAAACGGAGCCTCGCCAGGCGCGGCTCGACTGGACGAAGGCCGAGCGCATGCAGCTGATGAACACCGTGCAGATCACCGGCCTGCCCATTCGCACCATGTGTCTGAGCGCGCATCGCAAATACCCGCTGGGAAGCCATCGGCCGGAGGTGCGCCGCAGGGGCATGGAAATTATGGAAAAGGCGATTCAGCTCGCCTGCGATCTCGGCATACGCATCATTCAGCTCGCGGGCTACGACGTGTATTACGAGGACGGCGACGCGGAAACGCACGGCTATTTTCTGGAAAACCTGAAAAAATGCGCGCAAATGGCGTCGGCGGCAGGCGTGCTCATGGGCTTTGAAACCATGGAAACGCCGTTTATGGACACGGTGAGCAAGGCGATGCGCTATGTGTGCGAGGTGGAATCGCCCTATCTGGGCGTGTATCCCGATTTGGGCA
Organism: uncultured Clostridia bacterium; assembly: GCA_934663595.1. GTDB lineage: Bacteria > Bacillota > Clostridia > Christensenellales > Aristaeellaceae > Faecivicinus. The sequence continues at coordinate 12,723 of CAKUKM010000024.1, read as the reverse complement.
ACCTGACCAACGCCGCGCGAATCTACGGCCTTCGCGTGACCGACGAAATCGAGGCCGGGCGCGGGCATATCGTCGCGATGCACATCAAGGAAACGAAGGCGGGCCAGTACCGCGACATGCGCTTCGGCACGGGCGAGGTTCAATTCGTTCCCGGTATCGCCGCGGCGCGCGCGCAGGGCGTGAATTATTTCGTGGCCGAATGCTGGTATGACGGCGCGGAGGACTGGCGCGGCTCCATACAGGAGGTCAATCGCTTCGTCCGCGGCTGCTTCCGCTGAATACAAAAGAACTGCCGGTTAATAAAAACCGGCAGTTTTGCTATTCTATTTTGCCTGCGCTGGAGGTAAGGAGGGAGACGGCGCTCTTTCCCACGTTCAAAAGGCCACCTTCCAGCGGAAAGGACTTTTCCTCGCCGTCCTCGAGTTCAATCCGGCAGGTTCCCGGCTGAATGGCGGTGACCAGCGGCGCGTGTCCGGCGAGAATCGCCAGATCGCCGTCGCTGCCGCGCACATACAGCGCAAACGCCTCGCCGGAGAACAGCTTGCCGTCCGGCGATACGACCGAAAGCGAAAACGTGCTCATATTACGCGCGCCCCGCCTTCCGCGCTACGTCGTCGATCGTGCCGGAGAACAGGAACGCCGATTCGGGCAGATCGTCGCAATTGCCGTCGATGATCTCCTTAAAGCCGCGAATCGTCTCGGAAACCGGCACATACACGCCCTCAAAGCCCGTGAATTTCTCGGAAACATAGAACGGCTGCGACAGGAAGCGCTGAATCTTTCTCGCGCGGGCAACCAGCAGCTTGTCCTCGTCGGACAGCTCGTCCATGCCCATGATGGCGATGATGTCCATCAGCTCGTTGTAGCGCTGCAGAATGCGCTGCACCTCGCGCGCGACGCGGTAATGCTCTTCGCCCACCACGTCCGGCGACAGAATGCGGCTCGTGGATTCCAGAGGATCGACCGCGGGGTAAATGCCCTGCGAGGCAATCGAGCGGGACAGAACCGTCGTCGCGTCCAGATGTGCAAACGTCGTGGCCGGCGCGGGGTCGGTCAGGTCGTCCGCCGGAACGTAAACCGCCTGAACGGACGTGATCGAGCCCTTGCGGGTGGACGTAATGCGCTCCTGCAGCGCGCCCATTTCAGTCGCCAGCGTCGGCTGATAGCCAACCGCGGACGGCATGCGGCCCAGCAGCGCGGAAACCTCGCTGCCCGCCTGGGTAAAGCGGAAGATGTTGTCGATGAACAGCAGAACGTCCTGGTTTTCCTCGTCGCGGAAGTATTCCGCCATGGTCAGGCCCGACAGGCCCACGCGCATGCGCGCTCCCGGCGGCTCGTTCATCTGGCCATAGACCAGCGCCGTATTGGAAAGAACGCCGGACTGCTTCATTTCGTTGTACAGGTCGTTGCCCTCGCGCGTGCGCTCGCCCACGCCGGTGAATACCGACAGGCCGCCGTGCTGTTTGGCCACGTTGTGGATCAGTTCCATGATCAGAACCGTCTTGCCCACGCCCGCGCCGCCGAACAGGCCGATCTTGCCGCCCTTGGAATACGGGCAGATCAGGTCGATGACCTTGATGCCGGTTTCGAGGATCTCGGTCGAGGTCGCCAGCTCGTCGTATTCCGGAGCCGGGCGATGGATGTTCCATCTTTCGCAATCCGTCGGGTTCGGCTGATTGTCCACCGCCTCGCCGAGGACGTTGAAGATGCGCCCCAGCGTCTTTCTGCCGACCGGAACGGAAATGCCGTGGCCGAGGTCGGTCACCACCGCGTCGCGCGTCAGGCCGTCGGTCGAGGCCATGGCGATGCAGCGAACGGTGTTGTCGCCGATGTGCTGCGCGACCTCGACGGTGAGCGTGCGATCGCCGATCGGCACGGTCAGGGCGTTGTGAATCGGCGGCATGGAGCCGTCGTCAAAGCGCACGTCCACGACAGGCCCCATGACCTGCGCGACGACGCCCAAATGCTTGTTTTCCAAATTGAATAACCTCCTTTGAATGGAAGTTGGATCGCCGTCAGGCGTTTCCGCCCGCCACGATTTCGGTAATTTCCTGCGTGATTGCGCTCTGGCGCGCGCGGTTGTACTGCAGACTCAGATCGTCGATCATGCTCTGCGCGTTCTTGCCCGCCGCGTCCATCGCGATGCGCCGCGCCGCCACTTCGCACGCGTAGCTTTCGCGCACGGCGGCGAGAATCAGGCCCGCCACGTATTCGGGAACCACGCTGTCCAGCACCGTTCGCTCGTCCGGCTCGAAGATTACGCCGCCGTCCGCATTCGCGGCATGCCGCTCCAGCGGAAGGATGCGCGTAATTTCCGGCTCGTGGGACATCATCGAATGGTAATGCGTGGAAAGAATGCCCAGCGAATCGTATTCGCCGCTTAGATAGTCCGCGCACAGCGTCCGCGCGAGATCCGCCGCATCCGCAGAGGAAAAGCTCTCGGACGAAACGGTCGGCTTCCCGAAGCGCTCGCACGCGCGCTTGCCGATCGGAATGATCTCGGCCGGCGCGAGCTCGCGCAGCATGCGGAACACATTTGCATTGTATCCGCCCGCCAGACCGCGGTCGCCGGCAATTACGATCAGCCGCGCGCGGTTATTCGGCCGCTCGGTCATATACGGGCTGCGCGCGCAGTCGGGGGAGGCGAGCAGCACGCTCACCAGACTGGAAAACGCGCTCGTGTAATCGCGGCCGTTCTGCATGGCAAGGTTCGCCTTGCGCATTTTTGAGGAGGCGACGAGGCCCATTGCGCTGGTTAAGTGGAGCGTGGAATCAACGGAGCGGATTCGGCTCTTCAGAGCCTTGATATCTGCGCCCATTTAATTACCTCCCGAAGCTCTTCAGAGCCTCTTCCAGACGCTGCACGTCCTCTTCCTCGAAGAAATTGTTTTCAAACCGCTCGAGCAGGTCGGCATACCGGCCCTCCAGCAGCGCGTAGAGCTCGGATTCATATTCGTGCACCTTGTCGACCGGCGTATTGTTCAGATAGCCGTGCGTAACCGCATATACGATCGCGACCTGGCATCCAACGCGCACCGGCGAGCTGCGATGCTGCTTGAGTACCTCCACGATGCGCTCGCCCAGCGCGAGGCGCGATTTCGTGTCCGCGTCCAGATCGCCGCCGAACTGCGCGAAGCTCTTCAGCTCCAGATACTGGCTGTACAGAAGCTTCAGTTCGCCCGAAACCTTCTTCATGGCCTTCAGCTGCGCGCTGCCGCCGACGCGGCTGACCGAAATGCCCGGGTTGATCGCCGGCATGACGCCCGCGTGGAACAGCTCCGTTTCCAGGAAGATCTGGCCGTCGGTGATGGAAATGACGTTCGTCGGGATATACGCGGAAACGTCGCCGGCCTGCGTTTCGATGATCGGAAGCGCGGTAATCGAGCCGCCGCCGTATTCATCCGCCACGCACGCGGCGCGCTCCAGCAGACGGGAGTGCAGATAGAATACGTCGCCCGGATACGCCTCGCGTCCCGGCGGACGGCGAATCAGCAGCGAAAGCGCGCGATAGGCCACGGCGTGCTTGCTCAGATCGTCGTAAATGATCAATACGTCCTTGCCCTGCTCGCGGAAGTATTCGGCCATGGCGCAGCCGGAATACGGCGCGATGTACTGAAGCGGCGCGCTTTCAGCGGCGGAGGCGGACACGATGATCGTGTATTCCATTGCGCCCGCGCGCTCGAGCTCCTGCGCGATCTGAACGACCGACGTGCGCTTCTGGCCGATGGCGACGTAGATGCAGAGCACGCCCGTGTTCTTCTGGTTCAGGATCGTGTCGATTGCGATTACGGTTTTGCCCGTCTGGCGGTCGCCGATGATCAGCTCGCGCTGGCCGCGGCCGATCGGAATCATGCTGTCGATGGCCTTGATGCCGGTCTGCAGCGGCACGGAGACGCTCTTTCTTTCGATAATGCCGGGCGCTTCCGCCTCGATCGGGCGTGTTTCGGTGGTGGCCGCCGGGCCCTTGCCGTCGATCGGCTCGCCCAGCGCGTTCACCACGCGGCCCAGCAGCGCTTCGCCCACGGGGACGGACAGCGCCTTGCCGGTGCGATAGACGACCGAACCCTCGCGAATCGAATCCTTATCGGACAGAATCGCGACGGAAACGGTGTCCGTTTCAAGGTTCTGCGCCATGCCGAACGAACCGTCCTCGAAGCGGAGCAGCTCGTTGGCCATGCAGGAGCGCAGACCGTATACGCGCGCGATGCCGTCGCCGACGGTCACGACCGTGCCGGTTTCCTTCATCTCAATATGCGCGCTGTAATTCTTGATTTGTTCCTTGAGAATACTGCTGATATCCTCGAAGCGGGGATTCATCGATTCATCACATCCTTGATTTCGGCGAGCTTCTTTTTAAGGCTGCCGTCGATTATCACGCCGTCCATCTGAACGACCACGCCGCCCAGCAGGCTTTCGTCGATCGCGCAGTCGAGCTCGACCTCCTTGCCGGAGCGCGATTCGAGCTTCTTCTTAAGAGAAAGCTTTTCCGCGTCGGTCAGCGCCACAGCGCTGGTTACGCGCGCGCGGCAGGTCTTGCGCGAAAGCGCGTCGAGCCGCCGGTATTCCTCAATGCATTCGCCGAGCGCGCGAATTTCGCCGCGGGTGATCAGCACGTCCAGAAAGTGAACGACCAGCTCCGGCATGCCGGAAAGCGCGGTTTCCATCGCGTGTATGCGGTCGGCGCGCGGAATGGCGGGGGAGGCGAGCAGGGAGACGTATTCGGGATTCGCGCCGATCAGACGGTCGATGGCGTCGAGCGCGTCGAGCGTTTCGGCCTGCGATCCCGATTCAATGGCCAGCGAAAACAGCGCGATTGCATACGCTTTACTCGTCTGCGTCATTTCCGTCCTCCATTTCGGCGAGGAAATCGTCGATCAGCTTGCGATGATCGTCCGAATTGATCTCGCGGGCGAGCAGCTTTTCGGTAAGCGCGGTGGATACGTCGGCAATTTCATTGCGAATGCCGCTCTCCGCCTTGCGCCGCTCGAGAGAAATGTCGCTCTTCGCCTGGCGCAGCATGCCGTCGGCGCGGTCGCGCGCCTCGGCGAGAATCGTCTCGCTGCGCTTATTTGCATCGGCGGTCGCGGAGGCGAGCATGCTGTCGGCGCGGTCGCGAATGCCCGCGAGCTCGCGCTCATATTCCGTTTTGCTCGCATTCGCGGTATCCAGCGCCTTCTGCGCGTCGGCATAAACGCCTTCGACCGCGAGCTTGCGCTCCTCGAGCGCCTTGCGCACGGGCTTGTAGAGAAACTTCTTCAGAATCAGAAACAGAATGACCAGATTGCACAGCGAAATGATCATCTGCCACAGATTCAGGGAAAATACTTCCAAAGATTGCATGGTTTATCCCTCCCGGGATCAGCGACCGGTCGAAGTCATCAGCAGGTTGACCAGACGGCTGGGCGCGACGAAGATCAGCAGAATCGCGATAACCAGCGCGTAAAGGCCGGTGGTTTCGGCGATTGCGCAGCCCATGATCATCGTAGTCGTAACCGCGCTGCGGCTCTCCGGCTGACGGCCGATCGCCTCGCACGCCTGTCCGACGGCGTTACCTTCACCAATACCAGGGCCGATACCTGCGATCATCGCGCAGCCGGCGCCCAGCGCGCAGCAACCAAGAATGATACCAATAGCGAGTTCAAGCATTGTCTTTTCCTCCTAATTGTGGCTCTTTGCGAGCTTTTTTTGCCTCTTTTTTTCCTGACGCGCACGCCACGCGTCCTCGGGGAAGCCTCCGGCGATGTACAGCATGGTCAGCATTGCGAATATGAATGCCTGCATGCAGCCGCTGAAAATATCAAAATAGACCGAAAGTACGGCCGGAAGCCCGATTTGGAACAGCGGAAACTGGCCCAGCGCGCCCGGCAGCCAGCCGAGAATCGCGTGCGACAGGCTCTGCAGCCCCGCGGCGATCAGCGCCGAAATGACCGTTCCCGAAAGCACGTTTCCGTAATGACGGAACGACATCGAAAGCGGCGTCGCGACCTCGCTGATGATGTTCAGCGGCGCGAGCGCGGGCATGGGCTCGCCGAAGCTCTTTAAATAGCCGACGAAGCCGCCCTTGAGCTTGTAGTGCGTAATCAGAATCATGACCAGGATCGCCCAGCCGGCCACCACGTTCAAATCCGAGGTCGGCGGATACAGGCCGATCAGCGTAAGCAGACTGGAAAGCGCCGACAGCATCAGGATTGCGGCGATAAACGGCGAGAACCCGGCGAAGTATTCGCCCATGTTCTCATGCACCATCGAATCGGTCTTTTCCACGATCCATTCCGCAATCAGGTACCGCCTGGATTTCGAATCCGCAGTGATTCCGTGCGCCAGGAACAGGCACAGCCCGAGCGCCGAAACCAGGATCGCCCAGGTATTGACCTGCGATTCCGTGATCGGAAGCTCCTGAATCGGCATTGGAATCGTGAAAAATATGCGCGCACCCGCAATTTCGATGCCGTCGCTCGCGGGCTTGGTCAGTACGTTCAGCGCCATCGCCGCAATCAGCGGAATCACAATCATGGCCAGATACAATACGTCCAGCAGGCGAAACCGAAGCGTCTTTTTGTTCAATGCGTATTCACCTCCTTGCTAGGGATTTGCCCTTTAAGCGCATGCTCTATTATAGGAGCAGCGCGCCCCCTGTTTCAATGGTCAGGCCCCATGCCTTGTCCAAAAACTGGGCATCGGGCCCGCTTTGCCCAATTATTTGTCCTTTAAAATCAGCGGCCGCAGCGCGATGGCGAGCCGCGGGAACAGCAGCGGCAGAATCGCGGCCACGGGATGGAAGCATTTGACCGTGAGCGCGAGCACGCAGGCCAGCATAAGCGCGAACATTCGCAGCGACTGCGACAGCTTCATGCGCTTTTTCGCGCCGTCCTTGTCCATTTCCACCGCGTCTTGGATGGTCAGCCCCATCAAAAAGAAATTGCCCACCGCGGCGACCGCACCCAAGAGATTGCCCAGCAGCACGCTTACGTCCCACAGCCCCAGCACCAGAAACACGATTTGCATCACGGCGCTCAGCGCCAGCACGCAGCCGGCGATATACCGCGTTTCGCGCGCGACCGTAGAATCCACCTTGCGCATGGATTGTCCACTCCTTTGCACAAATTTTATATCCATATTTTAGCATGAGCGCGGGCGCGTTGCAAGAGAGAAAACGCCCGTTTGTGTCGAGTTTGTGTTTTGATTTGGCAATGAAGAGCGCGCCCTCAGGAACAGGATTCCCCCTTGGACGCGCGAATATTAAGATTAGAAGATCAAATAAATCAAAAGGTTGATTCCGCCGCAGGCGAGCATGGTCAGGATCGGGTTGAACTTGAATTTCCGCAGCGCGAAGAACGCGACGGCGAACAGCGCGATGCCGATATAGTTGATCGCCTCGCGCGTGCCGATGACCAGCAGCAGGATCGAAAGCCCTGCGCTGGCGATCATGGCCACGACCGTCGGCCGCAGCGCTGCCAGCACGCTCTGCAGCATCGGCAGCTCGCGATAGCGCCGATACAGGAAATACAGGAGCGACACGATAATCAGCGACGGAATGATAACGCCGAGCGTCGAAATCAGCGCGCCGGTGATTCCCGCCAGCCGCATGCCCACGAACGTCGCGGAATTGACGGCGATCGGGCCGGGCGTCATTTCGGCAATGGTGATCAGGTCGGTAAATTCGCTCATCGTCAGCCACGGATGGCTCACGACCACCTGCTCGCGAATCAGCGGCATCGCGGCATAGCCGCCGCCAATGCTGAACAGGCCGATTTTCAGAAAGCTTAGAAACAGCTCGATCAGCTTCATTTCGCCGTCCCCTTCCTGCGCTCGATCAGCGAAAGCGCCACGCCGATCAGCGCCGAAGCGAGAATGACGTACACGATATTCACGCTCGTGAAGAACGATACCGCAAACGCCGCGAACATCATCAGAATGTGAATCCACGATTTCGTCTTGAACACCTTGCCGCCCAGATCGCAGACGACGTCCGCGATGACCGCCGCAACGCCCGCCTGCATGCCCTTGAGCACCACGGCGACGTATTCGTTATCGGCAAACGCCGTGTAAAAAACCGATACGATCGACAGAATCACCATCGGCGGCAGCACCGTCGCGATCGTCGCAACCACCATGCCCGGAAGGCCGCCCACGCGCCAGCCCACCTGAATCGCCGCGTTCAGCGCAATCGGGCCGGGCGAGGACTGCGCGATGGCCGTCATATCCAGCATTTCCGGCTCCTCAAGCCAGCCGAGCTGATCGACGAAGCGCCGCTTCATAAACGTCACAATGACGAAGCCGCCGCCGAACGTGAAGGCGCTGATGTAGAGCATGCTGTAGAACAGAATCCACAGCCGCTTGCCGAGCGATTGCTTTTGTTCCAAGAATATCACCTCGCAAAACATTATAATCGATCGTGCGCGGAAAGTAAACCGCGCCGCCTTTGCTTTTTGCGTAAAAAGATGCTATAATAAGCGAAAGTCTGCAAAAAGGAGCGCAGTATGATCAAAAAATGGCCGCATGTTAAATATGTGCTCGTCCTTCCGGCGTATCTGATTCTGTTCGCGATCGCGGAAAAGCTGGTCGTGAGCGATTATTGGGTCTCGTATCTGCCGATGGACGATTCCATTCCGTTCTGCGAATGGTTTATCTTTCCTTACGTATCGTGGTATCTGTTCCTGATTGTGCCGGGTCTGATTCTGCTGTTTCGCGATCCGGAGGGCTTTCGGCGCTATATGACGCTGATTGGAATCGGCTTTTCGAGCGCGCTGATCTTCTGCCTGCTCTTTCCGAACGGCCAGAATCTGCGCCCCGATCCGCTGCCGAGAAGCAATTTCGCCACCTGGCTGGTCTCCAGAATCTACGCGGCGGACACCAACACAAACGTCTGCCCCAGCATGCACGTGATCGGCTGCTACGCGGTCGCCTATACCGCATGGAAGCGGCTGCCGAAGGGGCGGCGCGGGTGGCTGTATCCGGCGATTGCAATGAGCGTGCTGATCAGCGTGTCCACCGTGTTCGTCAAGCAGCATTCGGTGCTGGATATCCTGGTCGCCATTCCGTGGAGCGTGGCCGCGGGCTGGATTTCGTGGCGGCTGCAGGATTTTCTCTTGACATGCCGCGCAAAACGGGTATAATAAAAGCGGTTTTGCGCGCGTCCGTGGTTGAAAGTCGATGCCAGTCGCAGGCGAAACGATCCACGTAACCCGGGAAAATTCCGGTGAGCATGGTGCGGCTTAGAGGTAAGTCCGGCCGGCCGACAGGCCGAGAGGGCCAGTAGTGGGGAGGCAGAGTCCTTAGGAGCGAACGTCCCAGCCGGCGAGTGTGGGGTCAAAGATCAGGTCGGGCGCGCAAAACCCTTTGTTTTTGGCAATTGTTCAGCATAAATCATTCGTTGATTTGTGCTGAATTTTATGTTTCCGTGTTCGTGTATTGCTGTTTTGTTAATCGTCGTTCCGGTATGACCTGCACTGCACAAAATTACGAGAAAATCACATTCCTGTCAGCTGCTGAGAACGTAATTGATTCCCGCGTTTCGAACGTCGTTCATGCGCGCCTGTTCGATGTCGATGTAGCCGTCTGTCGTGCTGAAATTGGTGTGTCCCATGCTTGTCCCGATGAGATTTCTCTCAACGCCCGCCGCGTGAAGCATGGAAGCGTAAGAATGTCGGAGCTGCCGCGCGTCCAGCTTGGGTAAGCCGGAATAATCGCGAGCGGCCGTTCGCAGTTTCTTCAGCTCGTATTCGGTCAACGGCTCGTCGTTCTCTTTTGCAATCAAATACCCGCTGAGCTGCCGATGCGGCTTCAGGATGCGAATCAGCTCGTCGGGCATGGCTACGTCGCGATCACTGCTCTTCGTCTTCGGCGCACCGACGGTTGGCTGACTGGAAGGATAGGTAATCGCCCTTCGAATGTGCAAAAATCCAGTGTTGAAATTGATGTCCTCCCAACGCAGCCCCAGCAGTTCTTCCCTGCGCATTCCTGCATATAGCATGACGGCCAGAAAAAACTGGATATGGGTATTGTCGCAATTCTGAATTTTTACAATCAGCGTCTTAACGGTTTCGCGTGGAAGGGCTTTAATTCCCTCGCCGTCCTTTCCTCCGAGGTTGATGCGTCGGCTGTCGGCGGGGTTCCTGTTGATCAGATTGTCCTCGTATGCGGATGCCAGAATTTCCCGCAGGAAGGTGATCTTCTTGTGAATGGTGTCCGTCGTGTTGGATTGGATGGAGTTCACATAATCCTGTATTCTGCTGACGGCGATGCTCTCGATGGGTTCGTCCCTGAAGAATTCGCATTGCTGCCTGAGCCATCCGCGCTGGGTTACGTCGGTGTTGGCTCGCAGATGCCCCTTGTACCGCGCATAGAAATCTTTCGCGTATGCTGTGAACGGGTGCTGTTCCCTTGCGGGCGGATTTGCATTAGCGGCGATCGGCGAAGGATAATCCGGAAGATAATCATTGATTCTGCCGCTGCGAATCACCTCTTGAAGGCCGCGCAGAAAGCGCTCTTCTTCGCTGCCTCCGCCGATCTGCCTGTAGGTAGGTTGACCGCTGCTGTCCTTGCCTACTGGGAGCTTTACTCTCTTGTACGCCATCGAAGTTGCCTCCTTTGGCGTGCTCCGTGCATCGTCTGTGCAGTTGTCAAGGTTCTGGAAAAAGGATACCGCAGGAGCGGTAAAGCTGTCAAGTGAGATTCCATTGTTTATAGGCTTAAGAAAGGGCGATTTAAGGGTACTGTTTTTCATTTTAGAGAAAAGATCAGGCTGTGCGGCCTGTAGAGGCGGCTTCAGCGGCATATCCGCTGCATGGCCAAGCAATAGATTTGGCGATAGAGTGGGCATTTTTTCCTCCTAAGCAAATAATATTTGATTTAAGCCGCCCATGCGGCCATATAAGCCCGATCAGAGCTTCTCGTCCTCGCGCTGCGTGTCGGGCTGCACAGCGTCCGTGCGATATTTCGGATTCTGCGCCAGTTCAAGAAGATAGCGCATGGCCTCAATTACGCCGTTGTCGTTGAGATGATTGAAAACCAGATCAACGCACGCGTCAAATTGTCCGCGCCGGTCTTTGATCCTGCTGTGCGTCGAGGATTCGACGTGTTCCGTCAACGCTCTTTTTCCTGTGGCGGTCTTGTAGAGTACTCTCGTATAGTTATCTCCAATGATTCGCTTCAGCGCTGCGTGAACCGTCTTCTCGTCCATCATTGCGCAGACGCGCTCTCCGTTTATGTTGCGCATACCATACCTTGTGGTGGGAGGAAACTCCGGCACAAGCTCCGAATCGCTCCCCAGCAACGTATACCATTCGGTGCCGAAAACCGTTCCGATGCTCTGCAAAGTCCTCTTGGCGATCTTTACAGGTCGTCTGCTCATCATCGAAGCGAACGTCGTATACGAAAGCCCTGCCCGGAGCGCGACTTCCTTCATCGTAAGGCCTCGCCACGCGCTGAGGACTTCTATTACATCATAGACGCTATTCATCCAATCACCTCATGGCAGTATTTTATCACACACATTTCGTATTGTCAATGCTATTTTCGTATTTATGTTAAGCGTATTGACGTAATACGAAATTAGATGTATAATACGATTAATGACAAAAGAAACGAGGCGCTGCTATGAGCGAAACGGATTCAAACATGCTCTTCTCTGTAATTGATGTAAATATTTTGAAAAGTACCATCAGATTTCGAAAAGGAATCGCTGATGATATCGGGAGGTGAGCGGCCATGATCGATTATGTTCGCCTCGGGATGGATATTGAAATACCCGAAGAAGAATTCGATTGGACGCGCTTCCGGACAGGAATCCTGAAGGATAAAACGGTCATTTGGTATCATCGTTTTCGCGGCGTATGGGTTCGCTATTATCCGATGCGTCGGCGAATTACCGTCACTGGAAAAATACTGATGCTGCTGGAAGATAGCGAGGTTCTAAACGTCGACGATGTGTACGGGCTGGACATACCGCAGTTTGTTTGCGACATCAACGACTATCTCAGTGCTCTGTTCAAAACCATTCGCCTCGACATCCTGTATTTTCATGCCTATCGAATAGATTATTGCTTCAATGTCTATACGCCCCATGTCGCAGAGTACGTCCATTTTATGAACGATGCTTTCCGTCAAGTCGACAACGGTGCGCGGATCAACTACACGCTGCACAAGCATCTCGACGGAAGCGTCTATATCAAGACGAAATCCGATTACAACCACAACGAACGTCGAAATTACGTTCTCAATTTCTACGACAAGGCTGATCGTCTGAAATATTTGAGTGATCGAAAATATAAAATACCCACCCGAGATTTTGAATTTGCCCAAGACATCCTGCGGTTAGAGGTGCAGTGCGGGTTCCTGTTCATCAAAAGACTCTGTAAAAAATATCGGATTCAACCTCTTTTCGGCAATTTACTGGATTACGAAATCGCGTATTACGCCGAGAAATCCATCTACAAGCTCATCTTCCGCAGCGACGATACCCAGGACTACTACACCTATTCAGCAGCAAAGAAACTCCTTCCAAGAAGCGAGGCCGCCGCTCGCACCCTGCGGACAGCTTCTCAGGGCCACAAGATCATCGACAGCAAATATAATTATGGACGCGAGCTCATTAAAAAGACGGGCGTTTTTCCGTTCTGCTTTCTCCATCGCGACGGCAAGCTCGCCATGCTGGAAAACCCGCTCAAGCTGATTCAAAGGAAGCTGGAAGATATAGGGGTGGATATGAGCTTGCTATAGACA
>CAKUKM010000023.1 GCA_934663595.1 uncultured Clostridia bacterium | reverse complement strand
GTGTACGAGGGCATCTATGAGCCGGATCACCCCAACGCGGATGAAGACGGATTTCGCAGAGATATCATTGAGCTGACCCGGGAATTGCAGATTCCGTTCGTTCGCTATCCTGGCGGAAATTTCCTTTCCGGCTACAACTGGGAGGACGGAGTGGGCCCCAAGGAGAAGCGCCCCGTTCGAAAGGATCTGGCATGGTGCGCGTATGAAACCAATCAGGTCGGCACGGACGAATTCATGCGCTGGCTGGAAAAGGTCGGCGCCGAGTGCAATATGGCGGTCAATCTCGGCACCCGCGGCATCGACGCGGCGCGCAATCTCGTTGAATACATGAATGGCGACGGCACTTCCTCCTACAGCCAGATGCGCATTCAAAACGGCCGCAAGGAGCCGTATAAGGTGAAAACCTGGTGCCTGGGCAACGAAATGGACGGCGATTGGCAGATCGGCCACAAGACGGCGGATGAATACGGCCGCCTGGCGCACGAGGCTGCAAAGCTCATGAAGAAAACGGATCCCGATATTGAGCTGGTCGCCTGCGGAAGCTCGAATACGACGATCGACACCTATCCCGCATGGGATGCGACCGTTATGGATTACCTGTACGGGCTGGCGGAGTATATTTCGCTGCACGCGTATTATACGATCGTCGACAACACCATGGAGGACTATCTCGCGTCGGCGCTGGATATGTCGAATCAGATCGAGGCCATTATTGCGACCGCCGACCACATCAAGGCCAAGCACCACGGGAAAAAGGATTTCTATCTGTCCTTTGACGAATGGGGACTGTGGAATGAAGAGGAAACCGCCAATCGTAAGGCGTGGACCTATCGCTGGGAGGACGCCAACGCCATCAGCGAGGGCAGCTACACATTCGCCGACGCGCTGGTGACGGGCTCGATCATGAATGCGCTGATCAACCACTGCGATCGCGTCAAGATCGCGTGCCAGGCGCAGCTGGTCAACCATCTGTCGCTGTTCAACTGCGCCAAGGGCGGACGCAGCTGGCGGCAGACGATCTTCTATCCCTTCCTGCACGCTTCCAAATACGGGCGCGGAACGGCGCTGCAAACGTCGATTCAGTGCGCGAGCTACGAAACCGAACGGCATGGCGCGGTTCCGATGCTGGATGCTTCCGCGGTGCTCAGCGAGGATGGCCGCGCGCTTACGCTGTTCGTCATGAATAGAGACCGGGAGAACATCCAGTCGCTGGAATGCGTGCTCAACAGCTTTGGCGAGGCGTTTACGCCCGTGGAGCACATCGCCTATGAAGGCTATGATCTCAACGCCAAAAATTCTCTTGCCGTGGAGGACGTCGTTCCCACGACCCGAAACGACATTTGCATGAAGAACAATGCGGCGACGGTCGATCTCAAGCCCGCGTCGTGGAATGTGCTTCGCTTTACCCGGTAGAACCCATTTGGATTGAATGCGGCGATTTCTTGAAGGCGCCCAAGATTCAGCCGTATTGATCGTTTCGAATTCCCAATAATCTAAGGAGGTAAAAACATGAAGAAAGTTCTGACGATCCTGATGACGTGCATCCTGCTTTTCAGCGCGATTCCCTGCCTTGCCGAGGCTGAACCCGTGTCGATCACCTTCTGGTCCCTCTTCACCGGCGGAGATGGCGAACAGATGCAGAAGCTGGTCGAGCTGTTCAATGCGCAGGATCCCAATCGCCAGGTCACTCTGGCAACCCAGGATTGGGACAACTACTACACGAAGCTCAGAACCAGCATCGCCGCCGGCGAATCGCCCGATCTGGCGATCAGCCACGACGTCAACGTTTGGGGCCTGATCAAGGAAGGCTACCTCTCCTGCATTCAGGACGAGGCCGAGCGCGTGAATTTCGAATTCGATTATCCGAATTACGCCTCGAAGCTGGAGGATCTGAAGTACGAGGACAAGTATTGGGCGATCCCGCTGGATATGCTCCAGATTCAGCTCACTTACAACAAGGAAGTGCTCGCGAAGGCCGGCGTGCTGGATGAAGAGGGCCTTCCGATCATCGAAACGGGCCTGGATGGATTTATCGCCTTCATCGGCAAGGTGGAAGCCGCCTGCCCCGAAGGAATGGCCGCATTTGCCGCGCCCGTTCTGAACGGCTCCTTCCCGTGGTATTTCTTCAATTCGCTGTATTATCAGTACGGCGGCGAGGGCACCTTCATCAACGCCGAGGGCACCGAATGGACGATGGATCATGATATCGGCATCAAGGCGCTTGAGACCTTCCAGAAGGTGTGTCAGGCGGGCCTGCCCAATGTGGGCAACGGCGGCACGGACATTCTCGCCTCCGGCGCGGTTGCCATGGCGTTTAACGGCGCATGGCAGATGAATACGACCCGCACCAACATGATTGGCGGCCCGGAGAATTTCGGCGTGTGCAAGATTCCGCAGTTCGGCGAGCAGTACCGCACCGCGATGTACAGCCATACGTTTGTGCTGCCCTATTCCCAGACGCGCACCGACGAGCAGACCAAGCTGTGCTTCGAATTCGTGAAGTTCTGCAGCGACAACAACGCGCTCTGGTCTGAGGCGGGCTCCGTTCCGGCGTATCTGCCGAGCTGGGAATCGGAGGTTTTCCAGAATTATCCGATGCACAAGTATTTCAAGGACGCGGTGGAATACGCTACGCCCCTGACCTACACGGGCCCCTTTGGCCTGAAGGGCTCGACCGAGGTAAACGAGCCTCTGCAGCTGCTTGCCAGCGGAGAGCTGACGGCTGAGCAGTGCTATGCGGAGCTGGCAAATCGCATGAATACCGCGCTCAGATAACGCGCCGATCCATCGCCGAAATACCTGTGAGCGTTCCGTTCACAGGTATTTCCTTCAAAAGGAGGGAATACTGCCGATGACGATTTCCACAAAGCAGAAAAAGCGCTTCGGTATCGCCCAAATCGAAGGCTATCTTTGGCTGCTGCCGTTCATGATTTTCTATGGGATTTTCACCTTATGGATGCTGCTGCAGACGGGCGTGCTCAGCTTTCAGGAATACAACCTGATGCGCGGCGGCGTTTTCAACGGCCTGTCGAACTACAAATTTCTCTTTACCGATCCGGCGTTCTGGTCCACGCTGAAAAACACCAGCCTGTTCGTTCTGGTGTCCACGCCGATTTTCCTGCTTATTCCGCTGGCTTTTGCGGTGCTCATTGAGCACAAGGTGCTCACGGGAAAGGATTTTTTCCGAACGACGCTCTTCGCGCCCTATATTCTTCCCGTGTCCATCGTTGCCTACACATTCGTCTATATCCTGACGCCGTACACGGGGCTGCTCAACAACCTGCTGAGGCTGCTGGGGATTCTCGGCGTCGATGAGGAAATTTACTGGCTCGCCTCCGTGCCGGAGGGCTGGATTTCCATCATTATTGAAACGCTGTGGTGGACCTCCGGCTTCAACCTGATCCTTTATATTGCGGGCATCAAGGAAATTCCGCCGCAGTATTACGAAAGCGCGGAGATCGACGGCGCGGGCTTTTTCAAGCAGGTCGCTCATATTACGATGCCGCTGCTGGGGCGCGTGCACTATTCGCTGCTGTTTATGCAGCTGGTTTCGTCGTTCAAAATCTTCAGCCAGGCCTATCTGCTCACCGGTGGCGCGCCCGGCGGCGGCACGCGGACGTACATTCACTATTTCTATGATATCGGATTCAGATCGTCCAAGTTCGGCCGCGCTGCGGCCTGCGCGATGGTGCTGTTCTTCATCGTGCTGCTGGTTTCCGTTCTTCAGACGCGCCTGTCCAATCGTTTTATCCAGGAATAGGAGGAGCAAGCATGAAAAAGAGATGGACCCCCGGAAGGGTGATCGTGAATATTATCGGCTATGCGCTTGCGCTCATATGGTGGCTGCCCATTGTCTATTCCATCGTCGTTGCCTTCAAGCCCTACGGCTCGGCGGTTTACAACATCACGAAATGGTTCTCCATCGAAAACACGCTGGACAATTTTGATTTCGTGCTCAACAGCAGCCGCTCGCAGGCCAATCTGCCCCTCTGGATGCTCAACAGCTTTTTGACCGCCGCGCTCGCCACTCTGGGCATTTGCGTGCTGTCGATCTGCGCCGCCTATTCCTTTTCCAGATTTCGCTATCCGGGCAGAAATCTGCTGTTTTGGATTGTGATGGCGGGCATGATGATTCCCGCGCAGGCAATGATGATTCCGCTGTATCTCATGTGCCGCGATATCAAGATCCTGAACACCTACTGGTGCCTGATTCTTCCCGCGCTTGGATCGTCGTTTGCGGTATTGATGCTGAAGCAGTTCATGGACGGCCTGCCGCGCGATCTGTTCGAGGCCGCGCAATTGGACGGCTGCAATTCGGCCCGGACGCTGCTGCATGTGGTTGCGCCGCTGACGAAGCCCGCGCTGTTTTCCATCGGCATCTTCATCTTTTTGCAGCGCTGGAACGATTTCATGTGGCCCTTCATCGCGATCACGAAGCCGGAATTGATGACGGTGCCCGTCGGAATTACCTTCTTTAAGGCCAATACCTCGGACTCGATGTCCTATCTGATGGCTGCAAACGTGCTGGTCATGGCGCCGCTTTTGCTGCTTTTCTTCCTGTGCCAGAAGCAGCTAGTTCAGGGAATCGCCTTTACCGGCATCAAGGCCTGATTGATTGCGATACGCCTGGGGACTCATGCCGTGCGTGGATCGAAAGACATTGCTGAAATAGGATGCGTCGTTAAAGCCCACCTCTTCGGCGATCTTGTAGACCTTCATGTCCGTGCTGCGCAATAGCGCGCACGCCCTGGCAAGGCGCACCTGCTTGACATAATTCCATATGCCCACATGATAGCGCTGCTTGAACTTGCGGCAAAGGTTGAATTTGGACATGAAGACCGCGGAAGAGAGCTCGCCGAGCGTAAAGCTGTCCATATAGTGCTCGTCGATATACTTTTTCGCCGCTTCGATATCGGCGTTGCTCGCGGAGAAGCTGCTTTCTTCCTCCGCGCGCTGGCTCAGGGCGTTCTGGAATATTCTCGCGAGGAATTTCTTCAGCTCCTGCACCGTATCCGCGCGAAAGGAGGATGCGTCGCCGATTTCCGGCGAGTATTCGCTGAATACGTGCTTGAGCAGATTGTTGATCGAATTGAAGAGAATCGCGTTGTAATTCGCCTCGTGGCCATAGGTTGCGGCGATCTCGTCGAAAATGCGATCGACGTATGCGCCGAGGTTTTCCAGCGTCATTTCCTCGAAGAATTCCTGCGCAATGTGATCGCTGTAGGGAAATTCGGACATCCAGGAATTGTCGGCGACGGCGTCCCTGTAGTAAAACGCGAGCGCGCTGGCATCGCTGCGGAATTGCGTAATGCAGTCCATCAGATCCGCCGCATTGTGGAGAATGCGATCGTTGATGCAAATGCGATACCGCTCCCGAAGCTCCGGATGCGCGGTGATTTCCTCCCTCAGGCGGTTCGGAGAGCATTCGGCGGCGTCGTGGAGCATGATATACTCCTTCGCGCCCAGCCCCATCGTCGCAATGCGCATGGCGCGATCGATTTCCGGCATTTCCGCGGAATCCGCGCCGATGACCGTCCAGCTGGACAGATAAAACGAAAAATGGGCCATGCGGAAGAGCCCTTCGGGCATATCCGCGCGATCCACCGCCGTAAGGCAATAGCGAATGCTGTCCACGATATTGTCATAGCACCGGCGAATCGCCCGCTCGAGCACATCGATCAGTTCATCAATGTCGATGGGCTTCAGCAGGTAGTCAAACGCGCAGATGTGCAGCGCCTGGCGAACGTAGCTGAATTTATCGTAGGCGCTCAGAACGATGATCAGCGGCCCCGTCTTCGGCGAAAGCGCCGCCATTACGTCCGTTCCGCTTGCAATGGGCATCTCCATGTCCAGCAGAACGATATCCGGCTCTTCGGCGGCGATCGTCTGAAGGCATTCCGCGCCGTTATAGGAATGCAGGATCGCATCGAACTTCAGATCTCGCTCGTTGATGAGGTTTTCGATGATCACGTGTGTGGAGGGCATATCGTCGACGATCAAAAGCTTCATGAACCTTCACTCCTATCTTCCGTTCCATTATATCCCAACGCAAACACAAGTTCAAGGAGGAATTCACAATGCGAAAAAACAGCGCCGTGCTGCGGCTGGGCTTCATTCCAACGCGGCGCGGAATGTCCGGAGAAAAGGCGTTCAATCGCGAGGTCGCCCTGAAGGAAAAGCGGGCGATTCTGGATTACATTCGCCGGTATCCCATTGAAATCGTCGATCTGGAGGGGATGAACGAAGACGGAATGCTCTGCGATGGGCTTCAGGCCGAAGAGGCCGCCCGGAGGATGAGCGCCGCCAATGTCGAAGCACTGTTCGCGCCGCACTGCAACTTTGGCTGCGAGGACGCCGTGGCGAAGGTCGCCGCGCGGGTCAATCGTCCGCTGCTGCTGTGGGGCCCGGGCGGAGAGACGGTCGATAGCGAGGGCTATCGATATCGCGACAGCCAGTGCGGCCTGTTCGCCACGTCCAAGGTGCTGCAGCGCGTGGGCGTGCCGTTCAGCTACATTACCTCCTGCAGATTGGAGGACGCGACGTTCCAGCGGGGCTTTGCAAATTTCATTCGGGCGGCCTCCGCTGCGAAAATGCTGCGCCATGCGCGCATCGGCCAGATTTCGCTGCGCCCGAATGCGTTCTGGTCGGTGCAGGTCAACGAGGCCGAGCTGCTGGAGCAATTCGGAATCGAAACGGTTCCCCTGACGCTGAAGGAGCTGGAAGCCGCCTTTCAGCAGGCGCGGAGCGATACGTCCGCCGTTCAGCAAATCGTGAAGGAGATTCGCAGCGGCGTTTGCGGAGTTCACTTTCCGCAGGAGGCGCTGGAGCGGGCGGCGGCGCTGGAAATTGCCGTTAAGCGCTGGGCGGACGAAAATCAGCTCGACGCCGCGGCGACGAACTGCTGGGCGCCCATGTTTCAGGCAACCGGCCTTGCGCCCTGCCTTTCGCTGTCCCGACTCAGCGATCAGGGCTTCCCGACCATTTGCGAATGCGATTTGCACGGCGCGATCTCTTCGCTGCTGGCGTATGGCGCGGCGATGGGCGATTCCTCCACATTCCTGGCCGACATCACCATTCGCCATCCGAGCGTTCCCAATCGCGAACTGCTCTGGCATTGCGGCGTGTTTCCCATGTCCATGTGCGGCGATGCGATCTGCCCCACGCTCGAGGAACACTACAATCGCAAAGCGCCCGCGGTCAACCATTTCGAACTGAAAAAGGGCGACGTGACGCTGACCCGCTTCGACGGCGTGCGCGGGAAGTATTCGCTGCTCATCGGGGAATGCCGCGTTGCGGAAGGACCCGAAACGCTGGGAACCTACGGCTGGATGGATTTTCACGATTGGCCGCTCTGGGAGCATCGGCTGATTTACGGCCCGTATATTCATCATTGCGCCGGAACGTATGGCAAATATGCGTCTGCGCTCTATGAGGCGTGCCGGTTTATTCCCGGACTTACCCCTGATCCTGTAGAACCGTCCGAACAGGAGATTCAGAAAGCACTTCGAGGCGAATAGAAAGGAAGCGTTACCATGTCCAACGAGCTCATTCAACATTACCTGAAAAAGGCGTCTCAAAACGGTTTTGCAATTCCGCATTTCAATTTCAACGACTGCTGGGATCTGCAGGCGATTGTAGAAGCCGCCGATGAAATGCGAACGCCCATCTTCGTCGCGTCCGTGATGAACGTGTGCAATACGCTCGGCATTGATCTCGCGGTCGCCATGACGAAGGCGGTTGCCGCCCGCGCGAAGGTGCCCGTGTTTTTGCATATGGATCATTCGAGCAGCGTTGAATTGTGCGGGCGCTGCATCGAGGCGGGCTATGATTCAGTCATGATCGATTCCTCGGCGAAATCGCTTGAAGAGAATATCGCTGATACGAATGCGGTGATTGCGATGGCAGCGGCGCGCGGCGTTCATGTGGAGGCGGAGATCGGGCGAATCCGCGGCCGCGACGAGGGCGAGGGCACCTATCTCGGCAAGGATTATCTGGTTCAGGTCGCCGACGCGAAGGCGCTGGTCGACGCAACCAACGTGGACGCATTGGCGATCGGCATCGGCACGCAGCACGGCTTCTATCGCGGAAAGCCGGAATTGAATTTCCAGCGCCTGTCCGAGGTTCATCGCGCAATCGAAACGCCGCTGGTATTGCACGGCGGAACGGGAATTCCCGAGGAAGACGTTCGCCATGCGATTCAGCTGGGAATCAGCAAGGTCAATATTGGAACGATCATTCGCTATACATATATGAAGGGAATGCGCGAGGAAATCGAGCGCGTCGGCCCGGCGGTGCATCCCGGCCTGATCGTCGCGCCCGTTCGCGAACAGATCAAATCCGTCGTGCGCTCCGCAATTCAGATGTGCATGTCGGAAAACACCGCAGAATAGGAGGGCAATGCCGCTATGTTTTACCTTGGAAAGAGAATCGCGCGCGATCAAACGTTGGAAGTTCGCTCGCCCTATGACGGCGCGCTGATCGATTCCGTCGCCGAATTTCAAAAAGAGGATATCGCGCCCATCCTCGCTACGGCGCGAAAGGGCGCGGAGCTCATGCGCAATATGAGCGCGGGAGAACGCGCCGCCATACTTGAGCGCGCCGCCGAACGCCTCGCGCACAATGAGGAGATCGCGCAGCTTCTGTGCCTCGAGGTGGGCAAGCATATCCGCGAAGCGCGAATGGAGGTTTATCGCGCCGCGGGCACGCTCCGCGCGGCGGCAACGGCGGCGCGAACGCTGAGCGGCGAGACGATTCCGATGGATCTGCTGAACCGCTCCAATAAGATTGCGTTTTACCAGCGCGTCCCCATCGGGATCGTCCTCGCCATCACGCCCTTTAATTTTCCGATTAATCTGGCGTGCCACAAGGTCGGCCCCGCAATTGCGGGCGGCAATGCCATTTTGCTGAAGCCCGCGACGAAAACGCCGCTGGCAACGATGAAATACGCGCAGATGCTGATCGAATGCGGCCTTCCGCCCGAGGCCATTACCGTCGTCGTCGGCCGCGGCGGCGCATTGATCGAAGAGCTGGTCGCGCATCCGGATATCCGCAAAATATCGTTTACGGGATCGCCGGAAGTCGGCGAACGCCTGGTTCGGCTGGGCGGATTGAAGAAGGTAACGACCGAATTGGGCTCCAACGCGGCGGTAATCGTCGATGAAGGGATCGATCCCAGGGAAGCGGCGCGCCGCATCGCGGCGGGGGCGTTCGGCTGCTGCGGCCAGATCTGCATTTCCATTCAGCGCGTATTTGCGCATAAATCGATTTGCAGCGAGCTGATTGCGCATCTCGTCGAAGAGGCGAAAACGCGAAAAATGGGAAATCCCATGGATGAAGCGAATACCAATGGCTGCATGATCTCGGAAAGCGCCGCGGCGCGCGCGGTCAGCTGGGTGAAGGAGGCGGAAAGGGCGGGCGCAACCGTTCATTGCGGCGGCACGAAGGAAGGCAGCGTAATGCAGGCGACGGTTTTGTCCAACGTGCCGAGCGATTCAAAGCTCATGCTGGACGAGGTGTTCGCGCCCGTCGTGTTCGTCAATGCCTTCAGCGATTTGAGCGACGCAATCGCCATGGTGAATCGCAGCCCCTACGGCCTCCAGAACGCGCTGTTCTCCACGCAGCTGAATCATATCATGCAGTGCATTGGCGAGATCGAAAGCGGCGCGCTCCTGATCAACGATAGCCCCACTTTCCGCGCGGACAATATGCCCTACGGCGGCATGAAGCGCAGCGGAATCGGGCGGGAGGGCCCCGAATTCGCCGTTCAGGAAATGACGGAAATCAAGCTCGTCGTCATCGATTCCTGGAATAGCCAAACCTGATTTTCAACGTTATCCCCGCATGCCCATGCGGAGGGATACCTCGGCATTCGCGACGGCTGAATCTCTTTGCCGCGAAAAGATCCAGCCGTCCGCATCCATGCAGCGAATGCAAACAGGCACTCATCGACCGAATTATCAGAATGGACAGCTCTAATAGAGAATCGCAAAAAGCGAATTGCGCTCAATGTCGGCAATTCGCTTTTTCGAAATCATTTCCATATAAGCCGCAGGCAGAGCCAGCAGCCGCACTTCCCACCAGTTCCCCATTAAAACCGGCAACAAATGGAAAGCGCGCAAGCCATCCCGACCGCGCGCCAACCTCATTTGAAGGTATATAAGCCCCCGTTGGCCCATATGCAAGCCCATTCAAAAGCCCGCAAGCCCCATTCGTTCACATGCGAACCTCATTTAAAAGCCTAACGGGCCCTGTTCGTTCACATGCCAACAAACCCTGTTCGTCTACGCACAAGCCCCTACCCGCCAGCGCGCAAGCCGCCACCACGGCGGCGCAGCGAGCGGGAAATTGGGAAGAAGACACCGCTTCGAACCAGCCAGATTTTGAGTCGCTTCCCGACTCAAAATCGTCGCGACCAAGCGCGGCAGCGAGTGTCAGGCGGCACCGCCGCCCGAGCGGGAAATTGGGAAATAAGTACCGCTTCGAACCAGCCAGATTTTGAGTCGCTTCCCGACTCAAAATCGTCGCGACCAAGCGCGGCAGCAAGTGGCCGACGGCCCTGCCGTCTGTCAGGCGGCACTGCCGCCCGCGCCTGCGCCGGCTAGATAGAGCTTTTTGTAGAAGCCGTTTTGGGCTAGAAGGGTCTCGTGCGTGCCCTGCTCGATGATCTTGCCATCGCGCATGACCAGAATCATGTCGGCGGAGCGAATCGTCGATAGACGGTGCGCTACAATGAAGCTCGTACGCCCCTGCATCATCCGCGCAAAGGCCGCCTGAATGCGCAGCTCCGTGCGCGTGTCGATCGACGAGGTCGCCTCGTCCAGAATCAGCATCGGCGGGAGACAAAGCATTACGCGCGTAATGCACAAAAGCTGCTTTTGTCCCTGCGAAAGCATGCCGCCGTCTTCGCCGATGACCGTGTCGTAGCCATCCGGCAGGCGGCAGATGAACGAGTGCGCGTAGGACGCCTTCGCCGCCTCGACGATTTCTTCGTCCGTCGCATCTGGCTTGCCCATCGCAATGTTTTCGCGAATCGTGCCCGCCTTCAGCCACGTCTCCTGCAGCACCATGCCGTAGGACGCGCGCAGACTGTGGCGCGTCAGATTGCGAATGTCCACGTGATCTACCGAAATCGCGCCGGCATCTACATCGTAAAACCGCATGAGCAGGTTGATCAGCGTGGTCTTGCCGCAGCCCGTCGGCCCGACGATCGCAATGCGCTGGCCCGGCGTTACATGCAGATTGAAATCCTCAATCAGCTTTTTGTCCGGCGAATACGAGAACGCCACGTGCTCGCAATCCACATTGCCCGCGGCCTGCTGAAGCGCAATTGCGTTCTCCGCCTCCGGAACCTGCGCCGGCGCGTCGATCAGCTCGAGCAGGCGCGCCGCGCACGCGATCGCGTTCTGCAGCTCCGTCACAACGCCGGAAATTTCGTTAAACGGCTTCGTGTACTGATTTGCATAGCTCAAAAAGCACGTCAGCACGCCCACCGTCATGCCGCCGGACAGCACCGCCAGCGCGCCGGTCAGGCCCACGCCCGCATAGACGATCGCGTTGACGAAGCGCGTGGCCGGATTCGTGATCGACGAAAAGAACGTCGCACGCAGCGAGCACTTCTCGAGCCGGTCGTTGATTTCGTCGAATTCGGCGAGCGAGGTCTGCTCGTGGCCGTAGGCCTTGACCACCTTCGCGTTGCCGATCATCTCGTCGATGTACGCGGTCAGCTCGCCGCGGGTCTTCGATTGCAGCGTGAACAACGCGTGCGTCCGCTGCGCAATGAATTTTGCCACGAATAGCGAAAGCGGCGTGATCACCACGACGACCGCCGCGATGCCCGCATGCCTGGCGAACATGAAGCCGAGCGTGCCCAGAATGGTCATTACGCCCGTGAACAGCTGCGTAAAGCCCATCAGAAGGCCGTCTGCAAACGCCTCCGCGTCCGAAATGACGCGGCTGACGATTTCGCCGTGCGGGTGCGAATCAATGTAGGAAAGCGGCAGCACCGAGATCTTCTTCAGCGCGTCCTCGCGCAGATCCTGCACCACCGAGAAGGTCACGCGATTGTTGATCGCGTTCATCAGCCACTGAATCAGCGCCGTGATTGCCACAACGACCAGAATCTTGGTCAGAATCGGCAGAATTTTATCGAAGAATACGCCGTGATCGGTGATCTGGTCGATCGCCTCGCCCGCGTAAACCGGCACCAGCAGCGTCAGCACCACCGTGACCGCAGCCAGGAAGAACGAGGCGAACACATAATATTTGTATTTGCCGATATAGGTCAGCACCCGCCTGAGCGTTCCGCGCTTATCCGTCTTCATGCTTTCGCCTCCCCGCCATACTGCGATTCATAGATTTCCCGATAGACCGGGCAGGATGCAAGCAGCGCGTCGTGCGTGCCGAGGCCCACCATGCGGCCGTCGTCGAGCACGAGAATCTGATCGGCCGCGAGAATCGACGCCGTGCGCTGCGATACGATGAATACCGTCGGATGATAATCCAGCTTCCGAATGGCGAGCCGCAGGTTCAGATCCGTCGCCTGATCCAGCGCCGACGCGCTGTCGTCCAGCACCAGAATCTCCGGCCTGCGCACCAGCGCGCGCGCAATCGTGAGCCTCTGCCGCTGTCCGCCGGAGAGGTTGCGGCCGTTCTGCTCGATCATCGCGTCCAGACCGCCCTTCGCCTTCACCACGTCGTCGGCCTGCGCGGCGGCGATCGCCTGATTCAGCTCCTCGTCCGTCGCGTCGGGCTTGCCCCAGCGGAGGTTGTCGCGAATCGTTCCGTGGAACAGCACCGCCTTCTGCATTACGAAGCCGACCTTATTGCGCAGCGTCGCCTCGTCCTGCTCGCGCACGTCCACGCCGTCGACATATACCGCGCCGGCCGTCGCGTCGTAGAATCGCGGAATCAGGCCGACCACGCTGCTCTTGCCGGAGCCCGTGCCGCCGATTACGCCGATCGTCTGGCCGCGCAGCGCCGTAAAGTCGATGTCCGTGAGCGATTCCGCGCCGGCGTTGTTGTATTGCAGCGAGACGTGATCGAAGCGTACCGCCTCGTCGTTCACGATTGCCGGAACGGGCTTTTCAGGCGAAACCATGTCGGGCGTGATGTTCAGAACGTCCTCGATGCGCTTCCAGCTGGCGAGGCCCTTGTTCATCGTCACGATCAGGTTCGCGAGCTTGATCAGCTCCACGAGGATCTGGCCCATGTAGTTGTACAGCGCCACGACCTCGCCGGGCTTCAGAATGCCAGCGTCGACCTCGACCGCGCCGGTGTAAATCAGCCATGCGATCGCGAAATTCACCAGCAGATACGTAATCGGGTTCATCAGGCCCGAAATCCAGCCCGCGCGGCGCTGGCGCGTCGTGAGCGTGCGGTTTTTCTGCTCAAATTCCTGATATTGCGCCTCTTCCTTGCAGAACGCGCGGATTACGCGCGCGCCGGTCAGGTTTTCGCGCGTCGCGCCCAGCACGCGCTCCAGCGCCTTCTGAACGCCGCGCATCATCGGAATGTTGATCGCCATGATGCCGAATACCACGACGCTCAGCGCCGCGATCACAACCACGAAGATCATCGCCGCGCGCGCGTTAATCGTAAACGCCATCACCATCGCGCCGAACACCACGAACGGCGAGCGCAGGAGCAGGCGCAGCGTCAGATTCACGCCCGTCTGCGTCTGGTTTACATCGCTGGTCAGGCGCGTAATCATCGTGGACGTACCGAGCGCGTCCATGTTGGAAAACGACAGCTTATGCAAATGGCTGAACAGCGCGTGGCGCACGCCGGTGGCGAAGCCGGTCGCGGCCTTGGCGGAGAAGTATTGCGCCGTAATCGACGAAATCAGCCCGACCGCCGCGAGCGCGAGCAGTATCAGGCACATCCTGAATATGAAGCCCCTGTCCTGGTTCTGAATGCCGGTATCGATGATCGCCGCCATGACCAGCGGAACCAGCAGATCGAACGACGCCTCCAGCATCTTGAACAGCGGCGCGAGCACGCATTCCTTCCGGTATTTCTTCAGATACAACCACATGCTTTTCATGCCGAATCCTCCATCCTTGTTTGCACCTGCAAGTATAACGCGCGGAGGTAAAATTCGATCGCAATTTGCGTTGAAGAGGCGTATAGGACGCGATTCAAAACGCGTTTTTGTCCGCGCCTGCGAACGGGAAGGCGGAATCTGTAAAGCGGCGATCTGGCTTGCAAGGGAGCGCGGGCTGCATATATGCGCTCGGATTTATCGTTTATGCACACAAAATTATCAAAAATGCAATTTTTATGCGCTGCGGGATTGAATTTACTGCTGAAATGTGGTATTGTGTTAGCATAAAGAATTATTGAATGGGGGACTTATTCATGCAACAACGCGAACGACTGGGCTCGCGGCTGGGATTCATCCTGCTGTCGGCGGGCTGCGCGATCGGCCTGGGCAATGTGTACCGGTTTCCGATTTGGACGGGCGCCTATGGCGGCGGCATTTTCCTGCTGTTTTACCTGCTGTTCCTGATTCTGCTGGGCATTCCGGTAATGACGGTGGAATTGGCGGTGGGCCGCGCGAGCCAGCGCAGCATCGCCACGTCGTTCGACGTGCTGGAAAAGCCGGGCCAGAAGTGGCATTGGATGAAGGGACTGGGCGTTGCGGGCAACTACCTTCTGATGATGTTTTACACGACGATCTCCGGCTGGTTCGTGGTTTACTTCGTCAAATACCTGAACGGCTCGATCCTGCAGCACACGACGGCGGAGGCGCTCGGCAATGTGTTTGGATCGATCGTTACGAATCCGGGCTTGAATATTCCGGTCACGATCGCGGTGATCGTTCTCTGCTTCGGCGTGTGCGCGATCGGCCTTGAAAAGGGCGTAGAGAAGATCACGAAGGTCATGATGGTGCTGCTGCTGGCGCTGATTCTGGGGCTGGGCGCGTATGCGTGCACGCTGCCGGGCGCGGGCGCGGGCCTTAAGTTCTATCTGGTTCCGTCCACGCAGACGCTGAAGAGCCACAATATCCCGATCGGCACGGTGATTTCCGCGGCGATGAGCCAGGCGTTTTTCACGCTGAGCCTGGGAGTCGGCTCGATTGCGATTTTCGGCAGCTACATTAAAAAGGATCGCTCGCTGCTGGGCGAGACGTTCACGATCGTGAGCCTGGATACGTTCGTTGCGCTGATGTCCGGCCTGGTCATCTTCCCGGCGTATTTCACGTTCAATCCCGGAACGACGGGAATCGGCGTGGAGCAGGCGGGCGCGGGCTTCCTGTTCACCACGCTTTCCTCCATATTCAACAATATGGCGGGCGGCCGGCTGATCGGCACGCTGTTCTTCCTGTTCATGGTGTTCGCCGCGTTCTCGACCGTGATTGCGGTGTTTGAAAACATCATGTCGTTCTGGCTGGAGTGGACGAAGCTGAAGCGCTGGCAGATCGCGCTGATCAATATAGCGGCCTTCTCGGTGCTCACGCTGCCCTTCATCTTCAGCAATGTTGGCGGCGTGCTGGCGGAGAAGATCTTCCTCGGCCGCAATTTCGGCGATTTCGAGGATTTCCTCGTGTCGAATATCGCGCTGCCGGTCGGCTCGCTGGTCTATGTGCTGTTCTGCACGAGCCGCTATGGCTGGGGCTGGAAGAATTACTTTGCCGAGGTCAATGCCGGCAAGGGCGCGAAGATGCCGAAATGGACGCGCGTTTACATGTCGCTCCTGCTGCCGCTGATCATACTGGTGGTGCTGGTGATGTCGGTGCTGCCGACGAAGGTGGCCGAAACGGAGGCGGAGGACTCGCACATTACCGAGGTTCAGCCCGCCGACGCGGCGACCGAAGCGCCCGCAGAAACCGAAACGGCGGATTCGCTGCCGACGCCGTAATACAAAAGGCGCCGTTCTTCTCCGGAGGAGCGGCGCTTTTTCCATTAATTAACAATCGTTGACATTGCGCTTTTGCGGGAACAACTGGAAACGCGGGCGCGTCTAAAAGACAAAACAACGGAGGTGATCAACATGAAAAAGAGACTGATTGCAATCCTGCTGGCGGTACTGACGGCGCTCTCCGTCATGATCCCGGCGGCAAACGCGGAATCGGACGCCTGGATTAAGCTGGTCTACACCGACGGCTCGCTGAATCTGCGCTCCGGCCCCGGCAAGAACTACGATTCCATCGGCTATGTCAAGCATGGCGACGGCGTGGAAATCTTCTTCGGCGATTCGAAGAAGGATTCCGAGGGCGAGGAATGGACGCACATCAAGGTCGATCGCACCGGCAAGGCCGGCTACGTCAAGACCAAATATCTCTCGACCAAGCCGGTAAGCGGCGGCACCGCGAGCGCGACCACGAAGGTCTATGTCGGCAAGAACGGCGGCTCGCTCAAGCTCCGCAAGGGCCCGGGCACGAATTACGGCGTTGCGGGCTATGTGCAGCACGGCGAGAAGATCTCCGTCGAGTCCCGCGGCAGCGAATGGTCGAAGGTGAAGGTCGTCTCCTCCGGCAAGGTCGGTTACATCAAGACCAAATACATCTACGGCAGCGGCTCCGCCGGCACGGATACCAGGCCCGCGTCGTATCAGCTGGGCGTGATTTCCACGAAGACCAGCGGCGGCATGGTGAACATCCGCAAGGGCGCCGGCACCTCGTATGCGTCGGTCGGCAAGGTTGGCCGCGGCGTGATGCTGAAGATCACCGGCGAGGACGGCAAGTGGTATAAGGTCACGACCTCGAACGGCCTGACCGGCTACGTATCCAAGGGCTATGTTTCTCTCGGCGTATCGGCGCAGACCACGGCGAATCTGAACCTGCGCAAGGGAGCGGGCAGCAGCTACGGCCGCGTGACCACGCTGTCGAAGGGCGCGTCGCTGACGGTGTATTCCGTATCCGGCAACTGGGCGTATGTCAAGGCCGGCAAGAACAGCGGCTATGTCTCTATGAATTTCGTAAAGGTGCGCTAAAAGCGCGAAGGGCGGCACGGCCGAACGGCTGTGCCGCTTTTTGTATAGTGGAATTGGCCCCATGCCTGGCATGGGGCTTTTGCTGGATAGAAATGCGCGTTGCGGCAGGGAAGAGGGAGCAGCCTGGCTGCTCTGTGCAGTTGAAAATGCGGATCGGCGTGGCTGTGCGTGTTTGCAGGACGGGGGAAAATTCGGAAGGTCGTGTGTTTCTTCTGCGTCCGGCAAAAAATGCGAAATGGCTATTGCAAAGCGGACATCGCTGCGCTCGTCCGCTCCGTCCAGCCAAACTACCCGCGGACATCGCTGCGCTCGTCCGCTCTGCCCAGACGAACCGCCTGCGGACAACGCAGCGCTCGTCCGCTTCGTCCAGCCGAACCGCCCCGCGGACAACGCTGCGCTCGTCCGCTCTGCCCAGACGAACCGCCCGCGGACAACGCAGCGCTCGTCCGCTTTGTCCAGCCGAACTACCCGCAGACAAAGTAGTGCTCGCTCGCTCCGCCCAGCCAAACCGCCCGCGGACAACGCAGCGCTCGTCCGCTTCGTCCAGCTGAACCGCCCCGCGGACAACGCTGCGCTCGTCCGCTTCGTCCAGCTGAACCGCCCCGCGGACAACGCTGCGCTTGTCCGCTCCGCCCAGTTGAACCGCCCCGCGGACATCGCTGCCGCTCGTCCGCTCCGTCCAGCCCCCCGCGGACAACGCTGCATTCGCCCGCTTCGTCCAGCCGAACCACCCCGCGGACATCGCTGCCGCTCGTCCGCTTAGCCCCGCCAAACCGCCCGCAAACAACGCTGCGCTCGTCCGCTTCGTCCAGCCCCCCGCGGACATCGCTGCGCTCGTCCGCTTTACCTGTTCGGTTTCCTGATTGTTTGCTTTACTTCTTTTCTCTTATTCTTTTTTATTCGGAACATCGCTGCGCTCGTTCCGGCGCGGGGCTCCTTGCCCCGCACCCCCGGCAAGAGGCTTCGCCTCCTGCACCTCTTTTGCTGCCGCGCTTTCTTTGGGGGTGTTGGCCTTCTTTGCACCTCTTTTACTGCCGCGCTTTCTTTGGAGCCTTATTTTCATTACAAAGGGGAGCGGATATCGATTCGATATCCGCTCCCCTTATACTTTCCTCAGCTTATGCTGCGGAGGTGGAGGCCGTTGCGCCGGTGATGGCGGTGAACAGCGTGATCAGCGTGGCGACGGATTCATCCGCCATCAGCACGCCGAGCTTCTCCTGCGCGACGGTCACGACGTCGGTCTCGGGCACGTTCTCCGCGTCTGCGGCGACTTCGACGACGTTCTTGCCGGACAGGTCAAACGCCTTTTCCGTGCCCAGCGCGATGGTCAGGCGCAGGGAGGCGCTGATGCCGCTTTCCGCTTCGGTATAGGCAAACTTGTAATCCAGATCGCCGAGCTTTTCAACGCTCAGACCGTCGAGCATGCTCGGCAGCGCCTCGAGCGTCGCGGCGAGAGCTTCGCTGCTGCCCATCTGGGCAAAGGAATCGTTGAGGGTGGAAATCAGCTCGGAGGTGGACATGCCCGCCTGCGCGCTGAGCATTTCGTCTGCGCCGGTGATCTTCAGAACGTCGTTTGCACCGTCGACGGTGAAGCTGATCGTGCCGGTTTCCACTTCGAATTCAGCGGCAATGACCTTTTCGCCGCCAATCAGCGCGCTGAGCTCGCCCCACGCGGATTCGCCTTCGGAGCCGAACGCGAGCGTAAGGGACGGATTCACGACGATCGCTTCGCCGACATTCAGCTCAATTTCGCTGATCGAAATCGCGAGCGAAGAGGGCGCGGCTTCCGCCATCGCGGAAACGGACAGCGCGAGCATCAGGCAGAGTACCAGAGCCAGGATCTTTTTCATGTGTAGTCTCCTTTCATTTTCCCCAAAGTTATTTCATCGCCCGTTTGGCGATAAAAGCGTCAGGTTGCGCCGAGCAGCATCTTCTGCGTCTCGGCGTCGGCCACGCCGGTCGGATTCAGGCCGTGATCCAACTGGTATTGCGCGACGGCCTTCGCGGTGCCCTCGCCGTATACGCCGTCGGCGGGGTCGCCCTTCGTCGCGGTTTTCGACGAGCCGTTCAGATATCCGAGCTCCGCGAGCCTGCGCTGAATCAGCACGGTCGACCACGTGTAATCGCCCTTTTTGACCTCGGAATAATCCGGGGTGTACGGCTGCGGCATGGGCATCTCGGTCGCGGCCGTGGACAGATCGCTGATTTCGTTGTCGGGAAGCCCCACGAGCTGATTCAGCGTGACCAGCTCGTAGCCCTCGCTGATCGCATACGGAATGAACTCCAGAATCTTCGGCAGATCCGCGTCCGTCGTGTGGAACAGGAAGATCGCGCCCGGCTTCAGCCGCGCCTTGATGTGGTCGATGTCCGCGTCGGAGCCGGAATAGCTCCAGCTGGCGATGGCCTGATAGCCCAGCTGCTTCAGATAATTGTGCGTGCGCTGGTCGTTTTCGCCGTCGCCGCCCATCAGGCGGAAGAAGTGCTCCTGGTAATTTACGCCCAGCGCCTGGTTCAGCGCGTAGTCCTGGCCCCAGATCTGCGCGGCCATGTCCTCCTCGCTCATTCGGAAGATGCGCGAATGGCTGTAGGTGTGGTTTTCAATTTCAAACCCCAGCTGGAACACGCACGCCTTGAGCACGTCGGCCATGCCGTCGCGCACGATGTTTTCGCCGATCGGGAACAGCGTGAGCTTCGCGCCGTTCTGATACGCGCAGGAGATGATCGTCTTCAGATTTTCGATCTGATAGCAGTCATCCACGGTAATGGCGATGCGCTTCTGATCGTCCGGGCCGTGGCTGACGACCGGCAGGTATTCAAACACCTCGGCAACCGGAGTGGGAGAGGGGGTCGGTTCGGCCGTCGGCACAGGCGTGGCCGTCGGCGCGGGGGTCTCGGTCGGTGCGGGCGTTTGCCCTTCCGTGAATGTGGAGACCGGGGAATCGGACGCGGAAAGGATCGCGACCGGGTTTTCCAGCGTGCTCATCGCGGGCGTGTCGGTCTTTTTGCCGCCGGCCTGCGACAGAACGACGAGAATGAGAATCAGCAGCGCGCCGAGCAGAACGAACGTCAGGATGGTTACGAACATCGCGCGGTTCTTGCGGCGACGGCGGCGGGATTTGGATTTGGACATGCTTGCGCCTCCCATGAGGATCTTTCGACTGTTTAGACACCGGCAGCGCGAAAAAAGTTGCAACTACACGTCTGAAAGCACAAATATTACCGAATCAGAATGCGTTTGCCATACTTTCCTCGCTGAAAAGCGCCTGCTGCGTTTCCGTGGTCGCAATGCCGCTGGTCACGATGCCGTGATCCGCCTGGAACGAGCGAATCGCGGCCGCGGTGGAGTCGCCGAAGATGCCGTCGGGGCTTGCATCGAGATAGCCGAGCGATACGAGCTGCCGCTGAATCAGGTAAACCTGCCACGTGCGGTCGCCGCTGCGGGTTTCGATATAGATATCGCTGGTGGAAATTGCCGCGGGCGCGGCCTGCAGCAGCGACTGCGGGTCGGCGGATTCATACGAATTCGCCTCCAACCCGAGCAGCGTGCTCACGGTCACGAACCGGTATTCATGCTCCTGCGCGTACGCGAGCAGATTGCGGAGCTTGACCACGTCCTCCGCGGTGGTATGGAAGAGATAGATATTGCCGGGCGCGAGCGTATTGCGCAGGCGATCGTTCGAGCAGACCGCCGCGTCGTAAGTCCAGTTCACGATGCCCTGATAGCCCAGCGACCGCAGATACGCGTGCGTGCGCACGTCGTTTACGCCGTATCCGCCATGCATGCGGAAAAAGCGCATGCCGTAATTGGCCGCAAGCGCGCGGTCCACGGCGTTGTCGGCGGCAAAAATCTCGCTGGCCATGTCCGAATCGGACATTTTGTAAAGCAGCCCATCGTTCCAGGTGCGGTTTTCGATTTCATAGCCGAGCGTTTCGATGCAGTATTTCAGCATCGCGCCCATCTTGTTGTCCTCCACGGCCTTGCCATAGGGGAAGAAGGTCATCGGGGCGCTGAATTCCATCGCCGCCTGCACCGCCTGCTGGAACTGATACAGGTCGGTCATGTCCTCGAGCGTAATGGCGATCACGCGCTCGTCGGTTTCCAGATGCGTGTAAACCGGCAGAAAATCGTATTCCACGCGCTCGGGAGCGGGCGCGGGCGTGGCAACCGGCGCGGGCGTTACATTCGGGTCCGGCTCCGGCGTGGCCGCGCGCACGATCAGCGGCTCCGGCGTTCCGGAGGCGGCCGCGGTGGTCGAGGGCGCTGCGGGCGCGCTGCGGCGGGCTTCCAGGCGGGACTGCAGCACGAGAGCCGCCACAAGCAGCGCCGCGCTGACGCTCAGTACGGCGATGAGCTTGGAATAGAAACGCTCGCGGCGTCCGTATTTCGATCCCGACATGGTATCCCTCCGAAATGTACTTCAATTTCTATTATAACATAGGTTGCGCAACCGACTATGGACAAAAATCCGAAAAAACTGTAATCCAGCTTGTCAAAAACAAGTTTTTGACAAGCTGGTGGCGGGGAAACTGCTTTCCCCGCCAGGTGTCGCGTCAAAATCTTCGATTTTGCCGTCGGCAGTTTCGCCTCCGGCGAAACCTGAAAACCCGAAGGGTTTTCAGCCTCCTGCCACCCCTTTGACAGTCTCCGCTAGGATTTCTTCGAAATCCCCGGGCGCGGAGCCTGCAAGGAATCTTTTTTCGCTCTCGGGAAATGGGATTTCCCTTCGCGAAAAAAGCCCGCGAGGCGGCAAAGCTAAATCTTTGATTTAGCTTTGCCGGTCGCGCAGCGACTTGCTTGCCTTCAGGCAAGCAACCTTGCCACCGTACACGCCGCTGGGCTCGATTGAAAGTTCGAGAGGGCTTTGGCCCTCTCGAGCTCTCCTGAAAGGGGAGATCACCTGCGGCGAATCACGCGGCCGAGGCGGTCGTTGATGATTTTGTTGTCCAGTACGGCGGTTCGGCCCGCGATCAGCACGCGGTGAATGCCGGTGTTGAGCGCGTCCGGCGTGCCGATTCCGGCGAAATCGGCGTTGTCCGAGATCGTCTGCGTGTCGAACACCACCAGATCCGCGTCCGCGCCCGCGCGCAGACGGCCCTTTTGCTTCAGCCCCATCGTGTCGGCGGGCAGCAGCGTCGCGCGGCGAACGGCTTCGGGCCAGGTCATGCGCTTTTTTTCGCGAACGAGAATGCGGAAAAAGCGCGGGAAGCTCGCGATTGCCTGCGGATGGCCCTGGCCCGGCCGGTAATCCGCCGCGTCGGTGGACGGCATGACGTAATCGCGCTCAAACGCGTATTCCACCGCGCCCGAATGGCCGGAAAAGCAAACGACCTCGGTGTTCGGCTCGTTTTTGCGCAGCTCGCGATAGAGCGATTCGGTCATTCGCTCGCCGCGATGCGCGCCGGTGGACACCAGCAGATCGCCGTATTTCCAGTTGCACGCCTCCATCGTTTCGGGATCGAACGTGGCCGAGCCCAGCGGCGCGGCAAAATCGGTGTACATGCCGCTGTCGCAGCTGATGTTCGCGCCGCGATCGTGCGCGAATTCCATCATTGCAAACGCGTCGTCGAGCAGATCCGGCATCGGATACTGATACACCAGATGCGAAACCTGCACCTGCACCCCGGCCGTGAGCGCGAGCCGCGCGGCCTCGGAGATCGAATACATGTCGTACATCGTAAACAGCCGCGTGTGAATCGGGCAGATTCCGCCGTATTCCGCAGTGAGCCGGCCGAGGGATTCGACCTCGCGGAACGAGCAGCCCGGGCAATAGTCCAGCCCGAACGATACGCCCCATGCGCCGTCCTCCATCGCGCGGCGCGCGAGCGCGAGAATGCGCGTCAATTCCTCGGGGGAGGCGCTTCTGCGTGGATCGTCGATGCCGACCGCCTCGCGCAGCGAGAACGAATGGCCCACGAATTCCGCCTGATTGACGCTGTAGCCCCCGGCCTGCGAGGTGTAGAATTCGCCCATATCGATCGGACTCAATCCGCAATTGCCGCCGAACGACGTGGTAATTCCCTGCAGCAGCGAGCGATGCCCGGCGTTCGTCTGGCCGTCGAGATGCGCGTGCACGTCGATAAATCCGGGAGCGACCGCCATGCCCTGCAGCGGAACGGTCTCCGCCGCCTCCGGCGTTTCCGCGCCGAACGGATACACGGCCGCAATGCGCCCGTTCTTTACGCCCAGACTGCCGGGCAGCATGGTCATTTTCTCCGGGTCGATCAAAAACCCGTCCTTCAGTAAAAGATCCAGCAATTTATCAGCACTTCCTTTGGAAGAACAGAGTGAATCAATATATTTCATTATACCACCAAACCGTAAAAACGAACAGCGCGGAATTTTATCTTTTGGTTTTTGCCAAAATGGGTTATAATGGTAGCGACGGGAGGTTTTTTCAGGTGAGCTATCAGGTATTGTATCGCGCCTGGCGGCCGGGCACGTTTTCTGAAATTTGCGGGCAGGACGCCGTTACGCGCACGCTGCGCCGCCAGGTCGTCAGCGGACATATCGCGCACGCGTATCTGTTCTGCGGCACGCGCGGCACCGGCAAAACCACGGCCTCGAAGGTGCTCGCGCGGGCAATCAACTGCCTGAATCCGCAGGACGGCGATCCGTGCGGCGAGTGCGAGGTCTGCCGCGCGCTGAAGGCGGAGAGCTGCATGGACGTGGTCGAGATCGACGCGGCGAGCAACAACGGCGTGGACGAGATCCGAGATCTGCGCGAGAAGATCAAATATCCGCCGACGCTGACGAAATACAAGGTGTATATCATCGACGAGGTGCATATGCTGTCCACCGGCGCGTTCAACGCGCTTTTGAAGACGCTCGAGGAGCCGCCGGCGCACGCGGTGTTCATTCTCGCGACCACCGAGCCGCAGAAGCTGCCGGCCACGATTCTTTCGCGCTGCCAGCGGTTTGATTTTCACCGGATCAGCGTCGATACCATGGTCGAGCGCATGAAGGTGGTTCTAAACGGCGTCGGCCGCACCGCCGAGGACGAGGCGCTGCGCGAGATCGGCCGCGCCGCCGAGGGCGCGATGCGCGATGCGCTGAGTCTGCTGGACGGCTGCCTGTCCTATACCGATGGGGAAGTGACGCTTCAGCTGGCGCGCGACGTGCTGGGCACGGCCGGGCGCGGATTCCTGTTCGATTTCGCCGAAAAGCTGATTGCGTTTGATATCTCCGGCGCGCTACGCGATATCGACAGCCTGATTGCGCAGGGATGCGATCCGCAGGTGTTCGCGCGCGACGTGGTGGCGCATCTGCGCGCGCTGATTCTGGCGGGCGCGGTGGGCGACGTTTCCGAAATGCTGGAAATCACGCCCGAGGACGCGCAGAAATTTGCGGAACAGACGAAGAAAATCGATTCTTCGCGCGCCGCGCGGCTCATGGATCTGTACATGCACGCCGAGAGCGATATGAAATGGGCCAGTCGCCCGCGCACGGTGCTCGAGCTTGCGACGGTGCGCGCCTGCCATCCGGAGCAGGAGGCGGACGCGGGCGTCGGCGAGCGCCTCGCGCGCATGGAAAAAATGCTGGAGGGCGGCGTTTCGATCCGGTCCGCGGCCGTGAAGGCGGAGAAGAAGGAGGCTCCTCCGGCCGACGCGCCGAAGCCGGTCGAAAAAAAGCCCGCGCGAAGCTACGCGCAGCCGCCGCAGGAATATCTGAATGCGCTCGAGGCGATCGGCGCGGAAAACCCGTCGATTCGCGCGACGCTTTCGTCGATGCAGTTCGTGTCGTATGATTCGGGCATGCTCGCGGTGGAGTTTTCCAAGAAAAACATGATGCATATGAAGATGCTCGAGCGCAAAAAGGCCCTGCTGGAAACGGGCTTTTCGAATGCGTTCGGCGCGCCCGTTTCGCTGATTATGCGCATCGAGGGCGATCGCGCGCAGAATAATGTCGGCAGCACCGCCAAGCGCGTTATCGAGGAGTCCTATGATGTGTTCGGGCGCGACAAGATCGACCTGACCAATTGAGGAGGATTATTTATGAAGGAATACGAGCTGACCATTGAAACCAGACAGCCGCCGTGCGGCGGAAAGGCGCCGAAGCGCGTGGAAATCCGCGAAATCGAAACCGACGATCCGCGCGCCTATGTCGCGGCGATTGAAAAGGATATCGAGCTTGCCCAGAGCGTGAACGACGACGGCGATCTCGTGATCCTCGCCGAAAAGGATCAGTACCGCGCGCAATACACCTTCACGGAAATCTGAAATACAAAAAAGCGATTCCGCCAGTTGAGGCGGAATCGCTTCAGCTTGTCAAAAAAGTCTTTTTGACAAGCTGGTGGACGGGGGAGCAAGCTCCCCCGCCACTACCACCCCCACGGTGCCGCGTCAAAATCTTCGATTTTGCCGTCGGCAGTTTCGCCTTCGGCGAAACCTGAAAACCCTTTGGGTTTTCAGCCTTTACCAGATTTTGCTTGAGTCTTTCAGACTCCGGCCGCAAAATCTGCAAGGTTGCTATTTTCTCTCCGGGAAATGGGATTTCCCTGCGATAAAATAGCCCTGCGCCCACCGTACACGCCGCTGGGCTCGATTTTTAGTTCGAGAGGTCTGCGGCCCTCTCGAGCTCTCCGGGGTTTTTCGATAGTCTGAAGCGATTCCGCCTCGATCGGCGGAATCGCTTGATTTTTGGGCGTTTAATCCAGAACGATTTCCCGGTGCGCTTCGGAGGAATCGTAGATCGCCTGCATCATCTGCGAGGTGATGATGTTCGTATCGATGTGCGAGGGCAGCTTTTTGCCGGTCTTGATGCAATCGATAAACGCGTTGATCTCGTTTTCAAAGTGCGGGCGCATCTTGAATTCGGGCTTGTACTCCACCAGCGCGCCGTGCTCGGCGGTGTAAATGGTGAAATCCTCGCCGTATTTCAGGCGAATGCCCGCCTTGTCGCCGATGAAATCGATGTAGCGCTCGTCCACGCCGATGTTCTGCGCCCATGCGCCGTTCAGCGAGATCACCGGGCCCTCGGTGCGGATCAGCGCGGTCACGGAATCGTCTACGTCGTAGGTGCCGTTTACATTCTTCGTGTTCTCGGCCCACATGTCGCGATACGCGTAATTCGCCATGTCGCGGCCGAGCTTGCAGAACGCCTCGCCGCTGACCGTGAGCGGCTTCGGATCGCCGCAGCAGTACATTACGATGTCCAGATAGTGAACGCCCCAGTCGATCAGCGCGCCGCCGCCGGCGATTGCCTTCGTGGTGAACGCGCCGCCGAGCCCCGGAATGGAGCGATGCGCGCGGAAGGAGACGTGCACGTGATACACCTCGCCCAGGCGGCCTTCATCAATGTATTGCTTGATGAGATTTACGCTGTCGTTGAAGCGATTGACCACGCCGATATTCAGCGTTTTGCCGGTTTCGTGCTGCACGCGCTGCATCTCCAGCGCCTCGGCATACGTTCGCGCGGCCGGCTTTTCGCACAGCACGTGCTTGCCCGCCCGCAGCGCGTCCATCGCGATCACGGGATGCATGTTGTTCGGAGTGCAGACCGAAACGGCGATTACCTCGGGGTCGTTCAGAACCGTGTGGTAATCCGTGACTGCCTGTCCGCAGCCGTATTTCTCCACCGCCGCCTGCGCGCGCTCGGGGAGGACGTCGCAGAAATACTTGATCTCCGCCTCGGGATTTTTCAGATACGCGGGAATGTGCGCCGCATTCGCGATCGTCCCGCAGCCAATGATACCGATCTTCATGGAATAAACCTCCTGAAGGATTTTTTACCATTATAAAACGAAAATCGGGCAAAGTCAACCGGAGAAAATGCGGCGGCAAAGCGTCGGCATAACGGCATGCGCCGGCCCTTGTCAACGGCGTTGACAGCGGCAATTGCGCATGATAGAATGAACTGAAACGTTATAGACGCGGGGCGGAAATCAACCTGGGAGGAAACGGGTATGTACACGGTAATGATCGTGGAGGACGAGCTGCTGGTGCGCATGGGGCTGATGGCGTCGATTCCGTGGGACAGCTTCGGTCTGCGCGTGGTGGCGGAGGCGAGCAACGGAAACGAGGCGTGGGCGCTGTTTCAGCAGCACCGGCCGGATATTGTGATGACGGACATTCGCATTCCGGGCATGAGCGGGCTGCAGCTGATGCACGCGGTGCGCGAGGCGGACCCGACGTGCGCGCTGATTGTGATTACCTGCGTGGAGGAATTCGTGACGCTCAAGGAAGCGATGTCGCTGGGCGTGGTGGGTTATCTGGTAAAGGCCACGATGCGGCAGCAGGACATTGTGGACGCGGCGAAGAAGGCGCGCCGGGCGCTGGAGGACAGCGGGCGCGCGGAGGCGGATTCGGGCCGCGCGGGTGAGATCAGCGCGATGATGAAGGCCTATTTTCTTTCGCGCACCGCGAGCTACGAGACGATGATGCGGGCGTGCCGGGAGGAAATGCCGGAGAAGCTGGGCGGATTTGTGTTTGCGCGCATGTCGCGCGCGGGCGGCATCGCGCCCACGCTGCGGCGGTCGGTGCGCAATCTTCTCAGCGAGCGCATGGCGCGCCTGAATCCGATTGCAATGTCGCGCGACGAGGAAGGCGTGCTGGTGCTTTTGCGCAGTCCTGCCGCGGAGCAGCCGCTGCGCGCGCTGCTTTCGGGCGTGCGCCGGTATTGCCAGGAGATATTCGGGCTGGACGCGCTGTTTTGCGTGTGCGTGGAGGAAGCGCCGACGCGCGCGCTGCCGGATGCGATTCAGCGCGTCGCCGGCTATTCCGCCGAGGATTATCTGTATACGGACGCGATTCTGGCCGTTCATGCCGACGGCAGCGTAAACGATCCGGCGGTCAACCAGTGCTTTGCGCTGCTGCGCGAGAATCTGTGGCTGCTGCGCAGGGGCAATTCGGTGGCCGAAATTCGCGAGCGGATGGAGCGCGTGGAGAGCGAGCTCGGCAGCGGCTGGGCGATTTTGGCCAGCGCCGTGTATTATCTGGCGCATTATCTGGCCGAATCCGCAAAACTGCAGGACGCGCAGAGCTTTTTCCAGGAAATGCAGGCGGAGCGGAAGCTGGGAACGCTGTTTTCGCTGCTGACGGAGCGCGTGGTGCGGCCCGCGCTGGGCGATCGGCGGATGCGCGCGGAGGTCGCGAAGGCGATTGCGTATATGTCGGAAAATTTGAAAAAGGACGTGTCGCTGACGAAGCTGGCGGCGGAGGTCGGATTGCATCCGACGTATTTCTCGCGGCTGTTCAAGCAGGAAATGGGCATGAATTTTTCGGATTTCATGACCGTGCTGCGCGTGGATCGCGCGCAGGAGCTTTTGAAGACGCAGGAAATGAGCGTTCAGGAAATTGCGGATGCATGCGGCTTTTCGGACGTGTCCTATTTCTGCCGGAAGTTTAAAAGCGTTGTGGGAACCACGCCCAGCGCATGGAGGATGCGATGAAAAAAGGGCTGCATTTGCGGGAAAAGCTGCTGAAGAAGGGCGGATTTTCGTTTATGGCCTATCTTCTGGCGACCACGACGGCGTTTTTCGTCGTGATTGCCATTGCGATCGGCTTTCTGGTTTCGGGGCGCTATTCGCGCACGATGCTCCGGCGCCAGCTGGACAGCGCGCAGACCTCGATGTATGTGTCGGCCAATCAGGTCGGCCAGATTTTAACCAGCGCGCGCCTGGCGGCCACGGTAATGCGGTCGGACACGCGCATCGACGATTATCTCTACGGCACGTTTGCCTCCGAATCGGAGCGCATTTACGCGCGCCGTCTGGCGATGAACCGCATGATGGCGGAGGTCAACGCCAATCCGGTGATTCAGGGCCTGTTTTTCATGAAATCAGACGGCACGCTGTGCGGCTACAGCGCAAAGGGCGTGTTTTTGCCCGGAGACGAGCAGCATCCGCTGGCCGCGGACGAGACGATCGTGCGCGACAGCGCGTTTCAGGGCGTGTCGTGGCTCGCGCCGTATCAGCTCAGCGATCTAAAGCAGACCGGCTCCGCGCCGGTGAATATGGACAATGTGCTGGTGCTGGGCGCGATCAAGGAGCATTATCGCCTTTCCTATGAAGAGGACGTGCACGCGCTGGTCACGCTCGTGGCGGTGGACAACGCGCAGCTGCGCGCGTGCTTTGATTACCTCTGCGATTCGGACGCGCGGCTGTATCTCGCAAATGAGGACGGCAAATGCATTTACGCGCTGGGCGACGAATGGTCGCAGAACACGGTGGAGTGCTGGGAGAGCGTGGACGCGGCGGCCGAAAGCGGCTGCGTGCAGCGCACGGGCCCGGAGAAGGATCTGGAATACGTGGTGTATCAGCGCGTGCCGGGAACGGGCTGGTATCTGATTAAGGCGGCGTCGGCGCGGCTGTTTCAGCGCGATCTGCGCGCGCTTCGAATGAACGTGCTCTGGATTGCGGCGGCGCTGCTCGCGGTGGCGACGGCGGTTTACGCGCTGTGGTCGCGGCGGTCGGCGGCTTCGCTGGATACGCTCAGCCGCGCGATGGAGCAGATGCAGCAGGGCGATCTTTCGCTGCGCATTGAAAAGCCGATGGACATTCGCGAATACGAGGCGATTCGCCGCCAGTTCAACCGCATGGCGGACAGCATTGAGCATTTGGTGGAGGAAACGCGCCAGATGGAGCGCGAGCGCGTGACGCTGGAGGCCCGCGCGCTGCAGACGCAGCTTTCGCCGCACATGATCTTCAATTCCATTTCGGCCATTCGCTGGATGGCCACGGTGCTGGGCGTGGAGCAGATTTCGGAAATGCTCGGCGCGCTGGCGAAGCTTTTGCAGCCGGTATTCCGCGAATGGCGATTGTCGTGGACGCTGCGGGAGGAGCTCGCGCATCTGGAGAACTACATGGTGCTGCTGAAGCTCCGCTATGGCGATGCGATTTCCACGGAGATCGACATCCCCGAGGCGCTGATGGACTACACGATTCCCTGCTTCGTGCTGCAGCCGGTACTGGAGAACTGCTTTGAGCACAATGCGGGCGGCTCGGAGGGGCTGCGCGTGCATATCGGCGCGCGGCTGGACGGCGACTGGCATCTGGCGATCGTGGTTTCGGACAATGGCGGCGGCATGGAGCCGGAGGCGCTCGAGCGTCTGCGGGAGAGCCTCGCGCGCCCGGACGAGCCCGACGCGCCGCGCAGGGGAATCGGTTTGCGCAACGTTCATCGCAAGCTCCAATTGCTGTGCGGACAAAATTCCGGCCTGCAAATCGACAGTCTGCCGGGATTGGGCACAACGGTAACGCTATATGCGCGGGTAAATGTTAAGAAATAGGACTTTTTTAGCGGGAAATAGGATTTTCTTTGTCCGGAAACGCGCCGATTGTTTCACAAATCGTTTTTGTCCAACGGATTCATAAGATCCTGCATTTCGCTTGCGCGCGAAGTATGCTAGTATCGAATCGTAAGGCGCTTTGCGTGTCCGTGATTCAACAACGCATTCGCCACAATTCTTGAAGGAGTGATCGTATGAAGAAGTTCCTGTCTCTCGTGCTCATGGCGGCAATGCTGCTGTGCGCGCTGCCGATCGCGGTCACTGCGGAGGCGCCCACGGTGCTCACCATCGGCTCCGTTCGCAGCATGACCAACAATTTCTTTGAATACCCGGTATTCAAGCGCATCTGCGAAGAGCTCAACATCACGCTGGACTACACGCAGTATGACGGCGACACGTTTAGCCTGATGCTCACCGGCGGCGGCCTGGCCGACATCGTCGTTGGCGACGGCCAGTACATCACCACGATCGTGAACAACAAGATCGCGATGAACATCTATCCCCTGCTGGACGAATACGCGCCCAACATCAAGAGCGACGCGTACCTCAGCACCATTCGCGTAATGCAGAATGTGCTGGAGCTGGGCGAGGACGAGCTGTACATGCTCGCGCCGTGGACCGGCGTTGAGAATGCCGGCGGCGCCGTGCAGTCCAACCGCGGCTATGTGCTGCGCTGGGACTACTACAAGGAGCTCGGCTGCCCCGAAATCAACAACGACGAGGACTACCTCGCGGTCGTGAAGGCCATGCAGGCCAATCACCCGCAGACCGAGGACGGCAAGCAGACCTACGGCTGCGGCGTGGAACGCGATCTGGGCGCCATGGGCGGCTATCGCG
This sequence comes from uncultured Clostridia bacterium, assembly GCA_934663595.1. GTDB lineage: Bacteria > Bacillota > Clostridia > Christensenellales > Aristaeellaceae > Faecivicinus. Next base: position 3,278 of record CAKUKM010000023.1, on the reverse strand, counting down.
CCAGCTTCGTCTCCGCGAACTACACCAACCCCTGGACCTTCAGCTCCTACAAGTTCAAGAGCGATCTGGTTACCTCCGAGCTCTACGACGCGTACACCGATATCGAGCATTCCTGCTATTGGACCGATATGGCGTTCTACAACAAGGTCTATCGCGAGGGCCTGTTCGACGTGGACTGCTTCACGATGACCAAGGACGAATACAACGCCAAGATCGCCAACGGCGCCTACATGGGCCTGCACTATCGCAGCGACGCGCTGTATAACGAGGAAAAGGTCGCCGATCCGGAAACCCTGAAGGGCTATGTGGTCATTCCCTCCAAGGGCGCGGTTTCCTTCTCGAACAAGCTGTCCCTGCTGGGCAACTTCCCGTCCGGATACATCTTCATTCCTGCCGACGGCAAGAACTGGGAGCTGGCGCTCCGTTTCCTGAACGAGCTCTACGATGCGGACAATCTCCGCGAGATCTTTTCCGGCGCGCAGGGCGAAACCTGGGATTACGATGAAAACGGCAAGCCCTACGTATTCGACGAGACCTTTGAAAAGCGCACGGCGGGCGAGCTGCCGTGGGCGGACTTCTCCAGCCTGACCATGCTGCTGCCCTTCAACGATACCACCGCGCATCCGGACGGCGCTTACTACAGCCTGTTCGCGCAGCAGGAGTATCGCGGCCGCGGCCTGAATCCGCTGCAGCAGGATTTCTGCGATTACTATGGAATGAGCTATCCGGGCGAGCTGCATCAGAAGATGGCCGACGAGGGCGAAACCATCGACATGAGCAACGACCGCGGCCAGACCATCTCCGCGTGCATCAGCGATATCCCGATGGATATGAAGCGCATTCTGGATAACTGCAACGACATTCTGGACCGCGCGATGCCGCGCCTGATCATGGCGAACACCGATGAAGAATACGCCTCGATTCAGCAGGAAGTGCTCCAGCAGCTGGCCGACGCCGACGAGGAGACCGCCTGGAACTGGGCCATCGAACGGTGGAACGACGCCAAGGCGAAGATCGATCCCATCTGGCTGGCCGCCAAGGAAGGCTGAGCCTCGCGAGCGGAACCGCTGCTGCACGGGTAGCAGCGGTTTCCTTTTTTAAAAGAGCGTATCTGAAAAATTCCCTGAGACTCCATCTCGGCGTCTTTTCCGCCATTTCCGCGTCGGAAAGCCTCGATTTAGCGCCGCTAAACCTTCGGCTTCCCTTCTTGAACTGGCGAAAAATCCACTCGAGCTGTCGCCTCTTCCTTTTTCAGATCCCCTCTGGAGAATTAGCAGAACCAGCGTTTTGCGGGTCGGCGGCTCTTGAGGAAACGTCGACAATTCTTGAGTAATCGCGAAAGGAAGTTCAATACGTATGGCAAAGACGGTTGCAAACGGCATCCGCGTTCCCAAAAAGAGAAAGGCGTGGAATCTGTTTTTTCTGGCCCTTCCGCTGATGCTGCTGGTATTCATGTTCAATTATGTGCCGCTGCTGGGCTGGGTTCTGTCGCTGTTCGAGTATATCCCGGGCACGCCGCTGCTGAAGAACAAGTTCGTGGGTCTGAAGTATTTCCGCATACTGTTCACCAGCCGCGACATGGCCCGCGTCATGTTCAATACCATCATGTTTTCCCTGATCCGCCTGGCGCTGCTGGCGTGCCCGATGTTTTTCGCGGTACTGCTCAATGAGATCGGCAGCAAGCGCTTCCGCAAGAGCATTCAGACGCTGACGACGCTGCCGTATTTCATCAGCTGGATCATCGTCTATTCGCTGGCGTTTTCCATGTTCAGCTCCGAGGGACTGATTACGCAGGCGCTGGGCATGAAGCAAAGCATTCTCACCGACAAAAACGCCGTCTACTGGTTCCAGAGCCTGCTCACGCTGTGGAAGAATCTGGGCTGGGACGCGATCATCTATATCGCCGCCATCGCGGGCATTCCGCAGGAGCTGTACGAGGCGGCGGCCGTTGACGGCGCAGGCCATTTCCGCCGCGCGATCTATATCACCATCCCCGAGCTGATGAACACGTTCATCGTGCTGCTGCTGCTGTTCATCGCGAACTTCATCAACAACGGCATGGACCAGTATTTCGCGTTCCGCAATACGCTGGTTCTGGATCAGATCGAGAATCTGGAGCTGTACAGCTACCGCCTCGGCCTCCAGCTCGGCGACTATTCGTTTGCAACGGCCGTCGGCATATTCAAGTCGGTCGTCAGCATCGCGCTGCTGTTTGCGGCCAATACGTTCGCGAAAAAGGTTCGCGGAACGCCGATCATCTGAAGGGAGAAAGCTGTATGCTGGAAAAAAATACGTCGACTTCGCGGAAAGTATTTCAGGTTCTCAACGCGCTGTTCTTTGTATTGTTTACGTTCCTGTGCGTCTATCCGCTGTGGTATGTGCTGATTCAGTCGCTCAGCTCCGGAAATACCGGCAAGGCGGTCTTCCTGCCCGAGGGATTTACGCTGAAAAACTATGTGCAGGTATTCCAGATGCCGAACGTTGCGCACGCGATGGGCGTTTCCGTGCTGCGCACCGTGGTCGGCACCGTGGTGACCGTCGGCGCGTGCATGCTGCTGGGCTATCTGTTTACCAAGGAGGAAATGCCCGGCCGAAAGGTGCTGTATCGCCTGCTGGTGGTCACGATGTACGTCTCCGGCGGCCTGATCCCGACCTATCTGGTCTATAAATCCTATGGCCTGCTCAACAATTTCTGGGTGTATATCCTGCCGGGCGCGGTCAGCGCGTATTACGTGATCCTGATCAAGACCTTCGTCGAGCAGCTGCCCAAGGCGGTCGAGGAGAGCGCCATGATCGACGGCGCCAATACGCTCACGATCTTTGCGCGAATCATCCTGCCGGTGTCGCTGCCGATCGTGGCCACGATCGCCGTGTACGCCGCCGTTCGCCAGTGGAACTCGTGGTTCGACAACCATGTCTACGCGCTGACGAACAAGAATATCCTCACGCTGCAATACATGCTCTACAAATACCTCAACGAGGCTGAGCGCATCGCGAAGGAGCTTCAGGAAATGAGCACCGATATGGCCAATGTCGATAATCTGCTTACGCCGCGCGGCGTGCGCATGACGGTCACGATGGTCACGGTCATCCCCGTGCTGTTTATCTATCCGTTCCTGCAGCGCTATTTCATAAAGGGAATCATGATTGGCGCGGTAAAGGGGTAAAAATGAGGGCCTCCGGAAATATTCCGGAGGCCCACAGCTTGTCAAAAAAGTCTTTTTGACAAGCTGGTGGACGGGGGAGCAAGCTCCCCCGCCACTGCCACCCCCACGGTG
>CAKUKM010000022.1 GCA_934663595.1 uncultured Clostridia bacterium | reverse complement strand
CATATGGGATTGTATCACATCCCCATCCCCTTGTCAACCCCTTTTTTCGACTTTTTCCATTCCTTTACACTTTTGGCGTTTTTCGGCGTATTTTGGGCGATTTATGGCGATTGAACGGGCAAACCCGCGTGCGGATTAACGTCTTTATGCCGATTCCTTCGTATTCACGTGATAGATGATTCTCGTGTTTTCTGATACTCTATAATCTGATCTGGGGTATTATGTATTTGGGGGCGAATTTCATGAACAACAAAACCTTCCGTTATGTCATGGCGGCGCTGTTTGCGGCGCTGACCTGCGTGGCCACTTATTTCATTCACATCCCCGTTCCGATGACCAACGGCTATGCGAACCTCGGCGACGCGGTGATTCTGCTGTCCGCATTCCTGTTCCCGTCCACGCCGGCGTTGATCGCGGCGGGCGTTGGCGCGGCGCTGGCGGACGCCATCAGCGGCTACGGAATTTATATTCCGGCAACGTTCGTAATCAAAGCCGGCGTGTTCGCAATCGCGATGCTGATCGGCAAGCGCGGCGGCTGGATGCGCGCGCTCGCGGCGATCGCGGCGGAGCTGTTCATGGTGCTGGGCTATCTGGTTTTCGAAATGTGGATCGTCGATATGGGCGCGGGCGCAGTCGCTTCCATTCCCGGAAACCTCGTTCAGGCGGGCGTGAGCGCGGTGGTCGCGCTGGTCGTAACGCCGGTGATGCTGCGTTCTTCCGGAATCAGAAAGTACGTGAACAAGTTCAATCACGACTGAGTTTCTACCTATTATAATGCGCCGATACGGTGAAATGCCGCATCGGCGTTTTGTTGTGAATTCTCGCATCTTTACTCGCGATTGTTCGGTTTTTTGCCGACAGCGCCGCCGGTGATTTCGCTGACGCCGCGCGCGAGCTTTTTCTTCATGCCGGAGAATGTGCCGGTCGAAACCAGTGCATACACCACCGCGCCCAGCACCGCCAGCCCGATCGCCCAGGCGATTCCCTTCACTGCCGGGGCGGTCGCGCTTTCCGCCTTGGCCGTTTCGCCGTAGAGCACCTCGCTGAGCACGTCGGCCATATAGCCGGTCGCGCCGATCGCCTTGTCCTTTTCGATCTTGTGGGTGCCGAACTCCAGCAGCAGCGCGTGCGGATAGAGCTCCTGATTGTAATTGCCCTTGCCGATATAGATGTCCTTCACCAGGCCGGGATATTCCTTATCCGCGGTCTTCTTGATCTGCTGCGCGAACGCCTTGTTGGCCGCGCGGTTCTGGTTCGACCGGCCGACGAACAGGCGCACCTTGCTGATGTCCTCGCCCTCGACCTCGGTTTCATATTCGTCGGCGGGCGTCGCATCGCGGTGAATGTCCAGAAGCGCGTCCGGACTCTTCTTCAGGAGCTCCTCGGCCGTGGCGCGCGAGCGATTGTACGCGCCCGCGTCGTGCGGAAGGAACGTCTCTTCCGAATAGATCGTCTCGATGCCGCGTTTTTCCAATTCGTCCTTCAGCGCGTTGCCCACATCGTAAATGCCCGCGCCCTTCCAGAGCGAGGAATCGCCGTCCGACGGAACATACGATTCGTCACTGTGGGTAGAATACATGCAGATGCGCTTTGTGTCGCCGCCCGTCTTTTCGGCGAACGCGCTCCGGAAGACGGCCAGCGCCTCGCGATCGATCTCGGCCGCGCCCAGGCATTCCGCCGTCGCGGTCTGCGCCGCGTCGTCCACGGAAACGATGCGGTAATATTGATCGTCCGAGGAAATATATTCGTCGCCGACATACATCCGCCCGCCGCGGCGCGTAATCACCCGGCCCGATTCATCGATCATCGCGTACACGCAATCGCCGTCGGTTTCCTCGCAGAGCGCCGCCGGGGAAAGCGCGGCCGTCAGCATCAGCGCAAGCAGCGCAGCCAGCATCCGCTTCATCTGGATTCCTCCCTTTCGATGAATTCGCCGTTTTTGAATTCCCGCATGGGCCTTCTGCGGCCGCGCGCGATTCTTTCGACGATTTCGCCGATCAGTTCGCTGAGCAGCACCGCCAGAAAACCGGAAATGACCGTCACGTCGAACGCGCCCGCGCCGCCGAGCGTCAGCGGCTGCGCAATGCCCTGCGACCAGACGAAAATCGCATTGGCCACCGACGCGCCCAGCACGCCCACCGTGGCCGCGATATACGCGCCCCTCCGCGACCGGCCGAACAGATAGCCGATCACGCCCGCGGCCAGACCGTTCATCAGTGCGGGATCGATTTGGATATTCTCCGGCTCGTTCGGCATGAACCGGCCCAGCGCGTACACCACCGCGCCCACGCCGACCGCCGCGGCCAGACTGCGCGCGCGTTCCCGCGCGGTATCCGCCCGAATCCAGAGATAGACGCTCAGCGCCAGCGGAATCAGCGCGCCGCCAATGTTGAACCGGAACTGATCGGTTACGCGAATGTCCGGCAGAAATCCGCCCGCCGCGATCATCGCCATCCAGAAAAGCGCCTGCCGGTCGGTCAAACGCAGCTTGTCCAGCACGCGCTGCCCCACGCCCAGCAGCACCAGTATGCCTGCAATCAGCAGAAGAATCAGGCCAATCGTCATTCAAATTCCTCCTTGATGGGGTATTGCACCGGCTATTATGCCCGCCCGCCGCCGGTTGCATGCGCAGGTCAAAGGTGCTATAATAGAGTGGGATGTGATCGATTATGAAAAAACGCATGCTGTTTGCGGTTGTGCTCGCGCTCATGCTCGCGCTGTCCGGCTGCGCCATGGTGGTCGAGGATTCCGAGCCGGTGGTGATCGGAATGGTTAATTTTGGAAGAAACGGATAAATTGTGCAACAAAGCGCGCTCCTTGCGCGTCTAATGGATACAGTTATGAGAATTGGGGTGGATAAAACTTGTTTCGCCGAATGATCAGCGCGGCTCTGACCGTCGCTTTGCTGCTGGGCAGCCCCGCGCTTCCGGCATTTGCCGAAATGGACTTTACATCATCTGAGGAATCCGGCGCGGACGAGGAGTTCCCGACGCTCTCGCTGGGCGACCGCGATACGCCGGAATCCGCCGCCAATGTGGCGAGCCTGCAAACGCGCCTGATTGAGCTGGGCTTCCTTTCGGAGGACGAAAACGACGGCGCGTTCGGCCAGAACACAGAAAACGCAGTCAAATATTTCCAGCGTCTGAACGGTCTGGAGGCCACCGGCGTGGCCGACCGCGAAACGCAGGAGAAAATGTATTCCGACGCGTCCGCGCTGACCACGCCGCCGCCGATCGCGCTGGCGCTGGAAAGCGAGGAGGTGCGCATTCAGACGATGCTGTGCCAGTGGGGCTTCCTGTCCGGCAAGATCGACGGCAAGCTCGGCAAAACCAGTCAGGCCGCGATCGCCAGCTTTAAGCAGTATCTTGAGGACAACGATCTGCTGCCCCAGCCCGATCCCACGCCCACGCCGTCCCCGATCCCGACCGCCGCACCGGGCGAGCTGCCGATCGTAATCGACATGCCGAAAATCACGCCCGAGCCGTCGCCCACACCGTTCGCCGCGGACGGAACGGTGGACGATCTGCTGCTGTCGTATATCGACGGTCTGGAAGAATTCCCCGTTTACCAGCGCGACGTGCAGAACGGCGACGAAAACATCGACGTTTACCGCGTGCAGGCGCGGCTGAAGCAGCTGAACTACCTCTATCGCCGCCCGGATCAGATATTCGGCCTGAACACGCAGCGCGCGCTGATGTATTTCCAGCGCAAAAACGGCCTTCCCGAAACCGGAATCGCCGACGAGGCCACGCAGAGAATCCTGTTCTCGACCGACGCGGTGAAGTCCGAGGAATACGTGTTCCCGTATAAGATTTACGTCGATCTGTCCGAGCAGACGATTTACGTCTACCGCTGGGACGGCGAGGCGTATTCCATCCCGGAGCGCAAGATGATCTGCTCCACCGGCAGGAACGCCACGCCTACGCCCACCGGCACCTATCAGGCTTACGGCCAGCTCGAGCTGGAGGACGACGAGTGGTGGTGGTTCAAGACGTACAAGTGCTATGCGAAATACGCCTACGGCATCGTCGGCGGCATTCTGTTCCATTCGGTGACGTACACGCGCGATAAAAAGCCGCTCGGCGACGAGAAAAACCTCGGGCGCAAGGCCTCGCACGGCTGCATTCGCCTGACCGTCGACGACGCGAAATGGATCTACGACAACTGTCCCTACGGAACCACGGTAGTCATTCAGGAATAACGCAAACGGCCCGGAGAAGCAAGCTCCTCCGGGCCGAATTTTTATGCAGAAAAGGTAAAGCAATAGCCGCCATCCCGCTCAAAAGATAGGCGGCTATTCTCCACTCATCAGAGGGGAAACGCCAGTCCAAAAGCGTCATCCCTTCCTGCCGTTATTATACCACCGTGCTCCCCTTTCTGTCAACACTGCATTTCCGCTCTTCAACAAAAATCGCGCTCCCGCCGCTTTGCCGGTTGACGTTTCGCCGATCTTTCGTTATAATGAAACTGGTTCTCGTTTTTAGGCGAGCGCAATTTCAATTCCATCCAGAAAGGGAAGAAACGCCAATGAAGAAGCTGCATTTTCATGAGGATCCCCATGTTCTGCACGTAGGCACGCTGCCGTCGCACGCTTATTTTATTCCGTATACCCATCGCGGCCGCGCGATGGAGGGCGACCGCACCCAGTCCGAGCGCTTCGTGGCGCTGAACGGCGAATGGGCGTTCCACTATTTCCATAGCTTCGAGGAGCTCCCCGACGAATTCCTCCCTGAAAACTATCTGGACGCAACCATTCCCGTGCCGAGCGTATGGCAGACGCAGGGCTACGACGCGCATCAGTACACCAACGTGCGCTATCCCTTCCCCTATGATCCGCCGTTCGTGCCGGTCGATAATCCGTGCGCGCTGTATCAGCGCACCGTTTCGCTGCATCCGAAGGCCGGCGTCCGCCCCGTGCTCTGCTTCGAGGGCGTGGATTCCTGCTTCTATCTCTGGGTAAACGGCAAATTCGTCGGCTATAGCCAGGTCGCTCATGCGATTTCGGAATTCGACCTGACCGATTTCGCCGTCGAGGGCGAAAATACGATCACGCTGCTCGTGCTCAAATGGTGCGACGGCAGCTATTTCGAGGATCAGGACAAGCTGCGCATGTCCGGCATTTTCAGAGATACCTATATCCTGCTGCGCGCCGCAAACGGTCTGCGCGACTATTTCGTACATACCTCGCTGCGCAATCACTATTCCGCGGCCGACATTTGCGTCGATCTCGATCTTCCGGGCGATTCGCCGGTGGAATACCGCTTCTACGACGCGCTGGGCTACGAGCTGTTCAACGGCCGCGCCGAGAACGGCAAAATTGAATTCTCCATCGAAAGCGCGACGCTGTGGAACGCCGAGCACCCGTATCTGTATACGCTGGTGATGACCTGCGAGGGCGAAACGATCGCCGAGCGCATCGGCCTGCGCGATATCCACATTGAAAACGGCGTGCTGCTGATCAACGGCCAGAGCGTCAAATTCCGCGGCGTGAATCGCCACGACAGCGATCCCGTCCTCGGCCCGGCGGTCGGCAAAGCGCAGATGCTGAAGGATCTGACGCTGATGAAGCAGCACAACGTCAACGCCATCCGCACCAGCCATTACCCGAACGCGCCGGAATTCGTGCGCATGTGCGATGAATACGGCTTCTATCTGATTGATGAATCCGATATTGAATGCCACGGCGTGGTGTTCGTCGGAAACGAGGGCTACGAGGCCAATTACAACCGCCTCGCGATGGACCCCGAATACGCTGAGGCGATCCTCGATCGCGTGAAGCTGAACGTGCTGCGCGACAAGAACCGCCCGAGCGTCGTGATCTGGTCGATGGGCAACGAATCCGGCCACGGCAAGAATTTTGACGATGCGCTCGCCTGGACGAAGCAGTACGATCCCTCGCGCCTGACCCACTATGAGCGCGCGTCGTTCCCGCCGAAGGGCGAAGAAATCAACCACGAAAACCTCGACCTGTACAGCCGGATGTATCCGTCCATTCAGGAAATCGACGAATATTTCGAAAAGAACGAAATCGGCAAGCCCTACATCCTCTGCGAATACGCCCACGCGATGGGCAACGGCCCGGGAGATCTCGAGGATTACTATCGCTGCTTCGAGCGCCACGACGGCTCCTGCGGCGGCTTCGTGTGGGAATGGTGCGATCATGCGGTGGACATGGGCCGCAGCGTAAACGGCCGCCGCGTCTACGGCTATGGCGGCGATTTCGGCGAATTCCCGCACGACGGCAATTTCTGCATGGACGGCCTGGTCTATCCCGACCGCCGCGTGCACACGGGCCTGATGGAATTCAAGAATGTAAATCGCCCCGCGCGCATCGGCGAGGTCGATCTGATGGCGGGTCGATTTGAACTGCACAACATTCTGGACTTCACGAACCTGGCCGAGCAGGTCGAGATCGGCTATACGATCCGCCAGAACGGCAAGGAAATCTACGAAGGTGCGCTCACCGAGGCGCAGCTCGACGTGCCGGCGCACGGCCGCCGCGAATTCCTGATCGATTACCCGAAGGGACTGACCGGCAGCTTCGCCGTGTGCTTCACGATCACGCAGAAATTCGATGCCGCGCTCACGCCCGCGGGCCACGTGCTCGGCGTCGAGCAGCTCGGCCGGCAGACCTATTCGATTCCCGAGCGCGAGGAGGGCATTCTCGCGGTGGAAATCGCCGAGGACAAGCGCTATATCCACATCGACGGCGAGAATTTCCACTACGTCTACGACAAGCGCCGCGCGTGCTTCGATATCCTGAATTACGAAAACCGCAGCCTGCTGTCGAAGCCGATGGAGTTCAATATCTGGCGCGCGCCCACCGACAACGATCGCAACCTGCGCCTCGAATGGGAGGAAAACGGCTACGATCGCGGCATTGTGCGCACGTATGAAACCCGCGTGGAGAGCGCGGACGGCGATTGCTCGATCTATACCGCGTTCTCGATCGGCGCGATTTACCTGCCGAATATCGTAAACGGCGCAGCGGAATGGCACATCGCGAAAAACGGCGTAATCAGCGTATCGATTCGCGCCGACCGCCTCGATTACGCGCCCGCGCTGCCCCGCTTCGGCCTGCGGCTGTTCATGCCCAGGCAGATCGATCAGGTGGAATACTTCGGCTACGGCCCGTATGAGAGCTACGCGGACAAGCATCGCGCGTCCACGAAGCACCTGTACCGCGCGAGCGTGGCTTCGCTCCACGAGGATTACATTCGCCCGCAGGAGAACGGCAGCCGCTTCAATTGCGACTATCTGAATCTCTACGGCCATGTCGGCGGCCTCGAGGTCACCGGCGCGGGCTTCAGCTTCAACGCCTCGCCGTATACGCAGGAGGAGCTCACGCGCAAGGCGCACAACTACGAGCTGGTTCCCAGCGGCTATACCGTCGTCTGCATCGACGCGTTCCAGAACGGCATCGGCTCGAACAGCTGCGGCCCGAAGCTCTCCCCGCGCTTCGAATCCCCGGCGAAGATCGATTTCGTCGCAAAGCTCCTGCCCTACAGCGGCGATTTCGAATTCTGATTTCGCTAACCTTCCCGCGGCGCAGTTCGCCGTATCGGCATCCGGATATTATTGCAATATCTGGATGCCTTTTTGTATAATTATTCATGTAGAATTGTCCTCAATGCCGGCCGTTTTGCGCGCCCTTTGATTGCCGTTTTTACATTTAGATGCTATAATCCGCTTGCCTGTTGAAAACGGCGCGATGCGCTTTTCATCGGGCGATCTGAATGCGCCGCGGCCGATCGCAGGGCCGGGCGGATTTTTGAATTTTCGGAGGAAATTCACATGGCGAATCCAGCTTCCAGCGCCCGCAAGACGCAGGGCGAAATCCAAATGACGGACGGCTCTCTTTGGAAAAACATGTTTGTATTCAGCATTCCGCTCATGCTGTCCCAGCTCCTGCAGGTGCTGTTCAATATGGCGGACGTGGCGGTCGTGGGCAAATTCTCGAGCGCGGAGGCGCTCGGCGCGGTCGGCTCCACCACGATTCTCGTAACGCTGTTCACCGGCTTCCTGATCGGAATGGGAAGCGCCGTCAACGTCCGGGTGGCGCGGCATCTCGGCGCGCAGGACAGAGCGGGCGCGGCCGCGTCCATTCGCACCTCGTTTGTCATTTGCCTGGCCACCGGCTGCATCATCATGGTGCTCTGCCTGCTGTCGGCGCAGTTCATGCTGGAGCTTCTCGGCACCAAGGACGATCTCATCGAAGGCGCGGTGCTCTATTTCCGCATTTACGCGCTCGGCATGCCCGCGCTCGGGATTTTCAACTTCGGCAACGGCGTGCTCAGCGCGAACGGCGATACGAAGCGCCCGCTCGCGTATCTGATGATCGCCGGAATCCTGAACGTGCTGTTCAATCTGTTTTTCGTCATCGTCTGCGGCATGGCGGAGGACGGCGTCGCGCTGGCCAGCATCATCACGCAGTACGTGTCCGCCGTGCTCATTCTCATGCACATGGCACGGCAGCAGGACGATTGCGCCTTCCGCCTCGGCGATCTGAAGGGCGGAATGGACAGAACCGAACAGAAGCGCATTCTCGCGCTCGGCATTCCGGCGGGCCTTCAGAACGCCATCTTCGCCGTCGCCAATCTGTTCATACAGAGCGCCGTCAATTCCTTTGATTCCGTCATGGTCGAGGGCAATTCCGCCGCGGCCAATGCCGACGCCATCATTTACAACGTCATGGCGGCGTTCTACACCGCCTGCTCCACGTTCATGGGCCAGAATCTGGGCGCGGGGAAGCGGGATCGCGTGCTGAAGAGCTATTTCATTGGCGTGGCCTATTCCTTTGTGGCCGGCGCAATTTTCGGCGGCGCGCTGTTCCTGTTCGGCCGGGAATTTTTGACCCTGTTCGCCAACGAAGAGGCAGTCATTGAAGCGGGCCTGCAGCGCACGCGGATCATGTGCTTCTCCTACGCGTTCAGCGCCTTCATGGATTGCACGATCGCGGCCTGCCGCGGCATCGGCAAGAGCCTCGCGCCAACGATCATCGTGATCATGGGCTCGTGCGTGTTCCGCGTGGCGTGGATTTACACAGTGTTCGCCCATTTCCGCACCATACCGTCCCTGTATCTGCTGTACATCTTCTCGTGGCTGATCACGGCCGTTGCGGAAATCGTCTGCTTTACCGTCAATTACAAAAAGCTCAGCCTCGCCGGCTGAGCCGGAAAATGATAAAACAGTTCCACAGTCTTCGCATCCCTTTTTAGAAAAACCAGCCCGGCGCGTCCGCTCTTTCAGGACGCGCCGGGCCGTTTTTCAGTTCAGCATTTGATCCAATATTTTGTTTGCGAACAGCTCGTGCATTTCGGGAATGGGATGGTTGATCGCATTCGCCAGCAGCGCCGTCGTGTCCGCGCCGGCCGATTCCAGCCGGTTCCAATCGCAATATGCGTCCGCAATCGGCACATTCAGCGCCCGTGCCTCCTCGCGCGCCGCCTCCACAAACGCGTCCAGCACACCGCCGTTCTGAATCTCCGCCGCCGCGGCCGCAATCGCGCGCAGCTCTGGATCGACCAGCGCATGCGAAACATACGCGCACATCCGGTTCGGCGTCAGCAGCATGGCCTCCGCGCCGGAATCGAGGATTTGCCGAAACAGCGCGCGCATGTTGCTCCGATACGCGTTCAACGCATCCATTCCGCCCATCGCGTCGTTCAGTCCGAAATTCACGATCACCAGATCCGGCGCATGCGAGAGCACGTCGCGCCGAAGCCGCTTCAACCCGCCCGCCGACGAATCGCCCGACACGCCCGCGTTCAGCACGCTCGCCGCCGCCGCGGGAAACAGCATGTTCAATTGCCGCCGAAGCCGCGCGGGATAGCCGTCCTCGGGCCGATAGACCGTGTCCACCCGGCCGAACCGGTTTTTGAATACCTCAAAGCAGCCGTGCGTCACGCTGTCGCCCAGGCACGCAATCAGCGCGCATTCCGCTTCCGGCGCGGACGGGCTGCGCTGCGCTAGCTTATTTCTCCACCGCATGCTCAATCATCCAGCGGAAGCGCTCAATGTTTTCCTCAATGCTCGCTTCCTTGCTGAAAACGCTGGACGAGCCGCAAACGAACATGTCCGCGCCGAACTTGCGCATTGCCGCGCCGTTGACGGGGCTGACGTTGCCGTCCACCTCGATGCGCATGTCCTCCATGCCCAGCTGATTCAGCATTTCGCGCAGCAGCGCGAGCTTCTGCAGCGTCGGCTTCACCAGCTTCTGTCCCGCAAAGCCGGGATTGACCGTCATCAGCAGAATGCCGTCGACGTCCTCCAGCACGTTTTCGACCATGCAGATCGGCGTGGCCGGATTCAGCGCGACCATCGGATGCGCGCCGCAATCGCGCACGCGGGACAGCACGCGCTGCAAATGATTCGTGCTTTCGGCGTGAATCGACACCCATTCGCCCTCGGCGATTTCGAACCAGTCCAGCTTGTCCTCCGGCCGCTCGATCATCAGGTGAATATCCAGCGGAATGCTGCTCGCCTCGCGCAGCTGTTTGACGTGCTCCGTTCCCAGCATCATGTTCGGAACGAACTGGCCGTCCATGATGTCCAGATGCAGAAGATCCACTCCGCCGCGCTCCAGCGCGTCCAGCGCCTCCTCGGTTCCGCGCCACGCGGGCACGCACATCATCGAGGGCGCAATCAATGCCTTATTCATGTTCCCCACTCATCCTTTCCCTGTTGCAGCCGCGCTGACGCGGTTGTTGCCGTCGCGCCGCATTCAGGTCGCGCCGTCTTGCCTTCGTTCCTCCGGGCTATGCGTTTTACTTTTTTCTGGAAATGCGCAAGCGAAAATGGGAATTGCGAAATACAAAATGCGTTCGACCCGGCCCGTTCAGATTTGCACGGTTTTCCCGGAAGAAGCCGCCGGCCGCAAAATGCAACTCCTCCCTTTTTATAGTATAGCACACTTTTCAAATTTTGCAATGCAAACCCTTGCAAAAGGAAGTTTCAGCACTCTAATTTTTTAACGCGCCTTTTGTTGACAAAAAAACGATCGAAATGTTATAATCGGTATAATCTCTTTTTGAGCTTCGTATGATTTGGATGAGGTGAACGCCGATGAACGCCTATCAGGTTCTGGGCATACCGGTCACGGCCGATCGGGAGCAGATTCGCGCGGCCTATCGCGCGCTGGCGCGCCGCTGGCACCCCGATCGCTTTATGGCCGGTCCCGAGCGCGACTGGGCAAACGACAAAATGGCCGAGATCAACGCCGCCTATCGCGAATGCCTGGACGGACTCACGCGCGTTCAGAAGCCCGCGGAAGCTGAAAGCGACGCGCTTTTGAAGGCCCAGCAGCTGATCGACAGCGGCAATTACCTCTCCGCGCGCAAGCTCCTGATGGGCATTTCCACGCGCTGCGCGGAATGGAATTACCTGTTCGGCGCGGTGCTGCTGCGGCTGGCGGAAACGGAAAAGGCGCTGATTTACCTGTCCGTGGCCGCGCATCAGAATCCGGAATGCCGCAAATACATTCGCGCGCTGAACGAAGCCCGCGTCAGCCGCGGCGGCGCCATGCGCCGTTTCGCGCGATTTGCGCGCCGGGGATAAAACATTAACAATCTCGCCGTTTACAAATTCCTGTTTTCAGGTATAATAGGGATTGTATAGGAAGCGCGATGATGAGGAGCGCCCTTTGCATTCGCGAGCGCAAAGCGAGCCGGAGCCTGGTGAGAGTCCGGACGAACGCGGCGAAGGGGAATCACCTCGGAGCGGAGGTTCTGAAAGGCTCGCCGAATAGGAACCGCCGGGTACGCCCGTTAAAGCGAACACAAGGTGGATGCAGCAATGCATCAAATTGGGTGGTACCGCGAAGTCTTCGTCCCATAGTGGGAGGAAGGCTCTTTTTCATGTCCAACAAGCGAAATTGGGAGGGAAAAACCATGTTTGAGAAGGTCTCCACGTCTCCGGACGCGCAGGCGCGCGAGCAGGAGGTCATCCAATTCTGGAACGAAAACCACATCTTCCAGCGTTCCATCGACCAGCGCGAGGGCAGCGACGTATTCACGTTCTACGACGGCCCGCCGACGGCGAACGGCAAGCCGCATATCGGCCATATCGAAACGCGCGCGATCAAGGATCTGATTCCGCGCTACCAGACGATGAAGGGCAAAAAGGTTCTGCGCAAGGCCGGCTGGGACACCCACGGTCTGCCGGTCGAGCTGGAGGTCGAAAAGCTCCTGCATCTCGACGGCAAGGAGCAGATCGAGCAGTACGGCATCGAGCCGTTCATCAAGGAATGCAAAAAGTCCGTCTGGAAATACAAGGGCGAATGGGAGCGCATGTCCGAGCGCGTCGGCTACTGGGCCGATATGGAGCACCCCTACATCACCTACGACAACAACTACATCGAGTCCATCTGGTGGTCGCTGAAGCGCATTGCGGACAAGGGCCTGCTGTATAAGGGCCATAAGATCGTTCCCTATTGCCCGCGCTGCGGCACCGCGCTGTCCAGCCACGAGGTCTCGCAGGGCTATAAGGAAGTCACCGAGCGCTCCGCGGTCGTTCGCTTCAAGGTCGTCGGCGAGGAAAACACCTACATCTACGCCTGGACCACCACGCCGTGGACGCTGCCGAGTAACGTCGCCCTCTGCGTAAATGCAAACGAGACCTACGCGCGCTTCGACTGCGACGGCCGCACCGTAATCATGGGCGACGCGCTGATCGAAAAGATCCTGGGCGACAAGGAAATCACGAACAAGACCACCTTCCCCGGAAGCGAGCTGGTCGGTCTGCGGTATGAACCGCTGTTCGACTTCCAGCGCGACGCGCTGAAGGGCGATCCGGATGCGGACAACGCGTTCCAGGTCATCGCGGACGACTACGTCACCATGACCGACGGTACCGGCGTGGTTCATCAGGCGCCGGCGTTCGGCGAAGACGACTATCGCATCGGCCGCGCGCACCACATTCCGGTGCTGCAGCTGGTCAGCCCGAAGGGCGAGCTCACGAAGGAAACCCCGTGGGCGGGCGTGTTTGTCAAAAAGGCCGACCCCATGATCCTCGAGGCCCTCGAAAAGGACGGCAAGCTCGTGGACGCGCCGGTATTTACGCATGATTACCCGTTCTGCTGGCGCTGCGACACGCCGCTGATCTATTTCGCGCGCAGCACGTGGTTTATCAAGATGACCGCCGTGCGCGATCACCTGATCGCCAATAACCGCACCGTCAACTGGGTGCCGGACAACATTAAGGAAGGCCGCTTCGGCAACTTCCTCGAGAACGTCATCGACTGGGGCCTGTCCCGCGAGCGCTATTGGGGCACGCCGCTGCCGATCTGGGTCTGCTCCTGCGGCCATATGCACGTCATCGGCTCCCGCGAGGAACTGAAGGAGCTGGGCAGCAACGTGCCGGACGACATCGAGCTGCATCGCCCCTATATCGACGCGGTCACGCTCACCTGCCCGAAGTGCGGCGGCGTAATGCACCGCACGCCCGAGGTCATCGACTGCTGGTACGATTCCGGCTCCATGCCGTTCGCGCAGTGGCACTATCCCTTCGAGAACAAGGAGATTTTCGACGAAAACTTCCCCGCCGACTTCATCTCCGAGGCGATCGACCAGACGCGCGGCTGGTTCTACACCCTGATGGCGATTTCGACGCTGATTTTCGATCGCGCGCCGTTTAAGAACTGCCTCGTCATGGGCCACGTGCAGGACGCCGAGGGCAAGAAGATGAGCAAGCATCTCGGCAACGTCGTCGATCCGTGGGAGGTTCTGAATAAGCAGGGCGCAGACGCGGTGCGCTGGTACTTCTACGCCGCAGGCTCTCCGTGGCTGCCGACGCGCTTCTCCGGCGATCTGGTCAGCGAGATGCAGCGCAAATTCATGGGCACGCTCTGGAACACCTACGCGTTCTTCGCGATGTACGCGTCGATCGACGATTACAAGCCCGAGCTCTATCGCCCCGAGGAAAGCGACTACACGCTGATGGACAAATGGGCGCTTTCGAAGCTGAATACGCTGGTGAAGTTCGTGGACGAGGGCCTTTCCGAGCTCAAGATCACCGAAACCGCCCGCGCGATTCAGGATTTCGTGGACGAGCTGTCGAACTGGTACGTCCGCCTGAGCAAGCAGCGCTTCTGGGGCAGCGAATGGACCGGCGACAAGAAGGCCGCTTACGACACGCTCTACACCGTGCTGGTCACGCTGTCCAAGCTCTGCGCGCCGTACATTCCGTTCATGGCGGAATCGATGTATCAGAATCTGGTCGTCGGCAATCTCACCGGCGCAGAGGACTCCGTGCACCTGTGCGATTTCCCGGTTTGCGAGGAAAGCCGCATCGATCCCAAGCTCGAGGAATCCATGGAAGAGGTCATGGACGTCGTTCAGCTCGGCCGCGCCTGCCGCAATGCCGCGAACATCAAGGTTCGCCAGGCGCTGGGCACGCTGTATGTGAAGGGCTCGGCGCTGGACGAGGCGTATTCCGCGCTGATTCGCGATGAGCTGAATGTCGAAAGCGTGCAGTTCGTCACCGACGCGCGCGCATTCACCACCTATCAGATCAAGCCGCAGATGCGCACGCTGGGCGCGAAATACCGCAGCCTGCTGGGCAAGATCGGCGCGCACCTGAAGGAGGTCGACGGCAATGCGTTCGTCGATCAGCTGGAGCGCGACGGCGTGGTCAAGTTCGAGCTCGAGGGCGTTGAAGTCGAACTCGGCAAGGACGATTGCCTGATTTCGCCCGCGCAGAAGCCCGGCTTCGTCGCCGAAAGCGACAGCGAGCTGACCGTCGTAATCGACACGAACCTGACGCCCGAGCTGATTGAGAAGGGCTTCGTGCGCGAGGTCGTCTCCAAGCTCCAGACCATGCGCAAGGAGGCCGGCTTCGACGTGGTCGATCGCATTTCCGCGTATTATCAGACCACCGAAACGCTCGCCGCGGTCATCGAAAAGAACGCCGCTGCGATTTCCTCCAGCGTGCTCGCCACGACGCTGACCGAGGGCGCGCCCGAGGGCGGCTACCAGAAGGAATGGAACGTCAACGGCGAAAAGGCGCTGCTGACGGTCGTAAAGAACTAAATCAGAACTAAATCGGCGCTTGCATGGGCCGCGAACGCATTCCGTTCGCGGCCCGGTTTGTAATGAAAGGAAACGCGTTATGCATTCTCAGGAGATCCTTCAGCTCGCGCAGGACGCGGGCTTCAGCGCGGCGGCGATCGTGAATACCGATGCGATCGTATTCAATTCCGAATTCCGCAAATATTGCGAAGAAAACCTGTGCGGGCGCTACGGCGCGAACTATTCCTGCCCGCCGGATTGCGGCTCGCCCGAGGAAATGCAGCGCCGCCTCGCGCCGTATCGATCCGCGCTGGTCGTGCAAAGCAAATGGCCGATCACCGATTACAGCGATTTCGCCGCCATTAAAGCCGCAAAGCAATGGCACAACCGGAAGATGCTCCTCGTAATCGATCGCCTGAAGCAGGAGGGCCATCGCGGCAAAATGGCGGGCGCGAGCTGCTGCACGCTCTGCGAGCGCTGCGCGATTCTGGATTCCCAGCCCTGCCGCGACCCGGAGCGCCAGTTTTCCTGTCTGTCGGCCTATTGCATTTATGTAAAGGCACTCGCCGAGGCCTGCGGCATGGAATACACCTGCGCCGACGGCCAGCTCGCGCTTTTCGGCATGTACGCCTTCTGAGCGCCTTGCGAACGCACCGGCGATGTGCTATAATGAATACAGCAAGCTTCAAGGAGAATTTCTGAATGAAAAAGCTGATTTCGGCGGTCGTTCCCTGCTTCAACGAGCAGGAGGCGCTGCCGCTGTTCTATTCCGCAATCGCCGAGGTCGCGTCCCGCCTGCCGGAGGCGGATTTTGAATTCCTGTTCGTCAACGACGGTTCGCGCGATCGCACGCTCGAAATCCTGCGCGATCTGGCGAAGCGCGATGCGCGCGTCCGGTATCTCTCATTCTCGCGCAATTTCGGCAAGGAAGCCGGCATGCTCGCCGGACTCGAGCACGCGAAGGGCGATTACGTCGCCATTCTGGACGCCGATCTGCAGGACCCGCCGGAGTTTCTGATCGAAATGTATCGCATTCTCGAATCCGGCGAATACGATTGCGTGAATCTCTTTCGCGAAAACCGCAAGGGCGAGGGCAAAATCCGCTCGTTTTTCTCGAACGCGTTTTATTCGGTCTATCGCAAGCTCACCGGCATCGACCTGCGCAGCGGCGCGCGCGATTTCCGCCTGATGACGCGCCAGGTCGTCAACTGCATTCTCGAAATGAAGGAATACAACCGCTTCACGAAGGGCATTTACTGCTGGGTCGGCTTCAATACCAAATGGATCGGCTATCCGAACGCGCAGCGCGCTGCGGGCGAGACGAAATTCTCGATGCGTTCGCTGATTCGCTATTCGATCAACGGCATTACGTCGTTTTCGACCAGTCCGCTCGCGTTTGCGTCCGGCTGCGGCATCGCCTGCTGCGCGATTTCGATCCTGCTGGCGCTGTTTTACGCCATCAAGGCGCTGATCGTAGGCGATCCGGTCGCGGGTTTCCCGACTCTGGTGTGCCTGATGCTGCTGATCGGCGGCATTCAGCTGCTGTGCATCGGAATTCTGGGCAGCTACGTCGCCAAAACCTACATGGAAACGAAGCACCGCCCGCAGTATTTCATCAAGGAGACGGAGGAAAATGTTCGACCGCAGCCCGATTCTGACCACTGAGCGACTGATTCTGCGCAATTTTTGCCCGCTCGACCTGGACGAGCTCGTCGATTACCGCAACGACCCGCGCTCGAATCAGTATCAGCGCGGCCAGCTTCGCGAGCGCGGCGATCTGGAAAAGCTGATTGCCCGCCGCGCAAACGACGCTCTCGACGGCGTTCATTCCGGCCAGTTCGCCATCGCGCTGCGCGAAAGGCCCGGTGCGATTTCATCAAACGGCGGCCCCGCAAATCCGATTGCCGGCGTTTTCTCCAAAATTACTCCGCTGATCGGCGAAATTTCCGTGCTCGTAGACGGCGATTCGATCGAGCTGGGCTATACGCTTTCCTACAAGCACCACCGCAACGGCTATGCGACCGAAATTCTCGCCGCGCTGATCGCCCGTTTGCGCGCATTGAATCCCCATTGCACGTTCAGCGCGCACATCGATCCCGAAAATGTCGCGAGCCTCGCGCTGGTCAAAAAGCTCGGCTTCCGCGAAACCAGCCGCGATGAACAGGAAAACTGCATCGCATTCACCCTGTAAAAGCAGCCCGATCTCATCGAGATCGGACTGCTTGCATCATTTATACCTGTGCGCGAATGTCATTTCTCCCCGCCAAACTCGCTTTCGTAGGCGCTGAGCAGGCGATGAACGTCGCTGATTCCGCCGCGAAGGGTCACGCGCGCCTGCGTTTGCTCGCGCTCATAGGCGAACTGAATCGATTCGCCGAATGCTTCCGCCTTCATTTTCTCGCAGAAAAAGCTCGAAACGCGCTTCGGGTCGTCGGTCGGCACGTCGATTACGGCGCAAATCTGCGCGCTTTTCTTGCGCTCGTCCAGCAAAAAATCATACAAAATCGCCTTCTGCGCCGCTCGAACCGCCCTTTGCGCGCCCGGATCGGCAAAAAACGCCTCCAGATCACGCCCGGAAAAGCGCCACACGCCCTCGTCCTTCTCGCCAGTCAGCGTGCCCGCATTGATATAATTGCGCAGCGTGCGCGTGGTCAGCCCCGTCATCTGCGCAAGATCGTTGATGGAATAGAATTCACTCATTGAAATCGCTCCTTTTTCTCTGTTTCCCGCGGTGATTTTATTATAGGCGATTCCCCGGCCTCGCGCAATTTGAAATTTCGGCCCGTTTTCATAGCAAAGCGAGCCGGCAATCGCCTGCCGACCCGCTTTTGAATAACCCAAACAGACCACCGGTTCCCCGCTGGCCTGTTCAGATTTGGTTTTTTACTTCTTCGCGACCGTCTTTTCGGTTTCGGCCACGATATGCTCCGCCGTCAGGCCGAAGCGCTCAGCCAGGTAATCCACCGGGCCGACCTCGCCGTACTCGTCCTCGACCGCCACATGACCCATGACCACCGGGCAATTCTCGGACAGGCACTCGGAAACCGCGCTGGTCAGACCGCCGATCTTGTTGTGGTTCTCCACCGTCACGACGCAGCCGGTCTTCTTCGCGTACTCGATCACGAGCGCCTCGTCGAGGGGCTTTACGGTGAACATGTCGATCACGGCCGCCGAAATGCCCTTCTTTTCGAGCTCGTCCGCCGCCTTCAGCGCACGGCCCACCATGAAGCCGCAGGCGATGATGGTCGCGTCCTTGCCCTCGCGGAGCACGACGCCCTTGCCGATTTCGAATTCGGAGCCGGCCTCATAGACCAGATCGTTGCTCTTGCGGTTCACGCGCAGATACTTCACGCCCTCGCGCTTGACCAGCTGCGGGAAGATGTTCTCCAGCTGCGCGGTATCCGCCACGTCGACCACCGTCGCGCCCGGAAGCGCGCGGTACAGCGCCATATCCTCAAACGGCATGTGCGTGCCGCCGTTGTAGGCCGCGCAAACGCCCGGATCGGTGCCGATAATGGTAATATCATTGTGCGCATAGCCCGCGGACATGAACGCCTGGTCATAGCAGCGGCGCGACGCGAACGGGCCGAACGAATGGCAGATGGGCTTGAAGCCAACCGCCGCGAGACCCGCCGCGATGCCCACCATGTTGCCCTCGGCGATGCCGCAGTTGATCATGCGATCGGTGCGCGTCTTCGCGCCCTTCGCAACACCGATGCAGCTCATCAGGTCCGCATCGAGATACACGCAATCGGGATCGTCGTCGATCATCTGGGGAATCATTTTGGCAAAGACGTCCTTGAACGCTTTGACGTCGGCAGAGCCGTTGTAAATCACCTTCATGCTTCAACGCCCTCCTTCTTCAGCGCTTCCAGATCCGCCTGAACCGCCTGAATGTAGCTGTCCCACGTGGCCGCGTCCACGGTCATGGAGTGGTTCGCCGCGGTTTCTTCCACGGCGCGCACGCCGCTGCCCTTGATGTTGTCCATGATGATCGCCAGCGGCTTATCGCCCACGGGACGGGTCAGCGCCTCATAGAGCGCCTCGACGTCGTTGCCCTTGATGCGAATGGCTTCAAAACCGAACGCTTCGAACTTCGCGCGGAAATCAAACGCGGGCAGAATCTCTTCGGTCGGGCCGTCGAGCTGCTTTTTGTTGTCGTCGATGATCCAGACGAGGTTGTTGACCTTCTTGCCGGCGGTGAACATCGCCGCTTCCCAGCACTGGCCCTCATCCAGCTCGCCGTCGCCCACGATCAGGAACGTGCGGGACGGGCGGCCCTTGATCTTGTCGCCCAGCGCCATGCCGACCGCCTGCGACGTGCCCTGGCCGAGAGAACCGGTCGTGCAGTCGATGCCGGGGGTCTTGTTCTTGTCGCAGTGGCTCGGAAGATGCGTGCCGGGGCGATTCAGCGTCGCGAGCTCTTCCTTCGGGAAGAAGCCCTTCAGCGCCAGCGTCGCGTACACCGCGGGGCCCGCATGGCCCTTGGAGCACACCAGCTTGTCGCGATCGGCCCACTTGGGATCCTCGACCTTATAGTTCATGACCTTGCCGTACAGCACGGCCAGCAGATCGCACACGCTCAGAGAGCCGCCGATGTGGCCGAAACCGCGCGCCTTCATCTCCTCAAGCAGCGTGATGCGGATTTCCGCCGCAAACTGCTTGAGCTCGCGCTTTTCGATTGCGTTCAATTTGTTTGCCTCCTTATTGATTCACTTTGACCGGAATACCGCCCTTTTCGCAGGATTCCTTTGCGGCAATCGCGATCAGCACCGGCTGCAGGCCGTCGAACGCGCCGACCGCGGTATCCGTGTTGTTCAGGCACGCCTCGACAAACGCGTTTTCCTCGGCGATAAACGCGTCGTTGTAGCGCTCCAGGAAGAACCACAGCGGTTTTTCCTTCATTACGCCGTCCGCCGTGTAATAGGTGGTGTTGTTCGGCGTTTCGTTGTCCGCGGTGATGCAACCCTTGGAGCCGAACACCTCGATGCGCTGGTCGTAGCCATACACCGCCTGGCGGCTGTTGTCAATTACGCCGAGCGCGCCGTTGGCGAACCGGAGCGTGATGATGCAGGTATCCACATCGCCCGCCGCCGCGATTTCGGGATTGACCAGGCACGCGCCGAACGCGCTGACCTCGGTCACCTCGCTGCCGGACAGATAGCGCACCATATCGAAATCATGGATCGTCATATCCACGAAGATGCCGCCGGACACCTTGACGTAGGAAAGCGGCGGGGCCTCGGGATCGCGGGACGTGACCTTTACGATCTGCACATCGCCGATGCCGCCGTTCTTGACCACGTCGTGCACATGGCTGAAGTTGCGGTCGAAGCGGCGATTGAAGCCCACCTGATACTTCACGCCCGCCTTCTTGACCTCTTCCAGAACCACCTTGATCTTGTCCAGATCATGATCGATCGGCTTTTCGCAGAAGATGTGCTTGCCCGCGCGCGCCGCCTCGATCGAGATCGGCGAATGCGTGTCGGTCGACGAGCAGATGAACACCGCGTCGATCGTGGGATCCTCGAGGATCTTGTGATAGTCCGAATAGTAATTCGCAATGCCCAGCTTTTCCGCCAGATCCTTCGCCGCCGGCTCGTATACGTCCGAAACCGCAACCAGCTCCGCATCCTTTACGCGGGAAACCAGATTGTTCGCGTGGAGCTTGCCGATGCGGCCCGCGCCGATGATGCCAATTCTCAATTTCTTGCTCATGGGGTCGTCCTCCTTCTGCTTTTAAAAAACTTATCAGTATTTGCGTGCATCCTTAACATGGTTCAGGTGATTGTCCCACGCTTCGCGATTGCTCTCGCGCTCGGAAACCTCGACCGAGCCCACGCGCCACCACGAGCCGTAGCCGTCGGTCATGGACTTGGGCAGCACCTTGATATCGAACAGCACGGGCGT
The DNA here is from genome assembly GCA_934663595.1 of uncultured Clostridia bacterium. Taxonomy (GTDB): domain Bacteria; phylum Bacillota; class Clostridia; order Christensenellales; family Aristaeellaceae; genus Faecivicinus. Next base: position 14,839 of record CAKUKM010000022.1, on the reverse strand, counting down.
ATCGTGAATGCTCTTCGATTCCTCGATCGCCTTTTCCAGCTCGTCCATCGTGCGGATGGAATAGCCCACCGCGCCGTATGCGCGCGCGATTGCGGCGAAATCGACGTTCATGAATTTGCCGTCGTGTTTGCCGGTTTCGGGATTTCTGAATCTCAGCTCCGTGCAGAGCGATTCGTTGCCCTGGCCGTTTTGCAGATTGTTGATGCAGCCGAAGCTTTCGTTGTCAAACAGGCAAATGTTGATCTTCCTGTGCTCCTGAATCGCGGTCACGAGCTCGGAATGCAGCATGATGAAGCTGCCGTCGCCCACCATCGCGTAAACTTCCTTCTTATCGCCAATCGCGAGCTTTACGCCGAGCGCGCCGGAAATCTCATAACCCATGCACGAATAGCCGTATTCCATGTTGTAGGTATCCGGCGTCTTCGCGCGCCACATGCGCTGCATGCAGCCCGGCAGCGAGCCCGCCGCCGCAATCACGGACGCGTCCGCCGCAATCAGGCGATTGATCGTCGCCAGCACGCGCGTCTGGGTGAGATTCGCGTTCATGTCTCTGGCATAATCGAATGCGGAATGCGCGTTCGCGTCGTTGATCTCGGGAACATAGTCCTCGCCGAACTCGACGCCGGCCAGGCGATCGTATTCCTCCTTCCAGTACGCAATCGCCGTTTCGATCTCGTCGGTATAGCCGGTCTGATAGCCGGTCAGCGCCTTTTCGAGCTTTTCGAGCGCGTCGCGCGCATCGGCAATCACCGGAATCGCGTCCATCTTATAGGCCTGGAATTCAGATACGTTGATATTGACGAACTTCGCGTTCTCGCGGAACAGCCACTTCGACGAGGTGGTAAAATCGGTATAGCGCGTGCCCACGCCGATCACGCAATCCGCGTCCTTCGCGATCTCATTCGCCGCCGAGCAGCCGGTCACGCCCAGTCCGCCCAGATTCAGCGGATGATCCCACGCGATCGCGCTTCTGCCGGCCTGCGTCTCGCCGAACGGAATGCCGTAGGTCTCCGCAAAGCGCTTAAACGCCGCGTGCGCCTCGGAATAGCGAACGCCGCCGCCGCAGATCAGCATCGGCTTTTTGGAATTGCGAATCGCCCCGGCCGCCTTCCAAATCGCGATTTCGGTCGCCGGGCGGCGCTCGATCTGCCAGACGCGCTTCTGGAAGAACGTCTCCGGGTAATCATACGCCTCGCCCTCCACATCCTGTGGAAGCGCGATGCACACCGCGCCCGTGTTCGCCGGGTCGGTCAGCACGCGGAACGCATTCAGCATGGCGCTCATCAGCTGCTCCGGGCGCACGATGCGGTCGAAATACCGGCACACCGGGCGGAACGCGTCGTTCGTGGAAATGGAAAGGTCGTGCGTCTGCTCAATCTGCTGCAGCACCGGATCGGGCTGGCGGCAGGCATACACATCGCCGGGCAGAATCAGCACCGGGATGTTGTTCGCCGTCGCGGTCGCGGCCGCCGTAACCATATTCGCCGCGCCCGGGCCGACCGACGACGTGACCGCCATGATCTGCTTGCGCTTCATATGCTTGGCAAACGCGACGGCGGCGTGCGCCTGGCCCTGCTCGTTCTTGCCCTGATACACCTCGAGGCGATGGCGCTCCTGCGCGAGCGCCTGGCCGAGGCCGACGACGTTTCCGTGGCCCGGCAGCATGAATACGCCGCGCACGAAGGGCTGCTCGATATCGTCATAGGCGACGTACTGATTCTCCAGAAAGCGAACCAGCGCCTGCGCCATGGTCAGTCGAATCGTATTCATTCGGATTCCTCCATCTTGAAAATATGTTCGTTCGCATCCGGCTGCCAGAGCCATTCATGCTCCGGATCGTCGATGCGCGTCTTCTCCCAGGGATTGCCCGGCAGATGGCGAATGCCCCACATATAGCACATCGCATAGCCCGGCGCCGTCACCTGCGAATGGAAGCTGTGGTTGATCACGAGGCAGCCGTTGTGGCGGGTATGATACACCTGCCCGTTGGCAAAGCCCGCGCCAAATCCCTGCGGATAATCAAACCGGTAGAAATACACCTCCGGCTGCGGATGATGATGCGGCGGATAGCTCGACCATTTGCCCGGCGCGTTCAGCACCTCGCCCAGCACCATGTTCGACCACGGCGCGGATTCATAATCGAAGAACGTCTTGATCTCGCGGCGCATGCAGCCCATCAGCTCTCCATGATTGCCGGCATGCTGCAAAAGCATGTTGTCGCGCGTGTACATCTTCGCCTCGAATTCGCGATCGTTGTCCGTCTTCTGAACGTAGATCTCCGCGTGCGTGATCGCGCGCAGCTCAATGTGCGTGCCCCGGCAGACGTGCAGGCAGTACGCGTCGTAATGGAACGTATCCGGCCGCTCGGCAACCAGCGATTCCTCATTCCATTTAAATTCAATCTTGCCCTCGAGCAGGTCGAGCGCGACCTCCTTCTCCGGCTCGTCGATGGCGAACGTATCGCCGGGCTCGAGAATCAGAAGCCCCACGTCCAGGCCGGTGTTCGCGTCGTCCCGGCCCATATTCAGATATGCGTTATAGCCGCGCACGGGCGTTTTGTCCATATACATGCTCGTTTCCTCCGATCAAAGGCCGGTGTGCTCGCGAATGAACGCGCGCGCCTTCATGGCATACTCCAGCGGATTCGCCTTTGCGGGGTCCTGCTCGGCCTCGACCAGCAGCCAACCCTCGTAATGCGCGTCGGCAAGGAGCTTGAAGATCGGATCAAAGTCCACGCAGCCGTCGCCCGGAACGGTGAACGCGCCGTTGCGAACGGCCGTCAGGAAGCTCCAGCCCTCGGGCCGGACCTGATCCACCACCGCGCGGCGCATGTCCTTTAAATGCACGTGGCCCACGCGATTTACGTATTTCTTCAATACGCTCAGCGGATCCTCGCCCGCAAACGTGAAATGGCCGGTATCGTAGCACAGGAACACGCAATCCGGATCGGTGTTCGCGAGCATCCGGTCGGTTTCCTCCGCCGTCTGCACCACCGTGCCCATGTGATGATGATAGCACAGCTTAAAGCCGCGCGCCTTCGCAATCGCGCCCAGGCGATTCAGGCCCGCGCAGAAGCGATCCCATTCCGCATCGTCCATCACGTGCTTCTGATCGCCCAGCACCGGAACGTCGGTCTTGCCCTGAATGGAATAGCTCTGCTCGGAAACGTTGATGCGGTTCGCGCCCACGGCCGAAAGGAAATCGAGCTCGCGAATGAAATCCGCCTCGACCTTCTCGATCGGCTCGGTCAGGATGAACGAAGAAAACCACCGCGACGCGATGCGCATGCCGCGCAGATCGAGCTCCCACTTCAAAATCGCGGGATCGGACGGATACTTGTTGCCGATCTCGCAGCCGGTAAAGCCCGCCAGCGCCATTTCGCTCACCGTCTGGCGAAAAGTATTCTCAGCCCCGAGCTCCGGCATGTCGTCGTTGCACCAGCCAATCGGCGCAATGCCCAGAAATACCTTTTCCGGATTGAACATGTACTTGTGTCTCCCCTTCCATTTCAATGGTATCCATTTCAAAAAGCAATACGCCGAACCCGCTTCATGCCTATCGCTTAAAAAACGCCTGCCCCGGCCCAAAGCCGGAAAATCGGAAAAACCGCGCAAACCGATCTTTCCAACATTCATTATAGCATATTTTCGCGCTTTCTGACAATAGTGAATTTCGCGCAAAAGCGCGCCGACCGCGACTTCGCCCTTTCGGGCGCGTGCGGAAGACGCGCATATGCATTCAGTCGATCGCCGCCATTTTGCGCGCGCGCGCTTCAACCTTGCCGCGCACAACGTCGATCGTGACCGACGCAATGATCACCGCGCCGATTACGATATACTGAACGTCGTTCTTCGTGCCCATCAGATTCAGGCCGTTGCGGATAATCGCGATCAGCAGCGCGCCGATCAGCGTGCCCCAGATCGTACCCTTGCCGCCGGAGAACGACGCGCCGCCGATGATGCATGCCGCAATCGCATCGGTATCATAGGTCGCGCCGGAATTTGGATTCGCGCTGGCAACGCGTCCCGCGAGAATGACGCCCGCCACGCCGCACATGAATCCGGAAATCGTATACACTGCGGTCAGCACGTTTTTCGAGCGAATGCCGGACAGCCGCGCCGCCTCGGAATTGCCGCCGACGCAATAGATCTGCCGTCCCAGCGACGTGTGATTCAGGAATACATGATACAGCGTGTAAACCGCCAGCACGAGGATAAAGCTGATCGGGAAGCCGAATTCAAAAATTGTAGCGCTGCCAAGCGCCAGCGTTGAATCGATGCCCTTGTTGTAAAGTCCGATCGAGGTCGATCCGGTAATCAGCAGCGCGACTCCCCAGAGGATATTCTTCATGCCGAGCGTCGAAACGAACGGATGCGGGAGATCCAGCCGCGTCAGCAGCGTTCCGTTGATGAATCCCGCTAGCGTTGAAACCGCGAGCGCCGCCGGAATCAGTATCAGAGGACTCGTCACGCCCTTCGTCAGCAGTACGCCGATCAGGCAGCACGAGAGCGTGCAGTTGTAGCCGACCGAAAGGTCGATGCCCGCCGTAATCAGGCACAGGAGCATTCCCGCGCCGATCATGCAGTTGATCGACGCCTGCTTCAGCACGTTCATCAGATTCGAAATTCGCAGGAATTTTTCCGACATAACAATGCTGAACACGGCGAACATCAGTATCAGCGCCAACGCGGGACCGAGGCGCATCAATACGTCCTTGGGTCCTGTTTTCTTCTTCTGCTGCGCGTTTGTCATTCCAATTTCCCTCCCCATGCCGCTTTCATGATGTCTTCCTGATTAAAGTGTTCCGAGTCGCGCTCAATCTCCGCCATAACGCGCCCGCCGCGCATCACGATCACGCGATCGCTCATCGCGAGAATCTCCGACATCTCCGAGGAAACCATGATCACGCATTTGCCCGCCTTCACGAGCTGATTCATCACATTGTAGACCTCGATCTTTGCGCCGACGTCGATGCCGCGCGTCGGTTCGTCGAATATGAAAATGTCGGCGTCCGTGTTGATCCATTTGCCGATTACGACCTTCTGCTGATTGCCGCCGGACAGCTGTGCGACCACTTCGTTGATCGTCGGCGTTTTGATTCTCAGCGTCCTCACATGGTGATCCGCGCTCTCGTGAATCCGGTCGTGATTCAAAAGAAACGCGCGGCGGAACCGCTTCAGGCTCGCCAGGATCAGGTTCGTCTTCACCGGCTGCGACAGCACCAGGCCCTGTCCCTTGCGGTCCTCGGTCAAAAACGCGATTCCCAGCCGAATCGCCTGCTGCGGCGAACGGATGCGCGCGAGACGTCCTTTGACGAACACGCGCCCGCCGTCCAATGGATCCGCGCCGAAGATCGCGCGCATCGTCTCCGTTCTGCCCGCGCCAACGAGTCCCGCGAATCCGAGGATCTGCCCTCCGTACGCCTCAAAGCTCACGCCCTTCAGCACGCCCGCCTCCGTCAGGTTTTCGGCTTTCAGGAAGCATTCGCCCTTTTCGCCGAATTCCTTCGGGAACAGGTTGTCGAGCGTTCTGCCGACCATCGCGTGGATCAGCTTCTCGTGCGTCATGTTTTTAACGTCGTCCGTGAGTATGTGCCTGCCGTCGCGCATTACGGTCACGCGCTCGCAAATCTCAAACAGCTCCTCCAGCTTATGCGACACGAACAGAATCGCAATGCCCTTTTCCTTCAGCCGGCGCACCGTCTTCATCAGCTGCTCGACCTCCTGCTTGCCCAGCGAGGACGTCGGCTCGTCCATGATGATCAGCTTTGCGTCCAGCGAAACCGCCTTTGCGATTTCCACCATCTGCTGAAGCCCGATGCCGAGCTTTCCGCACTGAACGCGCGTGTCGATCTCGTCGTGTCCCAGCTCTGAAAGCGCCTTTTTCGCCTCCGCGTGCATCGTTTTGTAATCGAGCAGCCCGCCGCGCCCTCGAATCGCGCGCCCGATGAAGATATTGTCCACCACCGGCAGTTGCGGAACGATGTTCAGCTCCTGATATACGCACGCGATGCCCTGCTCTCGCGCCTTCACGGGATTTCGGAAGGACATACGCTCGCCGGATACGTAAATTTCGCCCTCCTCGGGGATGTTTACGCCGGTCAGTACCTTGATGAGCGTCGATTTGCCAGCGCCATTTTCGCCGATCAGACCATGGATCTCTCCCGGACGGATCTGAATGGACATGCTCTTCAGCGCCACCACGCCTGGAAATCTCTTGGTAATGTTTCGCAGTTCCACCACATATTCACTCATCCGCTCACCTCCCAAATGCGGCTGATCCGCAACCGCGAATCAGCCGCATCTTCCTTGTCGTCTTTTCCGAATTACTTGCCGAGCATCGCGGCCAGACCGTCAAGATATTCCTGACCGTTCTCCATCGTGATCAGCTTGGCGTCGACGTAAATGATCGGCTCGATCGTTTCGCCGCGCGCCGCCTTCAACGCCGCTTCCACCGCGGTATAGCCCATCATGTATGGCTGCTGCGCGACGCTGCCTTCCAGCTTGCCCGCCAGCACCAGCTCCACCGCGGAGACGTTTCCGTCGAATCCGATGATCTTCACGCCTTCAACGCCCGCCTGCTCGCACGCCTGCATCGCGCCGATCGCGGTATCGTCGTTGTGGCAGAGCACGGCGTTGATCTCGCCCGGGAAGCGGTTCAGCAGGTCTTCCATCGTCGCCATCGCGCCGTCGGTCGTGTTCTGACCGGACTGCTTCGCCAGCACTTCGACGCCCGCTTCGGTCAGCGCGCGCTCATAGCCCGTCATGCGCATATTGGAGGTATTCTCGCCCTCCTGACCGTAAATGATTACGACCTTCGCGTCCATGCCGAGCTTATCGGCGATATACTTGCCGCCGATCGCCGCCGCATCTTCGTTGGACGTGCCGACGAACGAGGCTTTGTTCGAGAAGTTCGCATCCGTATCGACGAACAGCACCGGCACGTTCGCCTTCGAGAGCGCCGCCGCCGCCGCGTCGCCGTCGTTCGGAGCAACGACGATCGCCGCAATATCCTGCGCCAGCTGCTCGTCGATCATGGCAACCTGACCGGAGATGTCGCTCTCCGCGCCGGGGCCGATCACGGTCACCGTGATTCCGAGATCCTTCGCCGCCGCGTCGCAGCCGGCCTTGACGTAGTTCCAGTATTCGCTCGACAGCGTTTTGAGCACTACGGCGATTGTCTCGCCTTCGGCGAGCGTCGGCGCGGCAAACGCGAGGCACATCATCGCTGCGAGAACCAGGGACAGAAGCTTTTTCATGGTCGGTTTCCTCCTTTATTTTTCCACGCCCATTCGGACGTTGAATACCACCTTCAGTTCCTCATTTTATCGTTTCGTCGATTCAATTATACTTTAGATTAATTTATTTGTCAATATATCCCTTTTTACTTACTCTTTTTTGCGCTTTTTTGGGTTTTTTTACTTTCCTGTGACGCCGAGCGCCCTGTACGCCGCCGTTTTTCGCCCGCCTTTCCGAATTATGATATTATTTGGGCAAGCGGTCAAAATGGTTGCAAGTTTCGCGGAAAATGGGTATAATATCGGTATAAATGTGTTATTCGGGGTGGTATTATGTCAATGTATCCTCTCATTCTGATCGCGGACGACGATCCGGTAGTGCACGAGTCGCTGGGGCTGTATCTGGAATCCGAAGGGTATGAGCATCAGAGCGCGTACGACGGCCAGCAGGCGCTGGAGATGGTGGAATCCCTCCATCCGGACCTGATGGTGCTGGATCTGATGATGCCGAAGGTCACGGGCATCGACGTCTGCCGCTCTGTTCGCCAGACGAGCACGCTGCCGATCATCATGCTGACCGCCAAAGGAGAGGAGATCGACCGCATTCTCGGTCTCGAGCTCGGCGCGGACGATTACATCGTAAAGCCGTTCAGCCCGCGCGAGGTGCTGGCGCGCATCAAGGCGGTGCTTCGCCGCTTCTCCGAAAAGGCCGCCGGGGAGGATCCCTCGATCATCCGCCTGCCGCAGCTGGAAATCAGCCTGGAGAATTACCAGGTCAAGGCCGCCGGCAAGGTCATTCCCTGCACGCCCAAGGAGGTCGAGATCCTGCACATGCTCACCAGCAACGTCGGCCAGGTCTTCTCGCGCGAGCAGATTCTCTCCCACGTATGGGGCTACGACTACTTTGGAGATACCCGCACCGTGGACGCGCACATCAAGCGCATCCGCCAGAAGCTTCCGCAGGAGGGCGTTCCGTGGGCGCTGAAGACGGTCTACGGCGTAGGCTATCGCTTTGAGGTCAACGCATGAAAAAATACAGCGTGCTCGTGCGGCGCGCACTGGTCTTTACGGCGATCGTCCTGATTCTGGCGGTCGCCGTAGGACTAATTGCGTTCTTCGCAGCCGGGAATTTCCTGGACGCGCGCGCGACACAGGCGGAGCTGACCGCCTATCAGGCGCTCCTGAGCGAATCGCCGCCCAGCGAGCGCGCAACGCTCCTCATTCCCCCGGGAATCGAGATCTGGCTGGCCGATCGGGACGGCACGCGCGCGCTTGCGAATGCGCAGGCCGATATTCCGGAGGCGGTTTCTGCAAAAATTACCGCCGCGCTGCTGGGCAATGAATCCATTTCCCGCATGCGCCTGAACGGCCGCGCCTGCATACTCTCCGTTTTTAAGATGGAGGACTCTGCCGCCGCGATCGCGCTGCCCGTTTCCGGCGGCAGCCGCGCGCTTGCGGCGCTGATCGGCGCGCTTTCCGGATTGCTCTGCGCGTTTCTGGCCGCATGGGCGCTGAAGCGGCCGCTGCTCGTGCGCGCCGTAAAGCCGATCATGCAATTGCGCGATGTGGCCGTGGCGGTGGCAAACGGCGATCTGAGCGCGCGGTGCGACGAATCCGCGCCCGGCGAGCTCGGCGAGCTCGGAAGAGCGATCAACAATCTCTCGTCGCAGCTGGCGCGGAATCTGTACACGCTGATTCTCGAGCGCAACCGCCTGCGGCAGATGATCGACGGCCTGTCCGAGGGCGTGGTCGCGGTCGACAGCGAGGGCGGCATCACCCATGCCAATCCCGCGCTGGAAAAGCTGTTTGCGCGTGGAAAGCCCGGCGTGCACCTCCCGGACGCGCGCATGCGGATCATCCCCGATGCGTCGGTCTGGGCGGATTTTGATTCCGTAATCGCAAACGGCGAACCCGTCACCCGCAATCTCACCGTGCAGGACCGCACGCTGCGCCTGACCGTTTCGCCGATCATCGACGAAATCGGCATGACCGCCGGCGCCGTCGGCCTGATTTCGGACATCACGCAGTCCGAGCGCCTCGAGCGCACGCGCCGCGAATACGTATCGAACGTGTCCCACGAGCTGCGCACGCCGCTGACTGCCGTGCGTGCGCTGGTCGAGCCGCTCAAGGAGGGCATGGTCACCAGCGAGGCCGACCGCATGCGCTATTACGACATCATTCTGCGCGAGGTGCTGCGCCTGTCGCGGCTGATCAACGACCAGCTTGAGCTTTCGCGCCTGCAAAGCGGCACGATCGCCATCGAGAAAAAGCGCATGACGCTGGACGATCTGGTCTACGACGTCTGCGACCGCTATCAGTCAATCGCCGAAGAGCACGGGCTCTCGCTCGAAATCCCGACCGATTTCTCCGCGTGTCCGCCCGTATACGCAAACGCCGACCGCGTCGAGGAACTGCTGATCATCCTGCTGGACAACGCGATCAAATACACCGAAAAGGGCTCGGTGCGCGTGTCCGCCGAATGGGACGATACCGTCGTGCGCCTGAGCGTGAGCGACACCGGCATCGGCATCTCCGAGGAAGATCTGCCCTATGTGTTCGACCGGTTCTACAAGGTCGACAAGGCGCACAGCGGCAAGGGCAGCGGCCTGGGCCTGTCGATCGCGCAGGAGCTGATCACGCGCATGGACGAGGAAATCTCCGTCGCCAGCGAAAAAGATCAGGGCACGACCTTCACATTCACGATTCACGTTTACCAGAAACCGGCGGAGTGATCTGCCGGTTTCTTTAGGGTGTATCTGAAAAAGGAAGAGGCGACAGCACGAGCGGATTTTTCGTCAGTTCAAGGAGGGAAATCGAAGGTTTAGCGCGCTAAATCGAGATTTTCCGACGCCGAAATGGCGGAAAAGACGCCGTGATGGAGCCTCAGGGAATTTTTCAGATACGCCCTAGGAAAGGAAAGGCCATGTTTATTGAAAGAATACTCTCCGGCGCGCGCGAAATGGGCATTCCCATGACCGACGGGCAGGCGCGGAAATTCGAACTCTACCACGAGCTGCTCGTTCAGGCGAACGCGCAATTCAATTTAACCCGCGTGCCGGACGATATCGGCGAGGCGATCGACCGCAATTACCTCGACTGCATTTCCCCCGTCGCGCGCGGCTTTTCGCCGCAAACGGCGATCGACGTCGGCTCCGGCGCGGGCTTTCCGGGCATCCCGCTGGCAATCATGTTGCCTGAAACGCGCTTTACGCTGCTGGACGCGCTGGACAAGCGCGTGAAATTCCTAAAAAGCGTGGTGTGCGAGCTGAATCTGAACGCCGAATGCATTCACGCGCGCTGCGAGGACGCGGCCCGCACGCCCGCGCTGCGCGAGCAGTTCGATTGCGCCGTCGCCCGCGCTGTCGCGCCGATGAACGTGCTCTGCGAATACCTGCTGCCGTTCGTACGCATGGGCGGAACGGTCGTCGCGCTGAAGGGGCCGCAGCTGGAAAGCGAGCTGGCGGGCGCGCAGAAGGCGCTGAAAACGCTGGGCGGGCGCGTCGAGGGCGCATTTGCCGCGCCGATTCCCCATCGCGACTGGAATCACAAAATCGCCGTTTTAAAAAAGATCGCGCCCACGCCGCCCGCCTATCCGCGCAAGGCCGGAACACCCGAACGAAAGCCGCTGTGAGCGCGATTCAGGCGCAAACGCTCCTCCTGCTTCCCGAACGATGTTCAAAGTTAGCGGCGTAAAAGTTTTGAAAAACGCTCATATTTTCGAATTATTTACCGAATCTACTGCATAATCATCGACTATGTTGGGTATAATTACTACCGTATCCAAGCAATAGGGAGGATGAAAAAGATGAAGAAGATTATCGCTCTGGTTCTGGTTATGATGTTTGCCGTGATCGCCATGACTGCGTGCTCCAACAACAAGACGACCACCACGCCCCCCACCGAGGCGCCCGCCGCGACCGAGGCTGCGACCGAGGCTCCCGCCGACACTGCGACCGACGCTCCGGCTGACGCCGCGACCGACGCTCCCGTTGACGCTGCGACCGACGCTCCCGCTGAGACCGACGCTCCCGCGACGAACGGCTAATTCGGGGTTCCTGCTGAACCGCCCATTCGGGCGGTTCTTTTTTGCGCCGGCCGCCGGCATTACACAGAATTATCGCAAGATTAATCGTATACGGCTATCTCCCGCGAAAAAATGTGCTATAATTCAGACCATAATTGAATGATCGATAGAGGCGCGAAGCTCATCAGTACGCGCGGTTCGAGTTCCTCCATGAACGCTGTCAGAACCGGCCGAAAGGGTGTTTCGCCGAAACGAACCGAGGGTGGAGCCGAGGAACGTTGGTTTGCGAGAGAATATCCCGCCGACTGTCACAATCACCGGTTGTGGAGCGCTATCTCTGAATACTTCCCCCTGTTTTGGGGCTTTGGAACGATCGGAGTAGTAACTTCGATCGTTCTTTTAGCACAAAAAGGAGGAAACACCCATGAAGAAGATTTTTGCACTGGTACTGGTTCTCGTTCTCGCTCTGTCCGCGTCCGCGCTCGCCGAGCCGTTCCGCGTCGGCATGGAATGCGGCTACGCGCCGTTTAACTGGGCGCAGGTCGAACAGACCGAAGGCTCCGTTCCGATCGACGGCAACCAGGGCTATGCCGACGGCTACGACGTCCAGATCGCCAAGAAGATCGCCGAGGGCCTCGGCCGCGAGCTCGTGATCGTGAAGATCGAATGGGACGGCCTGATTCCCGCGCTGAATTCCGGCATGATCGACGCGGTCATCGCCGGCATGTCCCCCACCGAGGAGCGCAAGCTGAGCGTGCTGTTTACCGATAACTATTACAATTCCGATCTCGTGATCGTAGTTCGCAAGGACGGCGCGTATGCAAACGCCACCCAGCTTTCCGACTTCTCCGGCGCGCGCATCACCGGCCAGCAGAACACCTTCCACTACACGGTGATCGACCAGATCGAAGGCGTTGAGAAGATGACCGCAATGGAGAGCTTCCCGTCGATGATCGTGGCGCTGAACGCGGGCGTGATCGACGGCTATGTCTCCGAGCGTCCCGGCGCGGAATCCGCGTGCGCGGCGAATGCGGATCTGACGTATGTTGAATTCGGCGAAAACGGCTTCGTGACCAGCGAGGACGACACCGCCATCGCGATCGCGCTAAAGCTGACCGATACCGAGCTCTGCGGCCAGATCAACGAAATCCTGTCCACCATCGATAGCGATACCCGCCTTGCGCTGATGACTCAGGCGCTCGCCGACCAGCCCGGCGCGGCCGAATAAATAAGGAGCGATCTTCATGCCCACCGCACAATCCGGCTTCTTTGATTGGGTGCTGTTCATATTGCGCACCTATGGTCCCCTGTTCCTGCGCGGCGCGGGAACGACGCTGCTGCTGGCGCTGTCCGGCACGTTCGTCGGCTTCATCATCGGCCTCGCGATCGGCTCCGTGCGCGCGGTGCCCGTGAAAAAAACGGACGGCGCGAAATACTGGATTCACAAGGTCGTCAACGCGATACTGTCGGTCTATATCGAAGTATTCCGTTCCACGCCGATGATCGTTCAGGCGATGGTCATCTTCTATGGCGTCGCGCAGCTGTTCAAAATCACGATGCCGAATCTGCTGGCGGGCTTCCTGATCGTATCGATCAATACGGGCGCATACCTGTCCGAAATCGTGCGCGGCGGCATTCAGAGCGTCGATCCCGGCCAGCGCGAGGCGGCGCAGGCCATCGGCATGACCTATGGCCAGACGATGCTGCATATCGTGCTGCCGCAGGCGATCCGCAATATCCTGCCCGCGCTCGGCAACGAGTTCGTGGTCAATATTAAGGATACGTCGGTGCTGAACGTGATCTCCGTAAGCGAGCTGTTCTTCGTCTCGAAGACCGCTGCGGGCACGTATTACCGCTATTTCGAGGTCTTCTTCGTCACCAGCTGCGTCTATTTCGTGATGACGTTCCTCACCACGCGCCTGCTGCGGCTGCTGGAAAAGAAGCTCGACGGCCCGGAAAACTACACTATTCACGGCTCTCAAACCGTCGTCGAGGGCGAAATCAAGGTAAAGGGGGCGGCTGAAAATGAGTGAAGCGATTCTCTCCGCGCGCCATCTGAGCAAATCGTTCGGCGATCATCAGGTGCTCCGCGACGTGGATTTTGACGTTTTCCCCGGCTCGGTCGTCTCGATTCTCGGCTCGTCCGGCTCCGGCAAATCCACGCTGCTGCGCTGCATGAACCGCCTGGAAACGCCCAGCGGCGGCACGGTGCTCTATCGCGGCCAGACCGTCGGCGCGCCCGGCTTCGACCTCAACCAGTATCGCGCGCAGGTCGGCATGGTGTTTCAGCAGTTCAACCTCTTTGCAAATCTCACCGTGCTGGAAAACTGCGTCATCGGCCAGATGCGCGTCAAGCATCGCCCGCGCCGCGAAAGCGAGCAGAACGCGATGAAATACCTCGAGCGCGTCGGCATGGGCGCGTACATCCACGCCAAGCCCCGCCAGCTGTCCGGCGGCCAGAAGCAGCGCGTCGCCATTGCGCGCGCGCTGGCGATGGACCCGGAGGTGCTGCTGTTCGACGAGCCGACCTCCGCGCTCGACCCCGAAATGGTCGGCGAGGTGCTGGAGGTCATGAAAAACCTCGCACAAACGGGCCTTACGATGCTCGTCGTCACCCACGAAATGGGCTTTGCGCGCGATGTGTCGCACCGCGTGGTGTTCATGGACGAGGGCGTAATCGTCGAGGATGATTCCCCCGAAGCCTTCTTCACCCACCCGAAGCACCCGCGCACGCAGGCGTTCCTGTCCCGCTACCTCAATGGCTGATCCAAGCAGCGCTCCGATTTACGCAATCGGAGCGCTATTTATCGGAATCCATATACACCCGTCCCAGTTTCCGCAATCCAGTTTATGGATTTCATCCCATTTGTATACATTCGATTAAATCGCGAATTTTCGCTTGACATTCCCCTATAGATGCAGTATAATAATCATGTTCTTGAGGCAAGCGTCTCGATGGAACGAGCACCTTTAGCTCAGTTGGTAGAGCACCTGACTCTTAATCAGGGTGTCCAGGGTTCGAGCCCCTGAAGGTGTACCACACTTTCCTTATAAGAACACCTGCTGTCCTGAAAATGGTCGGTCGGGTGTTTTTATTGACCATTTACTTCGATATCAAATGATACAAAAGGCATCTGATCTGGCTTTTCACCGATCAGGTGCCTTTTGTATTCTCTAATTCTTAATAACGAATACAGTTAGAATCTAACAATAACAAGCGAAGAAAACGTCATTTTGCTATCATACCTGTAAAGGGGTATGGCTATGATAAGGATTCACCTGTCCGCCCTTCTTGGCAAAAAGCGGTGGACGCAAGCAAAGCTGGCGCAAGTGACTGGGATTCGGCCCTCAACAATCAGCGAAATGTACCGCGAGATCAGCACAAGAGTTACGCTGGAACATTTTAATCTGATCTGCGAAGCGCTGGATTGCACGCTGGATGAGCTCATTACATACGAGCCCGACAAGATACCGAAGATTGAGCGAAACAGCAAGGGCAATCCGATCAGACCAGTCAAGTTCTGAACGACGGCCCGAACGCTACACGGCGTTCGGGTCACATTCTTTTTTGGTGGCAG
>CAKUKM010000021.1 GCA_934663595.1 uncultured Clostridia bacterium | reverse complement strand
GATAGTAGTTCATCATGGAGAACATACCCTTCTTCATCTCGCCGCCGTACCAGGTGTTGATGATGACCTGCTCGCGGCTGGTGATGTTGAAGGCCGCGCAGGTTTCGGAATTCATGCCCAGCGCCTTGTAATCCTCGACCTTCGCCTTGGAGGCGTTGTAGACCACGAAGTCCGGCTCGAAGGTTTCGAGCTCCTCAGCGGTCGGACGGATGAACATGTTGGTCACGAAATGGGCCTGCCATGCGACTTCCATGATGAAGCGGATGGCCATGCGGGTATCGTGATTGGCGCCGCAGAACGCGTCGACAACGAACAGGCGCTTGTTGCACAGTTCCTTCGTCGCGATATCCTTAACAGCCTTCCAGGTTTCCTGGGTCATCGGATGGTTGTCGTTCTTATATTCGGGAGTGGTCCACCATACGGTGTCCTTGGACTGATCGTCGACGACGATGTACTTGTCCTTCGGGGAACGGCCGGTGTAGATACCGGTCATGACGTTCACCGCGCCCAGCTCGCTGACCTGACCCTTTTCATAGCCTTCGAGCGTCGGCTTCGTTTCCTCAGCGAACAGCTCTTCGTAGGAAGGATTGTAAACGACCTCCGTCGTTCCGGTAATGCCGTACTTTGCCAAATCAATCTTACGCATCGTGCATTCAACCTCTTTCTCGCAATATTAGCATGAGAGCCATCGGGCATTTCATCAATGCCCTAGTACCCGAATGATACCATAATTATCATATCGCACCCCGGGGCAGAAATCAATGGCTGTTTCGCTAAATTATTGTTGAGTTGTGCGAATTTCGCCGCCGTCGACGGTCGATTTTGCCCTCCCGAACGGAATGCGCGCAAAAAGGGCAGGAAGAAAATCCTCCTGCCCTTTTCCCCGAGAGCGCCCCGCTCCCGGCGGCAATTCCGGTTTTAGCCGTAGATAAAGGTATAAAGACTGCTCGCATTGCTGCCCCAGTCGCAGTCGTAGAGCATATCCTGATTGTTGCGCGTTTCCTGCTTATAGGAATTGTTGATCGGCAGGCGGAACGAATCGATGCTCGTCAGATCCGCGCCCAGCACCTTCTGGGCGATGGACATGATTTCGTCCAGCGAGAGGTTCGTCTTCATGTGCTTCATCGCCTCCATGCCCACCTTGGCGAGGTCGGCGATGCCCATGCCCTCGAGCTTCTTCATCAGCTCGAACAGCACCTTGCGCTGGCGCTCCGCACGCGCGTAGTCGCCGCCGTCCATATGACGGATGCGCGCGTAGGCGAGCGTCTGGCGGCCGTCGAGGTGCGTGTTTTCGCCGTAGCTTTCCAGCAGCTCGTTCGGCAGCGCGGATTCATCGATGCCCTGCAGATACGCCTCGTACCACTGCTCCTGCACGCGGTAATTGATTTCCTCCATCTCGGCCTCGGTAATATCGATGTCGATGCCGCCGAGCATCTGCGCGATCTGCTGGAAGCCATAGAAGTTCACGCGGACGTATTTATCGATATTCATGCCGAAGCACTCGTTCACGGTGCGCATTGCGAGGCGCTCGCCGCCGAAGTAGTTCGCGGCGTTGATGCGGTACGTGCCGTTATACTCGCCGATATCGCTGAACTTCACCGCGAGGTCGCGCATGATGCTCGTGAGCTTGACCTCGCCAGTCTGCGTATTGATCGAGCAGATGATCATGCAGTCGGTGCGGGCGCTCTCGTTCAGCTCGCGCTCGTCGGAGCCGAGCAGCAGGATATTCATCCATTCCTGCGGCAGACCCTGATTGACGCTCAAATCCGAAACCTGCGCCATCTGGTCGGCGGAAAGGCCCTGCAGATCGGCGTCCTGATTGCCCAGCAGGTCGGCCAGCGCGCTCGCGCGGTCGCCGGTATTCTGGGAATCCTGAGAATCCGTCGCACCGGGCTGTTCGGTTGCGCTGCTCACGGGCGCAGGCGTTGCGGAAGTCTGCGGATCTTTCTTGCCGCCGAACGGCTTTGCGATGATCAAGATCAGCGCGATGATTGCGACGACCAGCACTGCGACGAACGCATAGAACCGCTTCTGGACGCGCCGCTTGCCACGTCTGCGGTTTGCGGGACGGCTGCCGGGCCGCTGGGGATTCGGTCTCTGGCCCGCGGGGCGCTGGCCTGCGGGTCTCTGGCCGTTAGGTCTTTGGCCGCTGGGGCGTTGGCCGCTGGGTCTGGTATTGGTGGGGCGATTGCCGCTCGGGCGACTCGCGGCGCGCGGAGCGGGGCGATCGGAATAATTGTTGTTTGCCACAGGATACATCCTCCAACATAAAATTACACACCATACATTATACTCCAATCCCCCCAAAAACGCAATAGGGCGGCAGGGCCGCCTCTCGCTTGCTGCCGCGCTTGGTCGTCCCGGAAATTGAGTCGGGTAGCGACTCAATTTCCTTCCCTGCTTCGCGCTGCTTCCTTTTTCCCAACTTACCACGCGATGCGCCGCCGTGGTGGCGGCTTTCGCGTTTTGTTGGCGGCTCCTTTTCTCTTTTTGCAATTCGCTTTCGCTCTTGCTCGTTTTTTTTGAGAGTGGATTTCGGAAGAGTATTTTCCTATTTATTGTTTACTGAAAATTCAAAGGCCCGCTGGGCGGGCCTGGTTTTTTTACATTTTTTCGGTCAGGTTCATGCGCTCGTACTGTTCCTTCGGCGCGTCGTTTTCCTGCATCAGCTGAATCATTCGCTTTTCCAGTCTTGCGAGGACTTCCGGATCGTCGATCGGGTGCTGCTGGTGCGGGTCGTTTTGCACGTCGAACAGCATCTCGCCGCCCGCGTTCGGGTCGGAGAGGATATCCGGCGCGTTGGAATCCATGCGCATTACCGGGCAATCCTTCGTAAACGAGAACGGCTCGGCGCGCTGCATGGTGCGCAGCTCCTCCGGGAAATACAGCCACGCCATATGCATCGGCATCAGCGTATATTCATACAGCGGGCGATTGCCGGGCTTCGGCGGGCGCATATACACGTATCTTCCGTCGGTAATGCAGACGTGGCGACCAAACCAGCCGAACAGCGCCGCGTCGCGCACGGGCGCGTCCGTTTTGATGGTATCGATCAAATCGTGGCCCTGCATATCCTTGGGCTGTTTTACGCCGAAAAAGCCCAGGAGCGTGGCCGGAATGTCGATCGTCTGCACGAGGCTTTTGCGCTTTTCGCCCATTACGCGCGCGCGCGGGTCCCAGATGAACAGCGGCGTATGCACGACTTCCTCATACGGCGGCATGTAATTCTTCGCCCAGAAGCCGTGCTCGCCGAGCATATAGCCGTGGTCGGTGCAGACGATGAGCATCGTATCCTCCCAGAGGTTTTTCTCATCGAACAGATCGAGCACCTCGCCCAGCGAATGATCGCACATCGAAAGCAGCGCCGCGTATTCGAGCCGTCCGTGGCGCACCTGCTCGGACGTCTGATTCACCGGCGCATAGTCCGGCCAGTCGAACTGCGGGCCCTCGTATTCGTGCGGATACAGCGCCTTATAGCGCGCATACGAGAAGAACGGCTCGTGCGGGTCGAACGTCTCGATTTGAACCATCCAGTTGTCCTGCTCGGCGTTCGTGCGGATGAAATCGAGGCCCGCGCGGAACGTCAGCGTCTGCGGATGATCCTTTTCCTCCTTCAAATAGCTGCGGTTCACGCAGTCCTGCTGATAGAGCGTGCCGCGATAGCCGGTGAAATGAATGAGGTTCTCCGGCGCCTCCACGCCGCCGACCACGCCCTTCCAGTGATCGCCCTCCTGCCCGCGGAAGCCCTCCCAGGAGCTGTAGCGGTTGTGATACGTCGCGCCGCCGTCCTCCCAGTAATGCGTGTGATCGCTGACCAGATGCGTATACACGCCGTTGCGCTTGAGAATTTCGGGCATGGAATCGTCGTAGGGCTCGATCGGGCCCCAGCTGTGGTGCAGGAAATTGTAGCGGCCGGTATGCAGCTCGCGGCGCGCGGGCATGCACGGAAGGCTGCCCGCGTAGCAGGTTTCAAACTGCGCCGAGCGCTGCGCGAGGCGGGTAAAGTTCGGCGTGTGCGTCTCGGTGCAGCCATACGGCTCGAGCATATGCCGGTTCAGGGAATCGTACATCACCATTACGGCGCGCATTGTATTCACTCCTTTTTCATTACAGATCCGCGGCCAGACAGCGCGGATCTTTTTGCCGAAAAGACAGCTCAGGGCGGGAAAGCCTCTGCGCTTCCCCGCCGCTGACTGCCGAAAAGCCCAGGAGAGCTCGAGAGGGCCAAAGCCCTCTCGAACTTTCAATCGAGCTCAGCGACATGCGCGGTGAGCGCGGGGCTATTTTATCGCAGGGAAATCCCATTTCCCGGAGAGAAAATAGCTACCTTACAAGTTTTGCGCCCGGGGATTTCGAAGAAATCCTAGCAAAACTTGCAGAGGGGGTGGTAGTGGCGGGGGAGCTTGCTCCCCCGTCCACCAGCTTGTCAAAAACCTGTTTTTGACAAGCTGAGGCGGGAAAGCGTCTGCGCTTCCCGCCGCAGATTTCATCAGGTCAGGCTCCTGTAGTTCGCGGCGAATTTCTCGTCCCAGTTCTTTTCGAGCTTCGCGCGCCACGCCAGCGCCTTTTCGCGCATCTCGGCCGCGACCTCCGGCAGCTTCTCCGCGAGATTGTCGTGCTCGCCGGGATCGACGCTCAGATCGGACAGGAACACCTCCGCGCGCTGCTCCTCGCCCTCGACCAGCCGGCCGTTGAGCACGAGCTTGTAATTGCCGGCGCGCATGGCGGTCTGGCCGTCCATTTCCCAGAACAGCGCCTCGTGCGTGCGCTCCTCGCCGCCCAGCAGCATCTCAAGCATGCTCTCGCCGTCCAGCTCGTACTGCTCAGGATCGCCGCCGCACGCCTCCAGCACCGTCGGGAACACATCCATCGACGCATGATAGCTGTCGATCACGCGGCCGGCGGGAATGTGGCCCGGCCAGCTCACGATCGACGGAATGCGCACGCCGCCCTCGAACAGGCTGTATTTGTGCCCGGTGAATATGCCGGACGTGCCGCCGTAATAGGGGTCCTCGGTGCCGTCGAGCCAGTTGCGCGTCTCTCGGGACGGGCCGTTGTCGCTCTGGAAGTAAATCAGCGTGTTTTCCAGAATGCCCTGGCGCTCCAGCTCCGCGCGAATCTCGCCCACGCCGTCGTCCACGGCGCTGATCATCGCGGCCATGATGCGGCGATCCCACGGCAGATGCTCGAACCGCTTCAGATACTTCTCCGGCGCGTGCATCGGATAGTGCGGCGCGTTGTAGGCCACGTAGAGCATGAACGGCTCGGCGTGGTGCTTCTGAATGAACTCGACGCTCTTGCGGGTGATCCGCTCGGTCATGTATTCGCCGTTGCCGTAGACCTCCCGGTCGTTCTCCCACAGGTCGTGGGTCGGATCGGTGTGGCCGTCGGCCATTCCCCAATAGAAGATGTGGGAATAGTAATCGATGCAGCCGGCGAGGAAGCCGGAGAACTCGTCGAAGCCGTTCGCGTTCGGGCGGCATTCCGGCTTCAGGCCCAGATGCCATTTGCCGCACAGGCCGGTGTGGTATCCGAGGGGCTTGAGCGCGGACGCAATCGTGGGTGCCGCGGGCGTAAGGCCCGAAGCGCGGCGATGTCCGGCCAGAATGGCGCGAACGCCCGCGTTTCCGGGATAGCGGCCCGTCAGCAGCGACGCGCGCGACGGCGAGCACACCGGAGAATTGGAATACATGCAGGAGAAGCGCGCGCCCTCCCGCGCCATCTCGTCCAGATGCGGCGTGCGGAAATCCGTAGCGCCCATGCAGCTCAGATCGCCGTAGCCCTGATCGTCGGTCATAATCAGAATGATGTTCGGCTTATTCATATTGCTCAGTCCTCCTTATCGGCGTAAATCGCGCTCGTGACCTTCGAGCCCGCGATATGCTCGGCATCCTCATACAGGAAGCATTTGACCATTCTTCCGTTGACCTGGTAATTGCCCGGCACCTCTTTGCGGCAGCGATCCATGCATTTCGGGCAGCGATCGCAGAACAGGCAGCCCTTCTGTTCCTCGAGCAGATTCGGCAGATCCTCCGCCGCGTGGATGCTCAGCTTTTCCTCGCGGAACGGCTCGGGCGTGCTGGAAAGCAGCAGCACCGTGTAGGGGTGATACGGCTCGGCGATGACCTCGTCGATATCGCCGTATTCCACCGCGTTGCCCGCGTACATGATCACGATATCGTCCGCGACATAGCGCGCGCCGGCGAGGTTGTGGGTGATGTACATCATCGTCAGCTTCTTGCGCTCGCGCAGATCCAGCAGCAGATTCATGATATCAATGCCGATCGACACGTCCAGCATCGAGGTCGGCTCGTCGGCCACGATGATCTCCGGCTCCACCGCCAGCGCGCGGGCAATGACGATGCGCTGCCGCTGGCCGCCGGACAGCTGCGACGGGTGCTTGGGCATGAAATCCTCCGGCGGAGTCAGTCCCACCAGCGTCATCAGATCATAGACGCGCTGATAGACCTCCTGAACGCCCAGATGCGGATTGTGCAGCGTGATCGCGCGCGAGATGATGTCCTTGACCGTGTGCGCGGGATTGAGCGACGCGAACGGGTCCTGGAAGATCATCTGGATCTTGGAATGGAACTTCTTGATATCCTGCCGGGAGCGGATCTCGGAAAGCTCCTGGCCGTCGACGCGAATGGAGCCGTCGGTAATGTCGTGCAGCTTCATCAGCATGCGCGCGAGCGTGGTCTTGCCGCAGCCGCTCTCGCCGACCACCGCCAGAATCTCGCCCTCGCGAATGTCGAACGACACGCCGTTGACCGCGTGAATATACTTCTTGTGAACGATTCCGCTGTGCGGAAAGAACTTTTTAACGTCTCTGAACTGAACCTTGATCTCGGACATTTCTCACGCCTCCCCTTCCCTGCGCGCATTGAAGCAGGCGCAAAAATGCTTGTCGCCCAGCTGCTCAAACGCGGGCAGCGCCTGCCGGCAGCGGTCGTCGCGCCGGCTGCAGCGATCGTAAAACAGGCAGCCCTGCGGCGGGGTAATCAGATCCGGCACGCTTCCGGGAATGCCAGTCAAGCGCACCTTTTCGCCCAGCAGCGACGGGAACGCGTGCAGCAGACCGTCCGAATACGGATGCGCGCCGCCCGTTTTCAGGATTTCCACCGGCGCAACCTCCATCAGCCGGCCGGCATACATGATGCCGATGCGATCGCACATCTCCAGCATCAGCGGCAGATCGTGGGTGATGAACAGGATCGAAAAGCCCATCTCGTCCTTCAGCGCGGTGATCTTGCGAATGATGTTGTACTGAACCACCACGTCCAGCGCGGTCGTCGGCTCGTCGAAGATGATCAGATCGGGCTTCAGCGCCAGCGCCATCGCGATTACGACTCTCTGCCGCATGCCGCCGGACAGCTCGTGCGGATACGATTTAAGGCGCGTTTCCGAAATGTTGACGAGCTTTAAAAGCTCGATCGCGCGCTCGACCGCCCGGTTCTTCGGAACGTCGCGGTGCGCCATGATCGCGTCCACCAGCTGGCTGCCGATCGTCGCCACGGGATTTAGGTTGTTCATCGCGCTCTGCAGCACCATGCTGGTCTGATCCCACCGGAACAGCCGCAGTTCCTCCGTGCCGAACTGCAATACGTTCTTGCCGTTAAACGCGATCTCGCCGCCGGCGATCGTGGCCGAGCCCTTCAGAAGGCGCATGATCGCGAACGCCGTGGTGGATTTTCCGCAGCCGGACTCGCCCGCCAGGCCGAAGAATTCACCCTTGTGAATATCGAAGCTCACGTCGGTCACCGCGTGCACTCTGCCGCGCTCCGCATTGTACTCGACGCAAAGGTTTTTTACCGAAAGCAGCACGTTGTCCATTGCTCATTCTCCTTTTCAGATTTACAGCTTGACCGCGCCGCCACGATCATTGGCATAGATGTCCAGGAACGAATTGCCGATCAGCATGAAGCTGTAGCCCAGCGTCGCGATGCACAGGCCCGGCGGGAGAAT
Organism: uncultured Clostridia bacterium; assembly: GCA_934663595.1. Taxonomy (GTDB): domain Bacteria; phylum Bacillota; class Clostridia; order Christensenellales; family Aristaeellaceae; genus Faecivicinus. Next base: position 30,806 of record CAKUKM010000021.1, on the reverse strand, counting down.
CCAGTTCCACGCCTCATAGATGATCGCGCCGCTGTCAAACGCCGTCGACAGCATCTTGCCCCAGCTGATTGCGGAGGGATCGCCGATGCCCAGGAAGCTCAGCGAGGCCTCGGTCAGCATCGCCTGGGTAATGACCATTACCATGTTCGCGGTAATGACCGGAATGATGTTCGGCAGGATTTCCTTGAACATGATCTCCATATCGCTCATGCCCAGCGCCTTGGCAGCGTCCACATAATCGCGCCGGCTCTCCGACAGCGTCTGCGAGCGCACCGAGCGCGCCATCCACATCCAGTTGAGCGCGCCGATGACCAGTATCGTGCTGGTCACGGTCATCTTCGGCAGCATCGACGCAATGACGATCGTGAACGCCAGCGACGGAATCGCAAGGAAAACGTCGACGATGCGCATCAGCACCTCGCTGACCGCGCCGCCCTTATAGCCGGCGATCAGGCCGACCGCCGTGCCGATCAGACTGGTGAGCACGCCCGCGAGAATGCCCACCAGGAGCGTGACCCGCGTTCCGTAAACGACCTGGGAGAATACGTCCTGGCCGTAGCTGTTCGTGCCCAGAATATGCTCGCCCGAGGGCTTTTCCCACGGGAAGAATTCAATGCTCCTGGGGTTCGCCGTCGCAAGCTGCGGGGCGAAAATCGCGACCGCCGCGAAAAACAGAATGATGAAAATGCCGATCAGCGCGCGCGGATTCCGAAGGATATACTTGCGCAGCACGACAAACCATCCCGGATAATGCTTCGTTTGTTTCTGCATGGTTCTCTCTCCTTCACGAAAGCGATACGCGCGGATCGATAAACGGATAAATCAGATCCGCCAGGAAGTTGGCCGTTACGATGCTCACGGCGATAATCGAAAAGCAGCCCATGATCAGCGGGTAGTCCTGGCTGAGCACCGCGTTCATGATCGTAAGCCCGATTCCCGGATAGGAATAGATCATCTCCGTGGCAATCGCGCCGCCCACCGCCGAGCCCAGCGACAGCATAAGGCCCGTAAACGACGGCAGCATCGCGTTGCGCAGCGCGTATTTGCGCAGAATCGTGCTCCTGCGCAGGCCCTTCGCCTGGGCCAGCGTAATGTAGTCCTCCGAAAAGATCTGCAGAATGTTCGACCGCATCATGACCATGCGGCCCGCAAGGCCCACCACGATCAGCGAAAGCACCGGCAGAAACGCGTGCTTCGCGATATAGCCGACCATCGTATACCACGCGATATCGCCGCGCAGGCCCGTCGGCATTGCGTGCGACATCGGAAACCACTTCAATTCAAATCCGAACCAGATCAAAAGCAGCATCGCCACGAAGAAATACGGCGTCGACTGCACATAGAACGATCCGCCCACGATCAGCGTGTCGAACGCGCTGCCCTTTTTCAGCGCCGCGAACATGCCCAGCACCCACGCGATCGCAAACGAGATCAGCGTGCTGGTCAGCACGATCAGCAGCGTCCACGGAATCGCCTGCGAGATGATCCGGCTCACGGGCACCTGGAAGATGGAATAGGAAATGCCCATATTGCCCTGAAACAGCTGGGCAAAATAGGAGATGTACTGGTGAAACAGGCTTTGATCCAGGCCGAACTGCTGCTTGAGCAGCTCCGCATATTCCGGCGAGCCCAGCGCCGTCTGGCTGGCGATGAAGTCCGCCGGATTGCCGCCCATCATGCGCGGCAAAAAGAAGTTGATGGTCAGCGCAATCCAGAGCGTCAGCAGCGCCGAGAAAATCCTCTTTACAAAATAACCGGGCTTGATATTTCTCACATCAATCGACCGCCTTTAAATGCATTGTTCCGCCGCAGGGAATGAGGAAAGGGCGCGAGCCGCGCGATTGCACCGCTCACGCCCCTCCAAAGCGAACTTTTAGGGAAAGGTCAATCCGTCCGTTCCGCCCCTTCCCCCTCGGGCATTCAGCCTACCGGATGAACGCCGATCAGGTTCAGGGAGAAGTTCAGCGGATATTCCTCGCTCCAACCGGTCACACGGTTGCCGTCGTAGTAAGGATTGTGGCCGCCGACATTGTACATCGGAAGATAGATGTAGTCATTGGCAATGATATCCTGCGCCTGATAGATCATTTCCTTCTTGGCCGTTTCGTCGGTCTCGACGCCGATCTTCTCGATCAGGGCGTCGAGCTCCTCATTGCGATAGCGGAAGTAGTTCTGGCCCACGCTCGCTTCGCCGGACGGAGCGGTCTGAGAGGAATGGAAGAAGCTGTACAGGGAAGCATAGGGATCGGCGACCAGATTGTAGCTGAGCTGGATCAGGTCGAAGTTGCCCTGCTGACGGATCGTGGCGAGTTCCGCCCAGGTCGCGATCTTCGGGGTGATTTCGATGCCGACGTTCAGCAGGTACTGCTGGATCATGCCCGCTTCCATCTGCTGCGCGGGAGCGCCGGAGGCGTTGTAATAGGTGAACGAGAGGCGATTGCCGTCCTTCTGGTAAATGCCGTCGTCGCCGAGCGCGTAGCCCGCGTCCTCAAGCAGCTGGCGCGCGCCGGCCACGTCGTACTGCAGAACCGCGTTCGCGTCCTTGTTGACGTACTCGCCGAACAGATCCGGCAGCCACGCCATGTTGATCGGGTACACCGCGTCGTATTCGCAGCGGCTGATCAGAGAGCTCTGGTCGATCGCCATGCACATCGCCTGACGAACCGCCTTATCCTTGAGCAGCTCGTTTTCCATGTTCATGGAAACGACGTAGTTGCCCATGCCGGCGTACATCTGCAGCTTCATGTTCTCCTGCGCCAGCAGCTGGGGCAGATAGGACATCGCCATCGTGCCGAACGTGCAGTCCACGTCGCCGGCCATCAGCGCGAGCGTTACGTTGGGGGAAGAGTTGTACATTTCGATCACCAGGTTGTCCACCTGCGGACGGCCCGCCCAGTAATTCTCATTGGCGGTGTACTGCAGATCGGTGCCCGTGGTGTACTTGCTGAATACGAACGCGCCGGTGCCGACGGGCTCGGTGTTCAGATACGCCGCAACGTCGCCCACCTGGCTCCAGATGTGCTCCGGAACGATGTAGCAGCTGCCGCAGTACGCGAGGAACGAAGAGAACGGCTCGGAGAAGCTGATGGTCACTTCGTAATCGCCGGTCGCCTCAACGCTCGAGATCTTGTTCCACAGGCCGTAGGTATCGAGCGTGGTGCCATTGAGCATATTGTAGGTGAACACGACGTCTTCCGCGTTGAACGCCTCGCCGTCATGCCAGGTCACGCCCTCGCGGAGCTTGAAGGTGATGGCGGTGTAATCGTCGTTGAACGCCCATTCGGTCGCCAGCATCGGAACGAAGGTGCCGTCGATGGGGTTGAAGAAGATCAGCGCGTCGTAGGTCAGGCCGCGCAGGGTTTCGGACTTCGTGCCCGCGGTCACGTAGGGGTTCATGTTCGCAACTTCGGTATCCAGGATGTACTCGCCGACGATCAGCGCAGAATCGCCGGATTCGGCCAGCGCCGCGCCCGCGGAGCAAAGCAGCAGGCACATTGCCAGGATCATACCCAGGACTTTCTTCATGGATGGTTCCTCCTTCATTTTCGCCGCCTGTCCGGCAGCTGCTGTTAATATTTTAGCATAGTCCTTGCAAAAGGCAGATGAACTATGTTAAGATGTTATTGGACAATTCACATCTATATTTTTGTTGATCTATCAAATTATCGCAGGTGAGAGTTATGGCTTTTCACGTCTGTATTGTAGACGATGAACCGTGGGCGGCGGTCGACGCCCAGCACAGCGTCGATTGGGCGCGCTTCGGCTTTAAATTCACCAAACACTATTCCAGCCCCGCCGAGGCTCTTAATGAAATTCCCCGCATGCGCTACAGCCTGATTCTGGTCGATATCCGCATGCCCGGCATGGACGGTCTGGAGCTGATTCGCCGCCTGAAGGAAAAGAAAGTGGATTCGCATTTCGCGATTCTCTCCGGCTACTCCGATTTCGAATACGCGCGCACGGCGATCCGCCTGGGCGTTCAGAACTACTTTGTAAAGCCCCTCGAGCCGGAGGAAATCCATCAGTATCTCTACCAGCTCTCGCGCGAGCTGTCGGCCGATCAACCGCAGTCGCCCGCGATCGACCCGCAGTTTTCCGAAATTCTGGAATACATCGACCTGCACGCGGCGGAAAAGCTGCGCCTGGAGGACGTGGCGGATTCGCTCGGCTACAACAAAAACTACATCTGCCATCTGTTTCAGAAGCATATCGGCCAGACCTACGTTCAGTATCTGACGCAGCGCCGCCTGGAAAACGCCCAGCGGCTCCTGACCGACACGGCGCTGCCGATTGCCGAAATCGCGCTGCGCTGCGGCTTTTCCGACAACACCTATTTCAACCGCGTATTCAAGCGTGCCACGAACCGGACTCCCGCGGAATATCGCCGCGGCGCGCAGAAAGCCTGAAAGCCATGCCCTTTTTGAAAAGCAATCGCAAAAAGCCCGTTCATTTAAAGAACATTCTGCTGGTTTCCACCGTTCGCTGCTTTGTGATGCTGGTATTGATCGTCGCCCTGTGCGTGACGTATCTGGCGGTGGATTCGCGGCGCTCGTCGCAGGAATACGTCTCCTCGCTCGCCTCGTCGATGGATGAATCGCTGAATCTGGTGGATTCAACGCTGCAGACGGTCGGGCGGTATCTTTCCACGTCCGAAGCGCTCACGAGCTTTTTCATGCCGAGCAACGCGCAGTCGCCGGAGCGGCTGGAGGCCATCTTCGACATCGTCAACCTCACCGTGGTCTATTCCAACATCATCCAGGACATGGCGGTCGTCACCTGCAGCGGCGCAATCCGGAGCTTTTACAACAACTATTCGCTCAGCTATATCGATCTGATGAAGGCCGAGGGCGCGTATGATTTTTCCTCCACGGCGCTCTCCGGCCCGCGCTATTTCTTCTTTCCGGATTTCCGCGGCGAGCATGATCCGATGTTCATTTACCTCTTCCCGCTGATTTCCACCAGCGCGCGCGCCGACGCGGTTCGAATCGGCACGGTGGTGCTGGCCTGCCGGCAATCGGCGCTGGAATCGATTCTGAAGCTGGATCTGTCCTCGCCGTATCGCTGCACGCTCGAGGACGAGACCGGTCGCGAGATCGCTTCCTCCACAGGCGGCGCTTTTGTGGAAACGCGCTCGTGCGTGTCCGCGTCGCTTCCGTCGAGCGCGCTGCCTCTCGGCATTCGCGTCTCCAGCCAGGGCGGCTATCGCGGGCAGATTACGTCGATCGTGGCCGCCATGCTCGGCATGATGATCGCGTATGTGGCGTTTACGCTTCTGTATTTCTCGCGCGTGCTGCGCCAGCGGCTCGTTCAGCCGATTCACCAGCTGGTCGAGGCCATTCCCGCGCTCTCCAGCAGCCATCAGCCGCTCTCGGCAACGTTCGTTCCGGAGCTGGACGTAATCGTCGGCAGCATCAATCGCATGGTCGCGCAGCTCGAGGAAGCGCACAGCAACGCCATTCACATGCAGACCGAGCTGCTCGAAACGCAGCTGCGCAACAACGAGGCCGAGCTCTACGCGCTGCAGAGCCAGATCAATCCGCATTTCCTGTTCAACACCCTGCAATGCGTGCGCTCGCTGGCGATCATCCACGGCGTGGAGGACATTTCCGCCATCTCCAGCGCGCTTTCGGCGATCCTGCGCTATTCCATTCGCGAAATGCAGCAGGTGCCGCTGCGCGAAGAGATGGGCATCGTTCGCCAGTATCTGAAGATTATCGACATTCGCTATCAGAATCGCTTCTCCTATGAGATCGAAATCGGCGACGACGTGCTGGACTGCGCCTGCCCCTGCATGATCATTCAGCCGCTGGTCGAAAACGCGATCATCCACGGCGTGGCCGCGTCCGACGGCGGCGGAACGATTCGCATTCTCGGCCGCGTCGAGGGCGGCGTCGTGCACATCGAGGTGGCCGACAATGGCGCGGGCATCAGCGCCGAAAAGCTCGCCGAGCTCCAGCAGCGCCTGCAGTTGCAGCTGTTCGACATGATGGAGGCCCACGAAAAATACGGCAAATCCTTCGGCCTGCTGAACATTCAGCGCCGCATTCAGCTGCAATACGGCGAGGAATACGGCCTTACCCTGCTGTCCGCGAACGGCTGGACGCGCCTGATGCTGCGCTTCCCCGCCGTGAAATTCGTAAAACCTCCGATCGGGGAATGAATTTCCCTATCTATCGCAAAATACGGCGCTTCGAGCAGTCAAAACCCCAGGAGAGCTCGAGAGGGCCGAAGCCCTCTCGAACTTTCAATCGTACCCGGCGGCGTGTACGTCGGGGGCGGGGCTATTTTATCGCAGGGAAATCCCATTTCCCGGAGAGAAAATAGCTACCTTACAAGTTTTGCGGCCGGAGTCCGCAGGACTCAAGCAAAACTTGCAAAGGCTGAAAACCCTTTGGGTTTTCAGGTTTCGCCAAAGGCGAAACTGCCGACGGCAAAATCGAAGATTTTGACTCGGCACCGTGGGGGTGGTAGTGGCGGGGGAGCTTGCTCCCCCGTCCACAAGCTAAAGCCGTCGCGTTTCGCGGCGGCTTTTCCTATCCTTTCATCATCTGCGCGAGCCGCACCACGCGATCCGCGCATTCCGAAAAGAACATCTCATATGCCTCGCAAAGGCGATTCAGGCCGAGGGTATTGCCCTCGCCGGGCACGCTGCCCTCACCCGGATCGCGATAGCGGCGGCAGCCGCCGCGGCACAGCGAAAACCATCGGCACGCGCGGCATTTCTCATTCGCCTGCATCGATTCGCGCACGAACGCGCGCGAGGTTTCGCATTCAAACATCTCGCGAAAGCCGGTATCGTACACGCTGCCCAGCCGATGCGCGTCGTCGACGTAAAAATCGCACGGATAGACGCTGCCGTCGGCCTCCATCACGAAATGGCACGCGCAAACGCCGGTCATGCCGCAGCTCTCCGGCGGATATCCCGCGGCCAGATCGATCAGATTGTCAAACCAGCGCACGGACACGCGCCCGCCGCGCAGCAGCTCCTGCTCGTACAGCCCGAACGTCTCGATCAGGAATCGGCCGTACTGCGCGGGCGAAAGGCTGAACGGCTCGCGGCGGCCGTCGATCGGGTCCATGCAGGGAATGAATTGAATATAATCCCAGCCGTTTTTGCGGAAAAAACCGTACACCTTCCGCCCGTGCCGCGCCACGTCCCCCGACACGACGGACAGGATATTGTAATCCACGCCGTGCCGCTTCAAACACGCAATTCCCGCCTGCACGCGGCTGAAGCTGCCCTTGCCGGCCGCGTCTATGCGCAGCGCGTTCTGAATCTCCGCCGGGCCGTCGAGCGATACGCCCAGCAAATACTTATGCCGCGCGAAAAACGTCGCCCATTCGTCGTCAATCAGCGTGCCGTTCGTCTGCACGCAGCGGTGAACGGCCACGTCCCTGCGCCCGAGCCGCCGGATATCGTCCTCCAGCTTTTCAAAAAAGGGCAGGCCCGCGATCATCGGCTCGCCGCCCTGAAAGATCAGCGAAAGCGTGTTTCGTCCCTCGGGCAGCGCCTCGAACGCGCGCTCGAGCAGCTTTACGCGCGTTTCATCGCTCATTACGCCGTAATTGGCCACGTCGCGGTTCTCCGCCAGGTCGTGATAAAAGCAATACCGGCATCGCAGATTGCACAGGCTGGACGCAGGCTTGATCATGATCGATAAATTCATCTTTCTCCTCCGGGAGCGTTATGGCAACGCCGCGCAAATGCGGCGCTGCCTTCATAATGAATAGTATACCGCGTTTCGCGCCGGGTTGCAAGCCGCAAAAATCCGCCCATGCCGGCGTTTTGCCAGTTCATGGGCGGATTGCGCGTCGTGATTTAGATATATTTCGGATAATAGGTGTCCTTCGCCATGTTGCCGCGCTTGATCGACGAGGCCGTGCGCGACGCGGGGCGCTCGTAATCATAGCAGAAGCTGTAGCCGGCCTCATACGCGCCCGCGGGCGTGTCCGGCGTATCCTTCAGCATCTTCATCACCTTCGGATACGTGTTTTCCAGCTCGTATTGCAAAAACCGCAGCTGACCCTCGAGCGTCTGATAATCATAGCCGTTCTTTTCGCAGTATTTCTTCATATTGGAAAGCCGGCCGTCGCCCCACTGGCAGAGACCGTAGTATTTGCCGGTCTGGTCGTTGGGGTTGAAATTGCATTCGGCGCGGATATTGCTCAGCACGCCGCACGCCGCCGCCGCGTTCAGCCCCATCTCGCCCGTCAGATAGAAATAGCATTTCTGCTCGTTGGTGTATTTGGAGCTGTTCATGTAGTCGAGCACGCTGCCCGGATTCTCCGTGGGCTTCGGCGTCGGCGCGGGCGTCGCAATGGCGCCCAGGAACGTACGATAGATAAATCCGTAATTGCCGCTTCTTTCAATCAGCGCCCAATCGCCGTTTGCAGCCAGGAAATTCACCTGCGTGCCCTTCGAAAGCTGCAGCTTCTCGGCCGACTCGCTCGGCTCGGCATACACGTATGCGTCCGCCGTCAGCGCCATCGCGACCGCGTTTTTCATCAAATCCGAATAATCCGGGCTTTCGGTGGGCTCGGCCGTGGGCGCGCTCTCGATCAGCGCCACCGAGTCCGCGGAAATATACGCGCGAATGCCCATATTCTCAATCAGCGCCCAGCCGGACTGCGCCTTTAAGAGATTTACCTGCATGCCCTTCGGCACCGAGATCGACGCGGAGGCCGTGTGCGGCAGCAGATAGACCTTCGCGTTCCGGCTGATCTGCGCCGGATACGCCGCCAGCAGCTCGCCCTCGCCGAACGCGTCCACCAGCTCCACATCGGAGCGATTCATATAGGCGTAAATATTTCCGTTGGCCACCATCGCCCAATCGCCGCTGATCGCCACCAGCTCCACGCGCATGCCCGCGGGCACCGCCATCGACCGCGCCGAATAATAGGGGCCGGCAAATATCCGCGTGTCGCGCGCAATGATCGCGTCGCTGCGAATCATCGTGACCGCATTTTCGCTCACCTTCGTCAGGTGCGCGCCGTTGGTATAGCCCACAGCGCCGTTCAATTCCACGCGCGCCCAGCCGGACTCGTCGCCCTGATAATTGACCTGAAGGCCCTGGCCGACCTCGACATAAACGCTCTCCAGATTCGGGAATAAATACACGCGCGAATCCGCGTTGAACGCGACTTTTTCGTCCGCATACGCAAACGAGGCCAGCGTCAGCAGAATCATCAGCGCCGCAATCGCCATCCATCGTGCTGTTTTCACCGGCATTCCGCCTCCTTTGTTTCAAATATATTCCACCATTGGAATCAATTATACCAGTGCTGCAATAATTTGTCAACAAATATATTTATTTTGTAACATTTCCGCAGATGTTTACAATCGCGAACCGCTGTGATATAATGGAAATGGAGTATGGAAAAGGAGGATAAACGCCCATGCTGGAACTGCTTCCCGATCTGCTCGAATTTCTGCTCGGGATTCCGGAGTTCGTCGCCGGCCTTCGGAAGCGGCGCTTTCTGCGGCACTGGCGCGCCCTTTCGAGGGTCAAACGCATCAGCGCGGTATTTGCGCTGCTCGCGGGCCCCGCGCTGATACTGTCGGCGGCGCTGGCGCACGCGCTTCCGCTTCGGATCGGACTCGGCTGCGCGAGCCTCGCGGCGTTCCTCTGGGCGTTCATCGCACTGTTTCCCATTCAACCCTCGCGTTATACGCGCGAAAACCAGTAAACAGGAGGAGAATCATCATGGATAAGGTAAGAATCGGCATCATCGGCTGCGGCGGCATCGCCAACGGCAAGCATATGCCCGCGCTGAAGAAGCTCAGCGACGTGGAAATGGTCGCGTTCTGCGATATCGTCGAGGAGCGCGCGCAGAAGGCGGCGGAGAAGTTCGGCGTGCCGGGCGCGAAGGTATTTACCGATTACCACGACCTGCTCAAGCTGGATCTGGACGTCGTGCACGTGCTGACCCCGAACCGCCAGCATTCGTTCATTACGGTCGACGCGCTCGAGGCGGGCAAGCACGTCATGTGCGAAAAGCCGATGGCGATCAACTCCGAAGAGGCGAAGAAGATGGTCGACGCAGCCAAGCGCACCGGCAAGAAGCTCACCATCGGCTATCAGAACCGCTTCCGCCCCGAATGCCTGTATCTGAAGAAGTGCTGCGAAGCGGGCGATCTGGGCGAGGTCTATTACGCGCGCGCGCAGGCGGTGCGCCGCCGCGCGGTGCCCACGTGGGGCGTGTTCCTGGATGAAGAAAACCAGGGCGGCGGCCCGCTGATCGATATCGGCACCCACGCGCTGGATCTGACGCTGTGGGAAATGGACAATTACGAGCCGGCGATGGTCGTTGGCAACACGTTCCGCAAGCTCGCGGACACGAAGGACGCGGCGAACGCGTGGGGCTCGTGGGACCCGGAGAAGTTTACGGTTGAAGACAGCGCGTTCGGCTACATCCGCATGAAGAACGGCGCGACGATCTTCCTCGAGGCCAGCTGGGCGCTGAATACGCTGCTGGTGGACGAGGCGAAGACCATTCTGTGCGGCACGAAGGGCGGCGCGGACATGCTGGGCGACAAGAAGAACCCGCTGCGCATCAACGGCGAGCGCTTCTCGAAGCTGTATACCTTCACGCCCGAGCTTTCGAATGCGGGCGCGGCGTTCTTTGACGGCGTAAGCGGCGCGGAGCCGGCCGACCTTGAGGCGCGCATGTGGATCGACCACGTAAAGGACGATTCCAAGCCCCTGATCACGAAGCCGGAGCAGGCGCTGGTCGTTACGCAGATTCTGGAGGCCATTTACACCTCCCAGAAGACCGGCCAGCCGGTTTACTTCGACTAAATCGCATAAAAAGGGCGCATGACTGTTTCAATCCGCAGTCATGCGCCTATTTCTATGCTCAGAGCCTGAATTTCCGAATGATTCCGCCAATAAGTACAACCGCCGTCGGAACAAGAATCGCCCAGAACACGAAGGGATGCTCCATCGCCACGAACAGCAGCGCTCCGACAATCAGAAAAAACGCCATCAAACCGCCGCTTTCGCGATTCATCCCTCATTCCTCCATTCATTATTCGGGATATTCTCCCCATCTTTCCAGGATTTTGTCCGCGGGAATGGGGATGGCTTCGGCGTTAGGGGCAGCGTAATCGCGCAGCATGGTTTCCAGCGGCGTGCGATTCAGCTCCGCCTGAAACGCCAGCATGCACGCGCTGTGCGTCACAATCAGCGCGTCTCCCCGCGTTTCGGAAACGATTCTGCGCACCGCGCCCACGAACCGCTCCAGCAGCTCCTGATACGTCTCCCCGTGCGGCGGGCGCACGCTGCGCTTGTCGCGGCTCCATTCGGCAAAGCATTCGGGCCAGCCGCGCTCGATCTGCCGCCAGGTGCGGCCCTCCCAGTCGCCCAGGTTCAGCTCCTGCAGCCCCGCGCGCGCAATCAGCGGAATATTCAGCCGCCCGGCCACGATCTCGGCCGTCTCCCGCGCGCGCCGCATTTCGCTGGTAAATACCCGCTCGATTCTCTCGCCGCGCGCAAGCAGCTTCTCGCTCAGCCGCTCCGCCTGGCGAACGCCGCTTTCATTCAGGCTCGTGTCCGTGCTTCCCTGTACCCAGCGCCGGGCGTTCCAGTCCGTCTCGCCGTGGCGCGCAAGCAATATCTGCCTCATCGATTTAAACCCCATCATTCGGAAAGGTATTCCAGCCCCCGGAACATGTCCATCGCGCGAATGCCGCTCAGTCCGCCCAGCGCGCGCGTGGAAAGCAGCGTTCCCGTCCGGAACAGCAGCCCCAGCACCGGCAGGCGATCCACCAGCTCCAGCTGAATCGAGCTGTAAATCTGCTTCAGCTCGTCCTCCGTCTGCGCCGTGAGCGTCTGCGCGACCAGCTCGTTCATCTTGTCGTTGTCGTAGCGATTGAAATTCAGCGCTCCGCCCGCGGTCAGCAGCGGCTGCAGCGCCGGCACCTCGCTCAAGTTCACGCCGATCAGCGCAAGATCGTAGTCGCGCTGGTCGATTCTGTCCATCACCTTGTCGCGCGAGAGCACCTCCACCGTGGCGCGAATGCCCACGACCGAGAGATAATCCGCAATCAGCTTCGCCGCGTTTCCGCGCACGGAGCTCGCGCCGTCGTTGTAGGTAATGATATTCACAGTCAGATCCGTAAGCTTGATGCCGTCGAGCTTGTTGAGAATCGCGTCGCCGGTCAGATCCTTCCATCCGGAATCATACAGCAGCTTCAGCGCGCGCTCGGGGCTGTAATAGAACACCGCGCTCTGACTCTCGTAAAGCCAAGTGCCCGGCAGCACCGGCACCTCGCTCTGAATCGCCATGTCCAGATACGCGCTGGACACAATCGCCGAGCGATCCATCGCGAACATGACCGCCTTGCGCACGTTCAGATCCGACATCACCGATTTGTCGGACAAATTCGGCAGCAGCATCTCATACGTCGCAGTCGCAAAGTCCATCGACGCGAAATCCGACAGCTTCCGGCTGAACGCCGCGGACGACGAGCGCGTGCCGAGCATGTCGATCTCGCGCGTGTGCAGCGCCTCCACCGCGTCCGAGGCGGCGTCGTAGCGCCGGAAGGTAATCGACGAAAGCGTCGGCTGCCGCTTCCACCACAGCGGATTGGCCTCAATGCGCACATAGCTGGACGAATTGTACGCCACGAACCAGAACGGCCCGGTGCCGCGCGGCATGTCGTCGCCCACCGTGGACGCGTGCACGACCGGGAAATTCATCGCGTACAGCGTCATATAGCCGGTGTAATTCGCCTTGACCTGCAGCTGGCGGTCGTCGATCGCCTGCATGCTCTCGATGAACAGCTGCAGGCGGTTGCCATAGGGATTCTGGCTCGCGTTCGCGACAAACGCCTCGTAGCTCGCCACCACGTCGTAGGCCGTCATCTCCGCGCCGTCGTGAAAGGTAATTCCGCTGCGCAGCGTAAACACCCAGTCCGTTCCCTCGTGCGTCCAGTTATCCGCGAGCTGCGGAACCGGCTTCTGGCTGTCGTCGAGCGTGACCAGCGATTCAAACACCAGCTGATTCATGCTGACCAGATCCTGGTCGCTGCAATAGAACGGGTTGACCTGCGCGCCCTCGCTGGCCACATAGCCCACCAGCAGATCGGCCGCATACGGATCGCCCTGCCAGACGTTCTGAACGTTCTGCGGCCCCACGTCCAGCTCGGACGGCACGATTCCGTCCTCCGCAAGGCACGCAGGCAGCAGCGCCGCGAGCAGCAGACCAATCAGCGCGCGTTTAAGATTTCGCATAAACTTCCTCGTATTTCTCGTAGTATTTCAGCACCCGGTCGACGTAAATACGCGTCGAATCAAACGGAATCACGTCCAGCGTCTTGCCGTCCTGGCTGTATTCGGGATTCTGCAGCCATTTGTCCACCGTGCCCTGTCCGGCGTGGTACGCGCTGGACGCGCAGCGCATGTCGCCGTCGTAGCGCCGCATCAGCCATCCCAGATACCAGCAGCCGTAGCGCAGATTCGTCTCCGCGTCAAACAGCACACCCTCCGAATACGTCTCGTCGAACTTGCCGGCAATCCATTCCGCCGTCGACGGCAGCAGCTGCATCAGTCCCTGCGCGTTCGCGCTGGACACTGCGTCCGTCCGATAGCTCGATTCCGCCATCACCACCGCGGCGACATACGCGGGCTCCAGGCCGTTTTCGTCCGCCGCCGCGCGGATCTCGTCCGTGTATTCCACGATATAGGTAAGCACCGTCGGCGCGACGATGCGCTCGTACACAATCCATGCGCCGAGCCCCGCGATTCCCAGCGCGAGCACGATTGCAATTGCAATCGCCCATCTCCTTCCGCGCCGCCGCTTCTGCCGGGCCCTCTTCTTCCGTTTCCGATCCATGCTGCCTCCCATTCAATTCGTATCTTCATTTCCAAGCGCTCAATCGAGCGACCAGCATTAATTCCCCGCCCGTCGCGCGATCTGCTGGTATAACCCATTCAGCTCCGCGCGCGTGCGCTCGATCGAACGATCCGTGTTAATCACCCGCGTCGCACGCTCGTTGCGTTCCTCCGCCGGCATCTGGCTGCGAATTCTCGCCTGCGCCTGCTCGAGCGTCAGCCCGCGCGCCATCACGCGCGCCAGCTGCGTCTCCTCCCCCGCCGTCACCGTCCACGTCTCGTCGCAGAGCACGTCCATGCCGGTTTCAAACAGCAGCGGCACGTCCAGCACCACCACGCGCGCGCCGTCCGCGCCCGCGCGCTCGATCTCCGACCACACGCGCGACTGGATTTTCGGGTGCAGTATCTTCTCCAAAGCGCGGCGATGCGGCTCGGATTCAAACACGATTCCCGCCAGCGCCGCGCGGTCGAGCGCGCCGTTCGAGGCGAACACCCCGTCGCCGAACTGCTCGCGAATCTGATTCAGCGTCTCGGGATCGCCCGTCGTCAGCGCGCGCGAAATCGCGTCCGCATCCACGTGCACCGCGCCCAGCGACCTCAAATATTCCGCCGCCTCGCTCTTGCCGCAGCCGATTCCGCCGGTCAGGCCGATAATATACGGCTTATTTGCATTCACGCCAATCTCCCCCTGTCGAAATATCCGCCCGGAGCGGAACCTTCAGCGCAACCACTCCCTCCATGCATTCCCGGAGCAGCGCCTCGACCCGCTCGACCTCGTCCTCCGGCGCCTCCACGATCAATTCGTCGTGCACCTGAAGGATCAGCCGCGCGCGCAGGTTCTCTTCCCGGATTCTGCGCGCCACCGCGATCATCGCGAGCTTGATGATATCCGCCGCCGTTCCCTGAATGGGGCTGTTCATCGCGCAGCGCTCGCCGAACGCGCGGACGTTGAAATTGGAGCTTAAAAGCTCCGGCAAATACCGCCGGCGGCCCATCAGCGTTTCGACATAGCCCCTTTCCTTTCCGGATTTCACCGATTCGTCCATATACCGCTTCACGCCCGGATAGCGCTCGAAATACCGGTCGATGAATTCGCGCGCCTCCTTGCGGCTCACGGAGATGTTCTTCGCCAGCGTGAAATCGGAAATGCCGTAAACAATGCCGAAATTGACCGCCTTCGACCGCGAGCGCATCTCGTGCGTGACCTGATCCAGCGGCACGCCGTAGACCTCCGCGGCCGTGCGCGCGTGAATGTCCTGCCCCTCGCGGAACGCCGAGATCATCGTCCCGTCGCCGGACATGTGCGCAAGCACGCGCAATTCAATCTGCGAATAGTCCGCGTCCACCAGCCTGCAGCCCGGAGAAGCGATGAACGCCCGGCGAATTTCGCGCCCCAGCTCCGTGCGCACGGGAATGTTCTGCAAATTCGGCTCCGCGGAGCTGATGCGGCCCGTCGCCGTCGCGACCTGATCAAAGCGCGTGTGAATGCGGCCCTCGGGATCGCGCAGCTCGAGCAGCGAATGGATATACGTCGATTCCAGCTTCTGGTATTTGCGATATTCCAGTATGCGCGCGCAGATCGGATACTCGTCCGCCAGCTGCTCGAGCACCTCGGCGCTGGTGGAATAGCCGCGCGCGGTCTTCTTCGGCGCGCGAATGCCGAGCTTCTCAAACAGCAGCTCGCCCAGCTGCTTCGGCGAATTCAGATTGATCTGCACGCCCGCCATCGCGCCGATTTCGTCCGTAAGGCTCGCAATTTTCGCCTTAAACGTCCGTCCCAGCGCCTCCAGTGCGTCCGCGTCCACCAGAAAGCCCGCGCGCTCCATCTCCCGCAGAACGCCGGACAGCGGCAGCTCGATCTCGGAATAGATCCTTTCAAGCCCCGTTTCCCGCATCTGGCGGTTCTGGATCTCGGACAGCTCGTAAATCGCCTGCGCGGGATGCGCGGAAAACGCGTCGATTCCCTCCGCCTGGCAGAGCGCCTCCGCCGAAAAGCTCTCCCGCTGCGGATTCAGCGCGTACGCCGCGAGCATCACGTCCGTAATCTCGCCGCGCATCGCCTCGCGGTTCATGTTTTTGATGTTGTAAATCGCCTTCGGGCAATCAGCTTCCAGCAGCGGCGCGAGCGCGCGCTCCGCCTCCGCCTCCGTAACCCCCGCGCTCAGCAGATCGCCGCCCGCCGGCAGACTCAGCCGCGCGGAATCGGTCGCCACGGTCAGCTCCGCTCCATAGTATGCCGCGGCCCATTTCGCAGTCCCCGCAAGCGCGCGCACGCGCGCCTCCAGCGCCTCGATTGAATCCAGCCGCTCGATTTCGGGAAGCGCTTTTGCCTCGCGCGCCGCCGGAACGCTCGCCGGCGCAATCGCCTGCGCCTTTTCAATCAGCTTCCGCGCGGCCTGATTCATGCCCAGCTCCTTAAGGAGCGCCACGCCGCCGCCGAGGCCGTCCGGCTTCCATTCGTCCAGATGAATTTCAATCGGCGCCGCGCGATCGATCGTGGCCAGGCGCTTGCTGAGCTCCGCCAGATCGCGATGCTCCATCAGCCGCTCGCGCAGCTTGCCCTTCTGATCGGTCTCCGCCGAATCCAGCACCTTTTCCAGCGAGCCGTATTGCTGAATCAGCTTCAGCGCCGTCTTTTCGCCGATTCCGGGAACGCCCGGAATGTTGTCCGACGCGTCGCCCATCAGGCCCTTTACGTCGATCATCTGAACGGGCGCAAGGCCGTAGGTCTCGCGAATGTATTCGGGCGTTACGCGAACGGTGTCGCTGATGCCGCGCTTGGTATACAGTATCGTGGTCTTCTCGCCCGAGAGCTGAAACGAATCGCGGTCGCCGGTCACCAGCACGATCTCGCGCCCCTCGCGCTCGCACATCGCGCTCACCGTGCCCAGAATGTCGTCCGCCTCGTAGCCCTCCTTTTCCAGAATGGGAATGCCCATCAGGCCGATCAGCTCGCGAATCACGGGATCCTGCGCGCGCAGCTCGTCCGGCATCGGCTTGCGGGTGCCCTTGTAGGCGGCGTATTCCTGCGCGCGGAACGTCGGCGCATGCATGTCGAACGCCACGGCGATTCCCGCAGGCTTTTCCTCGTCCAGCACCTTCAGAAGCATCATCACAAAGCCGTGCACGGCGTTGGTCGGCGTGCCGTCCGGCGCAGTCATCGGCGTTTGCAGCGCGTGAAACGCGCGATACATCAAACTGTAGCCGTCCAGCATTACGATCTTATCAGGCATCGCCAATCCCCCTTTATATCTACCCATTTTATTATAGCAAATCTCAGTAAAAAATCAACCGCCGGCGGCCGTATTGGAATGAATCTGGCAGATAATGTGAAAAAAGCGATTGCATATGGACAGATCGTTTCGCGCATGGTATGATTAACGGAGAATTCCAATCGCTTTCGAGGATAACCGTCATGAGAAAATTCAACTTTTTCCTTCTGTTCGTTCTGGCGCTGATGCTCGCGTTCTGCGGCTATTTCTATTTCGGATCGACGCTCGGCGCGTCTGCCTCCGCCATTACCGCCGACGCGGCCAATTACCCAGAGGTCTTTTCGTCCATTCGCGCCATCGTCTCCTCCGGCGCCGCGCCGCAGACGTTTTCCGAGCCGCTGCCGGACAGTGCGGACGGGCTTACGCTCATCGACGCGACGATCGCGCTGCAGAATCGCGGCCTGTTCGCGGCGGAATGGCTGGACGTGCGCGTCGAGGGCGTGGCCGGCGATATCGCGGTTTATTCGCTCACCGGCCAGGGCACGGACGTTTCCGCGCGATCGAGCGCGCAGATCAACCTGAAAATCATCACCCGCGCCCCCGCCGGAACCGCCCGCACCGCAATCATTTCCTATTATGTATACGGCATGCAGCGCACATTAGAAGTTCATTTCTAAATATACGGCGGGGAGCAACTTCCTTCCCGTTCGGCCCTTTTATCGATCCGTTCTCCCGGCTTTCGGCGGCCGGGAGCTTTTATTTACATTTTTGTTTACGGCTCTGCCTAACCTCCGTTACAATCTTCATGCGTTTGCAACAGTTATATGCTATACTATTTTCTGGATTATTGTCACTATGAGGTTAAACGACATGAATGCAAAGCGCTTGATTCTCGCCTCCGGTTCGCCCCGCAGGCGCGAGCTTCTGACCAAAATGGGCTATACGTTTGAAATCTGCTCTCCGGACGTGGACGAACACGTCTCCGGAATCGCGTCCGATATCGTGCGCATTCTCGCGCTTCGCAAGGCGCACGCGGCGGCGAAGCAGGTTTCCGGCGTAATCATCGCCTCGGACACGCTGGTTTCGCTGGATTCAAAGCCTCTGGGCAAGCCCGCGGACGCGGAGGACGCAAAAAAAATGCTGCGCGCGCTGTCCGGGCGCGAGCACGAGGTGTTCACCGGCGTGTGCATTCTCGATTCCGAATCGGGCCGCGAGGAGGTGCGCGTCGCGCGCACGGGCGTTCGCTTCCGCCCGCTTGCGGAAGCGGAAATCGATTCCTACGTGCGCACCGGCGAGCCGATGGACAAGGCCGGCGCGTACGCCATTCAGGGCGGCGCGGGCGCGTTTGTGGAATCGCTCGACGGCTCGTTTGACAATGTAATGGGCTTTCCGACCGACGTCGTGCGCGAAATGCTGGCCGTGTTCGGGCTGTAACGCGCGGATAAGGAGAAATCGATGGGTATTCTTTCAACCGGCGGCATGGGGCTGGATCTCGGCTCCGCCAACGTAACGATCTGCCTTCAGAACGAGGGCATTGTGCTGCGCGAGCCGAGCTACGTGCTCTCGATGCGCGATTCGACGGAGGATGTGCTCGCCGTCGGGCGCGACGCGCGGCAGATGCTGGGGCGCACGCCGAAGGACGTGTCGCTGATTTCCCCGGTGAATTACGGCGCGGTGGGCGATATCAATCTCGCGGCCGCGCTGATGCGCACGCTTTCCGAAAAGGCGCTGGGCAAGCGCCGTGCGATCGAGAAAAACCGGCTGGTGGTCTCGTTTTCGCAGGGATTGACGCGCGTAGAGCTGGACGCTCTGGATCAGGCCGTTCGCCTAACGGGCGCGCGCAGGCCGGCGCTGCTTCGCGTGCCGATCGCCGCGGCGCTGGGCGCGGAGGTGCCGATTGACGACGCGCGCGGCTGTTTAATGATCGTAATCGGCAGCATGACCACGGAGGTGGCGATTCTTACGCTGAACGGCGTGGCCGCGGCGCGCACCGCGCGCACCGGCAGTCTCGCAATCGACGAGGCGATCATGCGCTATATCCGCTCCGAGAAGGGCTTGATCATCGGCCAGCGCACCGCGGAGGACCTCAAAATCGATCTGGGCTCCGCGCGCGATATTCCCGCCGATTCGGAAACGGAGGTCTCGCTGCGCGGCCGCGACGCGCGCACCGGAAAGCCGAACACCGTAACCATCACGGCGCGCGACGTGCGCCGGGCGATTCTGCCGCCGCTGAAGGCGCTGGTGGAGCAGATTCGCGAGGCGTTTGAAAACACGCCGGCGGAAATGGCCGAGGACATTCTCGAGCGCGGCGCATTCCTCTCCGGCGGCGGCGCGCAATTGGAGGGCCTT
The DNA here is from genome assembly GCA_934663595.1 of uncultured Clostridia bacterium. Classification (GTDB taxonomy): domain Bacteria; phylum Bacillota; class Clostridia; order Christensenellales; family Aristaeellaceae; genus Faecivicinus. The sequence goes on along the minus strand of CAKUKM010000021.1, from coordinate 11,410 downwards.
TCCGAAATGCTGGGCGAAACGCTGGGCCTGCCGGTCACAATCGGCGAAACGCCGCAGGACGACGTGGCGCGCGGCGCGTGCCTGGCTGCGTCGGACGACAAATTAAACGATAAACTCGCGCAGTCCGGGTGCCTGCTGGGACTCTGAGCGCAAGAGGATGGCTATGCTGAAGCTGAAAAAGAAAAAAAAGCCCGCGAAAAGCCGCTATGTCGCCCGCAAGGAGCGCGGCGGCCAGACGAAGCGGGAGAAAATTCGCTCGTTTCTGATCGCCGCAATCATGGTCGGCGTGGTCTTTGCGCTGCTGTTTTTCCTGGTGCTCCGCAGCGACCAGGGCGGCATTTCGCTGGCGCAGAACGGCATCGGATCGCTGTTTACCGCCGTTCAGAGCGGCGCGAGCAACGTGGCCGGCGATTTCAAGCGCTTTACCCAGAACTGGCGCAGCTACGACAAGCTCCAAAGCGATTACGACGAGCTCTCGCGCCAGAACCTGCAGCTTTCGCTGGAGCTGAGCAGCGCAGAGGAAACCGCGCAGGAAAACGAGCGGCTGAAATCGCTTTTGAACGCGCAGAGCGCCTATGAATCGCTTGACCCGATTTACGCGCGCGTGATCGCCCGCGACGCGGGCCAGTGGTACGGCACGTTCGCAATCAACCGCGGCAATTCCAGCGGCGTCAACGTCGGCATGGCGGTCGTGAACGAGGACGGCCTGATCGGCCGCGTCTACGAGGTCGGCCTGAATTACGCGAAGGTGCTCACGATCGTCGATCCGCGCAGCGGCCTTTCCTGCCTGATTCAGCGCACGCGCGACAACGGCATTCTCCGCGGCGGCGTCTCCGGCGCGAACGACGAGGCGGAATGCTTCATCTATTATCTGCCGAATCTGAACAACATCGTGCCGGGCGACACGGTCGTGACCTCGGGCACGGACGAGACGTATCCGAAGGGCCTGAAGATCGGCGTGGTCACGCAGCTGAGCCTGAACGCCGGCTCCGAGGGCAATTACGCGGTGGTCGTGCCGTCGGTGGATTTTCTGCACATTGAAGAGGTGCTGGTGCTGCGCGCGGTTGTGGAAACGACCGACGAAACGCTTTCCGCGCTGCCCACGCCCACGCCCGCACCCACTGCGACGCCCGCGCCCACGCAGGAGGGCGGCCCGACCGTCGATCCCGCGGCCACGGAGGGCGTATTCACCTATCCGACCGCCAATCCCGAGGACGGAAACTACGCGGCCGGCCATCTCGAGCAGCTGCCGGAGGACGACTGGGCCGGCGGCAACTGACCAACGCGCACGGGAGGAAATGATCCTTGATTCGCAAATCGCTGCCTTACTGGCTGATTCTGATCGCGGTGCTTCTGGATACCTCGATCGTGCCCGTGTTTTACGCGGGAATTCTGACCATTCCGCTCACGCTGGTGGTCACCTTCTGCGTATCGCTCACGCTGGGCAAGGTGCGCGGCATGCTGCTGGGCACGATCGGCGGGCTTCTGATCGACATCACCGCGGGCACGCTGGGCACGATGACGTTCTATTTCCTGATCACCGGCTTCCTGGTCGATCTGATTCTGGATACCGGCAACCCGAACGTGCGCCGCGTGCTGAGCGTTCGCATGCGCGTGTTCCGCGGGATCGTGGTCTTCGCGCTGTACGAGCTGGGCGAGGTCGCGTTCCTTGCGCATCGCTATTTCGTCAGCAACTCGTTTGAATGGCGCTATGTGCGCAATATGACGTTTCGCGGCATGCTGTTTACCGCGATTACGCTGCTTCTGCTGCGCCCGCTGGGCCGGCTGTTTATCGGCAAGCGCGGCTATGTGCGCAGCGACTACGGCAAAACCAGGGAGGTGAAACACTTTTGAAGGAAGCCAAACGCAAACCGGATATGCACCGCTATTTTATCCAGCGCACGCTGATGCTGGCCGGCATTCTGCTGGTCGTGTTCGGGGCGATCTTCATCCGCCTCGGCTACATGGTGCGCGTCGGCGGCGACACCTATTCCGAAACCGCATCCACGAAGGCGACGAAATCCATCGCCCTCTACGGCCGCCGCGGCACGATTTACGATGCAAACCTCGTGCCCCTCGCCTACGACCGCACCAGCTACGACGTTACCTTTTACCGCAACCCCTCGCGCACGAAGGATTCCGACCGCCAGGCGTATACGCAGGTTCTTTTGAAGGTGATTCAGCTGGTGGAGGCCAACGGCAAATCCACGGTGAACGATTTCTGGATGAAGAAGGACGAAAACGGCAAATGGGTCTTCTCGTCCGGCAGCGAAAGCGAAACGGTCGAGGCCAAGCGCAAGGAGCAGTGGCGCAGCAACTTCTCGCTTTCGAAAACCGACGAGGCGAACTGGTTTCAGACGCTGTGCGACAAATACTTCATTCCCGCCGATCTGGACGACGACATGAAGGTCAAGATTCTCGCCCTCTGGCAGGAATCGCGCATGAACAACTACAACTCCACCCCCTGCACGATCGCGACGGACGTGGGCTTCCAGACCGTTTCCGAAATCGAGGTGCGCTCGATGGAGCTGGACGGCATCGAAATCAGCGAAAGCACGTCGCGCGTCTACCCGCAGGGCACGACTGCCTGCCATATCATCGGCTATGTCAGCAAAATTTCCACCAACGCATTGGAGGAATACCGCGCCAAGGGCTATCCGAACGACGCGCTGATCGGCTCCGACGGCATCGAGCGCTCGCTGGAGGATCAGCTTTCGCCCTACGTCTCCTATCGCCAGGGCCAGCGCGTGATCGAGCGCAATACGCGCGGCAAGGTCGTGCGCGAGCTGGACTACGTGGCCCCGATGGACGGCAATTCCGCGGTTCTGACGATCGACGTCGACCTCCAGAACGTCATGCGCCAGGCGCTGGTCGACAATATCGACTACATCCGCGGCATGCAGGAGGAGACCGTCGCCTCCGACCGCTGGCAGCGCAGAAAGGCCGATATCCTCGCCCAATACGCCGAGGAGGAGCGCGAAATTTCGTATGCAAACTCCGGCGCGCTGGTCGCGATGGACCCGAATTCCGGGCGCGTGCTGGGCATGGTGAGCTATCCGGATTACGATCTGAGCTACTTTAACGGCGGCATGATCTCCCTAAGCGACTGGGACAAAATCCGCGAGGGCAACGATCCGCTCTACAACCGCGCGATCTCGACCAAGGACTCGCCGGGTTCGATTTTCAAGCTCGTGACCGCGCTGGCGGCGCTCGCCGAGGGCAAAACCACGCTGGAGGAAAGAATCGACTGCCTGGGCTCGTTCGGCCTGACCGACCCGTCGCATCCCTCGAAATGCTGGACGACGGACACCTCGCAGCACCAGAACCAGACGGTGGTCGAGGCGCTGAAGAACTCCTGCAACTTCTATTTCTACACCATGGGCTATCGCCTGGGCTCGGCCAAGATCTACAAATGGGCGGCCGCGCTGGGCCTGACCAGCAAGACGAACATCGAGCTGCCCGGCGAAACCACGAGCTTCGTCGGCAACCAGTCCATGCTGTACGACCCGGACGTCGCCATTGAAGACCAGTACACTGCGAAGCCGCAGCTGGCCGCGAACGCCATCCGCCGCCTGATCGACAAGATCGGCAAGGAGCGCAACATCGAATACAGCCAGGAGCGCATCGACGAGGTGGTCAAGAAGCTGCTGGATATCGCCGTGAGCTACGATACCAAGGACGACTGGCGGCGCCCGATCCGCGAGGTTCTGCTCTACGACCTGAACCTCCCGGTGGACTACATCGTCGCCAACTATATCGGTAATACGATCACGACCTACATTCAGGAGCTGCAGTGGACGCCGAACGAATCGATCATGCTGGCCATCGGCTATTCGATCACGCAGGTCTCCCCCATCGCCGTCGCGCGCTACGCCTCGGCGATCGCCAACGGCGGCACCGTGTACGACGCGCAGATCGTGGACAAGATCATCGCGCCGGACGGCACGGTCGTTCTGGACAAGCAGCCGGTCGTCGCCAACCGCATTCAGACGAACGAGGCGTACTTCGCCGCGATCAAGCGCGGCATGGAGGACGTGACCTCGCCCGAGGAAAACGGTACTGCGGCCAAATTCTACGAGGGCATCGATTACATCGCGGCCAAGACCGGTACCTCCCAGAGAACGCTTCTGGACGTTGAAAACAACGCCTGGCAGGTTGCCTACGCGCCGAAGGAGGACCCGCAGATCGTGGTGGTGGCCTATGTGCAGAACGGCTATCAGGGCGCGTATACGTCCCAGATGATCCGCACCACGATTGAATACTACCTCACCCACATGAACAAGACCGAGAGCACGAATGTGAACACGGACTACACGCTGGCGGATTAACCGCGCCGCAACTATCATTCAAGGAGAAGCAAGACGTGAAACTATTTTCCGGAAAGCAGCCGGCCTCCTGGCGCAAATTGAAGGGCATATTGAAATATGCCTGGAAAAACCGCGCCACGCGCAGCCTGATTCGCTATTTCGACTGGCCGCTGTTTCTGATGGTGATCGCGATTTCGCTGTTCGGCGTGGTCTGCATCTTCTCGGCCACGTCGTCCGAGGTCACGACCGCGCCGAGCACGATCATGGAAATGCTGGAAACGCAGTCGATCACGTATCCGCGCCTGCAGCTGATCTGGCTGCTGGTGGGCGTTGCGGTCATGTGCGTGGTGATCTTTCCGCCGTACATGTTCTACAGGCGCACCGCGATGGCGATCTACATGATCAACCTGCTCGTGCTGCTGGTCACGCTGGCCATCGCCAAGGCGGGCCGCGGCGCGATGAAGGCGTTCCTCGCCTGGGGCAACGACCGCGGCCTGCAAACGTCCGAATTCGGCAAAATCGCCATGATCATCGCGTTTGCCGGCAGCTTCTCGGCGCTGCGCAAGCCGATTGAGCGCATGCGCGACGCGCTGTCCTACGTGCTGATGCTGCTGGCGCCGCTGATTCTGATCATCGCACAGCCGGACTTCGGCACCGCGATGGTGTATATCGCGATTTTCTGCGTAATGGTATTCGTGTCCGGCACAAATCCGAAGCTGATCTGGAGCGTCATACTGGTGGGCGCGCTGTTTTTGCTGACGTACTGGGTGTATTTAAATACGTCCTCGTCCGACAGCTTCCGCGCCACGCGCATACTGATCTGGCTCGATCCCGAGGCGTATCCGGACGACGCGCGCCAGGTCATCAACGCGCAGATCGCCGTCGGCTCCGGCGGAATCTGGGGCAAGGGCATCGTTTCGCCGGGCAGCTTCGCGTCGCTGGGCTATATTTCGGACGACCATACGGACTTCATCTTCGCCATCGTGTGCGAATCGTTCGGGCTGGTGGGCGGCTGCGCGCTGGTGCTGGCCTATGCCGCGCTGATTGCGCGCATGATTCGCCTGGCGCTGAAGGCCGCCGACCGCTTCGGATCGTTCCTGATCATGGGCTGCGCGGCGATGCTGATTTTCCATATCGTGGAAAATCTGTGCATGGTCATCGGCCTTACGCCGGTCACCGGCATTCCGCTGCCGTTCGTGAGCTACGGCGGCTCGAACATGCTGACGAATATGATCGCCATCGGCCTGGTGGAGAGCGTCACCATGCGCTCGCGCTACGTTGCCGCGAACAGCCTGCGCAGCAACGCGCGCACGGTCAGCCTGTAAATCGCATAATCCCTCCCAACGCGCGCATAGGATTGCGTGACGGGAGGGATTTTATATGGCCGAAAACAGTCGCCTGCGCATTCACGCGCAGATTACGCCCGAAAGCGCGCTCGCCGCGGAAAAGAAAGTTCGCTGGAAAAGCATTCCACACCCCGGAAATCGCCCCGAGCGCGTGCGCAAAAAGCTCTCCCCGGGCGATCGGCTGCTGCGCAACAGCGCCATCGCGTGCGCGCTGCTGCTGGCGATTCTGGCGCTGGGCAACATCGACCGGCCGTGGGCAAGGCGCGGCGCGCAGGCGGTTCAGAAGGCGCTGACGATGCATATCGATCTGGACGATTCGCTGGGCCGGCTGAATTTCGTGCGCGACTGGATGCCGGACAGCGCGCTGGTGTTTTTGAACCTTTCCGGAAAGACCGAAATGCAGCCGCCGTCGGCCGGCTCCGTCACCCACGCCTATCAGGAAACGCAGCCATGGCTGCTGTTTGAAAGCGCAGGCGGCGACGTGCTCGCGCCGCTGGACGGCACCGTAACCGCCGTCTGCACGCTGGGAAACGGCTCCGTTGGCCTGCTGATCGACCATGGCAGCGGTCTGGAAAGCGTCTGCGCGCACCTGACCGAAACGGCCGTGGCCTCGGGCGACAGGGTCTCGCGCGGCGACCGGCTCGGCGCGGCGGCGGGGCAATTGTATTACGAGCTGCGCGAAAACCAGCAGCCGATCGACCCGAGCGCGCGCATGGGTCTGGATTCATGATCCTCTCCATCGGCAAATGCAAATGCCGAATCGACGCGGTCCTCCTGCTGCTGCCCCTGCTCGCCCGGCGCTTCGGCATGAATCGCGAGGCGCTGGCGCTGCTGCTTTCGCTGGCCGCGCACGAATCGGGCCATCTGATCGCGGCGAAAATCGCGCGGGCAAACGTGTCCGAGCTGCGATTCACGCCGTTCGGCGCGCTGGCGACGATCGAGAAGCTGTACGAGCTCTCCCCCGGGTGCGTCGCCGGCGTCGCCGCCGCAGGGCCGGCGGCCAATTTAATTCTGGTATTGCTGCTGTGCGCCGCATGCCAGATGAACTGGCTTTCCCCGGAAATCGCGGCGATCGGCCTGCGCGTCAATTGCCTGCTTTTGCTGTTTAACCTGCTTCCGGCGCTGCCGCTGGACGGCGGGCGCATCGCATGGGCGCTGCTCAGCGGGCGGCTTTCGCGCAAAAACGCGCTCGCGGCGCTGACCGCTTCGGGAATTGCCGTCGCCGCGGGGCTGATTGCGCTCGCCGTCAGCGGCTGGATACGCTTCGGCCAGCTGAATCTGTCGCTCGCCCTTACGGCGATTTTCCTGATTGCCGTCCTGCCCCGGGAGCGCGAAACGCTGGCCGACGGCGCGGTGCAGGCGATTCTTGCGCGCATGCAGCCGCTCGCTGCGCCGCAGCCCGCGCAGCTTTACCTGATCGACGCATCCACTCCAAAATCCGCATTGCTGCGCACGCTGCGCGCCGGCCGCGCCAGCCTCTACCTCCGCCGGGACACCGGCCGCCTGATCACCGATCGCGCGCTGCTCCGCCAGCTCGCCCGGGAGGAGGCCAGGTAGATTTCAATAAATAACTTGCCTGCGGCCTGAATTCTCGTTATAATGGAATGAGCAATTACACACAATGGAGGCTGCGCAATGAGCATACTGGCGCTGGACGTCGGCGGAACCGCGATCAAATCCGCTCTGTTTGAAGACGACGGACGCATCTCAATGGAAAAGGAAACCCCCTCGCAGGCCAGATCCGGCGGCCCGCGGCTGATGGAAAACGTAAAAAGCGTGATCGACGGCTATGCGGGCTATTCGGCGCTCGGCGTGTCGACGACCGGCCAGGTGGATTCGCGAACCGGCCGCATCGTATTTGCCAACGACAACGTTCCCCATTTCACGGGAACGCCCGTGGCCGACATTCTGCGCGCGCACGCCCATGTGCCGGTCGCCGTGGAAAACGACGTCAACGCCGCCGCGCTGGGCGAGGCCGGCTTCGGCGCGGGAAGAGGGCATTCCGATTTCCTGTGCCTGACCTACGGCACGGGCGTCGGCGGCGCGATCGTCGTCGGCGGGCGCGTCTATGGCGGCGCGGACGGCGTCGCCGGCGAAATGGGGCACATTCTCGTTCACCCGGACGGCCTGCCCTGCGCCTGCGGCCAGCGCGGCTGCTATGAGCAATACGCCTCCATGTCCGCGCTGCTGCGCAATGCGCGGGCGGCGTTTCCGGATTTGAAAAACGGCCGCGAGCTGTTTGAACGCCTGCCGGATTCGCCGGAGCTTGCGCAGATCGTGGCCGATTGGGAACTCGAAATCGTCTACGGCCTCGTAAGCCTCGTGCACACGTTCAACCCGTCGCTGATCGTGCTGGGCGGCGGCGTAATGAGCCAGAGCGCCGTTTTGCAGCAGATTCGCGCGCTGCTTATGCCGCGCATCATGCAAAGCTATCGCGGCGTTCAGATCGCGGGCGCGCAGCTCGGAAACCGCGCCGGCATGTACGGCGCGTTCACATTGGCGAAGCAGGCTCTGGAGGCAAGCGTATGACGAACAACATTCTGCAGGAAATCCACGCGCGCTACGGCAAATTCACCCGCGTCGAGCGGCAGGTCGCGGACGTAGTGCTCGAGCGGCCGGATCAGGTCGTTTACATGTCCATCACCGGGCTCGCGGACGCGTGCGGCGTGGGCGACACGAGCGTATACCGCTTCTGCCGCGCGCTGGACAAAAAGGGCTATCAGGATTTCAAAATGGCGCTCGCGCAGGCGCTGGCCACCGGCTCGGAGGACGCAGCCGCCACGCAGATGACGGGCATCGTGGGCTTTCAGGACGATCTGGGCACTGTGGTTCAGAAGGTGCTCTCCACGAACGTCTGCGCGCTCAACGAGACCTATCGCCTGATTCGCCTGGAGGATATCGACACCGCCGTGAAATGGATGATCGACGCAAGGAGCATTCACTTCTTCGGCGTGGGCGGCTCGATGGTCACGGCCATGGAGGCGCAGAGCCGCTTCATGCGCATCACCGGCAAGGTGCACATGGTGGAGGACACGCATCTGCAGGTCATGAGCGCGGCGCTCCTGGGGCCGGAGGATCTCGCGATCGCCTTTTCCTATTCCGGCGCGACGAAGGACACGCTGGAGGCGGTCAACCGCGCGCGCGCAGGCGGCGCAAAGATCATTGGAATTACGCATTTCACCCGCTCGCCGCTGAGCGCGGTATGCGATCTGCAGCTGCTGTGCGGCGCGAACGAGGGCCCGATGCAGGGTGGCTCGATGTCGGTAAAAATGTCGCAGCTGTTCCTGCTGGATCTGCTGTATGTGGAATACTTCAAGCGCACAAGAGAAACCTCCATGGCGAACCGAACCGCCACGGCGGATGCGGTATCCGATAAACTCTACTAATTTGTGGACGGGGGAGCAAGCTCCCCCGCCGCGCATGTCGCCGGATACGATTGAAAGTTCGAGAGGACCTCGCCCTCTCGAGCTCTCCCTTTTGCGGTTTGCCGGCGTTGAAAATCTCGCCTATTTCCGGGTGAGATTTCTTTTTTTGTCTTCTTAATGAAAAAAATTTCCTCAAAACCCTTGCTTTTTGCAATATTACTGGTATAATAGTCCATGAAAGGATGGGCAAGATGAGCAGATTGAGTCAAAAAGAAAAAACCCTGTCCGGGATTCAGGGCGGATTGATCGTCTCCTGTCAGGCGCTGGAGAGCGAGCCGCTCTACAGCTCCATGATCATGAGCCGCATGGCGCTGGCGGCGATGCAGGGCGGGGCGCGCGGCATTCGCGCAAATACGCCCGTGGACATTCTCGCCATTCGCGAAACCGTGGATCTCCCTGTAATCGGCCTGACCAAAAGGACGTTCCCCGGCTGCGACGTATACATTACGCCCACGGAGGCGGAGGTCGACGCGCTGCACGCGACGGGCTGCGAGATCATCGCCATGGACGCGACGCGGCGCATGCGGCCGAACGGCGAAACCATCGACACCCTCTTCCCCCGGCTGCGGAAAAAATATCCCGACCAGATGTTCATGGCGGACGTGGCCACCTTTGAAGAGGGCGTAAACGCCGAGCGGCTGGGCTTTGATCTCGTGAGCACCACGCTGGCCGGCTATACGGAGGAAACGCGCGGGCAAAAGCTTCCGGATTTTGAATTGATGCATCGCCTGGCGCAGACGCTGAAAATCCCGACGATCGGCGAGGGCGGCATCTGGTCGCCGGAGGAGCTGAAGACGGCGATGGCGCAGGGCGTATTTGCCTGCGTCGTGGGCACGGCGATCACCCGGCCGCGCGACATTACCCGCCGCTTCGTCAGCGCGCTGGACTGAAAAAAACGCGGTATCCGCAAAAGGAGAGCTCATATGTTTGAGAAAAAGGCAATTCCCGTAAGCGAGCGCTGGGCCATCGCGTATGGAACCGCCGACGCGGCGGAGCTGCGCGCGCTGGAGCTGCTGTCCGAGGGGCTTTCGACCTACATTACCGAATACACGCTGGAGGTTCGCCCGGCGAGCGAAATGCCGGAGGACGGCAGCGTGATCCTGATCGGTCTTTCGAATTCCAATTCCCAGATCGCCGCGCTGCTGGGCGCGCAGGAGCTGCCCGCGCAGGGCTATCGCCTGAAGGTGATGGATCGCCCCGGGCGCGAGGGAAGGCAGCTGGTCGTGATCGCGGGCGCAGATCCGCGCGGCCTTCTGTACGGCTGCATCGATTTTCTGTATCAGTATCTGCCGGAGGCGGATTACGATTTCTTCCGCCTGCCGAACATGTACATCTATCGCCTGATGGACGCCAAATGCGGCGAGCCGCGCGCGATGCGCCTGCCGGAGATCGACGTGACCCGCTCGCCGAAGATCGCAAAGCGCGGCATCTGGTGCTGGGGCCACGTGATTTACGATTACCGCAAATTCCTGGACAACATGCTGAAGCTGCGGATGAACGAAATCATCGTCTGGAACGATCATCCGCCGGTCAACGGCAAGGCGTTTGTGGAATACGCGCATCACAACGGCATTGACGTAATCTGGGGCTTTTCGTGGGCCTGGGGCGTGGACATTGATCTTTCCACTCCCGGCGAAATGGAACGCTGGAAGGACATCATCCTCGCCGAATATCGCGACAAATACGCCTCCATGGGCGGCGACGGCATTTACTTCCAGACCTTTACCGAAACGCACGACGACATGAAGGACGGCAAGATCATCGCCGAAGAGGCCGTCAAATGGGTCAATTACATCTCCGGCGAGCTGCTGAAGCTCTATCCCGGTCTGCGCATTCAGTTCGGCCTGCACGCCACGTCCGTCAATCATCGCATGGACACCATTGCTCAGACCGATCCTCGGGTGGAGATCATCTGGGAGGATTGCGGCGCGTTCCCGTATTCCTATTCCTCCGGCGACGTGGGCGACTTCGACAAGGCCATGGCGTTTACCGATCAGATGATTCATCAGCGCGCGGCCGGCGGCTGCGGCGCGGTGCTCAAGGGCATGGTCTGGCTGGACTGGACGCATTTCGAATACAAGACCGGCCCGTTCGTGCTGGGCTGCGCCAGCGAGGCGTTCCGCAAAAAGCGCACGGAGGAAAAGCGCCGCTTCTGGCATTTCGTGGGCTGCGACTGGATGAACAACGCCGATTACTGCCGCAGGATACTCAAGCAGTTCGCAGACGGCTGCGGCGGCCGAACGGACGTGACCTTCCTGGTGGAGGACGCGATGTTTGAAGAGGCGCTGTGGTATCCCGTGGCGATGGCCGGCGAGATGCTGTGGAACGCCGA
>CAKUKM010000020.1 GCA_934663595.1 uncultured Clostridia bacterium | reverse complement strand
ATTGAAGGTATGGTTCATCCGGTGCAAATGGGCAAGCGCACGCGAATGAGTTTTGCCCGCATTGAAGAGGCGCTGGCAGTACCCGATCTGATTGAGGTTCAGAAGAATTCCTACCGGAGCTTCCTGAAGGACGGCCTGCGCGAAGCGCTTGCGGACGCGTCCCCGATCGAGGACTTCAGCAAGAATATGTACCTCGAGTTCGTGGATTATTCGCTGGACGAGACGCCGAAGTACACGGTGGAGAAGTGCAAGGAGCGCGACACGACGTTCGCGGCCTCCCTGTATGTAACGGTGCGTCTGACCAACCGCGAGACCCACGAGGTCAAGGAATCCAAGGTCTTCATGGGCGATTTCCCGCTGATGACCGAGCACGGCACGTTTATCATCAACGGCGCGGAGCGCGTCGTCGTATCGCAGCTGGTGCGTTCGCCGGGCGTTTACTATTCCAAGGCGATCGACAAGACCGGCATGGCGCTGTATTCGTCGCAGATGATTCCGAACCGCGGCGCGTGGATCGAGTATGAAACCGATACCAACGGCGTGGTGTTTGCGCGCATCGACCGCGCGAGAAAGCTGCCGGTAACGGTGCTGCTGCGCGCGATGGACATTCAGACCGACGACGAAATCTTCGAAAAGTTCGGCACCGACGAGCGCGTGAAGGAGACGATCAAGCGCGATACGCCGCAGGTCAAGCAGGACGGCACCGAGAGGTACGCCAACCGCCGCGATCAGGCGCTGACGGAGATTTACGCAAAGCTCCGTCCGGGCGAGCCGCTGAGCGTCGAGAGCGCGACGAATTTCTTCGAGGCGCTGCTGTTTGATCCGAAGAGATACGATCTTGCGTATGTCGGCCGCTATAAGTACAACAAGAAGCTCGCATTGTCGCTGCGCATCGCGGGCCGCGTTGCGGCGGAGGACGTCGTAAGTCCCTATACCGGCGAGGTGCTCGCGACGGCGGGCGAAGAGATCTCCCGCGAGCAGGCGGAGAATATCCAGAACGCCGGCGTCAACGAGGTGCTGGTGCAGGTGGAGGACAAGACCTTCCGCGTCATCGGCAACAATTTCGGCTATTTGAAGCCGTTTATGCAGAGCTACGCGCCGGAGCTGTACGAGCAGTACGACGAGAGCTGCGTTTCCTTCCATGAGCGCGTGCATCTGCCGAGCCTGATTGCGGCGATCGAGACCGTGCGCAAGGACGGCGTGCCGCTGAATCAGGCGCTGCGCGAGGCGAGTAAGGCGCTTTCGCCCAAGCACGTGCTGAGGGACGATATCATCGCGTCCGTGTCGTATCAGTTCGGCCTGTTCTATGGCATCGGCGAATGCGACGACATCGACCATCTGGGCAATCGCCGCCTGCGCAGCGTGGGCGAGCTTCTGCAGAACCAGATCCGCGTGGGCCTTTCCCGCCTGGAGCGCACCGTGCGCGAGCGCATGGCGACGCAGGACCCGGAGAAGGTCAAGCCCCAGGATCTGATCAATATCCGCCCCGTTTCCGCGGCGATCAAGGAATTCTTCGGCTCCTCGCAGCTGTCGCAGTTCATGGATCAGCCGAACCCGCTGGCGGAGCTGACGCATAAGCGCCGTCTGTCCGCGCTGGGCCCGGGCGGCCTGAACCGCGAGCGCGCGTCGTTCGCCGTTCGAGACGTTCACTATTCCCACTATTCGCGCATCTGCCCGATCGAGACGCCTGAAGGCCCGAACATCGGTCTGATCGGCTCGCTGGCCACGTATGCGCGCATCAACGAATACGGCTTCATCGAGGCGCCCTATCGCCGCATCGACCGGGAAACCGGCTGCGTGACCGACGAAATCGACTACATGACCGCCGATGAAGAGGACCGCTACATCATCGCGCAGGCGAACGAGCCGCTGACCGAGGACAAGCATTTCGTCCACGATCGCGTGACCGTGCGCCGCCGCGACGAGATCATCGAGGTCGAGGCCGGCAAGGTCGATTATATCGACGTGTCGCCCCGCCAGCTGATTTCCGTCGCCACCGGCATGATTCCGTTCCTGGAGAACGACGACGCAAACCGCGCGCTGATGGGCTCGAACATGCAGCGCCAGGCGGTTCCGCTGCTCGTTCCCGAAGCGCCGATCGTCGGCACCGGCATTGAATACAAAGCCGCGTGCGATTCCGGCGTGGTGCTGCTGGCGCGCGAGGACGGCGTGGTCAGGCGCGTGACCGCCGACGAAATCGTCATTCGCGATAACGACGGCGTGGATCACCCCTACCATCTGCAGAAGTTCGTGCGCTCCAACCAGGGCACCTGCATCAACCAGCATCCGATCGTGTCGGAGGGCGAAGCGGTGCGCGCGCGCCAGCCGATCGCGGACGGCCCGTCTACGGATCAGGGCGAAATCTCGCTCGGCCGCAACGCGCTGATTGGCTTCATGACCTGGGAAGGCTACAACTACGAGGACGCGGTTCTGCTGTCTGAGCGCCTCGTAAAGGAAGATATGTACACCTCGATCCATATCGAGGAATACGAGTCCGAGGCGCGCGACACGAAGCTCGGGCCGGAGGAAATCACCCGCGATATCCCCGGCAATTCCGACGACACGCTGCGCGATCTGGACGAGCGCGGCATCATCCGCATCGGCGCGGAGGTGCGCGCAAACGATATCCTCGTCGGCAAGGTCACGCCGAAGGGCGAAACCGAGCTCACGGCCGAGGAGCGCCTGCTGCGCGCCATCTTTGGCGACAAGGCGCGCGAGGTGCGCGATACGTCGCTGCGCGTGCCGCACGGCGAATTCGGCATCATCGTGGATGTGAAGATCTTCACCCGCGAGAATCGCGACGAGCTCGCCCCGGGCGTCAATCAGATGGTTCGCGTGTATATCGCGCAGAAGAGAAAGATTCAGGTCGGCGACAAGATGGCCGGCCGCCACGGCAACAAGGGCGTTGTGTCCCGCGTGCTTCCGGAAGAGGATATGCCGTTCCTCGCCGACGGCACGCCGCTGGATATCGTTCTGAATCCGCTGGGCGTTCCGTCTCGAATGAATATCGGTCAGGTTCTGGAGGTGCATCTGGGCCTGGCGGCGAAGGCGCTGGGCTGGCGCGTCGCCACTCCGTGCTTCGACGGTGCGCGCGATGAGGACATCATCGAAATGCTGCGCATGGCGGCGGAGAAGGAGGACGGCCCGCTCTACGACGAGAAGGGCAGACCGACCATTCAGTTCAGCAAGATCGGCATCAACCCCACCGGCAAGCTCTGGCTGTACGACGGCCGCACCGGCGACCGCTTCGACAACCCCGTTACCGTGGGCTATATGTATTACCTCAAGCTGCATCACCTGGTCGACGACAAGATTCATGCGCGCTCGACCGGCCCGTACAGCCTGATCACGCAGCAGCCGCTCGGCGGCAAGGCGCAGTTCGGCGGCCAGAGATTCGGCGAAATGGAAGTCTGGGCGCTCGAGGCCTACGGCGCGAGCCACGTGCTGCAGGAGATTCTGACCGTCAAGTCCGACGATACGATCGGCCGCGTCAAGACCTACGAGGCGATCGTAAAGGGCATGAACATCCCGAACCCGGGCGTGCCGGAATCGTTTAAGGTTCTGCTCAAGGAGCTTCAGTCGCTGGCGCTGGACGTCCGCGTGCTGGACGAAAATCAGAACGAGATCGAGATTCGCGAGCTGGAGGACGATATCTACGCCACCGACAGCGAATTCAAGGACGAGCTCGTGCCGAAGGTCACGCCGGAGGCGCTGGTCGAAGAGGAAGAGGTCGTGCCGGAGGAAGAGCGGTTCGACTTCGACGAGATGGATCTGGGCGACGATCCGAGCCTGGACGACGATTTCTGATTGCAGACGTAAATAGCGCGGCCCGCGAGGGCCGCGCGCCGAGAGTGAGAAAGGAGAGAGCTCCTTGTTTGAATTGACGAAAATGGATTCCATTCGCATCGGTCTTGCGTCGCCGGAGCAGATCCGCCAGTGGTCGCACGGCGAGGTGCTGAAGGCGGAGACGATCAACTACCGCACGCTCAAGCCGGAGCGCGACGGTCTGTACTGCGAGCGCATTTTCGGGCCTACGAAGGACTGGGAATGCAACTGCGGCAAGTACAAGCGCACGCGCTTCAAGGGCGTGGTGTGCGACAAGTGCGGCGTCGAGGTCACGAAGGCGAAGGTGCGCCGCGAGCGCATGGGCCATATCGAGCTCGCCGCGCCGGTATCCCATATCTGGTATTTCAAGGGCATTCCGTCCCGCATGGGCACGCTTCTGAACATCAGCCCCCGTTCGCTGGAGCAGGTGCTGTATTTCGTGAATTATATCGTGCTCGATCCGGGCGATACCGCGGTATCGCGCCTGGAAAAATATAAAATCCTGACCGAGAGCGAGTATCAGGACGTGAAAAAGCGCGCGTCCGAAGAAGGCTTCGATTTCCGCGTGGGCATCGGCGCCGAGGCGGTTCGCGAAATGCTGCAGTCGATCGATCTGGACGCGCTGAGCAAGGAACTCCACGACGAAATGGAAAAGCTGAGCGCAATCGATTCCAAGCGCGACAGCGAGGGCCAGAAGCGCCAGCGGATCATCAAGCGCCTGGAGGTTGTCGAGGCGTTCCGCAAGAGCGGCAACAAGCCCGAATGGATGGTCCTGGACGTCATTCCGGTCATTCCCCCGGAGCTTCGCCCGATGGTTCAGCTCGACGGCGGCCGCTTCGCCACGTCCGACCTGAACGACCTGTATCGCCGCGTCATCAACCGCAACAATCGCCTGAAGCGCATGCTGGAAATGCACGCGCCGGAAATCATCGTGCGCAATGAAAAGCGCATGCTGCAGGAATCCGTGGACGCGCTGATCGACAACGGCCGCCGCGGCCGCCCGGTCACCGGCGCGGGCGGACGGACGCTGAAGAGCCTGTCCGATTCCCTGCGCGGCAAGCAGGGCCGCTTCCGCCAGAACCTGCTGGGCAAGCGCGTCGACTATTCGGGCCGTTCGGTTATCGTCGTCGGCCCGAGCCTGAAGCTGTATCAGTGCGGCCTGCCGAAGGAGATGGCGCTGGAGCTGTTCAAGCCCTTTGTCATTCAGAAGCTGGTCGAAATGGACGCTTCCAACAACAATGTCAAGAAGGCCAAGCGCGCCGTCGAGCGCCTCAGCCCCGAGGTCTGGGACGTTCTGGAGAGCGTGATCAAGGATCATCCGGTCATGTTGAACCGCGCGCCGACGCTGCATCGCCTGGGCATTCAGGCGTTCGAGCCGGTGCTGGTCGAGGGCAAGGCGCTGAAGCTGCATCCGCTGTGCTGTACCGCATTCAACGCGGACTTCGACGGCGACCAGATGGCCGTTCACGTCCCGCTTTCGATGGAGGCGCAGGCCGAGGCCCGCTTCCTGATGCTGGCGGCGAACAACATTTTGAAGCCGTCCGATGGTAAGCCGGTTATCTGCCCGACGCAGGACATGGTTCTGGGCTGCTATTACCTGACCATGATTCACGAGGGACTCGCCGGAACGGGCAAATACTTTACCGACGTGGACGAGGCGCTGATGGCGTATTCGACCGGCGAACTTGCGCTGGAAGCGCCGTGCCACATCCGCATGACCAAGGAAATCGACGGCGTGGAGCATACGCGCATCGTCGATACCACGATCGGCCGCGTGATCTTCAACCAGGCGATCCCGCAGGATATGGGCTGGCAGAAGCGCGAAACGATCGACGATATGTTCAAGCTCGAGATCGATCAGGTCGTCGGCAAGAAGCAGCTGGGCAAGATCGTCGACAGCTGCTATCGCGCGCACGGCGTGACCCGCACGGCCACGATGCTGGACGATATCAAGGCCCTGGGCTATAAGTTCTCCACGCGCGCGGCGCTGACGGTATCGGTCGCCGATATCATCGTGCCGGACAGCAAGAAGGAAATCCTTGAAGGCGCGGAGACGCAGGTGCACAACATCGAGCGCATGTTCAAGCGCGGCCTGATGAGCGAAAACGAGCGCTACAGCAAGGTCATCTCCATTTGGGAGACCGCGACGAACGACGTGACCAAGCAGGTGCTGGCGACGCTGGAAACCTTCAACCCGATCAACATGATGGCCGACTCCGGCGCGCGCGGTTCGATCAACCAGATCCGCCAGCTTTCCGGCATGCGCGGCCTGATGGCTTCGCCGACCGGCAAGATCATCGAGCTGCCGATCAAGTCGAACTTCCGCGAAGGCCTTTCCGTTCTGGAGTTCTTCCTGTCGTCGCACGGCTCGCGCAAATCGCTGGCCGATACCGCGATGAAGACGGCCGACTCGGGCTATATGACCCGCCGTCTGGTCGACGTTTCGCAGGAGAACATCATTCGCGAGGTCGACTGCTTCGCGGAGCGCGGCGAACCGGTGCGCGGCCTGAAGGTCTCGGACATCGGCGTTCCGGGCGATATCATCGAAGGTCTCGAGGACCGCATCTCCGGCCGCGTTGCGGCGGAGGACGTGATCGATCCCGCGACCGGCGAGACGATTGTGGAAACCAACGAGCTGATCACGCACGATTTGGCGAAGAGAATCGTGGACGCGGGCATCACCGAGGTCACGATCCGCACGGTGCTGACCTGCCAGTCCAGCATCGGCGTGTGCGCGAAGTGCTACGGCGCGAACATGACCAACGGCAATCTCGTCGACGTCGGCGAGGCGGTCGGCATCATCGCGGCGCAGTCGATCGGCGAACCGGGCACGCAGCTGACGATGCGTACGTTCCATACCGGCGGCGTCGCCACCGGCGAGGATATCACGCAGGGTCTTCCGCGCGTCGAGGAGCTGTTCGAGGCCCGTAAGCCGAAGCGCGAAGCGACGCTGGCGGAGATCTCCGGCGTGGTGCATATCGTGACCGATTCGAAGAAGAGAAAGAAGATCGTGATCCAGTCGCAGGGCAAGGGCGAAGAGGCCGAAACCCGCGAATATCCGATCAACTATGGCTCGAAGCTGCGCGTCGAGGACGGCGACACGGTTGCCGCCGGCGACGAGATGATCGAGGGCTCCATCAACCCGCACGACCTGCTGCGCATTCTGGGCGTAAAGGCGGTTCAGGACTACATCGTCAAGGAAGTCCAGTCCACCTATCGCCGCCAGGGCGTTGAGATTGCCGATAAGCATATCGAGGTCATCGTGCGCCAGATGCTGCGCAAGGTCAAGATCGAGGAAGCCAACGATACCGACCTGCTGCCGGGCTCGCTGGTGGATATCTTCCGCTTCAACCAGGCGAACCGCCATGCGATCGAGCAGGGCAAGGTTCCCGCGAAGGCGAAGCGCACGCTGCTGGGCATCACGAAGGCCGCGCTGGCCACCGAATCGTTCCTGTCCGCCGCGTCGTTCCAGGAAACCACGCGCGTGCTGACCGAAGCCGCCATCAAGGGCAAGGTCGACCCGCTGCTGGGCCTGAAGGAGAACGTCATCATCGGCAAGCAGATTCCCGCCGGTACCGGCATGCGCCGCTACAGCGAGATCGAAATTCACGAAGCCTACTAAAATCCAAATCGAGCGCCTCGGGGTCATGCGACCCCGAGGCGCTTTTGGCATGCCGGTAAATCAAAAAACGGGTACGAGAGAACCTCCCGTGCCCGCAAATTATGTCGGGCGGGAACGGTGAAACGCCCTGCCGCCCGTCGCATTGTCAGACGGGAACGGCGAAACGCCCTGCCTTCTCGTGGGAAAGTCAGGCCTGCTTCAGGCGCGCGGATTCGGCGTTCAGGATGTTTAGCAGCAGCCGGTCTGCGGCCGGATTCTGATTCAGGTTCTCCAGCAGCGCATACGCATTCAGCACCAGTCGCCCGCGGCCGACGGCATATGCGCACAGCTCCATGCCGCCCTGATAGCCGCTCGGCGCGTGCTCGCCCACGCCGAAGCAGATCGACGCTACGTCTTCGGCCTTCTCGTCCGAGCGGAAATACGCGCCGCGAATGAGATAGCGATAGTAGTCCCAGCTCATCATGCCGGTCGGCAGGCCGCTGAAATACGGGTGATTGCGCTTGGCGAGGTATTCCTTGTGGTACAGCCAGTCCGTCGGCCCGCGCTGCGCCGGGAAGCTCTGAATCGGAATCGGCGCGTATGCCGTCCAGTCGTCGCCCTTCGCCATCGCAAATCGCGAGCCGAGAACGACCGTCGCCCCCGCGTCTAGAAGCGCGCGAATCGTCTTCCAGGCCGATTCCTTCTCCTCCTCCGGAATGTCGCCCACCAGCACGAGCCGCTCGCCGTTTGCCGGATCGGCCGGAAGCACGGCCACGCCCTTGCGCGCGAGGAACGATTCGGCGTTTGCGCCGATGCAAATGCCTGCGATGCGATTGACTGCCGCGCAGGAGCGCGCATCCTCCGAAACATGGAAGCTCAGCCGTCCACCCGCCGCCGCAGCGCCTTCCAGCAGCTCGGCGCGCAGCGTGTATTCGCCCTCCGGCAGCGCAAGCGCCAGTTCGCGCTTGAATGCCGGCACGGCCAGCCCCTTCAGATCCTCCGGACGAACGTCCAGACGCAGCGTTTCCTCCCAGACAATGCCCTCGCGGCCGACGATTTTAACGCCGATCGGATACGAGCGCGCCTCGAGCACGTCCTCGTTGGCCAGTACGCCCTCGATCGTAAACGGCCGGCCGGAGGTCAGATGCATTTCGCTCAGGAACAGGCACCACCTCAGCGGCGCGAAGCCGTCCTGCAGCGTGTCCGCAATGCCGCATTTCCATTCGCGCAGCAGCGTCCAAAGCCCCTCGCCGCAGATCGAATGATCCAGCAGGCCCGTGAGACTTACGCCATTGCAATACGGGTTCGAGCGGAAAATGTCGAAGCCGATTTCGCGGTGCCGGTTGTGCAAGCGGTGGCTTTCGCGCATGATGTCGATCGGGAACGCGTATTCGCGGTCAAAGCCGTATTCCTTCAGGTCGGAAAGGAAGCTTTCGGCCATGGCGTGGATCATCTTTACGTCCGGATAGCGCGGATCGGAATGCATTTGCTCCAGCTTCCGCGAAAGCCAGATCACGTCGAACAGGCTGCCCACGCCGTATTCGGACAGGAAAAACGGCCGCTTCGTGTCCGAACCGAGCGCGCGGAAATACGCGATGTCCGAATGCGAGTGCGGAAGGCGCGGGTAGAAGTGCTTGTCGCCGAGATAGCGGCGCGTCGGGCCGGGCTCGCCGGGAATCAGCGGCTGAATGCCGCCGCCTTCGCTTTCGCCGTCCCACAGGCATTCCCAGCGGTGCGAATGCGGATTGCACACCGAGCCGACCGACCGATCATGATCGAATCGCCCGCTGCTGTACAAAAGCAGGCGCGTCTCGTCCAAAGCGCGCACCTCGGGGATCGATTCGCGCGCGATGATGCAGCAGTCGCCGTAGGGCGGCGCGCTCACCGTTTCATTCAGCAGACCCCAAATGGTAACGCACGCATGGCTGCGGTCGCGGCGGATCATCGTCAGCAGATCGTGGTGGTAAATTTCGCGCGCGCGCGGCGAATCGCCCTGCAGCCAGCTGGAAACCGGTTCCTCATAGACCATCAGGCCCAGCTCGTCGCACAGATCGAGCTGCTCCGGCAGCGCCGTTCCGGAAATGAAGCGCACCATGTTCATGCCGACCGACTTCGCCATCGCGAAATCCTTGCGAATCAGCGAATGGTCGCGCGAGAGCATCCAGGTCGATTCCGGCATGCAGTTGCCCGTGTGCGAGCAGCGCAGGAAGATGCGGCGGCCGTTTAAATAGAAATAGCCGTCCGTGCCCACGAGGAACGTGCGGAAGCCGCAGCGCTTGCTCACCGCGTGGCTCGCGCCGCCCGCGGAAAGCTCCGCCGAAACGGCATACAGGAACGGGTCGTCCAAATCCCAAAGCCGCATTTCGGCAATCGGCAGCGACCGGCGCAGCACCGTTTCGCCCGGCAGCAGCAGCAGATGCGATTCGTCGCTCGCACGGGCGATGCCGGTGCGCGCCTCCGCCGCCAGCAGATCGAGCCGAACGGGAATGGACTCGGCAGAATCATTTGCGAGCGTCAGCACCGCGTCGATCGATTCCGTCTGCACATTGCCGGTCAGATACAGATCGCAAATGCGCGCCTTCGGCAGCAGCGCGAGTGTCACCGCGCCGTGAATGCCGTAGGAATCATAGCAGGTGCCGGGCAGAATGCCGCTCGGCATCTGATTGCGATGGGGAATTTCGAGGAAGGAATAGCCGTCCACGTCCTCGGTGTAGGGCTTGGACACGCGCACGACCAGCCGGTTTTCGCCATACGGATTCAGTTTGCCGGTCACATCGAACGAAAACGGGTTCTCCGTGCCCCGATGCGTGCCGAGACGCGCGCCGTTCAGCCAGACCTCGCAGAGAAAATCGGCCATTTCGAACCGGAGAAACGCCGAATGCGCGTCGTCCGGCCGCAGCCCGGTCCTGAAATCGCGCTGATACCAGGCGATTCCATGGCAGTCGGGCAGGTACTGATGCACAAAGGACGGCACCTCCGCCGAAACGGCGCCGCACTCGGGAATGCCGAGGAACCATTTTTCGTCCTTGCCCCGATTGTCGGGATCGTGAATGAGCCTCCAACCGCACTGAAGCGTTTCGGTGGGCGTAATCCGATTCATGAAAGAGTCCTCCTAAATAAGGTTGCAATGCAGCCGGCAGAGCGCAGTTTTCTGCCGCAGGAAAAGCGGCCTCCGCAGCAATGCGCGCGGAGGCCGAAGCGCCGGTTTATTCGTGCGCGGCCATCCATTCGGTCAGGTCGGCCATGATCTTGGAAGCGCCCGCATCGTTCAGAGCGGCGATATAGGCGTCCCAATCGGTTTCGGTGCTCTTCTTGCCGGTCAGGAACGCGTCGCGCCATTCGCTGACGACGGTGCTGACGGCCGAGGAGTAATTGATGCTGTTTTCGCTGTTGAACTGGTAGGTGTAGGGCGCGCGAACGAGCTGCGCGGCGAGCACCTTGGCCCAGCCCTCGTTGATCAGGTCGGCGTTTTCGCACAGTGGGGACAGGCGGCCGACCTCTTCATTCAGATAATCGATGAAGAAGCGCGGGCCGGTGGTATCGTATTTGAAGCTCCAGCTGTTCGGGCGCTCGAGCTCCTCGTAATACGCGTCCAGCCAGGTGGTGGTGCCGTCGGGATTGACCTTGTAGTGCACGCCCTCCACGCCCTTGCGGGTGAGAATGCCGTCGTTCGCCAGCAGGAAATCATAGAATTCCAATACCTTTTCGGCGTTGCCGGTGCGCGCATTGATCAGCTGCCAGCCGAGCCACGAGCCGGAGCCGGCCTTCACCGCCGCGCCCGTGCCGCCGAAATCATTCGTGCCCTCCGGCCCGACCAGATACGGAATCAGCGCGATCTCCGCGCCCATTTCCTGAAGCGGCTGGCGGTACTGGGAGACGAAATCGGGGTTCCACTGCTGAATGGACGCGACGCACTTGCCCGCGGCCATCTTTTCGATGTGCAGACTGCTCTGCGCCAGCAGCATGTCGGGGTCGATCAGGCCCTCCTCATACCATTTGGCGAAATAGGCGAGGAAATCGCGATAGCCCTCGGTGGCCTCCTCGTAGGTCCAGGTGCCGTCGTCGAGCTTGGCGTAGCAGTTGCAGTTCGTCCACGGTGCGTCGAGCGCCTGCAGCCAGCTGGAGCCGACGAACGTAAGGCCCGCGACGTCCTCCGCGGCGCAGATCGTGGCCAGCGCGTCGTGCAGCTCGTCCCACGTGGTGGGGATTTCCAGGTTGTACTTCTTCAAAAGGTCGGTGCGAATGGCGATATTGTAATTGGCGCAGCTCGGGTAATAGCGCGGCACGCCGTAGATGTGCTCTTTTCCGTCCTCGTCGATCACGAACAGCTGCCGGAAGGATTCCTCGCCATAGATATAGGCCTTCAGATTCGGGTAATTGTCCAGCATGTCGGTGATTTCAACGATCTCGCCGTCCTCGACCAGATAGCTGAAATTCTCCGTCCAGGGATACCAGAAATTCATGTAAACGTCCGGAAGCTCGCCGTTGGCCAGCATCAGATTCAGCTTCGCGTCGCACTCGCCCCACGGCGCGGAATTGACGTTTACAACGATGCCGGTCTGATCCTGCGCGTACTGCATGATCGGGTCGGCCTGCCAGATTTCATTGGAGTAGTGGTCGTACATGAACCATTCCAGAACGGTCTTTTCCTCCGCCAGAACGGAAGAGAACGAGAGAACGACGCAGAGCGCCAGAAGCAGACTCGCCAGCTTTTTCATTCTTTTCAATCCTCCTGATAAGCGTTGATTGCGTGGGGGGAAATGAGGGGAAACCGCGTATTGCCTCCTTTCCATCTGGATTTTAAGCGCCTATTCCTTGATGGAGCCAATCATGATGCCCGTAACGAAATAGCGCTGCAGGAACGGATAGATGCACAGAATCGGCACCGTGCAGACGACCACGCAGGCCATGCGCTGAATCTTCGGCGCGACCGAGGCCGAAAGTATGCCGCTTGCGCTGTTCATGGCGGAGCTCGCGGAGCCGGTGTTGCCCGAATCCGAGATCATGCGGTACAGCTCCACCTGCAATACGTTTTTGCTTTCATCGGTAATGTAATAGATGCAGGTGTACAGATCGTTCCAGTAGCCCACGCCGATGAACAGAATCATGCAGGCGATGATCGGCATGGACAGCGGAATCATGATCTTCAGGAAAATCACCATGTCGTTTGCGCCGTCGATGCGCGCGGATTCCTCCAGCGCGTCCGGAATGCCCGCGAAGAACGAGCGCATGACGAATATGTTGTACGCCGAAACCATCGGCACCAGCACCAGCGCCCAGCGCGTGTTCGTGATCCCCAGCTCCTTGCAGACCATGTAGGTGGGCATCAGGCCGCCGCTGAACAGCATCGTGCCCAGTATGATCCGCAACAGCACGCGCCGGCCGTAGAGATAGCGCCGCGACAGCGCGTATGCCGCGCACGAGGTGACCACCAGCGAAAGCCCGGTGCCCACAATCGTGGCAAACAGCGTGTTCATCAGGGGCGTAATCAGGTTCTTTTCGGCAAACAGCGATCGATATGCATCCAGATTCGGGTCGATCGGGAACAGCTTTACCGGCAGCTTGGCATAATTGCCCAGCGACATGAAGCTCCCGACGAACACCTCCCACACCGGATAGAGCATCGTGATCGTGAGACACGCGAACAACAGAAACAGAAACGCGTTAAACGCCTTGCTGTGCTTGTGCAGCATCTTGCTTCCTCCTCTCGCTCAGAACAGACTTTCGCCGCCGGCCGCCTTCGCCACGCGGTTGGTGATCAGCACCAGCGCGCAGCCGATTACGGATTTGAACAGTCCGGCCGCCGCCGCATAGGAATGCTTCGCCTCCTGCAGGCCCGCGCGGAAGACCAGCGTGTCGATGATGTCACTGACCGGCAGCACCGTGGGATTGTAGAGCACGAAGATCTGATCAAAGCCCGCGTTGACCAACCCGCCGACCGACAGGATGAACATGATCGTGACCGTGGGGAGAATGCAGGGCAGCGTGATGTAAAGCGCCTGATAGAACCGGCCCGCGCCGTCGATGACCGCCGCCTCGTAATAGGAGGGGTTGATGCCGGTGATGGCCGCAATGTAAATGATGCTGCCCCAGCCCATCGTCTTCAGCACGTGCGTGATCACCAGAAACGGCCGGAATGCGTCCGGATTGGCCATGACGTTCGTGGGCGTTCCGCCGAACAGGCGAATCAGCTGGTTGACCGTGCCGTCCGAGCCGAGCAGGTTGGTCAGAATGCCCGCCATGATCGCCCACGACAGGAAATGCGGAAGATACAATACCGTCTGCAGCACCTTTTTCAGCCGCACATTGAAGATTTCGTTCAGCAGCAGCGCCAGCAGTATGGGCGAAGCGAAGCCGAACAGCAGCTTCAGCGCGCTGATGATCAGCGTGTTGGAAAATGCGCGCCAGAATTGCGAATTCTCAAACAGCAGCCGGAAATGCTTCAGCCCCACCCATTTGCTGTGGAAGAATCCGCGCGTCGGCCGGAAATCCTGAAACGCCATCACGATGCCGCCCATCGGCAGATAGCAGAACAGCAGAAACCAGATCATCGCGGGCAGAACCATCAGATACAGATACGGGTGGAGCTGGATTTCCGCCCTCAAGTGCTTCAGCGCGGCGCGCAGCGTCCTTCTCTTCGGCGTTTTTGCCATGGGATTCACCGATCCTTTCCTTCCTTGATGCTCATGCGGTGGGGAGAGAGTCCAGCCGCGATAAAACGGCCGGGTCCGGCGCGTCCAGCGCGCCCTTGCAATGGTATGCGGTCAGCAGATTGGCAAGCAGCAGATCCGCCGTCGGGTGCGCGCCGAGATTCTGCTCGATCTCGAAGCAGCTTAATATGATTTTGCCCCGCCCGAACCGGAATTCGCCCAGCGTCAGGCCCGAGGCATAGCCGCTCGGCCGCATCTGGCCTCCGCCGAGCGCCACGCACAGCGCGAGCTCCGGCGCCTGAATGCCCTCGAACATGTATTTCGGATACACAGGGCCGAAGTACTCGCTCTCCAGAAGCCCCGGCGTTCCCAGCCCGGCGAATGCGGGATGGGTCTTGAATACATTGTCCAGATGATACAGCCAGCCGCGATAATACAGGCAATTGCCGGGATTGTCCAGCGGCAGAACCGCCGCGAAATGCTCCCGCGAGGCGAAAACCTCCGGCCGCAGGAAGATTGCGCTGCAGCCCGCGGCAACCAGCTCGTAAATCGCGCGCCATTCGCCGGGCTGCACCTCGCGGCCAATCAGAATCGGCGCGCAGAATTTCGCCCGATAGGTCGAGGTCAGCATCACGCCGCGGTCGCTCAGCCATTGCTCCGTATACGGATTCAGCCCGACCGCATAGGCCACCAGCGGGCCTTCGCCAATGCGCTTCGGCGCGGCCAGCACGCTGATTTTCGCCCGTCCGCCCAGCGCCGCGCCGCCCTCCAGGAGCGAAACGCCGATTTCATAGTCGCCCGGCTCGTCAAAGGAAATCCATTCGTCGAATACCGGAACGGCCAGCGGCGGAAGACCGCCATAGCCCGATTCGGGCAGAACCGCGTCGAGCGCCCGCTCCCATACGATTCCGTTTTTGCCCCGAATGCGCAGCATGGCGCGATAGCGGCCCGGCGCGAGCACGTCCTCGTTCGAAAGAATTGCCTCGATGTGAACGGGCGTTTGCGAATAGGCGCATCGATTGGCGAAAATCGCCCACCGCAGCGGTGCAAAGCCCTCGCGCACCGCGTCGGCCAGACCGGGCTTGAATTCGCGCCACAGCGTCCAGAAGCCCTCGCCGCAGCTCGCGTGGTCGAGCAGTCCGGTCACGTTAAAGCCGCAGACCATCGGATTTGCGCGCAGGCAGTCGAACGTCTGCTGGCGCTGCCGCGCGTTGGCGCGAATGCTCTCCATCAGGAAATCCTCCGGGAAGCAGAAGCAGTCGCCCAGCGCGTAGCGCGCCCAATCCGCCTCGAGATGCTCCAGCATCGACCGGTAAATGGACGCGTCCTCCGTGTCCGTGCGCCCGGCCTCCTCGAATTTGCGGTATTCCTGAATGAAGTTCGGCTGGCTGCCGATGCCGTATTCCGAAACGAAGATCGGCTTGGAATTCTGGCCGACCGTGCGCAGAAACATCGTGTCGCGCGCGCTCTGCGGCACCTGCGGGTAAACGTGAATGTCGCCCATCTGCTCCATATACGGGCCGGGGAAATCCGTGTTGTCGCCGAATACGCCCACCCAGTCGCTGTCCGGATTCTCCTTGCCCCATTCAAATTCCCAGCGATCGCTTCCCGGGTTCGAAAGCGAGCCGACGCTGGTTTCGCCGTCAAACCTTCCGCTCGAGAGCAGCACCAGCCGCGTGTCGTCCAGCGCGCGCAGCCTGGGCAGAAAGCCCTTCGCGTGCTCGTAGACCGACGTTTTGCACGTCTCATTTAGCAGACCAAAGATCGTTATGCACGCGTGATTGCGGTCGCGGCGCACCATGTTCAGCGCGCTTCGATCGTAGCGCTGCGCCATGTGCGGTCCCTCCTCCAAAAGCCACGCCGCATACGGCTCCTCATAGACCATCAGGCCCAGCTCGTCGCAATAATCCAGCTGAACCGGCAGCGGCAGGCTCGAGATGAAGCGCACGGCGTTGAACCCCATGGCCTTCGCAAATACCAGATCGCGATACAGCAGATCCGGATTCCGCGGCA
Organism: uncultured Clostridia bacterium; assembly: GCA_934663595.1. Classification (GTDB taxonomy): domain Bacteria; phylum Bacillota; class Clostridia; order Christensenellales; family Aristaeellaceae; genus Faecivicinus. Next base: position 23,704 of record CAKUKM010000020.1, on the reverse strand, counting down.
CGAGCGAGCCGATCGGGAAGCAGTTGGCCGTGTGCGCGCATTTGAGCCAGATGCGCTTGCCGTTCAGCATGAAAAAGCCGTTTTGAACGCGCAGCTCGCGAAAGCCGAACCGCACGCTTTTTTCGTGCGCCTGCTTTGCATCGCCGATCGAAACGCGCAGCACATACAGAAACGGCTCCTCAAAGCTCCAGTTCCGCCGCTCCGGAAGCGAAAAATTGAGGCGCATTCGGCCCTTTCCGGGCGACATTTGAACCCCTTTGCGAATCGTCGCGACGTGCGCTCCGCCGGCATTTTCGAATATCGACGCGGCGAGCGTCGCGCAGGCGGCGGGCCCGGCGTTCATCGTTTCGATCTCTACGCGCACCTCGCCGGTCGCGTAGTCCGGGCGGACATAGACGTCGGTCATATACGCGCGCGGAACGGATTCCAGCGCGACCGAGCCGATGATGCCGCCGGCGTTCTGCTTATTGCCGGGCGTGTAGTTCAGGTTGAATTTGTTGCAGTGGGGCGTTTCATTGAGCACAAAGCCGTCGATGGCCGTTTCGCACGGGCAAATCACGCGCACCGCCAGCAGATTTTCCCGGTTCCATGCAATGAAATCGGTTACATCAAAGACAAAAGGTTCTTCGCCGTCCTCGTGCTTTCCGAGGGGCGCGCCGTTGAGCCAGACCTCGGCGAAATAGTCCACCGAGCCGAAGCGCAGCAGCACCCGTCCGCCCGGTTCGACGTGCGGATTGAAGCGGGTATAATACCAGGCGACTCCATCGTAAAAGGGGAAAACCTCCTGAATAATGCCGGGCACCGGCGCGTCCGCGGCCTCGGACGGAATGCTCAGCTGCCAGTCCAGCCGCGCGCCGTGGTTTTCCTCGTCGCGGACGATCTTCCATTGCCCGTCCAGCGCCTGAATGTTCATCGCGATTCCTCCTGTGCAATGCGGGTGTTGGTTTTAATGTCGCTGAATACTACAAAATGTCTCCTAAGGAATAAACTTAACTTTTCTGTTATTGCCATTTCGGCGAAGATTTGTTATCCTGATTATTGTAAGCTGTAATTCCATATTACACGAATTGCAGGGTTCATCAATCCCGAAATGTCGCATTATGGGTTTAAAATGTTGCATCTTTGTCGAACGTCTCTAACATGGAGGGAGAGCATGCAGCTGACGATCAAGAGAGGTCTGCACGCGATTGCGAGCTGGAACGAGCTGCCGTATGGCGACGGGGCGAACTGCCTGACGGTGCTGTTCACCTCGGCGCTGGGGCCGCGATACGAGGAGCCGTTTGCGGCGTCGCTGCCGGACGAGGGGAAGCTGTACGTGTTTCGGGAGAAGTGCGCGCTGCGCCATTCGCAGTATCCGATTCGCGGAATTACATGCGTGGTGGCGATCGACAACCTGCGTCTGGCGCGGGGCGTGGAGGTTTCGCTGTACGGCAACCGCATATTGCGCGGCGTGCAGGAGGCGTGCCGCGATTATGTGCATCTGCAGCGCTGCGGCGAGCGGTACATGGCTTCGCAGACGGAGCTGATGCGGTTTCTGTTTCGGTATTTGATGGATGCGAATCTGATTGAATGGACGAGCGATCCGTTTTTCAACGCGGTTTCGGACTATATCGAGCAGACCGACGGCGGCCAGCTCTGCGTGAGCCGCCTGGTGGATCTTTGCAATATGAACCGCACGGCGTTTTCGCGAAAGTTCGTAAAGCATTTTGGAATGCCGCCGCAGCAGTACATTCTGTCGCGGCGCATGGAGCAGGCGCGGCAGCTGCTGCTGTCCGGCCAGCCGATCAAGGAGGTCGCGCTCACGATGGGCTATAACGACGCCAAGGCGTTTTCGCGGGCGTTCAAGCGCGTGTTCGACGTAAATCCCGGCCAGATCGGCGGCGAGCGCATGGAGGAAAGCGGGGAAGAGGCCTAGCAAAAGCGCGAACGCCGATGTATTGCGGCGTTCGCGCTTTTTGCGTTATTTACATTTCATCATCGCGCGTCCACAGGCCGTATTGCGCTTCGTTTTTCAGCGCGGAGAGGATCTGACTGCGCGCGTTGGGGTATTTTTTGCACAGCTCGTCCATCAGGCGCTTCATTTCCTCGCGGCGCGTGTGGCGGTTTGCCGGGCAGGGGGACTCCACCACCGGCAGAGCGAGCCTTCGCGTGAGCGCGAGAATCTGCTTTTCGCTGGAATAAATCAGCGGGCGAATCTGCGTGATGTTCGAGCGCTCCAGATGCGTGACCGGCTGAAACGTGTGAAACCGGCCCTCGAACAGCAGGCTCATCATTAGCGTCTCGATTGCGTCGTCGCGATGATGGCCGAGCGCGAGCTTGTTTACGCCCAGCTCGTTGCACGCGTTCGCGAGCGCGCCGCGCCGCATTTTCGAGCACAGCGCGCACGGATTCGGCTCCTTGCGCTCCTCGAACACGATTTTGCCGATCTCGGTGCGGACGATGTGGTAGGGGACGGCGAGGGAATCGCACATTTGCTGCACGCCGCTTAAATCAAACGGCTCCAGGCCGGGCGAAATCGTGATCGCCGAAAGCGCGAACGGGCGGGGCGAAAACTTGCGATACAGCGCAAGCGCCCGCAGCAGGAGCAGACTGTCCTTGCCGCCGGACACGCCGACCGCCACGGAATCGCCCGGCTGAATCATGTGGAAATCCTGATCCGCGCGGCGAATGTCGCCAAGTATGCGTTTGATACGCGTCACCCTCTCAGATGGTTCTGAAAAAATCGTCCAGCCAGACTTCGATGCGCTCCAGATCGCGCTTCTCGATCGGCTTTAATTCCCAGGCGGGATTGGAATCGCCGCGCCGCCGGCGCGAAACGAGCAGCGGATTGCGCTTCGGCGCGCAAATCAGGCAGCTGCTCTTGCGAACGATGAACGGAAGCTCCCATTCGCCGTCCGGCGTTTCCAGAATCAGCGTAAAGCCCACGCCGCCGCGCTTGCCGAAGCCCAGCGCGCCGCCCAGACCCGTGCTCGCCTCAAAAAACGGCTCCTTTCGCCAATGGCAGCCGGACAGGGGGATGAGCCGATAGTCCTCGTCGGACGCGAATTCCGGCGCGATGACCGCGCAGGGAACGCCGCCGACGCGGCCGAGCGCGCGCACGCTGCCGAGCTCCGTGAGCGTAAGCAGCATTTCCCCCGGGTTTTGCAGCTGGGGAAGAAACGCCAGCCGCCGGTCCTCCAGAGCCTTCAGATTCGCCTTGCGCGCCTCCTCGGCGGGCGATTGAAACAGTCTCATCGCGCAGCCTCCTTTGAATGAATTTCTGAATAACAGTATACCGCGTTTGAGCAAAAACGTCAATCCGGGCGACAGTTCGTCCGCCGCCCGGAGGAAAATTTGAACGTTTAATTCTCCTTCAAAATCCGCACGGCGTAGGGCTCGAGCGCGATGGTTCCGGAGACGGTTTCTTCGCGCAGCAGATCGCGCATCGGCGCGTGCAGCACGATTTTGCCCGGCTTTCCGGCGGTTTCCACCAGCATGATTCCCTCGCCGGCCTCGCCGCTGCGCGGGGAAACGATGATCTCGCCCTCGACCTCCGGAATGGAAACGCCGCTTTCCGCGCAGGCGATTCGCGCAATTTTCTTTACAGCCGCCGCGTCCGGAACCGTGCCCAGGAGGATTACGCAGCCCTTGCCCACGCGCGCGCGGGCGAGCACCGACAGCCCCTCGATGGCCGAATGGCCGCGCGTGATGCGCGCCAGCGATTCGCTGCTTCCGCAATCGAGCATTTCAAACCACGTGCCGCCATGGAACGCCGCGCCGTCTTCCCATTCGGCCTGAATGCGGTTTTCGGTATCCGGCGCGAAATAGCGCAGCTGCGCGCCCGTGAGCGCCTCCAGCATGCCGTAGCCGCGATCGCGATAGCGCGCGCCGTCCGCATTGCGCACGTCGGTCAGCGGGCCAACCACCCACGTTCCGCCCGCGCGCACCCAATCGGCCATCCGCGCGGCGAGATTTTCCTCGTCCAGCGACATCAGCATCGGCGTAAAGATCAGGCGGTACGCGCCCAGCTCCGCGCCCGCGTCGATCACGTCCGGCCGAAGCCCCATTTGAATCAGCGGGCGATAGAACGCGTTCAGGATCGTTTCCTCGTAATTCCAGCCCTGCACCACCGGCTGCGTCGCATGCATGTTCGAGCCGTTCGCGGTAAAGTGAATCGCGAGATCGGTTTTAACGCGCGTTCCCTGAATGAAATCCGCGCAGCGATCCAGCATGCGCGCCGTTTCGGCCACCTCGCCAGTGGTCAGCATGTCGCGGCCGCTGGAATCGATCACCGCGCCGTGCGCCAGCTCGTGGCCCGCCCAGTGCGTGCGCCACAGCCAGTACAGGTTCGCCTCGCCGCCCAGCGCGATCGGCAGCATCGAATTCGCGCGGCAATAGCCCTCGGGCTTGATGGATTGCGTAATTGCCGCCGAGCCGTTCCAGCAGGTCGCGGTTTCGGTGTTCCAGAACGGGCGCTCCTTCAGCGTTCGCAGATAATCGAACCAGAACGCGCAGGCGAACAGATTCTCCGGCGTGTTGTAATGGTTGAACTGCATGATATCCATCTTTTCGGCGAGACGGCGATAGTTCATGCCGCCGAACGGCATCGTGTCGGTGCCGATGGGCGCGGACGTGTGCGCGTGCAGGACGTCCGCCTGGCGATGCACGAACGCGATGTGCGAATCCTGCTGGAACGTCCGCCAGGCGTAAATCAGATGCGGATTGTGCCAGGCATCGCGCGGCGCGGGAATGTCGGAAAAGTCGTCGTACCACTGCGAAAACAGATTCAGATTCCATGCCTCGTTCAGCGCGCCGATCGTGCCGTACTGTGCGCGCAGCGATTCGCGGAACCGCGCGACGCATTCGGGGCAGAAGCAGCCGGAGCCCTGCATGTAGATCTCGTTGTCGATCTGCCAGCCGATTACATTCGGGTTGTCGCCGAACGCCTCTGCCATTTTTTCAACGATGCGCAGCGAATATTCGTTGTAATGCGGATTGTTCGAGCAGAAATGCCGGCGGCCGCCGTGCGACGCTCTGCGCCCGGATTCGCTTTCGATAAACGCGTCCGAGAACATTTTGCCGAACCAGACCGGCGGCGTGGCGGTGGGCGTGCCGAGAATCGTGGCGATTCCGGCGGCGGCGAGGCGATCGATCACGCGCTCAAAATAGGAAAAATCGAATTCGCCCGGGCGCGGCTCCATGCGGTGCCAGGCAAATTCGCCGATGCGCGCCACGCGCAGCCCCAGCGCCTTCATGCGCGCGATATCGCGGTCCAGCTCCGCGTCCGGCCAGTCCTCGGGATAATAGGCGACGCCCAGATACGGTGGGCGATAGTCCTTCTGCATAAATACCCTCCTTTTGGAAAAAGCGCTTCAAAGGCCCGGGCCGCGGCCCCTTTGAAACGCATGCATGGCGCGGCCCTCGCCCGTTGGGAGAGAGCCGCGCCGAATCGGAATTACTTTTTGTGCACCAGCACGTGCTTGCCGGGCGCGAGATCGATCGAATTCAGCGCCGTGATCGCAGCGGGGGCACCGTCGAGCGTCCATTCGCCGTCCAGCGTTTCGGGAATGAAATCGGCCGTGCAGTTGAACGGAACGGTGACCTCGTATTCCTCGCCGCCGGGAATGTGCTTCCAGCCGCTCTCGTACAGGCCGGAGGCGGAATCATAGCTGGCGCGCACGAAATCGATGCGCAGATCGGTCTTGGGCGTAATGCGCGCGCGCGCGAAGCCCGGGCGCGCCGGATTGATGCCCGCCATGAACCGATACATCCATTCCACGATCGAGCCGTAGGCATAGTGATTCAGGCTGTTCATGCCCGTATCGCTCATCAGGCCGTTCGGCAGCACGGAATTCCAGCGCTCCCATACGGTGGTCGCGCCCATGTTGACCTCGTACAGCCAGCTCGGGAAGTCCTCGTTGAGCAGCAGCGTGTACGCCACGTCCGACATGCCGTTTTCCGAAAGCGCGCGGCAGAGGTAATAGGTGCCCACGAAGCCGGTGTCCAGATGGTCGTTGCGCGCGCGCAGCTTTTCGCGCAGATCCTTCTTCAGGCGCTCGTGCGCCCCGTCCGGGAACAGGCGCATCGCCAGCGCCAGCACCATCGCGGTCTGCGTCGGCTCTGCAATGCGGCCGCTGGGCGTGAAGAATTCCTTTTCAAACGCCTCGCGCACCTCGGCCGCGCGCATCAGGGCCTTGCCGGCTTCATAGGTCTCGCCCAGCGCCTGGCCCGCGTCCGAGACCGCCGACAGTGCGTTGTGGAAGAATGCGCTGGATACGTAATACGGGTCCGTGCCGCCGAACGAGGAGCCCTGCACCGGGTTGTCCAGCGCGAGCCAGTCCGCGAAGTGGAAGCCGTGCATCCACAGGCCGGTGTCCTTGCAATAGGCGTCCACCTGCGAGCAGATCCAGTCGGTCCACAGCTTCATGTTTTCGAACTGGCGGGCGAGCATGCGCTTGTCGCCGTAGAATTCATACATCGTGACCGGGATGCCGATCGCCGCGTCGCCCCATGCGCAGGAGCCGTGGTGCGTCGAGAACGAATGCTTCTGAATGCGCGTCTCGATCTGGCCCAGAACGTCCGGAACCACGTGCGGTACGCTGCCGCCCAGCGTCCGCTGCTCCAGCAGCATGTCGTGCAGATACTTTTCATAGAACGCGGGCGTGTACATGTTAAAGCTCGCCGTGGGCGCGAATACGTGCGCGTCGCCGGTCCAGCCCATGCGCTCGTCGCGCTGCGGACAATCGGTCGGAACGTCCAGGAAATTGCCGATCTGGCCCCAGAACGCGTTCTGAATCAGGCGATTGACCTTCGGATTCGAGGTCTCGATTTTGCCGATGACCGGAATGTCCGAATGAATGACGCACCCGTCGAACTTCGCAAGATCGATTTCGTCCATGCCCTCGACCTTCATGAACCGGAAGCCGTAGAACGTAAAGTGCGGCCGCACATGCGCGGGTTTGCCGGCGGAAATGAACGTGTATTCCGCCTTCGCGGTGCGCAGATTGTCGTTGTAGAAGCAGTCGTGCTGCAAAAGCTCGCCGAACTGCAGATGAACGCGCGCGCCCGCCGGCAGATCGCAGTCGAACTCGACCCAGCCGGTCATTTCCTGGCCGAAATCGATCACCCATTCGTCCTTCGGCGTGTGAATCAGCTTCTTGGCCGAAACGTGATCCGCCACGCGCACCGGCGGCGACAGGCGCTCGACGATCGGCGCATTCGGCGCGTCGGCCAGAACGGCGCTTTCGCGAAGCGGCGCGTTTTCCTTGCGCGCGTCGTAGACCTCGCCGTCGTAAATGCTGCTTTCCAGCACCGGCGATTCGGCGCACTTCCAGCTCTCGTCGGTCGCGATCACGGTCTCGGTGCCGTCCGCGAACTCCAGATGCAGCTCGCACAGCAGCTGCATGCGGTCGCCATACAGGCAATCGGTCTTTTCGTTGAAGTCCGGCTGTCCCGTGTACCAGCTCAGGCGGCCCTTGTACCAGCCGTTGCCCAGCCATGCGGAAATAGAGTTTTCGCCCGCGACCAGCAGATCGGTCACGTCGTAGGTCTGGTACTGCAGCCACAGGTTATAGTCGTTATAAAACGGCGCGAGAATCTCGTCGCCGGCCTTTTTGCCGTTCAGATTCAATTCGTATACGCCCAGGCCGATCGCATATGCGCGCGCGCGCACCGGCTTTTCGGCAAGCGTAAACGTCCGGCCCAGAATCGGGTGCACGTCGCGATCAAACGGCGCGGCGATCCATTTCGCCTGCCAGGGCTCGCCCTGCTTGCCGGTTTCGAACCATGCGGGCGCGCTGGTCGCGGTATCGCCGTCGTCGGCCACTACGGTCACGCGCCAGTAATAGCGGGTGCGCGGCTGCAGCGCGAGCTCCGGCTCGAACCCGAGCGAGGAAATGTCCTCGCGCAGGCCGGAATCAAAGGCGAGCGTTTCAAACGAATCGGTCAGGCTGACCTCGATGCGCGCGGCGGTCTGTTTCTTGCCGGTCGCGCTCTCGGCGGTCCAGGTGAAATAGGGCTTGTCCATCATAAAGCCCATCGGGTTTTCGAGGTGGTTGGTGCGCAGAGAACGAATAATCATAGGCACTCTCCTTATGTAAAAAATCCTCTAGTATCATTATACATACTTAATATTAGAAGTCAATAGACAAACGCGGCGCAGGATTGCGACTGTCTGGACGATTTGTGGGAAAACGAAAAAAGCGGGCTCCGAATGTTCTTCAGAGCTCGCTCAACAGCGAATAGACGTAGGTATCCTTCCAGACGGGCCGGCCGTCTGCGTCCCTTTGAAAGAAAATGTTTTTGCGGAAATGCGCCTCGCGCGCAAAGCCGAGCGCCTCCAGCAGCCGCCACGAGGGCTCGTTCTCCGGGTCGCATTCGGCGTAGATCCGGTGCGCGCCGGCTGCAAACGCATGCTCGATCGCCGCGCGCGCCGCCTCCTTGGCCAATCCCTTGCGCCAGTGCGGCCGAGCGAGGAGATAGCCCAGCTCCATCGCGCCGAAATCGCGCGGGCCGAGATAGAGATTGCCGATCACCGCGCCCTCGTATTCCATCGCCAGAAACGCCGAATCCCCCATTCGCGCCCGCAGCGCCTCCGCGCGCTCCGATTCGGTCAGCGGCGGATACGGCTCGAACCGAACGACCTCTGGATCGGACAGGAAGGACAGATCGTCGCCCTCGCGAAACGGGCGCAGCAGCAGCCGCGCAGTGGCGATCATGGCTGAACGACCTCGAACACGAGCGTGCCCGCGCCCTTGCCGCTCACGCGCAGCGCGTATTCGCCCGTTTCTGGAACGCTGACTGTGAACGTCTCGGGCAGCTCGCGGCCCTCGTAAATCGGTTCCTGATCGGGAAGGGCGATGCGCAGGCGCACGTCGCCGGTCATATTGGAGGCGTGAATTGCGATCTGGTCGCCGGAATTGCAGGCGAGCGTCTGGTCGAGCGCGCCGTTCAGGCTTTGAATCGACAGCTCAATGTGCCCGTCCGCCGCCGTGCGCGTATAGCGCGTTTCGGCGGAGCACGCGGTCAGAAGCAGCGCGGCCAGAACCGCCAGCAAAGCGAATTTGCGCATGATTTACCTCCGTTTCAGCGCGTTCAGCGCCACATATACGCCCAGCAGCACCGCGATTCCGGCGAGCATGATCGCGTACATGCCGCTTTCGGAAACGGGACTGGAAAAGAAATAGAGATTGCAGTCAATCGAATCGCGCACGCCCTTCAGCAGCTCGGCCGGCAGTCCGATGCTCTCCATCTCGCGAAATACGCCCGCGAGCGCGTGATTGCGCAAAAGGCTGGTTCCATACGTGCCCGGCAGGAACGAGAGCACCTTCTGCAGTCCCGCCGAGAAATTCGAAATCGGCATATACGCGCCGCAGATGAAGCCGTAGCCGGAGGAAACGATCGTGCCCACCGCGGAAATCTGGCCCTGCGACGACAGGAAGAAGTTGATTACGCTGGAGAGCGCCGAGCCGAACAGCACCAGCAGAAGCGCGTCCAGCAGCATCTTCAAAACGTCGCCCGCCGACATATACCAGCCCGACTGCGCGAGATACGCAAGGCAAACGCCCGACGCAATCAGGCATACCAGCACGGACGAAACCAGCGTGGCCAGATAATAGCCCAGCGCGAGCGCGGCCGGCCGCACCGGCGTCATGCTCAGATCGCGCCGCGCGCCGGTGACCTTGTCCTGCACCATCAGCATGTTGCAGCAGAAGGTGACGGTTACGCAGCTGACCGCGAGCAGCGACGAAACCAGCTGGCCGCCGACGGTCGCGTTGATCAGCTTTTCCGGAAGGGAAACCGTCGCCGGCATCGCCGAAACGAATGAATCGCGATATACGTTTCCCAGAAACGTCGCATACAGCACCAGCAGAATCGCCGGCGTGATCAGCGAGGTAAAAAACATGCCCTTATCCTTGAAATAGAGCTTGACATTGCGCCGAATCAGCGCGCAAAGCCCGGTCATAAAAACGCCCCCTTATGCGCCCGCGGGCAGATTTTTGCCCGTTGCGGCCAGAAAAACATCGTCCATGCGGCCCTTGACGACCTCGTAATCGCTGAACAGCGCCGGGTTTTGCACGATCAGCTCCGTCACCGCGCGCGTATCCGGCACCGCCACGCGCAGCGCGTCCGGCAATACCTCCACCGGATAGCCCAGCGCGCGCACCGCCGCCTCGTCCGCGTGATACAGCGTCACAAAATCGCCGGTATAGGCGTTTTTCAGCTGAAGCGGCGTGCCCTCGGCCGCAATTTTGCCCGCGTCGAGAATCACCACGTAGTCCGCGTCCGCCGCTTCCTCCATGTAATGCGTGGTCAGGAAAACGGTCAGGTTCTCCTGTTCGCGCAGGGAGCGCACCGCGTCCCAGATCATTTTGCGCGTCTGCGGGTCCAGGCCCGTCGTCGGCTCGTCCAGAATCAGAATCTCCGGCGAATGCAGAAGCGCGCGCGCAATGTCGATCCGCCGCCGCTGGCCGCCGGACAGCTTGCCGACCGTGCGATTCATCAGCGGCTTTAAATCCAGCATTTCGCTCAGCGCGTTCAGACGCTCCTTCAGCGCCTTCCCGGAAATGCCGTAAAGCGCCGCGCGGCTGGAAAGATTGTCGCGCACGGTAAGCGCCTGATCCAGCACCGACGACTGAAATACCACGCCCAGCCGCCGCGAAAGCGCGCCGCCCGCGCGGTCAACCTCCGCTCCGCACACGCGAACCGCGCCGGAATCCTGCCTGAGCAGGCCGCACAGAATCGAAATCGTCGTGGATTTGCCCGCGCCGTTTACGCCCAGAAACGCAAACAGCTCGCCCGGGCGCACCTGAAACGAAAGGTCGTTTACGGCGCGAATGTCGCCGAAGGATTTGTTTAAATGGTCAATTTCAATGATGGGCTGCATTTTCATTTCCTCCCGATGGGTTTTCGCGGCGAATCTGCGAAAGAATTCCGCTGAATTCGCGCGTGATCATTTCGCTCAGCTCCTCGTCCGTAAAGCGGCACATGCCGGTCGCGCACAGCGCCGATACGCCGTAGGTGAAGATCCAGATCTGCTCAAACAGCATTCGCGCTGCGTCCGGATTCAGCGCGTACTGCGCCTGCATGGACGCGATGGCCTCCTTCGCCGCGGGGCCGAGGTTTTCAAACAGCGCGTCCGACGTGGTCACGTTCTTGTTTTCGCGCATCAGAATCAGCTGAAACAGCTTCGGCTCCTCGCGCGCGAACATCGCCATCTGCATGCCGGCGCGCTTCGTCGGCGGGTTGTAAACGCTCGCGCGCTCCGCATACGCGTCGATTCGCTTTGCCGCGGCGGCGTAAACCTCGCGCGTCAGTTCCTCCATGTTTTCAAATACGGTGAAAATCGGCCGCGCCGACGCGCCCAGCCGAGCGCCCACCTCGCGCGCCGTCAGTCCCTCCAGTCCGCGCTCGCGCACCAGATCCAGCCCGACCGCAATGATTTGCTCCCGCGTAAATTTCGGCTTCGGAGGCATAATATCCGCTCCCTTTCGAATGCAATCGATTCGCAACGTGCAATTTAAATCGCATGTTTTATTATAAAACCAAACCCGCCCCGTGTCAAGGGTGGGGGAGGTTAATTCATGAAAAAACCCCGCCGAAGCGGGGGGAGAATTCTACGCAAGCAGAATCCGGTCGTTGTCGAGGGCCTGGCCGCTGCCGGCTTTGAAGCGGGCGATCAGGTCGTCCACCGTCATGCCCGCGCGCTCCGGGCCGGACACGTCCAGCACGATTTTGCCGGCGGACATCATCAGCGTCCGATTGCCCAGCGTGAGCGCCTGATGCATGTTGTGGGTGATCATCAGGCAGGTGATGTGGCCCTCGGAAACGGTGCGGCTCGTGATTTCGAGCACCTTTTCGGCCGTTCCGGGGTCGAGCGCGGCGGTGTGCTCGTCCAGCAGCAGCAGCTCCGGCGTGACCATCGTGGCCATCAGGAGCGTCAGCGCCTGTCGCTGTCCGCCGGAGAGCATGCCCACCGGCTGGCGCATGCGGTTTTCAAGCCCCATGTCCAGCTGCGCGAGGCAATCGCGAAACATTTCGCGATCCCGTTTGGACGTGCGCTTAAACGGGCTTCCGTGCGACGAGCGCAGATACGCCAGCGCCAGATTTTCCTCGATCGTCATGTGCGGCGCGGTGCCGCGCAGCGGGTCCTGAAACAGCCGGCCGATCACGCGGCTGCGATTGTGCTCGGGCATGAACGTAATGTCGCGCCCGCCGAGCGAAACCGAACCGGTATCGACGAAAAAGCTGCCGCCGATGGCGTTGAACAGCGTGGATTTGCCCGCGCCGTTGGAGCCGACGATCGTGACGAAATCGCCGCGGTCGAGGTGCAGCGTCAGGCCGTCCAGCGCGCGCTTTTCGTCCGGAGAGCCGGGATTGAAGGTCTTGGATACGTTTTTCAGATCAAGCATTCTCTCCGCCCTCCCTGTGATTGCCCATGCGCCGCTTGAGGGAAATCCATTTTTTGATCGTGGGCGCGGAAATCGCCAGCGCGACGATCGCCGCCGTGAGGAGCTTTAAGCAGTCCACCGGCACGATGTGGGTGTAGAACACGATCGCATAGATGAATCGGTAAATCACCGAGCCGACGATCGCGGCCAGGATGCCCTTCGTGACCGAGCGGCGGCCGAGCACCGTTTCGCCGATGATCAGGCACGCGAGGCCGATGACCACGATGCCCGTTCCGGAATTGACGTCCACCGTCTTCTGATATTGCCCGACGATCGCGCCGGACAGCGCCGTGAGCGCGTTTGAAATCGCGAGGCCGACGCTTACCGTAAACGCCGGATTCAGCGACGACGCGCGCACCATATCGCGGTTGTCGCCCGTGGCGCGAATGGAAAGGCCGAGGCGCGTGGCCAGGAACAGCCGGAGCAGCACGGCCGCCAGCAGCGTAATTCCCGCGGCGATGACCAGCTCGTACCAGTCGCCGAACAGCTGCGTTTTTTTGAGCATCGAAAAGATCGTATCCACGCCCAGCAGGCTCGCGTTCGATTTCCAGCCCATCGCCATGAGGTTCACGGTGTACAGCCCCGTGTTGGTCACGATGCCGGCCAGAATCGACGGAACGCCCAGCCGCGTTTGCAGAAACGCGGTGACATAGCCCGCGCAGGCGCCCGCCGCCATTGCCGCAGGGATCGCCAGAAACGGATGCCCCGCCGCCGCGAGCGTTACGGAAACGGCCGCGCCCAGCACGAAGCAGCCGTCGGTGGTCATGTCCGCGATGTCCAGCGTGCGATAGCTTAAAAACAGCGCCATCGCAACCAGCGCGTACAGAAAGCCCAGCTCCAGGGCGGTTTGCGCAATGATGAGCAAGTGGCTTCGCTCCCTTCCAATTCAGAAAAACGGGGGAAGGGAGATCCCTTCCCCGTCGGAGATGATTTAGTCTTTCGTGGTGCCGACTTCGACCAGCTCGCCCATATCGGCGAAGATCGCCGGGTCGACGCCGAGCTTTTCAGCGGTTTCGGTGTTCACGGTGATGATGCCGCCGTCCATCAGGTAGTAGTCCTCGACGGCGTCCATGCCCTCGGTAATGGCGCGATAGGCCAGATCCGCGGTGGATTCGCCGAGCTTGGTGTAGTTCACGCCGCAGGTCGCAAACGCGCCGTTGCGCACGAACGAATCAGCGCCGGTGTAGTGCGGTACGCCCGCGTCGGCGAGGGATTCGTAGATCGCCAGCTCCGCGGCCATGATCACGTTGTCGGTCGGAGTGAAGATCGCGTCCACGTCCTCGGCAATCAGCGCGGAGGAGGCGGCGACGACCTCGTCGTTCGTGTTCGCGGTCTGCTCGACGTAGGCAATGCCCTTTTCATCCAGATACGCCTTCGCGTCGGCGATCGGCCTGGTGGAGTTCGGCTCGGACAGCGAGTACAGCAGGCCGACCTTCTTCATTTCCGGATTCTGCGCGAGCATCATGTCGAAGATGAAGCGGGTGTTCAGCGCGTCGCTCGTGCCGGTCACGTAGGGGATGCCGGTCAGCTTCGCGGCCTCGGGATCGGAAATCGCGGCGAATACCACGGGCGTTGCGCTGTCCTCGGCGGACACGGCGGCAACCTGCGCGGCGGTGGTCGCGATCGGGATGATGGCGTTGACCTGATCCGCAATCGCCTGATCCGCCAGCTGCTTCAGAACCGTCTGATCGCCCTGGCCGGACGTGATCGTGTATTCAATCGTCACGCCGTTTTCCGCGGCGATCGCATCCAGGCGCGCGGCAATCGCATTCGCAATCTCATCCAGCGACGCGTGGTCGAGCTGCTTGATGATCGCAACCTTGTAAACCACCGGCTCCGCAGGCGCGTCCGTCGCTTCCTCAGTCGGCTCGGAGGTGACTTCCTCAGTCGGCTCCGCGGTGACCTCTTCGGTCGGCTCGGCAGTGACTTCCTCAGTCGGCTCCGCGGTGACCTCTTCGGTCGGCTCGGCAGTGACTTCCTCAGTCGGCTCCGCAGTGACCTCTTCGGTCGGCTCCGCAGTGACTTCCTCAGTTGCCTCGGCGGTTACGACGGCGGCGGCAGTCGCGGCGGCCAGCTCGGTGGCGGCGGGCGCTTCCGTGGGCGCTTCAGTCGGTTCCTCGGTGGGAGCCTCGGTCGGCGCTTCGGTGGGAGCCTCAGTGGGGGCTTCCGTGGGGGCTTCGGTCGGTGCTTCCGTCGGAGCCTCAGTCGGTGCTTCCGTGGGTTCCTCGGTGGGGGCTTCGGTCGGTTCCTCGGTCGGCGCTTCGGTGGGGGCCTCGGTCACGGCCTCGGTCGGCGCGGCGGTCGGTTCCGGCGCGGAGGTCTTGGAGCAGGCAGCCAGCGCGAAAACCATCGCGACGGCGGCGAGAATGGCGATAACCTTTTTGAAGATGCGGGTATTCATGGGTCTTCCTCCTTGTATGTTGCGGGTGGCAGATGAACCGGGGCTTGCCGGGCCTCGGAAATAAAAAAGCGACCTTCATCCCACCATGGGACAAAAGCCGGTTGCTTCTGCGATACCACCCAAATTGACGTTTCCACGTCCGCTCGCTTACGCGTACCATCATACGCGCCCCGATGGATAACGGGTGGGAGCCCGTCGGTCTCTACTGGGATTGCTCCGTTCGATCCGCCCTCGGAAGTCCATTCGCCGGTTGACCGCCATCCCGATTCCACCATCCGGGACTCTCTGAAAGCGCGTTGCGCCGGGTACTACTCTTCGTCGCAGGTTTGAATGCGTAATTCAATTGTTGAGTGTATTATACGCAAAGCAATACGTGTTGTCAAGCCCTTTTTTCAAAAATCTCCCGGAATTTTTTTCCGGGAGATTCCGGCCCGGCCCTCAGCTCAGCAGCGCGCGGTCGCTGTCGAAGGTGTCGCCGCTCGCCTTTGCGAACTGCTCCAGCAGCGCGTTTACGGTCAGCTGCTTCTTCTCCTCGCCGCGAATGTCCAGGATGATCCGGCCCTCGTGCATCATGATCAGGCGATTGCCATAGGCGATCGCGTCGCGCATGTTGTGCGTCACCATCAGCGTCATCAGATGATTTTCGCGAATGATCTGGTCGGAGAGCTTTAAGACCTTGTCCGCCGTGCGCGGATCGAGCGCCGCGGTGTGCTCGTCCAGCAAAAGCAGCTTCGGCTTTTTCAGCGTCGCCATCAGCAGCGTCAGCGCCTGGCGCTGGCCGCCGGAAAGCAGGCCGACCTTTGCCGTCAGCCGATCCTCGAGGCCCAGCCCCAGCGTGCTCAGGCGCTCGCGATACATTTCGCGCTCCGCGCGGGTGATGCCGATTTTCAGCCCGCGCCTCTGCCCGCGGCGCAGCGCCAGCGCGAGGTTTTCCTCGATCTGCATGTTCGCGGCGGTGCCGGTCATCGGGTCCTGAAATACGCGGCCGATCAGCGCGGCGCGCTTGTGCTCGCACAGCGGGGTCACGTCGGTTCCGTCGATGGTGATTTTGCCCTCGTCCACCGGCCATACGCCGGCCAGCGCGTTTAAAATCGTGGATTTGCCCGCGCCGTTGCCGCCGATTACGGTCACGAAATCCTCGTCGTTCAGGCGGAGATTTACGCCGTTCAGCGCGATTTTTTCGTTGATCGTGTGGGCGTTAAACGTCTTTTTCAGATTCGTTGCCTCAAGCATGGACGCGGCCTCCCTTCGCGTGCGGGCGCACCTTGCTCTTCCAGTACGGGATCGCGAGGAACATCGCGACCACCAGCGCGGAAAGGAGCTTCAAGAGATTCGTGTTCAGACCCAGCCACAGCACGACCTGAATCACGATATAGTAAATCACCGCGCCCAGGCCCACGCCCGCGAGCTTCAGCGCGAAATTCTTAAACAGCTTTCCGAACACGACCTCGCTGATGATCACCGCCGCCAGGCCGATGACGATCGCGCCGCGGCCCATGTTGATGTCGACCGAGCCCTGATACTGCGAAAACAGCGCGGACGCGAGCGCGACGATGCCGTTGGAAATCATCAGGCCAAGAATCTTGGCCCGGCTGGTGTTGATGCCCTGCGCGCGGGCCATGGCGGCGTTTGCGCCGGTGGCGCGCAGCGAGCAGCCCAGCTCCGTTCCGAAGAACCAGTACAGCGCTGCGATCAGCAATGCCATGATGATCAGCATCACGAAGATCGGGTTCTGCAGGTTCATGGCGCGCACGTTGCGCGAGCTCACCAGAAGCGCGTATTTGTTTACGTTGATGCCCTGATTGGCGCGATAGCCCATGATCCAGAGGTTGATCGAATACAGCGAAAGCTGCGTCAAAATGCCGGAGAGGATCGCAGGAATGCCCATTGCCGAATGGAACAGACCGGTAATCAGCCCGGCGACCATGCCCGCGAGCACCGCGACCAGCAGCGCCAGATACAGGTTCCAGCCCGCCAGCATCAGCATCACGAACACCGCGCCGCCCGTCGCCATCGTTCCGTCCACGGTCAGATCCGCGAAATCCAGTACCTTGTAGGTGATAAACACGCCGATGGCCATGATTCCCCAGATCAGCCCCTGCGCGATTGCGCCCGGCATGGCGCTCAGCAGATTACTCAGTTCCATGTTATCCTCCCCATGTGCGTTTGAGCGGGCGGGGCTTTTGCCCCGCCTAGGGCGTAACTGAAAAATTCCCTCTTTTTCAGATACACCCTGCGAATCATGCGATCAGCCCTCGATCGCTACGTAGTCCTCCGGCAGGGTCAGGCCGAACAGCTCCGCCATTTCCGGATTGTATTCCTTGGTGAACTGCGGGGCGAACTCAACCGGCATGGTCGATACGTCCGCGCCGTTTACGAGAATCTCATACGCCATCTTGCCCGTGGCGACGCCCAGATCGTAATAGCTGATCGACAGCGTGGCCACGCCGCAGCCGGCGCAGAGGCCCTCTTCGCCCGCGACGACCGGCACCTTTTCGGTTTCAACCACATTGCGGATTGCCTCGGTGCAGGACGCGGCGGTGTTGTCCGTCGGGATGTAGAGCACGTCGCTGGACGCGCAGGCGTTGGTCGTGACGGAGGAAACGTCGTTGGAGTCGGTGAATGCGTATTCCGTGGTGTTGTAGCCCAGCGCCTTCAGCTCCTCGGCGATGACCTTGACCTGATACATCGAATTCGCCTCGGCCGAGCAGTACAGCAGGCCGACCTCCTTCGCATCCGGGAACAGCTCCTTGACCATCGCGGCCTGGCCGTCGAGCGGCGCGAGGTCGGAAGTGCCGGAAACGTTAAAGCCCGTCGTGCCGGTCCAGTCGGAAATGTCCAGCGCGGAGCCGTAATCGGTCACCGACGTTCCCAGAATCGGGATATCGCCCGTGGCCGCGACGGCGGCCTGCAGCGCGGGCGTGGCGTTGGCCATGATCAGATCGACGTTCGAGGAAACGAAGCCGTTCACGATCGTGATGCAGGTGGCGCTGTCGCCGGAAGCGTTCTGCTCGTCGAATTCCACCTTGTCGCCGAGCAGCTCGGTCAGCGCGTCGCGGAAGCCCTTGGTCGCGGCGTCGAGCGCCGGATGCTGCACCAGCTGGCAGATTCCGATATGGTAGGTCTTATCCTCCGCCAGCGCGAAGGAGCACGCGCTCAGTACGAGTACGATCGAGACGAGCAATGCAAGCAGCTTTTTCATGATAGTGACCTCCAATGCAAGAATAAATATAAAAAACGGTTCCCCGTCTAAGGAGAACCGCTTTTCTCGCTTCACCATTGAATCAAGAAAATCTTTCTCGTTTAGACGGGCCGGAGTCCGCGCCAAAAAAGCGGTAATAATAATAAAACTGCGCGTCAAATCGACGCGCAGCGAAGAAAGCGTTCTGGGAAAGGACGCAGGAAGAGCTGTTCAGACTGGAAACGCAGCGATTGCTTTTCATATTCGAACGCCCTCCTTTGTTTTTATGACACGAATTATACGCGCATTGCCGTGTATTGTCAACCGCAATTTCAGTTAATTTTTATGCATCGCGGCCTCCACGAAGCCCACGAACAGCGGATGCGCGCGGTTCGGGCGCGACTTGAATTCCGGATGGAACTGAACGCCGACGAAGAAATCGCGATCGCTCAGCTCCACCGTTTCCACCAGCCGCCCGTCCGGCGAAACGCCGCTCAGCGCAAGCCCCGCATGAACGAACTGGTCGCGATAGGCGTTGTTGAATTCATAGCGATGGCGATGGCGCTCGTGAATGAGCTCGCTTCCGTAGCAGCGCGCCATCGTGGTGCCCGGCGCGATTTTGCAGGGATAGCTGCCCAGGCGAAGCGTGCCGCCCTTGTCGATGTCCACGCTCTGCCCCGGCATGAAATCGATCACCCTGTGCTCGCACGCGGGATCAAATTCGCCGGAATCCGCGCTCTCCAGGCCCAGCACGTGCCGCGCGTATTCGATTACCGCAATCTGCATGCCCAGGCAGATGCCGAAATAGGGCACTTTGTTTTCGCGCGCGTACTGGCAGGCGAGAATCATGCCCTCGATGCCGCGCGAGCCGAAGCCGCCGGGCACGATAATGCCGTCGAGAGAAGCGAGCTTTTCGGAAACGGTCTCCTTCGTGATGGTTTCGGAATCGATCCAGTCGATCTTGACGTCCGCCTCCAGCGCGTAGCCCGCATGGCGCAGCGCCTCGGCCACGGACAGATACGCGTCGTGCAGCTGCACGTATTTGCCGACCAGGCCGATATGCACCTCTTTTTTGCTCAGGCGAATGCGCTTGACGAGCGCCTCCCATTCGTGCAGATCGGGATTCGGCGCGTCGATGCCGAGCTTTTTCAATACGACCGACGAGAAATTGGAGCTCTCCAGCATCAGCGGCGCTTCATACAGATTCGGCAGCGTGCGGTTTTCGATCACGCATTCGCGATCGACATTGCAGAACAGCGCGATTTTGTTGAAGATCGAGCTCTCCAGCGGCTGATCGCAGCGCAGCACGATGATGTCCGGCCGAATGCCCATGCCCTGCAGCTCGCGCACGGAATGCTGCGTGGGCTTGGATTTGTGCTCCTCCGAGCCGCTCAGATAGGGAACGAGCGTGACATGAATGAACAGGCTGTTTTCGCGGCCGACCTCGAGCGAG
The DNA here is from genome assembly GCA_934663595.1 of uncultured Clostridia bacterium. Taxonomy (GTDB): domain Bacteria; phylum Bacillota; class Clostridia; order Christensenellales; family Aristaeellaceae; genus Faecivicinus. Next base: position 4,241 of record CAKUKM010000020.1, on the reverse strand, counting down.
ATCTGGCGCACCGCCTCGAGGAACGGCTGCGATTCGATATCGCCGATCGTGCCGCCGATCTCGGTAATCACCACGTCCGCGTCCGAATGCTTGCCCACCGCATAGACGAACGCCTTGATTTCGTTGGTGATGTGGGGGATGACCTGCACGGTGGAGCCGAGGTATTCGCCGCGGCGCTCCTTGTTCAGCACGTTCCAGTAGACCTTGCCGGTGGTCAGATTCGAAAAGCGATTCAGGTCCTCATCGATGAACCGCTCGTAGTGGCCGAGGTCGAGGTCGGTCTCCGCGCCGTCCTCGGTCACGTACACCTCGCCGTGCTGATACGGGCTCATCGTACCGGGATCGACGTTGATGTAGGGATCGAGCTTCTGCGCGGCCACCTTCAGCCCGCGCGCCTTCAGCAGCCTTCCCAGCGAGGCCGCCGTGATTCCCTTGCCCAGCCCGGAAACTACGCCGCCGGTTACGAACACATACTTGGTCATTTGCGCTTCCCCCTGTAGATGAAGTTATGCATAAACGGCTTATTTGCCGCTGTCGCCATAGTTGGCCAGCACCCGCGCGGACGGATCGCTCACGTCGCAGCCCTTCCACGCGCGGTTCGGCATCCAGAAATCCTGAATCATCGCCGACTGGCCGGGATAGTATTTCTCAAACAGCTCGCGATACAGAAGACTCTCCTTCGTAAACGGCTGCGCGTGGGTGTACGCGCGCCGGCGGATTTCGAATTCCTCGTCCGTATACGCATGCTCGGCATATTCCTTTAAATCGTCCACCATGGAATGGCCCATCGCGTCGCTGAATGCCGCCTTCTGCCGAAACAGAATGTCGTCCGGCAAAAGCCCGGTGCCTTCGAACGCATGCCGGAGCAGGTATTTGCCCATGTTGTGGCGGTTCATCTTCAGCCGCGGATCGATGCGCATCGCGCATTCGACAAACGCCAGATCGCCGAACGGCACGCGCGCCTCGAGGGAGTTGACCGAAATGCAGCGGTCCGCGCGCAGCACGTCGTACATGTGGATTTCGCGAATCCGCTTCTCGGCCTCGGCCTGAAACGCCTCCGCGTCCGGCGCGAAATCGGTGTATTTGTAGCCGAACAGCTCGTCGGAAATCTCGCCGGTCAGCAGCACGCGCACGTCCGTCGTTTCGTGAATCGCCCTGCACACCAGATACATGCCGATGCTCGCGCGAATGGTCGTGATGTCGAACGTCCCGAGAAGCCGAACCACCGGCTCCAGCGCATTGAGCACGTCCTCGCGCGTTACGATGACCTCCGTGTGCTCGCTTCCGAGGTATTCGGCCACCCGGCGCGCGTACTTTAAATCAATCGCGTCCACGTCCATGCCGATTGAGAACGTGCGAATGGGCTTTCCCAGCTCCCGCGCCGCGATCGCGCAGACGAGCGAGCTGTCGAGGCCGCCGCTTAATAGGAATCCCACCGGCGCGTCCGCGTCGAGCCGCTTGGTGACGCCCGCAATCAGCAGATCGCGCAGCGCGCCGGCGGCGGTGTCCTCGTCCGTCATCCAGAAATGATCCACGTGCGCCGGATCGGCATAGCGGGTAAATTTCCCATCGGCGTAATAGCAGCCGGGCGGGAAGGGGAGGATGGTCTCGGCAAGGCCGATCAGGTTTTTGGCCTCGCTCGCAAACAGCATTTTGCCGTCCGGCGCCTTGCCGTAATACAGCGGGCGAATGCCGATCGGGTCGCGCGCGGCGATCAGGGAATCGCGCCTTGCATCATAAATAATCAGCGCGAATTCCGCGTCCAGCGTTCGGAACATGTCCAGATCGTATTCCTCAAACAGCGGCAGCAGGATTTCGCAATCCGATTCGCTGGTGAAGGCGTATTTGTCCGAAAGCGAGGCGCGCACCTCGCGGAAGCCGTACAGCTCGCCGTTGCAGATGACGCAGTTGCCATTCAGTTCAAACGGCTGCATGCCGCGCTCGTCCAGACCCATGATCGCCAGGCGATGAAAGCCCAGATAGCCCGATTTGGTTTCCATGAATGCGGACATGTCCGGCCCGCGGGAAACGGTGCGCTCAAAGCCCTCCATGAGAAGCGGCGCGGGAATGCATTTCGTGTCAGAACCAAAGATTGAACACATAAAAGACACCTCCGAATATCGATGCGACAACCCTGATATTTCAGGACGAATGTCGCTCCTCCGTGGTGCCACCTGATTTGCTTCTCAATATGGGCGTGTTTCGCCCGGCGGTTTTTAACGCGCCGCCGCTGCGCCTTCTCTACGGGCGCCCCCTTGGCCTTCGAGTCGGGCTCGGAAGGGTTCTTTCCTTCGGCGGACCGCCGCGCGGCTCTCAGCAATTGCGCGCTCTCTGTTGCGGCCTGAATGCGAAGTACTTTTCTTCCTCAATGCATCCAATATAAAATTGGGCTTATTATAGCATGCCGGAAAAACGCTGTCAATGCCCTGAAAACGACAATTCTCGTTAAAACACTGCGCTTTTGCCGCGCGCAAAAACATTACAAAAAAATCCGGAAAACCCCTATTGACACGATAAAACCCGAGTGCTATAATCCCCACATCAGAGCGAGGGGGCGTCTGAACGGGGTGCGCAAGCACCTTCCGGTTCAGTCCCCTTCGCTCTATTTTTTATTATTTAGGAGGGTCATCTCATGAGCAGGTACAGCAAGGAAGATATCGTACGGATGGTTCGAGAAGAGGGTGTGGAGTTTATCCGCATGCAGTTTACGGATATCTTCGGTCAGATGAAGAACGTGGCGATCACGGCTTCGCAGATCGAAAAGGCTGTCAACAACCAGATCATGATCGACGGCAGCTCCATTGAAGGCTTCGTCCGCATTCAGGAATCGGATCAGTATCTGCGTCCGGACCTCGATTCCTACACGATTCTGCCCTGGCGGCCGCAGACCGGCAAGGTCGCGCGCCTGATCTGCGACGTGTACAATCCGGACGGCACGCCGTTTGTCGGCGATCCCCGAGGCACGCTGAAGCGCGTGCTCAAGCGCGCGGAGGACATGGGCTATTCCTTTAACGTCGGCCCCGAATGCGAATTCTTCCTGTTCCAGACCGATGAAAAGGGCCGCCCGACCACCGAAACCGCCGACGAGGCCGGCTATTTCGATCTGGGCCCGCTCGATCACGGCGAGAGCACGCGCCGCGAAATCTGCATGACGCTGGAGCAGATGGGCTTTGAAATCGAGGCCTCGCACCACGAGGTCGCCGCCGGCCAGCACGAGGTCGACTTCAAATATGCCGACGCGCTGACCGCCGCCGACAACATCATGACCTTCAAATTCGCCGTAAAGACGCTCGCGCAGAAGAACGGCCTGCACGCCACGTTCATGCCCAAGCCCGTATTCGGCATCAACGGCAGCGGCATGCACACGAATATGTCGCTGTTCAAGGATGGCAAGAACGTATTTGCCGATCCCAGCGATCCGCGCGGCCTTTCGAAGGAGGCCTATGCGTTCATCGCGGGATTGCTTGCGCACGTTCGCGCCATGACTGCGATCACGAACCCGCTGGTCAATTCCTATAAGCGCCTGGTGCCGGGCTATGAGGCGCCGTGCTATCTGGCGTGGTCGGCCAGCAACCGCAGCGCGCTGATTCGCATTCCGGCCGCGCGCGGACAGGCCACCCGCGTCGAGCTCCGCTGCCCCGATCCGGCGTGCAATCCGTATCTTACGCTCGCCGTCTGCCTGGCCGCCGGCCTGGACGGCATCGAAAAGGGCATGACCCCGCCGGACGAGATCACCGACAACATCTTTGCGATGGACACCGCGGAGCGCGAAGCGCGCGGCATCGCGAGCCTGCCGGCCAGCCTGAAGGACGCGGTGGACGTAATGCGCACGGACAAGCTGATTCTCGATACGCTGGGCGACCATATCGTCAGCCAGTACACCGAGGGCAAATATCGCGAGTGGGACGAATACCGCACGCACGTCAGCAGCTGGGAAATCGAAAAATACCTTACTATTTATTAAGGAAACAAATAGACGGGGGAAGCATTTCCGCGTTGCAGGCGACCATCTCCCAGGGAGAGCTCGAGAGGGCCGAAGCCCTCTCGAACTTCCAATCGAGCCCAGCGACATGCGCGGTGGCGAGGTTGCTTGCCTGAAGGCAAGCAAGTCGCTTTGCGACCGGCAAAGCTAAATCAAAGATTTAGGTTTGCCGCCCCGCGGGCTTTTTTCGCGAAGGGAAATCCCATTTCCCGAGAGCGAAAAAAGATTCCTTGCAGGCTCCGCGCCCGGGGATTCTGAA
>CAKUKM010000019.1 GCA_934663595.1 uncultured Clostridia bacterium | reverse complement strand
AGATTTTGCGGCCGGAGTCTGAAAGACTCAAGCAAAATCTGGAGGGGGTGGCAGTGGCGGGGGAGCTTGCTCCCCCGTCCACCTCCTTTTAGCGAATCGCCTTTTTCAAAACCGGCAGCGCGAGCAATACTACGCCGCTTCCGATCAGCGCGGTGATCAGCTGCGGCCAGGAAAACATCGCGCCGAACGTCGCGAGCTGCTTTTCCGGCAGCGTCAGCACCCGGCAGAGCAGCTGCACCACCAGCAGATACAAAACCGCGAATTTGCATACCGACGCGCAGACCCATTGGAGCGCGCGGCGCGGAAGACTGTCGCCCTTCATGGCGCACAGCACTGCGACCAGCGCCAGATTGCCCAGCGCAATCGCGGGCACGATTGCAATGACCTTCGGCCCGATGCCGAGCAGAAACGCCAGAAACGGCGAGACCAGCGCGACGATCAGCCCGCTCCAGAATCCGCCCAGCAGCGCCGACAGCGAAAGCACCGCGTTTACGCACGAGCCGGTCACGATCTGCCCGGCGCTCTTCGTGACCGCCTGAAGCACCACCAGCAGCGCCAGCAGCGCGGCGGTTCGGGTGATAAACAGCGTTTTTTTCGACATGGAAAATCCCCTCCTGCGCTTATTATAGCGCTTCGGCGTTAAGATTTGTGGCCGGATTGACCGGGAAAGCGCGGCTGTGCTAAAATAGAGCGGAATGGAGGCGCTGCGGATGAAGAAGAAGGAATTTCGCCGGATGACGGAGGCGGGAATCGTGCTGCTGGACGGCGCGACGGGCTCGAATCTGCGGAAAATGGGCATGCCGGTGGGCGTTTGCGCGGAAAAATGGGTGCTGGAGCATCCGGATACGGCGCTTTCGCTGATGCGCGGGTATGTCAATGCCGGCAGCGACATCATTTATGCGCCGACCTTTTCGGCCAATCGCGTGGGGCTGGGGCTGTATGGACTGGAGGAACAGGTGAGCGCGCTGAATGCGGCGGGGATTGAACTTGCGCGGCGCGCGGCGGGCGATCGGGCGATGGTGGCGGGCGATATGACGACCACGGGCCGCCTTCCGGAGCCGGGAAGCGACGAGCGCTATCGCGAATGGATTGAGATTTATTCCGAACAGGCGCGCGCAATTGCGAAAGCGGGTGCAGAGCTGATCGTGCTGGAAACGATGATGACGATCGAGGAAGCGTCGGCGGCGCTGGAGGCGATTCAGGAGGTGTGCCTGCTTCCGGTAATGGTATCGTTTACCGTTTCGGCGGACGGGCGGCTGCTGTTTGGCGGGAGCATTCAGGAGGCGGTGTCGACCATGGAGGCGCTCGGCGCGGACGCGGTGGGCGTGAACTGCTCGCTGGGCCCGGAGCAGCTGGAGAGCACGGTGCGCGCGATGCGGGAGGCGACGGAGCTGCCGCTGATCGTAAAGCCGAACGCCGGCATGCCGCGGATGGACGAATTCGGCCAGGCGCATTACGACATGACGGCCGAGGCGTTCGCGCGGGCGATGGAGAGGCTGATTGCGCTGGGCGCGCGGCTGATCGGCGGCTGCTGCGGAACGGATCCGGAGACGATTCTGGCGCTTCGGCGATTCAAGGAACCTGGCCTGAACGGTTGACAAACGGCGCGGAAATGGGTATAATATCGTTAAACCGATGAGAAAGAGAAGTAGCGCTCGTCAACGCGCGCAAAGAGAGCCGCAGGCGGTGGGATTGCGGCGGCGTGCACGGGATGCGAATGGGCTTTCGAGGGCGGCGCGAAAGGAAAGTAGCGTATCGACGGGGACCGCACCCGTTATCCGGGCGGCTCGCATCGCGCGTGCGGGAGACGACACCTTTGGGTGGCGAACAGGCGAATCGACCTGTCCCATAGCTGTGGGACGGGTTTTTTTATTGCGCGGACACATTGATTTGAGGAGGCTATCAAACATGGAAACTCAGGCTGTGAAGCAACGCATTTTTTCCGGCATTCAGCCGACGGGCAATCTGACGCTGGGCAACTACATCGGCGCGCTGCGCAATTTTTCACTTCTGCAGGATGAATACGATTGCCTGTATTCGATCGTGGATCTGCACGCGCTGACGGTGCGGCAGAACCCGGCGGAGCTGCGCAAGGCGTGTCTGCGCACGATGTCGATCTTCCTGGCGAGCGGGCTCGATCCGGAGAAGAACATCATCTATTTCCAGTCGCAGGTGCCGCAGCACGCGGAGCTGGCGTGGCTGCTGGACTGCTTTACCTATATGGGCGAGCTTTCGCGCATGACGCAGTTCAAGGACAAGTCCGCGAAGCACGCCGACAACATCAATTGCGGCCTGTTTGCGTATCCGGTGCTGATGGCGGCGGACATCCTTCTGTATCAGACGAATCTGGTGCCGATCGGCGCGGATCAGAAGCAGCATCTGGAGATCACGCGCGATATCGCCGAGCGCTTCAATTCGATCTTCGGCGAGACGTTCGTGGTGCCGGAGGGGTATTTCCCGAAGGTGGGCGCGCGCGTAATGAGCCTGCAGGACCCGACGCGCAAGATGTCGAAGTCCGATCCGGAGGAAACGTACATCGCGATTCTCGACAAGCCCGAGGTAATTCGCAAAAAGCTCCGCCGCGCGGTCACGGACTGCGACGGCGCGGTGATCTATGATCCCGAAAACAAGCCCGGCGTGGCGAATCTGATGAGCATCATGTCCGCGCTGACCGGCAAGACGATGGACGAAATCTCGTCCGAATACAACGGTCAGGGCTACGGCAAGTTCAAGGATGCGGTGGCCGACAGCGTGATTGCGGTGCTCGAGCCGATTCAGGCCGAATACGATCGCATTTCCGCCGACAAGGCGTATCTGCAGCAGGTGATGGATTCCGGTCGCGAGCGCGCGTCCGCCATTGCGCACAAGACGATGCTGAAGGTTCGCAAAAAGCTGGGAATTGCGCCCTGGAGGCTGTGAGGGGAGTGGGGGGTTTTTTGCGGGAGAGGATTTTCTTTTCAGAAAGAAAATCCCCTCCCGCGCCCTTCCCTTTAGAAAACGGCTTGGGGCGGCTGGCGGGAGGCAATCGTGCTTTTGCGACTTTTCCGTGGTGGAAAAGTCACAAAGGGGAGGCGGGTTTTTGGCCTCGCCTTCGGCTTTGGCCTTTTTTTGGGTGAGTTTTTTTGGTTTTGAGGTGTTTATGGAGTTTCATCATTTGCCGGTTTTGCTGAACGAGTGTCTGGACGGGCTGGCGATTCGGCCGGACGGCGTATATCTGGACTGCACTCTGGGCGGCGCGGGCCACAGCAGCGAGATTTTAAAGTGTCTGCGCGGCGGCATGCTGATTGGGATCGATCGCGATCAGGATGCGATTCAGGCGGCGACGGCGCGATTGGAGAATCTGAATGCGGACGCGCGTTTTTTGACGCTGCGCGGGAATTTCCACGATGCGAAGGCGCTGCTTGCGGGCGCGGGCATTGCGCATGTGGACGGCGTATTGGTGGATTTGGGCGTATCGTCGCATCAGCTGGACGTGCGCGAGCGCGGCTTTTCGTATCACGACGACGCGCCGCTCGACATGCGGATGGACGCGTCGCAATCGCTGGATGCGCGCGAGATTGTAAATACCCGCTCCGAGGATGAGCTGACGCGGATTTTGCGCGATTACGGCGAGGAAAACTGGGCGCGGCAGATTGCGCGCGTGATTTGCGACCGGCGAAAGGACGCGCCGATTGAGCGAACGAGCCAGCTGGTGGAGATCATCGACGCGGCGATTCCGAAGAAATTTCGCGCGAAGGACGGCTCGCACCCGGCGCGGCGGACGTTTCAGGCGCTGCGCATTGCAGTCAACGACGAGCTGGACCCACTGGAGCCGGCGCTTTCGGATCTGGTGGATCTGCTGAATCCGGGCGGGCGGCTTTGCGTGATCACGTTCCATTCGCTGGAGGATCGGATCGTGAAAAACGCGTTTCGGACGTGGGCGAATCCGTGCACGTGTCCGAAATCGTTTCCGGTTTGCGTGTGCGGCCGGAAGCCGCGCATTGATCTGATCACGCGCAAGCCGATTACGGCGGGCGAGGACGAGCTGAAAACCAATCCGCGCGCGCGCAGCGCGAGTCTGCGCATCGCCGAGAAACGGGAGGACGCATGAAATATCTGGATACCGCGGCGGGAAGGCTGCCGCTTCCGGCGTTTTTTCCGGATGCGACCTACGGCGCGATTCGCGCGGGCACGTTTGAGGACGTTTACCGCGCGGAGCTGTATGGCTGCGAGATGAACAGCTATCATCTGGCGAACAAGCCGGGCGCGAAGCTGATCAAGGCGCTGGGCGGGCTGCACGGCTTTACCGGCTATAGGGGCGCGATTCTGACGGATTCGGGCGGGTTTCAGCTGTATTCGCTGATTCGCGAAAACGCGGATTACGGCGAAATTCGCGATAAGGAGATCATTTTCCGGCCCGATCGCGGCAAGGAGAAGATCACGTTCACGCCCGAAAAGTGCATTCAGGCGCAATTCCAGTTCGGCTCGGACATCATGATGGCGCTGGACATGTGCACGCATCCGGGCGACCCGATCGACGTGCAGCGCCGGAGCGTGGAACTGACCGTGCGCTGGGGCGAGCGGTGCAAGGCGGAATTTGAAAAGCTGATTCGCCAGACGAAGCCGGAGAAGCGGCCGCTGCTGTTCGGCATCGTGCAGGGCGGCGCAGATCCGGAATTGCGCATGGAGTGCGGGCGGCGGCTGGAGGAGATCGGCTTCGACGGCTACGGCTTCGGCGGCTGGCCGCTGGATGCGGACGGCGCGTTCCGCGCGGACATTCTGAAAATGGCGGCGGACGCGATGCCCGACCACAAGATCAAATACGCGATGGGTCTCGGCAAGCCCGAGGAGATCGTGCAGTGCGTGCAGATGGGCTATAATCTGTTCGATTGCGTCATTCCCACGCGCGAGGCGCGGCACCAGCGGCTGTACGTGTTTTCGGAAAACGGGGCGACGCGCGAGGGCGTGCGCTCGGGCGGGAAATTCTATCGCTTTTATTACGCGATGGACGATAAGAACGCGCGCGACGCGCGGCCGGTGGACGAGAGCTGCGATTGCGAGCTCTGCCGAAACCATTCGCGGGCGTATTTGCACCATCTGTTCCGCGTGAACGATCCGCAGGCGATGCGCCTGGCGACCGCGCACAATTTGCGCTTTTACGGCCGCCTGATGCAGCTTTTGCGGGAGGAATGAGCATGAGCGGGCTGAAGGAAAAGCTGCTATCATCCAAAAAGTATCGCGACGTATGCCCGGACACGATCGAGCGCATATGGAGCGAATGCAGCGCCAAATACAAAAAGGAAAAGGACGTGGACAAGGCGGCGCGCGAGGCGCTGCACGGCGTGACCGGCGCGTTCATGACCGAGCGGGAATACAAGCGCGCGATGGAGCTGGCGGCGGCGCGCGAGGGCGAGGCGCTTCTGGAAATGCATGCGTCCACGCGCGAGCGATTGCCGATTGCGCGCATGAACGAGACGTTTGACCGCATTTTTGCCATTACCGGGCGGCCGGAGAGCGTTCTGGATCTGGCGTGCGGGCTGAATCCGGTGTATCTCGCGCAGCGTTTGCCGGGCGCAGAGCTGCTGGGCGTGGACATCAGCGGCCAGTGCGTGAATGTGATTCGCGCGTTCGGCGGCGCGCAGGCGCGGCTGGGCGATCTGCTGTGCGCGGTTCCGGAGGAAGGCGCGCAGGTCGCGCTGCTGTTTAAGGTGCTGCCGCTGCTGGAGCGCCAGCGCGCGGGCGCGGCGGAGGACGTTCTGAATCGCGTGCAGGCGGAATGGATCGTCGCGTCGTTTCCAACGCGTTCGCTCGGCGGGCGCAATGTCGGCATGGAGAGGCACTATTCCGAATGGATGGAGGCGCACGTGCCGGAAAATCGCGCGATCGCCGCGCGGCTGACCGATGAAAACGAGCTGTTTTACGTGCTGAAGCGCAAATGAAGATAGAGGAATTTCGATTGGAATTGCCCGAGCTGCGTTCGGTGGCGCGCTCGAAGGGCCTCGATCGCCTGAAAAGGATGTGCAGTCTGCTTCGCGGGCATCCGAAGGCGAGAGGGGAGGCGCTGTTTTTTCTGGTGGCGGTAATTGTGATGGATGCGATCATGATTGCGACAGGAGACGTTGGCGCTCGCCGTGTAGGGCGGCATTGGGTCGATCCGCGGGTGGATATTTGCTATGTGCTGCTGATCGTGGGCGCATATGTACACAGTCGAATCCGCGGGCTGATGGACGCGGCCAGGCGGCTGGATGCGCGCGCGGAGGAATTGCCCGAGGGCGAATTCGAGCGCATTTCGGATGCGCTGAAGTACGTGCCGAAATGGACGCTGAATGAAAGCGAGGACGTGCAGTGCGGGTGCTACGGCTGCATGAAAATGGCGCCGGGCCGGACGCAGATTTGCCCATTTTGCGGCGATCATCGAATGGTTTGCGGCGACGCGAGCCATCCGCTGGATGAAGATCGCCTGAAGGCGATTCACGATTTGCTTTGGCGGGGAGAGCAGGCATGAGAATCGAGGATTTCAAGTATGTGCTGATTCCGCTGCGCGGTTTGCATCGCTTGAGCGGCCGCGAGCGGAGAAGGCAGATCCGCGCGCTGCGGCGCTATTCGCCGGTCGATTATTCGCGCTTCCGCATTTGGGCGGAGGTCGTGGCTTTTGGCGGCAGTGCGGCCGTAGTCGTGATCACGGGCATTCGCGGAGAAAACCCGTTTTTGCCGCTGCTTTGCGTGGGCCTTGCGGGAATTGGCTCGGCGCTGATCGGCTATGTCAGGGCGCGCAGGCAGGACGACGATTCCCTGATTGCGCTTTCGGAAGAGCTGGATGCGCGCGCGGGACGATTGGGTGAGGGCGAATTTGCGGAAATCGCGGGTATGCTGGCCTGCGCGCCGGATTCTGCGCAGGAGGACGTGCAGTGCGGCTGCTATGGCTGTATGAAAATGCTCCCCCTGGGCGAAGGGCGCTGCGCGGCGTGCGGCCCGCGCTACGCGGTATACGGCGATGCGAATCATCCGCTGGACGAGGCGCGCCTGAAGCGCATTCACGATTTGCTGCTGGAGGAAACATGAGCTTCGAAGATTTCACGTATGAGCTGGCGGAGCTGCGCGATCTGGCGCGGGCGCGCGGGCGCGAGCGGATCGGGATTTTGCGGCTGCTGATGGCGGGCATGGGCGACTGCGAATTTCCGGAAACGCGGCGATGGCGGCGCGCGGCGCTGATTGCGCTGTGGATTGGCGCTGCGCTGATGGCGGCGATCGCGATTGCGGCGCTGATCGACCGAACGGGCGCGGAGGCGACTGCGTTTGGCAAAATATGCCTGATGATCGGGCTGGGCGCGTTTCTGCTGGCGAACGCGATTGCGCTTTTTGCGCTGGCGATGCGGCGCTGGGGCTTGGCGAAGCGCTTGATTGCGCTGGCGAAGGAGCTGGATGCACGCGCGAGCCGTTTGTCGGAGGAAGAGTTCGATGCGGTTTGCGATACGCTGACCTATTTGCCGGAATGGCTGGACGAGGCGGATTGGCCGGAGGACGCGTGCTGCGGGTGCTGGAATTGCATAAAAATGCTGCCCAAACAGGATTATTGCCCGGACTGCCGGCAGAACCGCGTGGTTTACGGGGACGACGAATGCCCGCTGGATGAAGCGCATCTGCGGCGGATTCACGAATTGATGCTATAGGAGAAGAGCGATGCCGAAATTGTATGTCGTTGCGACGCCGATTGGAAATCTGGACGATCTCACGCCGCGCATGCGCGCCGCGCTGGAGAGCGCCGATCTGATTGCCGCGGAGGATACGCGCGTGACCATGAAGCTGCTGAACCGGTTTGAATTGAAAAAGCCGATGGCGTCCTGCCACCGGCACAACGAGGAAAACCGCGCGCCGCAGCTGATTGCGCGCATGCTGGAGGAGGATCTGACTGTGGCGCTGACGTGCGATGCGGGCACGCCGGGCATTTCGGACCCGGGGCATTTGCTGGTGCGCGCCGCATGGGAGGCGGGCATTCCGGTTGAGCCGATCAGCGGGCCGTCGGCGGTGGTCACCTGCCTGTCCGCGTCCGGGTTCGACGCGCGCGAATTTGCGTTTTACGGCTTTCTGCCGCGCGAGAAAAAGGCGCTGCATGAGAAGCTGCGGCAGATTCGCAAATCGGGCGTTCCGGTATTTGTGCTGTATGAATCGCCGCACCGCGTGGAGGAACTGGTGCGCGCGATCGCGGAGGAATGGCCGGAGGCGCAGGTGTGCGTTTGCAGCGACCTGACGAAGAAATTCGAGCGGCTCTATCGCGGCGCGGCGGGCGCGGTGGCGGAGGCAATCGCCGCAAATCCAAACGCCGATAAGGGCGAATACTGCATGGCGGTGGATCTGTCGCAGGTTCCGGAGGCGGAGGAAGCGCCGCAGCCGGCGATCACGGCGGAATTGTACATGCTTTCGCGCCTGCTGGACGGCGCGGAGCTGGAGGAAGTCTTTGCGGAGGCGCGCGAAAAATATCCGCGCAACGAGGTCTATCGCGCGAAGCTGAAGATCGAAAGAATGTTTTTTGAGGAATAAAAAAAGGGCGATCTGCGCCGGAGCATGCAGATCGCCCTTTTGAATTACTGATCGCAGAGCCAGACGTTCGTTTCCTCGTCCACGCCCTTAATGGCCACGCGGATGAACTCGCTCGCGGCGGTCGGAATGTTTTTGCCGACGAAATCGGCGCGAATCGGCAGCTCGCGGTGGCCGCGATCCACCAGGACGGCCAGCTGAATGCATTTCGCGCGGCCCACGTCCATCAGCGCGTCCATCGCCGCGCGCGCGGTGCGGCCGGTGTAGAGCACGTCGTCGACCAGAACCACCGTTTTGCCCTCGATCGGGAACGGGATTTCCGTGCGATTCAGCGTCGGGTCGGCGGACAGGTGCGTCAGATCGTCGCGATAAAACGTGATATCGAGAATGCCGACGGGCGTTTTGGCGCCCTCGACGCGCTCAATTGCGGCGGCAATCTGCCGGGCCAGCGGCTCGCCGCGGCGGCGAATGCCCACCAGAACCACGTTTTCCACGCCCTTGTTGCGCTCGATGATCTCGTGCGCCATGCGCGTAACGCTCCGGAGCATTTGCTTTTCGTCCATGATCAGCGTTTTTTTGTTCACGTCGACGCCCTCCCGTCTGGTTTCTGATTTGATTATAGCAGTCCGGCGGCGATTGCCCAAGCGGGTTTCGGTTAATTTTCGCCCGGGTTTGCGATCACGGCGGCGAAGCAGGCGGTTTCAGTGGATTCATCGGCGACGATGGCGACGAACGGATGGTCGGCGGTGAATGCAATCGGATCCTCCGTGATCAGCGCGGAGGTCGCGATCATGATTTCCGTGACCGCCGCGGCCTTCGTGCCGTCCTCGTCGATGATCAGGCGCGCCTTCTGAATCACGCTGCCGATGAAGAGCGGCGAATCCGAAATGCCGGAAAAGTCCGCGAGATCGGTGAATGCGGTTTGGATGCCGGCGGCGTTCAGCGCGTCGTTCAGGCCGTTTTCCGCGGCGAAATCAACCTTCGGCAGCGCGAGCTGCACGCGCGTCTCTTCGCCGATTGCGGAAAAATAGCCAAGCCCCTGTTCGCTGAGAGCGGCGAGAATTTCCCGCTCGGTATGATCCGCCTTCGGCAGCGCGAGCAGCATCGTGAGGTCGCTGTCCAGATAGCGCAGCCGCAGCAGCTGGGCAATTTCGGTTTCGCCGTATTCCAGATAGGCGGTTTTGTGCATCATCGGGACGGTCGCATCGCCATCCGGCGCGTGGAAGGTCGCGTCCGTGGTTGCGTCCGCGTCAAACGGAAGCGCCCATTTCGCGTCCATCGCGACGGCGTTCAGCAGAATCAGCTGCGTATCGGCGTCCGGCGCTGCGTCGAGCAGCTTTTCGATCAGGCCGTCGGTATGCCGATCCGTCCAGGAATTGATTTTGTCCACGATATCCGCGCCCATTTCGAACCATTCGGCGGCGTATTCGCCGTTCAGGCGCGCGATGTAATCGCTGTTTACGCTCAGATCGGCCGCGGTAAACGCCGCGTTTGCGATCTTCAGGCCGCTCTTTTCAAGAGAGGCGCGCAGCGCGGCCCAATCGGCGCTTTCGGAAGCGAGCGCGTTCACCATTTCGGCGCGCGTATCGCCGTTTGCGCCGTCCGCCGCCATGGAAAGCGCGAGCGCGAGGCTGACGGGGGAGAGAAGCTGATTGCCGGTTCCGTCGTAGAGCTGTTCGAGCGTCGCAAAGCCGAGCGAATTGCCCGGGGCCTCGGCAAAGGCGGTCGTGCCCAGCAGGGCGATCAGCAGGATACAAATCAATTTCTTCATTTCAATCACCTCCACGCCTATAAGACGAATCAGCGGCCCGTTTTGTTCGCGCGTTTTCCCAAAAAAATGGAAAAAGCGACCGCGATGGGTCGCCTCAGACTATCAAAACCCCAAGAGAGCTCGAGAGGGCCGAAGCCCTCTCGAATTTTCATGCCACTGAATTGGAATGCGAAATTATTTGCCCAGCGCCTTGACGTTGGCGATGAAGCTTGCCGCGTCGGGTGCGCCGAACAGCGCGCTGCCGGCAACCAGCATCGTTGCGCCGCGTTGAATGGCCAGCGCGGCGGTCTGCTCGTTGATGCCGCCGTCGACCTCAATGATTGCCTTCGCGCCGAAGCATTCCAGCATCGAGCGGATCTCGGCGATCTTCTCCAGCGCCGACTGAATCAGCTTCTGGCCGCCGAAGCCGGGATTGACCGTCATCACCAGCGCGAGATCAAAATCGCCCATGACATAGCGCAGGCATTCGGGCGACGTGGCCGGATTCAGCGCCACGCCCGCGAGGCAGCCCGCGGCGTGAATCTGCTGGAGCGCGCGATGCAGATGGTTCGTGGATTCGGCGTGCACGGTAATGATCTTCGCGCCGATCCTGGCGTACTGGTCGATGTAATCCTCCGGGTGCTCGACCATCAGATGCACGTCCACCGGAAGCGGGCCCTTGACCGCCGCCTCCAGAAGCGGGGCGCCAAACGACAGGTTCGGCACGAAATGGCCATCCATGACGTCGAAGTGCAGGTAGTCCGCGCCGGCGGCCGCCATGCGCTCGATCTCCGCGCCGACCTTGCGGAAATCCGCCGCCAGCAGCGAGGGTGCGATCTTAATCATATCTGTCCCTCCATTGTTCCTTGATTTCGGCAAGCAGCGCGACATAGCGCGCGTGCCGCTCTTCGTCGATTTCGCCCGCGCGCACCGCATCCAGCACCGCGCACTTCGGCTCGGTCGCATGATAGCAGGGGCGGAAGAAGCATTGGCCCTCGTAGGGCGCGAATTCCGGATAGCCGTCCTTCAGCAGCACCGGGTCGAACGGCTCGCTCTCCAGCAGACTGAAGCCCGGCGTGTCCAGCACCATGCCGCCGGAAACGGGAATCAGCTCGCAATGGCGCGTGGTGTTTTTGCCGCGCTCGATCTTTCGGGAAAGGTCGCCCGTTTCCATATTCAGGCCGTACAGTGCGTTGATCAGCGTGGATTTACCCGCGCCGGACTGGCCCGCGAGCGCGTGGATTTTCCCGGAAAGCGCGCTTTTCAGCGCGTCAATGCCGGTTCCGTTTGCGCTGGAAACGGCGATCGGGCTTACGTCCGCGCCGCGATACTGATTCAGAATTGCCTCCGCGCGCGCGGGATCAAGATCGGATTTGCTGACCACGAGCTTTACGCCGATTCCCGCGCGGCGGGCGTTCAGCATCAATCGGTCGGCGAGCAGCAGATCCGGTTCCGGCGACGCGGCGGCGACCACAATGGCAATTACGTCCACATTTGCAACCGGCGGGCGCGTCAGCTCGTTTTTCCGCGGCTCAATGCGCAGTATCCAGCCGTGTTCCTCGCCCGCGCCGGGCGAAAACTCCACCCGATCGCCGACCTTCGGCTTCATTCGGTCGCGCCGGAGCTTTCCCTGCGCGCGCAGCGTGTACACGCTTCCGTCCTCGCCCTGCGCGTAATAAAACCCGCCGATTCCCTTTAGCAGAATTCCCTGCAAGCGTTTTCCCTCCATGGAGCGCATTAATCAAACATCAGCTCCGTCGTTTCCATCAGCACGTCGCTCATAAAGACGCGCACCTGGTGCAGGCCCGGCTCCGCGCTGGTCAGGTCGATGAAATGCATGCCGCGCGAAAGCGTTTCGGAATAGGCCTCGCTCTCCGCGCCCGAGGGCGTTGAAAGCGTGATTCGAACCGTCAGATCGTCCAGCGGCACCGCGACGCTCAGCCAGCGCTCCGGGCGATAGATTTTCTCCATCGCGGGGCTGACCGAGATGTCCACCGGCGTGTTTTCCAGCACCGTCGCGTTCGGCTCAATGCTCTGCGCGATCACGGTCTGGCCCGGCGCGTCGGCGGAATAGACCTCCGTGATCGTGCCGATGATCAGACCCTCCGATTCAATCAGCCGCCGCGCGCCCTCCGGCGTAAGGCCGATCAGCGAAGGCATTTCGACCGTTCGGCCGCTGATGCGGATGGTGAGCGGTTCGGTGCGGCTGTGATAGCCCGGCTCCAGCGTCTGCGTGAGCACCGTGTCCGGCTCGGCCTCGGACAGCACGTATTCGACCTGCAGATTTGCAACGTCGCTGGCCTGCACGCGCGCAACCGCTTCGCGCTCGGTCATGCCGGTCAGGTCGTCCAGATAATACCATTCCGAGCCCATGCTGATGACCACGGTGATTTCGCTGTTCGGCGTGGCGCGCTCGCCGGGCTCCAGCGACTGCTCGGCCACTAGCCCGCGCTCGTATTCCTCGGAATAGCCGCTGGCGATATTGACCACCAGATGCGCGCGCTCCAGCTGATTCTGCGCTTCGCTCACGCTCAGGCCGGTCACGCTCGGCACGATCACGCGATCGCGCATGCCCAGAATCGTGACCGCACCCCAGGCCAGAAACGCAATCAGCGAAAGCACTGCCACGACGATTGCGATATTGGCGGCCTTTTTTCGGGCGCGCTGGCGCAATTTGCGCCGCGATTCGCGCTCGGCCTCGATTTCCTCCGCGCTCTGCGGGTATTTCACGAAGCCGCCGCGCGGATGGGTGATGGTTTTGCGCAGATCCGCCGCCATTTCGGCCGCGGTCTGATAGCGCTTCGTGGTGTCCTTGCACAGCGCGCGCATGACCACCTCGTCCAGCGCCTTGGAGATGCCGCTCTGGAACAGGCGCATGGATTTGGGCGCTTCCTGAACGTGCTTCAGCGCGACCGACACCGCCGTTTCGCCGTCGAACGGCACCTGCCCGGTCAGCATTTCATACAGCACCACGCCCACGGAATACAGGTCGCTCTTCTCGTCCGCGATTTCACCCTGCGCCTGTTCGGGCGAGAAATAATGCACGCTTCCGAGCGCCGAAGAGCTGCCGCTCTCGTCGATTTGCGTCGTCTGCGAGGTTTTCAGCCGCGCGATGCCGAAATCGGCCACCTTGACGCGGCCCTGGCGATCGACCAGAATGTTCTGCGGCTTGATATCGCGATGCACGATGCCGTTTCGATGCGCCTGATCCACGGCGGCGAGAATGCGAATCGTCATCCGAATGGCGAGATCCGGCTCGATTCGGCCGCGCTGGCGAATCATTTCCTTCAGAGTTTGCCCATCGACAAACTCCATGACGATATATCGATGATGCCCGTCGGTTCCGACATCGAGAACGTTTACGATGTTCTCGTGCGAAACCTTGCTGGCCGCCTCCGCCTCGCGGCTGAAGCGGCGAACGAATTCCTCGTCGGATTCAAACTCGGGCCGGAGCACCTTGATTGCCACGCGCGTTTTGCTGATTTTGTCATACGCGCGATAGACGATCGCCATGCCGCCCGTTCCCACTACGGCTTCAACGACATATCGATCCGATATGACGGATCCGATCATCGGCTTTCCTCCTCGAAGGTTGCAAGCATCGCCGTAATGTTGTCCGAGCCGCCGGCGTTAAGCGCGATGCCCACCAGCTCGCGGAGCTTCTCCTGCCATTCGCCCTCGCCGGTGGTGACGCGCAGCAGGTCGTGCTCGGGCACGTAATTCGAAAGGCCGTCCGAGCAGATCAGAATGACCTCGCCGGGGCGAACGTCCAGCTGAATCAGATCGACGTCGACCGATTCCGACGTGCCCAGCGCGCGGGTCACGAGATTGCGCCGCGGATGCACGCGCGCCTCCCGCTCGGTAATCAGGCCCTGCGAGACCATTTCCTCCACCAGCGTGTGGTCCTTCGTGACGCGCGAAATCGCACCGCTGCGCATCAGATACGCCCGGCTGTCGCCCACGTGTGCGATGTGCACGCGCCGCCCGTCCGCAACCAGCGCGGTAAACGTGGTGCCCATGCCGCGCTTGCTGGAATCGCGGCTGGCTTCCTGATAAACCGCGGCGTTTGCGCGGAGCACGGCGTCGTGAATCGCGGTGGCCGTTCTCTTTCCGGAGCGGCGCATCGCCTCCGCAAATGCCTGAATCGCCATTGCGCTGGCGACTTCGCCGGCGTTGTGACCGCCCATGCCGTCCGCGACCGCGCAGAACGGCTCTGTTTCCTTCGGAAGATAGAAGCTGTCCTCGTTGATCGGACGCGCTTTGCCGATATCGGTAATTGCGTAGACTTTCATTCGATACACCTCTCTTTTCGGAGAAAGCTCAGACTCCTTCGTTCAATGCCTTGCGGCGCAGCTGGCCGCACGCGCCGTCGATGTCCGCGCCCATTTCGCGGCGCACCGTGGCCGAGATGTTTTTCAGCTCCAGGCGCTTCAAAAACGCCTGCACGTCCTGCTTCGTCGGCGCCTCGAGATGGCGCTCCTTGACGGCGTTCAGCGGGATCAGATTTACATGGCACTGCAGACCCCGCAGCCGGCGCGCGAGTTCCTCGGCGCACTTCAAATCGCAGTTCACATTCTTGATCAGCGCGTATTCAAACACCACGCGCCGGCCGGTTTTTTCGACATAATAGCGGCACGCGGCGAGCACGTCCTCGATCGCGTATGCGTGCGCGACCGGCATGATCATCTGGCGAATGGAATCGTTCGGCGCGTGCAGCGAGATCGACAGCGTGACCGGCAGCCCCTCTTCGGCAAACGCGCGCATTTTCGGAACCAGACCGCACGTCGAAAGCGAAATATTGCGCAGCGAGATGTTCAGGCCCTTCGGGTCGTTGACCAGATGCAGGAATTTCACGACGTTGTCGTAGTTGTCAAACGGCTCGCCGCTGCCCATCAGCACGATATTGTGAATCCGCCGCTCCGGATTCTCCCTGCGGATATGGTTGTTTGCCGCGACGACCTGGCCCAAAATTTCGCCGGCAGTCAGATCGCGCACGCGGCCCTCGAGCGTGGACGCGCAGAACGCGCAGCCCATTCGGCAGCCCACCTGCGTCGAAACGCACAGCGTGTCGCCGTAGTGATACCGCATGACCACGCCCTCGATCAGGTTTCCGTCGGGGAGCGCGTAGAGGAATTTCTCGGTATCGTCGATTTTGGAGCGAAACGATTTGTGAATGCGAATCGGGTTTGCGATGGCGATCTCGTTCAGGCGCGCGCGCAGGCCGGCGGAAAGATTCGTCATTTCGTCGATCTCCGCGCCGCGCGCGAGCCATTCGGAAATCTGTTTCGCGCGGAATTTGCTCTCGCCGAGCTCGTCCGTCACGAACGCAAGCAGCTCGTCCTGCGTCATCGAAAGCAACTGAAGGCGATCCATCAGTCGTCCCTCCTGCGCATGCGCGCGATGAAGAAGCCCTCCATGCCGTCGCGGTGGGGGAGAATGGAGAGCATGCCGTCCTCCATATGGCCGCGCAGCGATTCGGGCAGCCATTTTTCGCCCGTTTCCGGCGCGAATTCCGGATGCCGATCGAGGAACGCGCGCACCTGCTTCTGGTTTTCCTCCGGCAGAATCGTACATGTGGAATACACCAGCAGCCCGCCCGGACGCACGCATTTCGCGCACGCATCCAGAATCGCCGCCTGAATGCCGGGCAGCTTGTCCAGTTCCTCGTCTGTCAGGCGGTATTTGACGTCCGGCTTGTCCGCAATTACGCCCAGGCCGCTGCACGGCGCGTCGACCAGCACGGCGTCCATCGAAAGCAGCATGCTGTCGGGCGCGCGTCGCGCGTCGTGGGTCATCGGGCGCACGTTTTCAAGGCCGAGACGCCGCGCCGCCGCGCGAATCAGCTCCACGCGGTGCTCGTGCAAATCCCACGCGTACACGCGGCCCGCGCCGCGCATTGCCTCCGCCATCAGGCAGGTCTTGCCGCCGGGCGCGGCGCACGCATCCAGAATCTGCATGCCGGGCCGGGCCTCGACTGCGAGCGCGGCCAGCTGCGAGCTTTCGCCCTGAATGGCAAACAGGCCGCGGCGATAATCGTCCGTCGCGGACAGATCGCCCGCCGCGAGAATGCGATATGCGCCCGGAACCTCGCTCTTATGCCACATGTAGCCGATCTCGGTCAGATTCCGCTCGAAATCGGCGCGATCGATCTTCATGCCGTTCGGGCGCACGGTCTGCGCGCGCTCGGCGGGCGTGTACGATGCGATGGCCTCGGCGGTTTCGAGCCCGTAGGCCGCAATCAGCCGCCGGGCCGCCGCTTCGGAGAAGGAATAGCGAATCGAGAGGTATTTCTCCGGCTCCGCTTCGCGATCGGGAAGCGCCAGCTCGCCCGCGTCGCGCGCGCGGGTCAGACTGCGCAGCACGCCGTTGACCAGTCCGGTCAGCCCGTCGCGGCCGAGCGCGCGCACCTGCTTGACCGCCTCGTCCGTCGCCGCGTGGTCGGGAATGCGATCCATGAACAGAATCTGCGCCGCCGCAATGTGCATTACGTCCTCCACCAGCGGCTCGGCCTTCGTCTGCATCAGGTGATTCAGCGCCCATTCAATGTAAAGCCGGTTCTCCACCGCGAAATAGAAGATGCTCGCGGCGAGACGGCGATCCTCCGGCGAGAGCTCGACGGCGTTCAGACTGCGGTCGAGCGCCTGCGACGAATACGCGCCGTTGCGCACCACGTCGCGCAGCGCGGAGAGCGCCGCATCGCGCGCGGTCACAATTTTGAATCCATCCGGAGTCAGCGCATGCGCCGGGCGGAACGGAGGACGCTCAAACCGGCCGCGGCGCTCAAAATCCGGACGGCCGCCGGGACGGCGCTCGAAGTCCGGCCTGTCCTCGCGGGGCGGAAAGGGCTTTGCGGGGCGATCGAAACGGTCATGCGGATCGCGCTTGTCGAAATGCGGCCTGTCCTCTCGGGGCTTGAAATCGCCGCGCTTGTCGAAACGGGGTTTGTCTTCGCGATGCTCGGACGATTTGCCGTCGCGGGGCTTGAAATCGCCGCGCTTGTCGAAACGGGGCTTGTCCTCGCGATGCTCGAACGGTTTGCCGTCGCGGGGCTTGAAATCGCCGCGCTTATCGAAACGGGGCTTGTCCTCGCGATGCTCGAACGGTTTGCCGTCGCGGGGCTTGAAATCGCCGCGCTTGTCGAAACGGGGCTTATCCTCGCGATGCTCGAACGGTTTGCCGTTGCGGGGGTTGAATTTGTCGCGATGCTCGGAATGGGGGCGGGAATCGCCCGGGCGGGCGGGTTTGCGGTCGCCGCGCGGTGCGGACGGCCTTCCGGAATGCGGCTTCGGGGTTCCCTTTTCAAAATTCGGCTTGTCGCCGCGATGCTGATCCTTCATTTTATCTCCTTGCGCGCAGGGGCGCGGTTGTTGGCGGGGGTGAAAAGCGGCGCGAGGGCCGCTCGGAAAGTGCAATTGGAATGGAGCGATTATTCCTGCTCGCCCAGGCGCGTGCCGGGGGCGATTTTTTTACCCGTCAGATACGCTTTGGCCGTCATGCGCTTTGCGCCGGGGGCCTGAATCTCAATCAGCTCGAGGCAACCCTCGCCGCACGCGACGATCAGGCCCTCCTTCGCGCTGGAAGCGATCACCGTGCCCGGCTGCGCATCGGAAACGCGGTCGGACGGCCGGGCCAGATAGACCTTCAGGCGGCCGGCTTCATACGTCGTTTCCGCGCACGGCCACGGATTCAATCCGCGCACCTGCCGCGAAAGCTGAACGGCCGGGCGCGACCAGTCGAGCTTCGCCATTTCCTTATTCAGCATCGGCTCGTAGGTGGCCTTGGATGCGTCCTGCGGGATTGGCTGGATTTCGCCGGAGAGGTATTTCGGCAGCGTTTCAATCAGCAGCTTTGCGCCGAGATGGCTCAGGCGCTCCGTCAGCTCGCCCGCCGTTTCGTCCTCGCCGATCGGCGTTTCCGCGCGCAGCAGCATGTCGCCGGTGTCGATGCCGATATCGGTCAGCATCGTGGTTACGCCCGCGACCGCATCGCCGTCCAGGATGCAGCGGTTGATCGGCGCGGAGCCGCGATGGCGCGGCAGGAGTGATGCGTGCACGTTCACGGTACCGCGCTTCGGAATGCTCAAAAGCTCGGCGTTTAAAATCTGGCCGAACGCCGCGGTGATCATCAGATCAATATTCAATTCCTTCAGCGCCTGCACGCCCTCGGGGGCGCGCAGCTTTTCGAATTGATACACGGGTAGCCCCAGCTCCAGCGCGCGCGCCTTGACCGGACAGGCGACCAGCTTGTGGCCGCGGCCGGCGGGGCGATCGGGCTGGGTAAATACGCCCGCGATGGTATAGCCCGCTTCCGCGAGCGCGTTCAGCGAGGGAACCGCGAATTCCGGCGTTCCCAGAAATGCGATGCGCGTCATGCCTTGTCCTCCTTTTTGGCCTGGCGATAGCGGTCGGACACGTCCTCGATCATCTTGTCGACATATACGATTCCGTCCAGATGATCCAGCTCGTGGCAGATGGCGACGGCGAGAAAGCCCTCGCCGGTGATTTCAATCGGCGCGCCGAAGCGATTCTGCGCGCGCACGGTCACCTTCTGCGGGCGTTCGACCGTTCCACATTTATTGGGCACGGACAGACAGCTCTCCACACCCACGCGCGCGCCTTCGGCATGAACGATTTCGGGGTTGACCAGCTCGATCAGCCCCTCGCCCGCATCGATGACCACGCAGCGCTTCAGCACGTCGACCTGCGGCGCGGCGAGACCGGCACCGTTGGCGGCGTACATCGTTTCCGCCATGTCGTCCAGCAGCGTGTGCAGGCGTTCATCGAAGCGCGTGACCGGGCGCGAATGCTTGCGCAGCGTGTCGTCCTGACCCAGAATCGCGATTTTCCGCTTCGCCATGTCATTCCTCCATCTGGTCGGTGACGTCTTCAATCATCTTGTCAATGTACAGAATGCCGTCGAGATGGTCGACCTCGTGGCAGATGGCGACCGCGAGCAGGCCCTCGGCCTCGAGGCGAATCGATTCGCCGTTGCGGTTTTGCGCGATTACCGTGACCTTCTCCGGGCGCTCCACCGTGCAGCGGCGGCCGGGAATCGAAAGGCAGCCCTCCGCGCCGACCACGGAGCCCTCCGTCGCGATGATTTCGGGATTGACCAGCTCAATCAGCCCGTCGCCCGTATCGATCACGACGCAGCGCTTCAGCACGCCCACCTGCGGCGCGGCCAGGCCCACGCCGTCCGCGTCGACCATCGTTTCGGCCATATCGGTCAGCAGCGTGCGCAGGCGCTTGTCAAATTTTTCCACGCGCCGCGAATGCTTCCGGAGCACGTCGTCTTCGCCCAGCAATACGATTTTTCTCTTTGCCATGAATAACACCCTCGCTTAAAACAGGTTCGACGGATTGACCTCCAGCTCGGCGCGCACGCCGGCCGGGGCCTCGTCTGCCAGCGCCTGCATGCGGCGCGTTGCGCCGGACAGGTCGCCCTTGAAATACATTTTCAGAAACAGCTGCCACCGCGCCATGCCGCGCAGCAACTTGATCGGCGCCTCCAGCGCGCGCATCTGGATTACGTCGATCCGCGTGCCGGTGGTATCGAGCCAGGCGTTCATCTTCGCCTCCGCGCTCTCGGCCGCCGCCTGCGCGGCGGATTCCTCGCGGGCACTGAACACGATGCGCGCGATCACCGTAAACGGCGGATACAGCGCCTTGCGCCGAAACAGGCTCTCGCGCATGTAAAACGCCCGATAGTCCTGTTCCGCGGCCAGCTTGATCGCGTAATGCTCCGGATCGTAGGTCTGAACGAGCACGCGCCCGGGATCGTCCGCGCGTCCGGCGCGCCCGGCCACCTGGGTAATCAATTGAAACGTGCGCTCCGCGCTGCGGTAATCGGGCAGGTTCAGCATCATGTCCGCCGCAATCACGCCCACGAGCGTGACCTTCGGAAAATCCAGACCCTTCGCGATCATCTGCGTGCCGATCAGCACATTCGCGCGCCCCGAGCGAAACGCCTCCAGCATTTTCTCGTGCGAGTCCTTTTCGCGCGTGGTGTCCACGTCCATGCGCACCGTTCGCGCGGCGGGGAAGCGCGCGCGCACTTCCTCCTCGACCTTCTGCGTGCCCGCGCCGAAATACTTGATATAGCGGCTGGAGCACTTCGGGCAGCGCGTGGGCGGGGGCATTGCGTTTCCGCAATAGTGGCATTTGAGCAGATTGTCGGACTGATGATACGTCATCGATACGTCGCACTGATCGCATTTGACCACATATCCGCACGCGCGGCAGGACACGAACGTCGAATGTCCGCGGCGGTTGATGAACAGCACCGCCTGCTTGCCCGCGTCCAGGCATTCCGTGAGCGCGGAGGCGAGCTTTGCGGAGAAGATCGAATGATTGCCGCGCTCGAATTCGCCGCGCATGTCCACCAGCTCCACCTGCGGAAGCGGCCGGCCCAGCACGCGCTCGCGCATTTCAATCAGCGTGAGCCGGTTTTCGGGCCGAACGCCCGGCATGGCGCGCATATAGCTGGAGATCGACGGAGTGGCGCTGCCGAGCAGCAGCACGCCGCGCGCGTCCTCCATGCGCTTCCAGGCGACCTCGCGCGCGTCGTAGCGCGGGCGCGAATCGGATTGATACGTGTGCTCGTGCTCTTCATCCACGATGATTACGCCCAGATTTTTCACCGGCGCAAATACCGCGCTGCGCGCGCCGATCACCACGCGCGCCTCGCCGAAGCGGATGCGCCGCCATTCGTCGAAGCGCTCGCCGGGACTCAGCCGCGAATGCAGCACCGCCGCGTCGCCGCCGAACCGCGCATGCAGCCAGGACACCATTTGCGGCGTGAGCGCGATTTCCGGAACCAGCACGATTGCGCCTCGGCCCGCCTCCAGCGCCGCGCGAATCACGCGAATGTAAACCTCGGTCTTGCCGCTGCCGGTCACGCCGTTGAGCAGAAACCGGCCGCCGTCCGCATGCAGCGCATTTACGATTTCGTCCACAGCGCGCTTCTGGCCCGGCATCAGCTCCGGATCGCGGGATCGCGAGCAATCGGTCAGCAGGCTCGGCTGCCGGCGGATTTCCGCATTGCCGATGGAGATCGCGCCCTTTCCCTCGAGCGCCTTGACGGCCGAGGCGGAAAGGCGGGCGGTCTCGCAATCGCCCTTTAGGAGCGTTTCCAGCGTTTCGATCTGTGCCGTCGCGCGGGGATTGGCGCTTTTGAAGATGTGAATCTGCGTCTCCGACCAGTTCAAATGGGCCACGCGCTTCTGGCGCACGTGCACGCGGTCGCCGCGCATCTGGGCCGGCAGCATCAGCCGCAGCGCGTCCACGAAATTGCACAGATACCGCGCGTGCATCCATTTCGCCAGCTCGATCAGCTCCGGCAGAATCACCGGATAATCGCGCACCGCGCGGCGCACGGGCTTGACGCGGCTCTCCGGCAGCTCGCAGCGCTCCTTTACGCCCACCACGAAGCCCTCGAGCGCGCGCGGGCCGAACGGAACCTCGACCTGCCAGCCGGGGCCGATTGCGGCGTTTCCGCCGTCCGAATAGGTAAACATCCGGTCGATCGCGTCGGCGGACAGATCCACAATTACATCCAGATAGCGCATTACGCTCGCTCCATCAGGCGCGCAACGCGATCGAGAATCGCGTCCGCAACGCCGCTCTTCGGAAGAATCGGCAATTCCTCGGCGGAATCGCGCGTCACGAGCGAAACGATATTCGTGTTCCCGCCGAAGCCCGCGCCGGGACGCGTCACATCGTTTGCGACCACGAGATCGGCGTTCTTCTTCTCGAGCTTGCGCTTCGCATTCTCAATCAGATGCTCCGTTTCCGCCGCGAACGCCACCAGAATCTGGCCCGGGCGCTTGCGGTTTCCGAGCTCGCGCGCGATGTCCGTGGTGGGAACAAGGCGCAGCACCAGTTCGCCTCCGGTCTTTTTGATCTTCTGCTCGGCGACCGTTTCGGGCGTAAAGTCCGCGGGCGCGGCGGCCTGAATTACGATATCGGCCTCGTCCGCATGCGAAAGCACGGCCGCGCAGAGCTCCCCGGAGCTTTCGACCGAAATCAGCTCCACGCCTTTCGGCGGATTCAGATTCACAGGCCCGGACGCGAGCAGTACCCGCGCGCCGCGCGCTGCCGCGGCCTCGGCGATGGCATAGCCCATCTTGCCGGTCGAGCGGTTGGTGATAAATCGCACGGGATCGATGCGTTCGACCGTCGGGCCCGCCGTGACCAGCACGGTTTTGCCCTCGAAATCGCGCTTTGCCGGCGTCAGAAGCTGATCCAGCGCGCTTACGATGGCCTCCGGCTCGCTCATGCGGCCCACGTCCGCGTCGCCGCAGGCGAGGAAGCCGGATTCCGGGCCGACGAAGCGAATGCCGCGCGCTGCGAGCGCATTCACATTTGCCTGCGTGGCCGGATTGCGCCACATGGCGGCGTTCATCGCGGGGGCGACCAGAACCGGCGCGGTGGCGGCCAGCAGCGTGGTCGAAACGAGCTCGTCCGCAATTCCGACGGCCATTTTGGCCAGTATGTTCGCCGTGGCCGGCGCGACGACCACCGCGTCCGCCCATTTCGCCAGCGCGACATGCTCGATTTCGAACTTGCGCTCAAACGCGTCGGTGTAGGCGGGATTTCCGCTGAGCGTTTCAAACGTGAGCGGCGGGACGAACGCGCAGGCGTGCGCCGTGAGCACGACGCGCACCTCGGCGCCGCGCTTTTTCAGCCGACTGGTCAGATCGCACGCCTTGTAAGCGGCGATTCCGCCGGTGACGCACAGCACGATTTTCTTTTCCCGCAGCATTTTTTTCCGTCCTTTCAATATGCGAAAACCGACTTTTCGCCGTTGGGGCGCAAAAAAGCGCTTCCGCGGGCGGAAAATCGGGTTTCGATGGATGCTTTTTATTCCTCTTCCTTTTCCTCTTCGGTGCGGGAATAGGTGATCATTCCGCGATTGATTTCCTCGATCGCAATCACGAGCGGGTTCGTTTCGCGGGTGTCGATCAGCGGCGGCTCCTTGGCGATCAGCTCGCGCGCGCGCTTTGCAGCCTCTACGGCCAGAGTATAGCGGCAGTCTACCTTCTCAAGCAGTTCGCCGATGGGCGGTTCAATCATCATAATAAACGTCCTCCTTTTTGTTGGGTTCTGAGAAAAAAACCGGTTTCCGTCAGCGCTTCAGCGAGGCGCTCAGCGCATCCAGAAAGTCCAGATGGTTCTTCGTTTCCTGGCGGCGCGCGGTGATGATCGCGTACAGCTCCTCCACCGCGATGTCCAGCGCGTTCGGCACGACCGACCAGTCCTGATGGATGATCACGTAATGGTACTTATACGCCTTTTCCACCTCGCCGGCGACGTTGCCCAGGCGCACGCGAATCGATTCCTCGGTTTCGGTGCCGCGCCCGCGCAGGCGCTTTTCGAGGTTCTCGCGGCTCGGCGGGCAGATGAATACGCCGGTCGCGTCCGGGTCCTGCTCCATCGCCTGCAGACAGCCCTGCACGTCGATTTCGAGAATCAGGTCGTGGCCCTCGTCGAGCTCTTTGGCGACGACGCTCTTGAGCGTTCCATAGCGGTTCTGGTGCACGTGCGCCCATTCGTAAAACGCGTTCTGGCTGACGAGCTCGTCGAACTTTTCATCGGTCACGAAATGATAGCTTACGCCGTTTACCTCGCCGGGCCGCGGCGCGCGCGTCGTGCAGGACACGCTGAGCTTTACGTCGTCATGCTTCTTCAAAAGCGCCTTTACGATTTCGGATTTGCCCGCGCCTGCGGGACCGGAGACCACGAACAGCCTTCCACGCTTCGCCATGGGAATCACTTCATCCTTCCGTAAATCCTTATTCTACGTTCTGCAGCTGCTCGCGCAGCTTTTCGATTTCCGCCTTCATGTCCACCGCAAGCCGCGTGATCGGCACGTCCTGCGATTTCGACGAAATGGTGTTGACCTCGCGATTCAGCTCCTGCACCAGGAAATCCAGCCGGCGGCCGATCGGCTCGGCCTTCTGAAACGTCTCGCGCAGCTGCGCGATGTGGCTCGTCAGGCGCACCGTTTCCTCCGCGATCGCGCTGCGATCGGCCATTACGGCCACCTCGGTCAGCAATCGCGTCTCGTCCACGCTCTGGCCGATCAGTTCTTCGATTGACGCGCGCAGGCGATTGCGGTATTCCGCGACCGTCTCCGGGTATCGCGCCTCGATTTCGCGCGTCATCCGCTCGATGGAATTGACCTTCTGATTCAGATCGGCCTCCATCGCCGCGCCTTCGCGCGCGCGCATCGCAATCAGCTGATCGAGAGCGGCGTTCAGCGCCTCCGCCAGCAGCGCCCGCAGCGCGTCCTGATCCTCCTCCGCCTCGGTCACAACCAGCACGTCCGGCATCCGCGCGATGTTCATCAGCGTCCGGTCGTCCTTGAGGCCCCGATCGGCAACGGAATCCAGCGCGGCGGCATAGGCGTCGAACAGCGCGGTATCGATCGCAACCGTCCGCGCGTCGGTGCGCAGATTGCGGTAGGTCAGAAACACGTCCACATGGCCGCGGGCGAGCCGGGAGCCGATTTCCCTGCGCGCGTCTTCCTCCAGAAACGCGAGATTCCGGGGCATGCGAAACGCGAGATCGAGAAAGCGATGGTTGACCGATTTGAGCTCCACAGTAAGCTGCCGCCCGTCGCGATCTACGGTTGCACGTCCATAGCCGGTCATGCTGAGCATGGTCTGAGCCTCCCTTTGCCTGTTTGGAGCGCGCTCGAGGTTCGAACAGCACCCCTATGATATTCCATCCTCTATTATAGCACACCTCGCCGGGATTTGCACTTGTTTTTGGATAAAATTCGCCGCGAATTTACCGACGAATCTGCAAAAACAAATCGCGCCGCGCGACACAGGCGGCGCGGCGCGAAAGGGGAATTACGGATTCAGTCTTTTCAGGAATTCGGCCTCGTCGATGGTCTCCACGCCGAGCGCGCGCGCCTTTTCCAGCTTGCTGCCGGCGGCCTCGCCATAGACGACCAGACTCGTCTTTTTCGATACGCTGCCGGCTGCCTTGCCGCCCTGCTGGCGAATCGCTTCCTCCGCTTCCGCGCGGGAGAAGCGCTCGAGCGTGCCGGTTACGACCACGGTCATGCCCTCGAACGCGCCGCCGGAGGCGATTTTGACCGGCGATTGCGGCTGCACGCCCGCGTTCAGGAGCGCGTCCACCAGCCGCGCGGACGCAGGATCGGCAAAGAAGGCGCGAATGGATTCGGCCACGATTGCGCCCACATCGTCCATCTGGGTCAGCGTCTCGGCGTCGGCGCAGCGCAGCGCGTCGATCGTGCCGAAGCGGTCGGCGAGGTCGCGCGCGGTTTTGACGCCCACGTTCGGAATGCCTATGGCGTAAATAAATGCGCTCAGCTTGGGCGTTTTGCTCTTTTCGATCGCGCGAATCAGGTTTTCGGCCTTCTTTTCGCCGAAGCGATCCAGGCCGGCGAGCTGCTCCTTCGTGAGCGCGTAGAGCTGATCGGCCTCCTGAATCAGATTCAGATTCACCAGCTGCTCGGCGGTCTTTTCGGAGAAGGTCTCGATGTCCATCGCCTCGCGGCCCGCGAAATGCGAAAGGCGCATCACGATCTGCTTTTTGCAGCCGTCGCGGTTCGGGCAGAACAGGTGCGCGCCGCGCTCGATCAGATTTGCTCCGCATTCCGGGCAGATGGCCGGCTTTTCGATTTCGCGCTCGCCGGACTCGAATTCGTCCACGCGGCCCATGATTTCGGGAATGACCTCGTTCGATCGGCGAATCCACACCCGCGCGCCGATTTTTACGCGCTTGCGCAGAATGTCGGTGTAGTTGTTCAGCGTCGCGCGCCGCACCGTCGCGCCCGCGAGCTCGACGGGCGATACGTGCGCCAGCGGCGTGAGCTTGCCGGTTCGGCCGATTTGCCAGGTCACGTCTTCCAATAGCGTCGTGACTTCCTCGGCCTCGAATTTGTAGGCGATCGCCCAGCGCGGGAATTTGTCGGTATAGCCCAGCGCGTCGCGCGTGGCGAAATCGCAGATTTTGATTACCGCGCCGTCGATCATGTAGTCCAGATCGCCGCGCGACTGCTCGATTTCGTGAACGGCCTCGATCGCGCGCGTGAGATTCGGGCATTCGATTTCGCAATTCGAGACCGGGAAACGGTTCTCACGCAGGAAATCCATCATTTCCCGCTGCGATTTGAATTGCCGGCCCTCGATATAGCCGATATCGTAAAAGCATGCGTCGAGCCGGCGCGCGGCGGTCACGGCGGGATCGAGATTTCGAAGCGCGCCGGCGGCGGCGTTGCGCGGGTTTTTGAGCATTTCGCTCGCGGTCTGATTGTATTTTTCCAGCACGGACAGGCGCATATAGCCCTCGCCGTGCACCTCCATTTTGCCGGTGAACGGGATTTTCAGCGGCACGGAGCGGATCGTGCGCACCTGCGGGAGAATTTCCTCGCCGGTAATGCCGTTGCCGCGCGTGGCCGCGCCGACCAGCTCGCCGTTTTCGTAGGTCAGATTGATGGTCAGACCGTCGAATTTGTGCTCGACGACATAGGTGATCGGCGGAAGGTCGGCGTTTGCGTCCTCGCGGAGCTTTTCGGCGCGCTGCGCCCATTCCTGGAGCGCGTCGATCGACTGCGCCTTGCCCATGCTCCACAGGCGGGAAAGATGCGTGTGCGGCTCAAAGGATTTGAGAATTTCGCCGCCGACGCGCCGCGTGGGCGAATCGGGCAGGCGCTCGCCGGTTTCGCGCTCGAGGGCGACCAGCTCGTCGTACATCTGATCCCATTCCTTGTCGGAAATGGTGGGGGCGTCGAGGGTGTAGTATTCATAGGCGGTCGCGTTCAGGCGATCCACCAGTTCGCGCATACGATTCACTTTGCTTCTCCTTATCCGTTCACCTTGATGATCGGCGCGACGGCTGCGGCGAGCGTCTTCTTCGCGCCGGATTCGAATTCCACGGTGATTTTCTGGCCCTCGCCCGCGCCGGAAACCTCGACGACGCGCCCGCGGCCGAGCGATTTATGGAAGATCTGGTCGCCCGCATGGAACAGGGAGACGTTTTTGATCTGCCGCGCCTGCGAGCCGACGAAGCCCTTCTGCACGCCGGGAATGCCGAGCGCATTGCCCTTCGCGCCGGTTCCGCGGCCGGAATAATAGCCGCTCGCGCCGGAATAGCCGCGCGAATAGGGTTCGGCCCCTCTGCGCGCGCTCGGCGCGGGAACGCCCAGCTGCATGCCGCGCTGCGTGCCCTCGGTAATCAGCCGCGGCGGAATTTCGCTTACGAAGCGCGACATTTCGTTGGCCGAGCGGGAATTGAACAGCATGCGCGTGCGCGCGTGGCTCAAATACAGGCGCTTCTTGGCGCGCGTAATGCCGACATAGGCGAGCCTGCGCTCCTCCTCGAGCCGCGTTTCGTCCAGCAGCGCGCCGGACACGGGGAAGATGCTTTCCTCCATGCCGGGCAGGAACACATTGTCGAATTCCAGACCCTTGGCCGAATGCAGCGTCATCATCGTAACGCTGCCGCCGTGCTCGTTCATGGAATCGATATCGGCCACCAGCGCGACGTTTTCGAGGAAATCGGCGATGCCGCCCTCCGGATTCAGGCGTTCGAATTCGCTGATTGCGCCCTCGAGCTCCTTAATGTTTTCGATGCGCGCGTTGCTTTCCTCGGTCTTGTCAGCCTCGAGTACCTGCACGTATTTCGTTTTGTCCAGAAGCGCGGAAAAGAATTCGCCGGGCTTCTTTTCATAGAGAAGTTCGGTTAAATCGATCATCAATTCGGCAAATTCGCCGATCAGCTTTTTCGGGCGCGCGCTGAGCGGCGCGTTTTCCACGTCCAGCGCGGAGCTCAGCAGCGGCATGCCGGACTGCGCGGCGTAAGCGGCCAGCGCGTCCACGCTCGCATCGCCGATTCCGCGCTTCGGCGAATTGATGATGCGGCGGCAGGAAACGTCGTCGTCGGGATTGACGAGCGCGCGCATGTAGGCGATCAGGTCCTTGACCTCCTTGCGCTCGTAGAATTTCTGCCCGCCATAGACCGAATACGGGATGCCCGCGCGGACGAACGCCTCTTCCAGCACGCGCGACTGCGCGTTCGTGCGGTACAGAACGGCGATATCGGCCGGCCTTGCGCCGCGCTTGATCAGATCGGCGGTCTTTCGCGCGACGAACGCGGCCTCCTCGCGCTCGTCCAGCGCGTGATACAGGCCGATTCTGTCGCCCTCGCCGCTGTCGGTCCAGAGCGCCTTGTCCTTGCGGTCGAGGTTGTGGGCGATGACCTGATTGGCCGCGTCGAGGATATTGCCGGTGGAGCGGTAGTTCTGCTCGAGCTTGATCGTCTTCGCGTCCGGGAAGTCCTTTTCAAAATCGAGAATATTGCGCACGTCCGCGCCGCGCCAGCCGTAAATGGACTGGTCGTCGTCGCCGACGACGCAGAGATTGCGCTTTTCGCCCGTGAGCACGCGGATCAGCTCGTACTGCGCGGCGTTGGTGTCCTGGTATTCGTCGACCAGAATGTAATCGAACCGGCGCTGATAGTATTCGCGTACGGGCTCGACCTGAACGAGCAGCTCGAGCGTTTTCAGGAGCAGATCGTCGAAATCCAGCGCGTTGTTGCCCTTGAGCGCCTTTTCATACAGGCGATACGCCTCGGCGATTTTCTGATTGCGATAGTCCGCGCCGGAATCCTTCAGCCATTCGTCGGGCGAGAGCATGCGGTTTTTCGCGTCCGAGATCGCGGCCTTGATCAGCTTCGGCGGGAAGTCCTTGTCGCTTAGATTCAGCTCCTTGAGCGCCGCCTTGATCACCTGCATGCGGTCGTCCTCGTCGTAAATGGCGAACTGGCGCTTGTAGCCGAGCTTTTCGATATCGCGGCGCAGAATGCGCGCGCAGCAGGCATGGAAGGTGGACACCCAGACCTCGCTGCCGTCCTCGCCGGACAGCGCGGAAATGCGCTCGCTCATCTCGCGCGCGGCCTTGTTGGTGAATGTGATCGCCAGAATCTTCCATGCGGGAACGCCCTTTTCAATCAGGTGCGCCACGCGATAAGTCAGCACGCGCGTTTTGCCGCTGCCCGCGCCCGCGAGCACCAGCAGCGGGCCCTCGGTGGTCAGAACGGCCTCGCGCTGCTGCGGATTCAGGGATTTCAAATCAAGCATTCGCGTCGTCCTCCGCGTTCAGCAGCTCGAGCACCCGCGCATAGCCGCCCGCGCCATAGGTGAGCGCGCGATTTACGCGGCCGATCGTGGCCGTGCTTACGCCGGTTTTCTGAACGATTTCGGTATACGTGGCCTTCTCGGTCAGCAGCTGCGCGACCTCGAGCCGCTGGGAGAGATCCTGCACCTCGCGAATCGTGAACAGATCCTCGAACAGGCGATAGCAGTCCTCCTCCGTTTTAAGGCTCAAAAAGGCGCGCGCCAGAATGTCGGTCTGGGGGGTCTTCAGCTTGGATTCAAACATGGCGTCCTCCGCTTTCATGCAATAATATGTTACTGTTATTATACATCAAAGTCCCGATTCCCGTCAACACAAAGGCCCCGCCGTTTCAGCGGGGCGGAATGGAAATGGGATGGTTTTATTTCTCCGCGACCTCGGCCCGGAGCGCCTTCAGGCGCTTCATGACGTCGTTTCCGCCGCGGCCGAAATAGTCGTGCAGGCGCGCGTATTCCTGATAGAGCGCGTCGTAAATCTTTACGTTTTCGGGATTGGGCGCGTAGGTCTGCGGGTCCGTGCCGCCCATGTGCGCGGCAGCCTCGGCGAGCGTGGCATAGCCGCCGGCCTCGCTGCCCGCGGCC
Source organism: uncultured Clostridia bacterium (assembly GCA_934663595.1). GTDB lineage: Bacteria > Bacillota > Clostridia > Christensenellales > Aristaeellaceae > Faecivicinus. Next base: position 12,246 of record CAKUKM010000019.1, on the reverse strand, counting down.
ACGGAGGCGAAGATCGCGCCGCCGAGCGCCGGAGTCTGCGCCGAGCGCGCGATATGGATTTCGCGATTTAAAACGTCCGCGTAAATCTGCATCATCATCCGGTTCTTCTTGGCGATGCCGCCGCAGGCATAGAGGGTGCTCACGTGCAGATCGTTTTCCTCAAACGTATTTAGAATCATGCGGGTGCCGTAGGCCGTGGCCTCGATCAGCGCGCGATAGATTTCCTCCGGGAGCGTCTGCAGCGTCATGCCCAGGATCATGCCCGTCAGATCCGCGTCCACCAGCACGGAGCGATTGCCGTTCCACCAGTCCAGCGCGATCAGGCCGCTCTGGCCGGGGCGCAGCTTTTCGGCCTTTTCGGTCAGCAGCGCGTGAATGCCGACGCCGCGCTCGGCGGCTTCCTTTTCATACGCCGCGGGCACGCAGTTTTCGGTCATCCATTTGAAATGGTCGCCGCAGCAGCTCTGGCCGGCCTCGTAGCCGTACAGGCCGGGAATAATGCCGTCCGCCACCGCGCCGCAGATGCCCGGAACGGGCTTGAATTCGCGCTCGACCATGATATGGCAGGTCGACGTGCCCATGATCATCAGCATGCTGCCCGGCTCGGTCAGACCCGCGGGCGTCATTGCAATCAGCGCGTCGGTGTTCGTAACGGCCACCGCCGTGCCCGGATTCAGGCCCGTGAGCGCCGCGCCGCGCGCATTGATGCGGCTGGCGAGCGTGCCGATGGAATGCAGCTCCTGCGGAAGTTTGTTGGCCACCAGATCCGGCATTCTCTCGTCCAGACACGCGAGGAACTCCTTCGGCGGATAGCCCTTGCCCTTGCGCCAGAACGATTTGTAGCCCGCGATGCTCGACGAGCACGCGCGCGTTCCGGTGAGGTTGAATACGATCCAGTCCGCCGCCTCAATGAACAGGTCGGCGCTTTGGCAGACCTCCGGCGCTTCGTCGAGCGTTTCCCACAGCTTCGGCAAAAGCCATTCGGAGGAGACGTGTCCGCCGTATTCGCGAAGGAAATCCTCGTTTCGCTCGACGGCGATCTTCTCCATGCGGCGCGCATAGCCCTGTGCGGCATGATGCTTCCAGAGCTTCACCCACGCGTTTGGATTCGAGGCGAATTCGGGCTTCAGGCACAGCGGCTCACCATCCTTGTCGATCGGCAGAAAGGTGCTGGCCGTAAAGTCCACGCCCACGCCGATTATGTCGTCCGGGCTTACGCCGGAGAGCCGGAGCGCCTCGTGCATCGTGGCGTTCAGGCAATCGAGGTAGTCCTGCGGGTGCTGAAGCGCCCAATCGGCCTTCAGCGGCGTTCCGTCCGGGAGCGCGCGGGTCATTACCTGGTGCGGATAGTCCATCGTGGCGGAAGCGAGCTCGCGGCCGGTTGCGAGATCCGCCACCAGCGCGCGCGCGGAGAGCGTGCCGAAATCAATGCCGACGGTATATTTTGCCAAGGGGAATTCCTCCTTACATCAATATCGCGGAAGCCGCGACCAGAATGTGGCACAGGTAATAGGTGGGCAGAACCAGAAGGTCCGCGCGGCGATTGCCCGCGAAATCGGCCTCCGCAATCATCGTATCGGAAAACAGCAGCAGCGCGATCGAAAGCGCGTAGCGGAAATCGCCGGTCATCAGCGAAAGCGTAAAGCCGAGAACGCTGATCATCGTGTAGGCAATCGCGGGGATTTTCAGCGTTTCCGGGAGCTTCGGCATGATGTGCAGCCGGAGAAACGCCGCGTACAGCCCCAGCAGCAGAAGCCCCACCACCAGCGCCATCTCGGAAAAATGCAGCCGCGCAGCCGCCGAGGCGATGAACAGCGCATGGCCGACGAAGAAGCCGCCGATGCCGAGCGCGTAGGTTCTGTCGCTGCCGCTGCGGTGCGCCATGAAGTAATCGCCGATCGCCGAAACGAACAGCGCGCACGCGATCAGCACCGCGGCGGGGGAGGAGAGATTCGTGAGCGCAATGACGCCCGCCGAAACGGTGGTCAGCGCGCTGAATACGTATTTGCGGGTAAACAACCGAAGCAGCGCGAACGCGAACGGGAGAATCAGGAGATACAGCATAATCGTTTCCTCCTATTCCATTTACAGCTCGACGATATGGAACGCGGCGGCGCGGCCGAGGCGATTCATCACCGCCAGCCCCACGCCCCGGGCCTCCACGCCCTCGGCGAGCAGCACGTCGGCCTCCATGTGATCGGCGTCGCGCAGCAGCGCGAACAGGCGGTGTGCCATGGCGGTTTCGTCCGCGCCGAGGCTTTCGAGCCTGCGATCGCCATAGGCGGCGCGATGCGCCTCCATCGCCAGAATCAGCGGTTGATGGCCGGATTGCTTTGCGCGATCGTATTCGGACTGAATCGCCTGAATCACGCGCGCTTCGTTGCCGGTATACACGGTCAATTGGCCGTTCGGCGCGTAATGCCGGTGCGCCATGCCGGGCGAGCGCGGCTTTTCGCCCTCGGCCAGCGGGCGCATGACTGCGGAATCGACCTCGCTGGCCCCAGCGACGGCGGCGATCTGCTCGGCCGTGATTCCGCCGGGACGCAGGATGTGCGGGATCTCGCCCGTCATGTCCACCACCGTGGATTCCACGCCGACCGCGCAGTCGCCGCCGTCGAGAATCAGCGGGATTTTGCCGTTCATGTCCTCGAACACGTGGCATGCCGCGGTCGGGCTGGGCTTGCCGGAGCGATTTGCGCTGGGCGCGGCGATCGGCGTTCCGGCGGCGGCGATCAGCTTTTGCGCCGTTTCGTGCGCGGGAAAGCGAACGGCGACCGTCGAAAGCCCGGCGGTCACGTTTTCGGGAACGCGATCGGATTTGGGAAAGATCATCGTAAGCGGCCCGGGCCAGAAGGCGTCCGCCATTTTCCGCGCGGCGGGGGAGAGGCCGCCCGAAATGAGCGGCGCAATCTGATCGAGCGCCGAGATGTGCAGAATCAGCGGATTGTCGCCCGGGCGGCCCTTCGCCTGGAAGATTTTTGCAACGGCCTCGGCATTCAATCCGTCCGCGCCGAGACCATAAACCGTTTCGGTGGGAAACGCAACCAGCTCGCCCGCGCGAATGCGCTGCGCCGCTTCGGCGATCGCCGCGTCCGTCGGGGGCAATATGCGCGTAATCATGCTTTGCGCTCCTTTCAGTCCTGCGCGTTCATCAGCGCGGTCTGCTCCGCGAGGGTGAGCGCGTCGATGATTTCGTCGAGGTCGCCGGCCATGATTTCATCGATCTTGTAAAGGGTAAGGCCGATGCGGTGGTCGGTCACGCGGCCCTGCGGGAAATTGTAGGTGCGAATGCGCTCGGATCGGTCGCCGGTGCCCACCTGCAGGCGGCGGCGCAGCGAATACGCGCTGTCCTGCTGCTCGCGCTCGAGCTCGTACAGCCGCGATTTCAATACGCGCATCGCCTTTTCGCGGTTCTGAATCTGGCTGCGCTGATCCTGACTGGTCACGACCAGGCCCGTGGGCAGATGCGTAATGCGAACGGCGGAATCGGTGCGGTTGACGTGCTGGCCGCCCGCGCCGGACGCGCGATAGGTGTCGATCTTGAGGTCGCCGGGATTGATTTCGATTTCGACGTCCTCGGCCTCCGGAAGCACGGCCACCGTCGCGGTCGACGTGTGAATCCGGCCGGAGGATTCCGTGACCGGCACGCGCTGCACGCGGTGCACGCCCGATTCAAACTTTAAACGGCTGAATACGTCGCGCCCCTGAATCAGCAGCGTGCTTTCCTTTACGCCGCCCAGCTCCGTCGAGCCGTCCTCAATCAGCTCGGCCTTCCAGCCGCGGCGGTCGGCATAATGCATGTACATCCGCAGCAGCTCCGCGCCGAACAGGCCGGCCTCGTCGCCGCCCGCGCCCGCGCGCACCTCGAGAACCGCGTTTTTCTGATCGTCCGGGTCCTTCGGCAGCAGCGCAATGCGCGCCTCGCGCGAGCATTCGTCGATTTTCCGGTTCAGATCCTCGATTTCCGCATGGGCGAGCTCCGCCATGTCCGGATCGGCGAGCATTTCCTCCGCGCCCGCGAGCTCGCCTTCGAGCTTTTCAAAGCGTTCGGCGATTTCGTTCAGCTCGCTCAATTCGCTGTGCTCGCGCATCAGGCGGGTAAACAGCGGCGTGTCCGCGATGACCTCCGGAAGCGTAATGCGAATGGACAGCTCCTCGTAGCGGCCCTGAATGCTCTCGAGCTGGCGCGCAATGCGCTCGCGCTCGTTAAAGCCGGTCTGCATGTCAAACACTCCTTGCCCAGACCACGCGGGGAATGCCGTTCAGATCGTTGATCACGCCCGATTCCGCGCAGTCGATATTTTCCTGAATGAGGGCGAGCACCGCGTTGGCCTCGCCCGCGCCCACCTCGAGATAGATGCGCCCCTCGGCGTTTAAATGCGCCGGGGCCTCCTTCGCGATGCGGCGGTAGAGCTCCAGCCCGTCCTCGCCGCCGTCCAGCGCGAGCAGCGGCTCGTACTGAACCTCCTTTTGCAGCGTGTCCAGCTCGCCGCGCGGGATGTACGGCGGGTTCGACGCGATCAGATCGAATTTGTCGCGCCCGACCGCGCGGAACAGGTCGCCGTGGCGGATTTCCACATCGGCGTTTAAATCATGGGCGTTGCGGTGCGCGACCTCGAGCGCGTCGCGGCTCACGTCCGCGAGCGTGACCGACGCGCCCGGAACCAGCGTTTTGATCGAAATGCCGATCGCGCCGCTGCCGGTGCATAGATCCAGCACGCGCGGGTTTTTCATGCCGCGCAGCGCGATGATCGCCGATTCCGCCAGCGTTTCGGTGTCCTGCCGCGGAATCAGCACGCGGCTGTCCACGCTGAAGCGCAGGCCCATGAAGTAGGCGCCGCCGAGAATGTACTGCAGCGGCTCACCGCCGGCCCGGCGCTTGAGAAGCGCCTCGAGCTGCGCGTGCGTGTCCGCGTCCAGCGCGCGATCGAGCTGGAAATGCATTTCCGAGGGCGTCATGTGCAGAATGTCCTCCGCGATCCATTTGGAATCCACCTGCGGATCGGGGGAGCCGGATTCGGTCAGCGTATCCGACGCATGCCGAAGCCAATCGCCAATGGTCATTCAAAAACCCACCTTTACATTTAAAAAAGCGATCAGTCGATTTCGTCCGAGACGTCGTTGTCGATCGCGGCGCGCAGCGCGCAGAGCGCGACTTCGAGCATCTGCGGATGCGCGTCGAGCGTAAACAGAAGCTGCAGGCGCGCGTATCGCCGGCGCAGATGCGCGAGCACGCTGTCCGCGCGCGCGTTTTCGATCGGCAGAATGCATTCGTCCGCAATCGCCGCGCCGGCAAAGAGCATGCCCAGCCGCACGAGAAGCGTAAGCCACGCCGAATCCACGCGCACCAGCGCGCAGCCGATCATCATCAGCGAAAGCGCAATCAGCAGAAACGCGCCGTCGCTGCGCTCGGTCAGCTCCGGCGAGCGGCGCACCTCGGCCTCGGTCGGGTTCGCGCCGTAGATTTCATACGCGTTCGTGACCTTTGCAATCGCGCCGCGATACATGCTCAGCCGGTTCAGCAATTTCATTCGCGCGCACACGGCGACGCTCAGATACAGCCCGGCGATTCGAAACGCGCAGACGACCAGATTGACCGCGAGATACGGAACGCCGCCGAACGCGTTCAGCAGCTGCTCGACCAGCCATGGAAGCAGCCACAGCCCGGAAAGCAGCGCAATCGGCGCGAGCAGCGCAGTGATCATTGCGGAAATGACCTGCGGCGTGGTTTGAAACAGGCGCGCGGTTTTGCGCATTTTCGCGCCGCCGCGCACCGAGAGCTGCGGATGCATCAGCGACGAATATCGAAGCCCTGAAAAGAATCGGGAAAGCGAAGCGAGCAGCCGCGTGATTCCCCGCGCCAGCGGCACGCGCGAAAACAGCTCGCGAAAAAAGCGCGGCTGGGAATAGACGTGCACCGCGATATCGCGCTCCGAGGAACGCACCGCGAGCGAAACCGTTTCCCCCAGCTCGAATCGCGCGCCCTCTTCCACGGGCGTGCCGATCAGGCGGGGGCTGTTTTTTCTGGCCATAGCGCTCTCCATTTCTGATTTTGAAAAATAAAAAAGACCGGCGCGCAAAAGCGTCCGATCGGTGATTGCCCTTTTACGCGCATGCAAAGCCGCAAAGGCATCGGCCAGAATTCCCCCGACCGATGCCCAAATGCAGGCTACATGCCGTAGCGCTTCTTGAAGCGGTCCACGCGTCCGCCCGTATCGACGAGCTTCTGCTTGCCGGTGTAGAAAGGATGGCACTTCGAGCAGATATCGACGCGCAGCTCCTTCTTCACGGAACCCGTTTCAAACGTCTCGCCGCAAATGCAGCGAACGATCGCCTTGCCGTAGTTCGGATGGATCTTTTCCTTCATGGTATTCACCTCACTCTAACCGGACTGTCGCCCCTCCGGCGGAGACGGCATCCGATTAATCACACGATGATTATTATAGCACAGAAGGCGGGAAGAGGCAATAGCATCGGCATTATTTTACATTGGAGACGGGAAAATGAATCCCGGGCGTTGACAGCGCGCGGCCGTCGTGTTATAATAACGGCAGGAAGGGATGACGCTTGTGGTTGGCTTCTCCCCTCCGTGTGGTGAGAGCCGCCTATCCGTTAGCGCTGGATGGCGGCTTTAGTTTTACTTCTTATGGCTTCCGTTATGAATCGTGAATGCCAAAGTGATGATCATGAGTACAATCGCGAGAATTTCGTAATCGGTCATGATGATCACCTCCCTTTGTATGGGGAGGAGTAAAAGCCAAGCGCCATCTGTTTCCTTCCTGCCGGAAGCCGAGGCTTCATTATCATTATAACACAAGGTTTACTGCGCGTCAAAGGATGTTTTGGCGCTTTTTTGCGTATAAGCCGCTTTTTGCGAAAGAAACGGCGTTTTGGCCCCGAACGCGGGCGAAAGGATCGGATTTTCCCTTGCCAGTTTGTGAAAAGTATTATATAATAGGTCTGGACCCAATGACCTTAAATCAAGGAAAGGTGGTAATCCAACATGATTCGCAAGATTCTCTCCGTTCTCATGGCGATCGCCCTGCTGCTGTGCGGCTTCGCGTTTGCCGAGGAGACGACCGCGCGCCAGCCGGTCGCCATCCTGTACACCAACGACGTGCATTGCGGAATCGACGACAACATTGGTTACTCCGGTCTCGTCGCCTACAAGAAGGCGTATGAGAAGGCCGGCTACGATGTGATTCTGGTCGACAATGGCGACGCCATTCAGGGCGACGCGATCGGCACGATCTCGACCGGCGAATACATCGTCGACATCATGAACGAGGTCGGCTACAGCGTGGCCACGATCGGTAATCATGAATTCGACTACGGCATGGATCGCTTCCTGGAGCTGAAGGACAAGGCGAAGTACGACTACGTCTGCTGCAACTTCACCGACCTGGAGGGCAATGCGATTCTGACGCCCTACGTCATTCGCGAGCTCGGCGGCTACAAGGTCGCGTTCGTCGGCGTGGATACGCCCGAGGCGTTTGTGAAGTCCACACCCACCTATTTCCAGGATGAAAACGGCAACTTCATCTACAGCTTCAACGGCGGCAACGACGGCGCGGATCTCTACGCGGTCGTTCAGAAGAACGTGGACGCGGCGCGCGCGGAGGGCGCGGAGATCGTCGTGCTGCTGGCGCATCTGGGTACCGACGGCGCGAGCCAGCCCTGGACCTCTTCCGACGTGATCGTGAATACCAACGGAATCGACGCGGTGCTCGACGGCCATTCGCATTCCACGATCTCCGGCGACGTGGTGCAGAATAAGGACCGCGAAGAGGTGCTGCTGTCCTCCACCGGCACGAAGCTGGAAAACGTCGGCGTGCTGACCATTACCGAAGACAAAGAGGGCGCTGCGGTGCTGGAAACCAGCCTGCACGGCGAATCCATCTTCCAGGACGACGAGACGACCGCTTACATTGAAAGCGTCAAGGCGCAGTTCGAAGAGACGCTGAACAAGGTGGTCGCGCACACCGACGTGGATCTGACCATCAGCGATCCCACGGCCGTGGACGCCGAGGGCAAGCCGATCCGCATCATCCGCTCTCAGGAGACGAACCTGGGCGACCTGTGCGCCGACGCGTATCGCTACATGAGCGGCGCGGACGTGGCGTTCGTCAACGGCGGCGGCATCCGCGTGTCGATCCCGGCGGGCGATATCACCTACGGCCAGATCATCAAGGTGCATCCGTTCGGCAACGCGCTGACTGTTGTGGAAGCGACCGGCCAGCAGATTCTGGATTGCTTGGAGATGTCCGTGCGCAATCTTCCGGACGAGAACGGCGGCTTCATGCACGTTTCCGGCATGACCTTCGAGGTCAACATGGCGACCGAATCCAGCGTCGTGACCGATGAAAACGGCATGTTCGTCGAGGTTTCCGGCGCGCGCCGCGTGGAAAACGCGCTGATCAACGGCGAGCCCGTCGATCCCGAGAAGACCTATACCGTTGCGTCCCACAACTACATGCTCAAGTCCGCGGGCGACGGCTTCAACATGTTCCAGCAGGATACGATTCTGCAGGACGAAGTGATGCTGGACAACCAGGTACTGATCAACTACATCACCGAGGGCCTCGGCGGCGTGGTTGGCGAGGAATACGCGGATCCCTACGGACAGGGCAGAATCGTGATTCACGAATAACAGCATTTCAAAACAAGTTTTGAAATGCTGGTGGCGGGGAAACTGCTTTCCCCGCCACTGCCACCCCCACGGTGCCGCGTCAAAATCTTCGATTTTGCCGTCGGCAGTTTCGCCTTTGGCGAAACCTGAAAACCCAAAGGGTTTTCAGCCTTTACCAGATTTTGCTAGGATTTCTTCGAAATCCCCGGGCGCAAAATCTGCAAGGTATCTTTTTTCGCTCTCGGGAAATGGGATTTCCCTTCGCGAAAAAAGCCCGTCAGGCGGCAACCCCAAATCTTTGATTTAGCTTTGCCGGTCGCGCAGCGACTTGCTTGCCAAAGGCAAGCAACCTTGCCGGCGTACACGCCGCCGGGTACGATTGGAAGTTCGAGAGTGCTCTGGCCCTCTCGAGCTCTCCGGGGTTTTGACAGTCTAAGGAGCGGCTGAAGGGCCGCTCCTTTTCGTATACAGAAATCTTAATAATGATTGCTTTTGGAGCGGGTTTGTGTTATAGTATCCTTGGGAATGAATCGAGAGAATAGAGAGGATTGATTCGACATGAAAATTACGATCTGCGTGGGCAGCACCTGCCATCTTCTGGGCTCCAAGCGCGTGGTGGACAAGTTCAAGGAGCTCGTGAGCGAGCACCATCTCGAGGACAAGGTCGAGCTTGCGGGTAAGTTCTGCATGGGCCAGTGCGGCGCGGGCGTTTGCGTTACCATCGACGGCGTGACCACCAGCATTCAGCCGGAGAACGCCGAGAGCTTCTTTGTAAGCGAGGTTCTCGAGAAGCTGAAATAAGAATAAAACCATTCCAATCTGCTTCGGAGGGAGGAAGCGGCCATGACGGAGTTCATTCGGCTGAATGAAAAAAACTGCCGCGACTGCTATAAATGCATCCGAAACTGCCTGATCAAGGCGATTCGCTATTCCGACGGGCGCGCGCAGATTATTCACAAGGAGTGCATTCAATGCGGCGAATGTCTGGTCACGTGCCCGCGGCACGGGCGCGTCGGACATGCGAGCGCCGATGCAATCCGAAGGCAGATTCGTTCGGGGAGGCGCGTCGTAATGAGCGCCTCCCCGGCGTTTATTGCGGATTTTGACGTCGGCTCCATCGAGGATCTGCGCGAAACGCTGCGTCAGCTCGGATTTTACGACGTGCAGGAAACGGCGATCGGCGCGGAAATCGTGAGCGCGGAATATGTGAAGATCATGGAGCGCGAGGAACAGGACGTGGTGATTTCGTCGAGCTGCCCCGCGATCAACCGGCTGATTCGGAAATACTATCCGGAGGCGCTGAAGTATCTGGCGCCGGTGGAGACGCCGATGGAGGTGCACTGCCGAATGCTGCGCGAGCGGTATCCGGACGCGTTCATCGTGTATCTCACGCCGTGCTATGCCGAGCAGAGCCTGGCCGAGAGTTCCGGCTGCTGCGACGAGACGATTCTGTTTTCGGATTTGAAGAGCTGGATGCATGAATCGGGCGTGGCGTGCGTCAATCGCGGTTTGCCCGCGCTGCGGGGCGGCATGCGCGCGCGCCGGTATCCGCGCCAGGACGGCATTGTGAAGTCGTTTACGCGCGTGCAGGGCTGGAATCGCGTCTCGATCGACGGCGTGGGCGACTGCATCGCCGCGCTGGAGGAACTGCGGCAGAACGGCATCTCGCGCGTGTTTATGGAAATGACCGCGTGTGAGGGCAGCTGCGTCAACGGCCCGGCCATTCGCAGCAATCGATATGAAAACCGCGTGCGCGGCACGGTGGCGGTGAATTCGTATGCCGGCGAGCAGGATTTCGGCATTCGCGTGGATCGGTCGATTCGCAAATCGTTTTCCGCCGATCCGGTGGTGCGCGTCGAGCCGGAGGAGGAAGAGGTCGAGCGCGTGCTGGCGCGGCTGGACAAAAATACTGCGGAAACGGCGCTGAACTGCGGCTGCTGTGGCTATCCCACCTGCCGCGAAATGGCGCGCGCGCTGCTGAACGGCAGGGCGCAGATGGACATGTGTCTGCCGTATTTGCGCGAGAAGGCGGAGCGGCATTCGCGCGCGGTCGTGGGCAATACGCTCGAGGCCGCGGACAAGCTGATTGAAAAGCAGATGCGCGTGGCGCAGAACATTGCGTCGATTCTGGGTGAAACCACGGCGGAGACGAAGGTCATGCTGGTCAAACTCAAGGAAGCGATTCAGGGCGATGAATGATTTATATATCGACTGGGGCTATATCAGCCTGATCAAGGCCGGAGAGCAGCTCTGCGGCGATTGCGCGGAGTTTGTCTCGGCCGACGATACGGCCATCTGCGTGCTGGCGGACGGCCTTGGAAGCGGCGTGAAGGCCAATATACTGGCCACGCTCACCAGCAAGATCCTGGCCACGATGTCGGCCGGCGGCATGAGCGTGGAGGAATGCGTGAACACCATCGTGCGCACGCTGCCGGAATGCAATGTGCGCAAAATCGCGTATTCGACGTTCACGATCATCAAGATTCTCGATCAGAAGCATGTGGAGCTGACGCGATTCGACAATCCGCACACCGTCGTGCTCCAGCAGGGCCGGAATTACGATTTTGAATACCGCACGCGCATGATCGAGGGCAAGAAGATTTACGAGAGCCGTTTCGACGCGCAGGAGGGCGACATGTTCGTCGTCATGAGCGACGGCGCGATTTACGCGGGCCTCGGCGGCGCGTATGCGTTCGGCTGGGGGCGCGAGAACATCATTCGGTATCTCGAGGACCACTATTCCGGCGATCTGACCGCCAAGCAGATCGCGCGCATGCTGGCCGCGGAGTGCAATCGCCTGTATGAGGGAAAGCCCGGCGACGATACCACGATCGCCGTGCTGCGCCTGTGCCGGCGGCAGACCGCCAGCATGATGATCGGCCCGCCGTCGTCGGAGGGGCTGGACGAGGTCATGGTGCGCGAATTCCTCGCGCAGTCGGGCCGGAAAATCGTCTGCGGCGGCACTACGAACCGCATCGTTGCGCGGTATCTGGGCAAGGAGGTCGAAACCTCGCTGGATTATGCCGACGATCGCGTGCCGCCGGTGTATCATGTGGAGGGAATCGACCTGTCCACAGAGGCGGTGGTCACGATTTCGCGCGTGCTGGAATTCATGGAGGAATGCCTGTCCGGCACGCGATTGGTTGCGAGCTGGGAGAACGGGCGCGATGGAGCTTCGCTGATTGCGCGCGAATTGATTGACAGGGCCACGGATATTCACTTTTTCGTCGGCTGCGCGATGAACCCGGCGCACCAGAATCCGCGGCTGTCGCTGGCGTTCGGCGCGAAGTTTCAGCTGATCGACCGGCTGTCGCAGAGCCTGGAGAAAATGGGCAAGCGCGTGACGGTCAAGTATTACTGAGCGCGGTGGAAAAAAGTTCAATTTTTTCTGCAAAAGGTATTGACAAACGCGATGTTTTAGTGTATTATAGTTCATGTCGCCGCGGGAACGCGGAAGGTTGGGGGAGCATAGCTCAGCTGGGAGAGCATCTGCCTTACAAGCAGAGGGTCACAGGTTCGAGCCCTGTTGTTCCCACCATGATGGTGCGGTAGTTCAGTTGGTTAGAATGCCAGCCTGTCACGCTGGAGGTCGAGGGTTCGAGCCCCTTCCGCATCGC
>CAKUKM010000018.1 GCA_934663595.1 uncultured Clostridia bacterium | reverse complement strand
ACCGTACACGCCGCTGGGCTCGATTTTTAGTTCGAGAGGGCTTCGGCCCTCTCGAGCTCTCCGGGGTTTTTCGACAGTCCGAGGGCCTCCGGAATTATCCCGGAGGCTCATGCTTTAATACGAGCGGATGGGCAGGGAATCGTCGTCCGTGCCCTTTTCCAGCGCGCGAATCTGAATGTAGTATTCCACATCGTCGCTGACGCGTACGCGCACGCGGTCGCCCACCTTGCGGCCCATGACCGCGCGGCCCAGCGGCGATTCCTTGCTGATGATGCCGGACATCACGTCCTCGCGCAGCGTGGTCATGATGCGATAGCGGTCGCTTTCGCCCTCGTCCTCGAAATAGATTTCCACCGTGTCGAACAGCCCCACCTGATCGGCTGCGGAATCGGCCTTTATGACCTTCGCCGTGTCGATCATGCGGCGCAGATAGCGCAGACGGCTGTCGCAGCGGCGCAGCTCCTGCTTCGCCGCCTTGTATTCATAATTCTCGCTCAGATCGCCGAAGCCGCGCGCGGTCTTTAAATCGTCCACGCATTTCGGGCGCACCTCGCGGAGAATGTGGTCGATTTCCTCCTGCATCTTGCGGATGTCGACCTCGCTCAATTCGTTATACATGCCTATGCTCCTTCAAAGGTCTGAATTGCCCGCGACAAAATCGCTGCGCACGCCTCCAGACCCCGCTGATCCTCTTCGCTGAAGCGATCGAGAATCGGACTGTCCAGATCCAGTACGCCCACCAGCCGGTCGCCCTTCCACAGGGGAATTACCAGCTCCGAATTCGACGCGCTGTCGCACGCGATGTGCCCCGGAAACGCGTGAACGTCCGGCACGCGCTGCGTCCGCCCGGTCTTTGCGCAGGTTCCGCATACGCCGCGCCCCACCGGAATCCGAATGCACGCCGGCCGCCCCTGAAACGGCCCCAAAACCAGTTCGCCCTGAATCATCAAATAAAATCCGGCCCAGTTCAGATTCGGCAGACTTTCGTAAATCGCCGCCACAGCGTTCGCCAGATTCGGCAGCCAGTGCGGCTCGTCCTCCGTAAGCGCCCGCAATTGCGCCTGCAGCGCATCATAGGTATTCATCGCGGTTCCTCCTTTCCCCTATTGTACCCCATTTCCACAAACCTGACAAGAGTCGAAAAGTAAAAGCAAGCGTAAAGCCGCCGCAGGCCGGAAATAGGAATGAAAAAGAAATCGAGCCATAATCAACCGCAGCAGCAAACGGAGGTGAAACTGCCCCCCAAAGCGCGCAAGCCGACACCACGGCGGCGCAGCGAGCGGTGGAATGGGAACAAAATACCAATGCGAAGCACCTAAGAAATTGAGTCGCTATCCGACTCAATTTCGCCGCGATCAAACGCGGCAGCAAGTGGGAGGCGGCCCAGCCGCCCGGCACCACGGTGGCGCAGCGAGCGGCGGAATGGGAACAAAATACCAATGCGAAGCGCCTAAGAAATTGAGTCGCTATCCGACTCAATTTCGCCGCGATCAAGCGCGGCAGCAAGTGGGAGGCGGCCCAGCCGCCCGGCACCACGGCGGCGCAGCGCGCGGCGGAATGGGAACAAAGTAGGGGAGCGAAGCGCCTAAGAAATTGAGTCGCTGTCCGACTCAATTTCGTCGCGATCAAGCGCGGTAGCAAGTGGGAGGCGGCCCAGCCGCCCGACTCAATTTCGTCGCGATCAAGCGCGGCAGCAAATGGAGGTGGCACTGCCACATGGCACAGGTTGAAAGGGTTTTGACGGGGGAGTTTGGCGAGTGGATCGCTAGAATCGAGGAGGGAATCCTGAACGGGAGCGTGTCTGCATCGCTCGAGTCCAGCAGCGATTTTGAGGAAAACGGCGCTAAATGCAGCGTCCGCGTGTTCGAACGGTATAGCTATATGGGCGGGAATCGATTGAGCATGACCGTCGTGCTGTTCCAGGCCGGGAGCGGGCCCGTCCATTTGTCCGCAACCACCGCCGGCGGCAGTCAGGCCGTCTTCTTCAAGATCAATACATTCGGCGAGGATGCATTCATGGATAAATTGCTGGATATCATTGATTGATCCAGTCTATATTCCCAAAAAAGCTGCTCAAGATGAGCAGCTTTTTAAATGCAAATAAGCCCCTGCATCATAGTACGATGCAAGGAGCCAAATAATACGAACCACTGCGATTTAATCCCCCGTACTAAAGAAAGCCCCTTGCGCCGCTATCCGGTGCAAGGGGCGGGATGATGGGAACTACTGCCGAATCAGAACCAGCTAAGATTTTGAGTCGCTTCCCGACTCAAAATCGGTGTGATTGGCGCGGCAGCAACTGTAGCGGCTCAGCCGCCGATCGGGAATTCGTCTTCGGATACGCTGTCCATGGCTTCGTCTTCGCAGGCTTCGCGGATGGACAGGGAGATGCGCTTCGCTTCGGTGTTCACATCCAGAACCTTTACGCGAACGATGTCGCCCACGTTGACCGCGTCTTCAACCTTCGCAATGCGATTGAGCGCGCACTGGGAAATGTGAACCAGACCATCCAGACCGGGCTCGAGCTCAACGAACGCGCCGAAGGTCGTGATGCGAACTACCTTGCCCTCAACGATGGAGCCAACGGGATACTTCTCACCCGCAACGGTCCACGGACGGGGCTGGGTCTGCTTGTAGCTGAGAGAAATGCGCTCGCGCTCCGGATCCACGTTCAGGATCTTCACGTCGATCTGCTGGCCAACGCTGACCACATCGGACGGATGCTTTACGCGGCCCCAGGACAGATCGGTCACATGAACCAGACCATCGACGCCGCCGATGTCGACGAACGCGCCGAAGTCCGCCAGACGGCGAACGGTGCCCTTCACAACGGAGCCAACCTCGAGGGTCTCCCAGATGTGCTTCTTCTTCTCGGCTTCTTCCGCAATCAGAACCGCCTTGCGGGAGGCCACGATGCGCTTCTTGGACTTGTCGATCTCGATGATCTTCAGCTTCATCGGCTGGCCGACGAACTCGTCGATCTTCTCGACATAGTGCAGAGAGAGCTGAGACGCGGGGATGAAGGTGCGGATGCCCATAACGTCCGCCAGCAGACCGCCCTTAACGGCTTCCTTGCCAACGCCTTCGACGAATTCGCCCGCTTCTTCCTTCGCGCAGATGTCTTCCCAAGCCTTGCGGTTGATGATGTTCTTCTGGGAAAGAAGGACGTTGCCTTCGCCGTCGTTAACCTTGACGACTTCGACTTCGATTTCGTCGCCGATCTTGACATCGGTAGAGGAAAGGTCGGACTTCTTCACCAGACCGTCCGCCTTGTAGCCGACGTTTACACACACTTCGTCATCGGTGATCTGAACCACCTGTCCGGTCACGATCTGGCCCGGGCGGAGCTGGACGAGCGTCTTGTCAACGTCTTCCATGGACATTACGGACTGATCCTGGGTTTCTTCGATGGGGGCTTTCTTCTCGATGTCGTTCATTCTTGCAACAACCTCCTTAATTATACAATCCGGCGTGGATGCACCGGCTGTAATCCCGATTGTATCGGTCGGGCTGATCTTCAGCCCTTTGAGCTCGTCCGCCGATTCAATAAAGCTCGTTCGCGGACAGAGCTGCGCCGCCAGCGCGTACAGCTTGCGGCTGTTCGAGCTGTCCCGGCCGCCGATCACGATCATGCGATCGGCCGTGCGCGCAAGCGCCATGCATTCCGATTGCCGGTCGCGCGTCGCGGGGCAAATCGTCATGCGCACGTCCGGAAGGCGCACCTTCCGTTCAATCTGCGCGCAAAGCGCCCGAAATTCCGATTCCACCATCGTCGTCTGCGATACGATCAGCGCCCGCTCCATCTCGGGAAGGCGATCCACGTCCTCCGGCGTGCGCACCGCGTAATGCGCGCCGCGCGTCCAGCCGAGGATTCCGCAAACCTCCGGGTGCTGCGATTCGCCGATCACAATCAGCGGAACGCCCGCCTCGCTCGCCGCGCGCGCCATTTCATGAATGCGCGCCACGAACGGACACGTCGCGTCAATCACCGTAAGGTCCCTTGCGTTCAGCGCCTCCATCACCTCGCGGCTCACGCCGTGCGAACGGATGATTGCGCGCGCGCCGGCCGGAATCTCCTCCACGCGCTCGACCGAGCGAACGCCCAGCGATTCCAGGCGGGAAACGACCTGCGGGTTGTGAATGATCGGACCCAGTGTGACTGCGGGCGCAGCCTTTTCGGCCGCCTCCACCGCGCGGCGAACGCCGAAGCAAAAGCCCGCGTGCGACGCCAATATCACAGCGATCTCGATTCACCCCTTTGAAACGGTTCATTTCGCGACAATACCTATTTGTCAGAATTTCGATTGTCCAATATATTTCGCGTCCTTTTATGGCGAATCCTGCAAGGTTTTTGGATTTAATCAACAATTAACCTGGCTCGCCAAAGGAGGGAAAAGCGCCCCTCCGGGTTTATGGAAAAGGGCGCCGGATTCCCCGCGGGAGACTTATTTTTCCGAGCGCAGCGCCCATACGGCGCGCTCGATTCGGTGGGTAACTTCCTCCATGGTGGCGCTGTCGAAGCGGCGATCGAGATCGCTTAAATCGATCGGCTTGCCCACGCGCACGTCCACGCGATGGAACCGGCGATACGGCGCGTCGATATACACGGGCAGCACCGGAACGCGCGCGCGAATGGCGATCAGCGCGGTGCCGGTCAGCATGGGCGTGGGGGAATTGTCGCGGCTGCGCGTGCCCTGCGGGAAAATGCCGAGACCGTGGCCGTTAGCAATGGTCTTCAGCGCCTCGCGAATCGCGCCGAGATCGCTGTGGCCGCGGCTGATCGGAATCGCGCCGAGGCCCTTTTCGCCGATCACCAGCCGCAGCAGCGGGTTTTTGAACAGCTCCGCCTTGGCCAGGAACGTGAA
The DNA here is from genome assembly GCA_934663595.1 of uncultured Clostridia bacterium. Lineage (GTDB taxonomy): Bacteria > Bacillota > Clostridia > Christensenellales > Aristaeellaceae > Faecivicinus. Next base: position 40,291 of record CAKUKM010000018.1, on the reverse strand, counting down.
ATGCCGCTTCGGCAGCCGCACGGCCAGAAACAGCGGATCGCGCATGTGCACGTGGTTCGCGCAGAGAATAAAGCCGCCCTCATCCGGAATGTTTTCCTCGCCGGTGACCCTGCTGGGCCAGAACAGATTGTAAAACGGGCGCAGGAAATGCCTGCCTATATCATAAAATCGCGTGTTCATAACAGCATGCGCCTCCGCATCAGGATTTGAGCGCCTTGAGCAGCAGATCGATGATCGCCGCGACCACCTGATCCTGATTCATATTCGAGGTGTCGATGCGCACGGCGTCGCTCGCCTGACAGAGGGGCGAGGCTTCGCGATGCGCGTCGTTGTAATCGCGCTCGACGATGTCGGCCAGCACCTGCTCGCGGGTGAGAGAGGGATTGCCTGCTTTCAGCTCGGCGAACCGGCGATCGGCGCGCACCTCGCACGACGCGGTGAGATACACCTTCAAGGTGGCGTTCGGCAGCACCTTCGTGCCGATATCGCGGCCGTCCATCACGACGGCGTGGCCCGCGGCGATTTCGCGCTGCAGCGCGACCAGACGCTCGCGAACGGCGGGCACGGCGGACACGCGGGAGGCCATCATCGAGGCCTCCGGCGAGCGAAGGCGCTCGTTTACGTCCACGCCGTTGAGCAGCATATGCTGCTCTCCGTTTTGGAATTGAACCTCGATTTTCGGATCGTTTACCGCGTGCGCGATGGATTCGGGGCCCTGAATGTCCGAATCATGCATATACAGGGCGACCGTGCGATACATCGCGCCGGTGTCCAGATAGATCGCGCCCAGACGCTCCGCGAGCTTCCTGGCGATTGTAGATTTGCCCGCTCCGGCGGGGCCGTCGATCGCGATAGAGAATATCGGCTGCAAACAAAACACTCCTTTATAATTGGAAGAGACCGGGAGAAATCAATTCTCTCCGCCGGCGAGGGTGGCGATGGCGTGGGCGAAGATCTTTACGCTCAGCATCATCTTTTCAATATCGATATATTCGTCCGGCATGTGGCAGGTGTCGACGTCGCCGGGGAAATTCAGCCCGAACGCGACGGTATTCGGCATCATGCGCGAATACGTGCCACCGCCGATCGCAAACGCATAGCCCGGAAGGCCGGTCACGTCGTGATAGACCTCGATCAGGCCGCGAACGACCTTGTGCTCCGCCGGAACGTGCAGCGGGGTGTGACCGCCGAGGCGCGTGACCGCCATGCCGCTTTCCGAAACCGCCATCGCCGCGCTGCCGAGCATGTCCTTTTCGTCCGCGCACAGCGGATAGCGAATGTCCAGCTCCGCGGAGAGGTAATGGCCGTCGTAGCGGAGAATGCCGAGATTGCAGGTCAGCGGCCCGGACAGCTCGTCCTCCTGACGGATGCCGAGGCCCTCGCCGGTGTAATCGACGCCGACCTTTTCGGCCAGCGTATGAATCGCGGGCGCAATTGCGCCGCCGGCATTCAGGTCGCTCAGCGCGATCAGCAGCATGCCCGCCGCGTTTTTGCCCAGCTGCGGCATCGACGCGTGCACGGACGTGCCCTCGGCGGTCAGCGTGATTTCATCGCCGCTCTTTTCGGCCGTCAGCTTGAAATCGCGCGCCTTCGCGATTTTCTCAACGCCTTCGAGGAACGCCTTTTCGTCCTTCGCCTTCACGACCGCCTTCGCGATTCCGGGAACAACGTTCGGGCGCACGCCCGCATAGAGCGAGAGAATCTGAATCGCACTTTCGTCGTTTTCGGGAACGTATTTGGACAGAAGCAGATTCAGCCCGCCCTTTTCGATGTTGATCACCGGGAATTCCGCGTCCGGCGAGAAGCCGTAATCGGGCATCTTTTCCTTGGACGCGTAATAGCGCATGTCCTGCATGCCGGTTTCCTCGTCGCAGCCGAGAATCAGGCGCACGCCGTCCTTGAGCGGAATGCCGCAATCGCGCACGGCGCGCATCGCGTACAGCGCGCACAGCGCGGGGCCCTTGTCGTCGATCGCGCCGCGGCCGTAGAGCTTGCCGTCCTCGATCTCGCCGCCCCAGGGATCGTGCTTCCAGTCGTCGCCGACGGGAACGACGTCCAGATGGCAGAGCATGCCCATCGTCTGCTCGCCGCTTCCGAGCGAAATATCGCCGGCATAGCCGTCGAAATCGCGGGTGGGGAAGCCGTATTTGCGCGCATCCGCGAGCGCCATATCGAGCATGCGGCGGGTTTCCGTGCCGAACGGCGCGTTTTCGGCCGGCTCGCTCAGCACCGAGGGAACCGAGATCCAGCGCTTCAGATCGGCGATCAATTCATCCTTCATCGCGCTCACGCGCGCGTCAAGCTGTTCAAAATTCATTTAGGAGGCCTCCTTCATGATTTGAGTATGGAATATTCTCCCACGCTTTATTCGATTTGTCAATCAAAGTCGTGTTCAATTCGCGTTTATTGGCGCGAATGCGACCTCCTTCGCGCCGAATTCGCGCTTGAACGCGCGCTCGATCGCCCGCTCGTCCTTCTTGTACAGCTTTTCCAGCGGGGACACCAGAATGCGCTCGCGATCGTTTTTCCAGACCGCGCGAATGCGGCCGCGCACGACCGCCGCCGGAAACACGATGCCGGCGATGTTCGTAACGCGCCTGGCATGCTCGGGAGACATCAGGCGGCTGCGGTCGCGATAGGCGAGGATCGTCTGATCAAAGCCCGGAAGCGGCACGCAATCGGGAATCGCGTCCGCGGGCGGCAGACCGGGCGAATGAAAGCAATCGGCGCTTCCGATGCGCGTGCACGCGAGCGATTCCAGCGCGCGCCGCAGCGGAGGCTCCATTTCCCGCGCCTTCCAGCCGAAAAAATAGCGGCAATCAGCGATCGTGGCTGGGCCGAAGGTGCAAAAATAGCGGTAAATCAGCGCCTCCCGCGCCTCGTCGCGCGGAATTCGTTCAAAGGGCTTCGGAATCAGATAGCGCTTTTCCATGCCGGGCACGATTGCGAGCTGCCCGCGCCACGCCATTTCCTTAATCAGCCCGCCCCAGCCGTGAAAGATGCGGTCGAGCAGCTTTTCGTCCATTCCGGCGCGCAGACAGGCGGCCTTCAGACCGTCGCGCGCGTCGTTGCCGGCGCGAATCTGATCCTGAATAAACGGCGCCCAGCGGTTCTGATTGGCGCTGGAAATGTCCCATGCGCCGTCGACAAACGCCTCGGGAACGTCCGCAGCGGACAGAAACAGCGCTAGCTCGTCCTCGCGGATCACGTGAATCGTGCCGCGCTGCGCCCAGATCTTGATCAGCCCCTCCGACCAGTCGGGCGAATAGTCGCTCGCCCGCAGCCGCAGCGCGTATTCGGGATTTCGCGCGAACTGCGCCTGCAGGCCGATCAGGTCGCGCGCGAGCTGCAGCTTCGGCGCGCGATTCAGCGCGTGCGCGCCGCGGAGCGTGTAATAGAGGAGATCGCGTTCGTCCATCGTTGCCTCCTTCGGTCGTAAAAGGCAGATCGTCCAGACGGCGGAAAACTTGCGCCCGCCAGTCCTTTGCCGCGCGAAGTGCGCGGCGGGTGTGTGCGCGTCAATCCGGCGAAGCGCATTCGTCTACGGCGCGGCGGGCGTTTGCGGTTTATTCCGGCGAGGCGCGTTTGCTCTCGGCGGTTATTCCGTCGAATCGCATTTACCTGCGACGCGCCGGCGCTTGCGGTTTATTCCGGTGAAGCGCGTTTGTTTTCGGCAGTCAATCCGACGAATCGCCTTCGCCGTCGTGGAGCATGGCGTAAACGTTCAGCGCGACGCTTTCGGGAAGGCCGAGCACCTGCGCGATTTCGTCGGCCGTGGCGGCCTTGAGCGCTTCCACGGTTTTGAAATGCTTGAGAATCGCCTTGCGGCGCTGCTCGCCCACGCCCGCGACGGTATCCAGCCGCGAGGCGACGGACGCCTTGCTGCGCAGCGCGCGATGATGCGTGATCGCAAATCGGTGCGCCTCGTCGCGCAGGCGCTGAATCAGGTGCAGGGCGTTGGAATGCCGGTCGAGCACGATGCGCGTGTCCGATTCCGGCAGCACGATTTCCTCAATGCGCTTGGCCAGGCCGAACATCGGAATGTTCATGCCGCAGGCGTGCATCGCGTCCTGTGCGGCGGCGAGCTGGCCCGCGCCGCCGTCGATCAGAATCAGATCGGGCAAATCCGAAAATTTTCCGCCGCGCGGATCGAGCCCGGCGGCGCGGCGCTCGGCCAGTTCGGTCTGCCCGTGCAGCAGGCGGCGGGTGATGACCTCGTGCATGGACGCAAAATCGTTCGCGCCCTGAACGGTCTTGATGCGGTAATGGCGATACTGGTCGTTCGCGCTCTGGCCGTCGATCATGACCACCTCGCTCGCGACGCTGAGCACGCCCTGCGTGTTGGAAATGTCGTAGCCCTCGATGCGGCGCGGCGGCGCGTCCAGCCCGAGCACGCGCGCGAGCTCCTCGGTGGCGCCGATCGTGCGCGCGCGGCTGTTTTCCAGCTTTTTGTCCAGCTTGACCGCGCGGTCGCGCAGGTTTTTCAGCGCCACGTTTACGAGCCTGAATTTGTCGCCTCGCTGCGGACGGGCGAGATAAACGCGCGCGCCGGTTGTTTCGGAAAGCAGACTTTCCACGATCTCGGCCTCGGGGATCTCCGCGGAGGCGAGGATCTCCTTCGGCGGCAGATTTTCCGCGGAATAGTATTGCAGCATGAACTGCGTCAGCACCTCGCCGGCGGGATCGTCGCCCGCACCCTCGAGGGTGAAGAATTCCGACCCGATCAGCCGGCCGGAGCGGATGAACAGAATCTGCACCAGCTGGTCCGCGTCGTGCGGCAGACACGCGATTACGTCGCGGTCGCTGCCCGAGGTCGAGATCGCGGTCTGCTTCTCGTTCAGCTCCTGAACGGCGCGAATCCGGTCGCGATACGCGGCCGCGCCCTCGTAATTCATGGCCTTCGCGCATTCGTTCATCCGCTCGGTCAGCTCCGCGATCACGGGCTTGTATTTGCCGTTTAAGAATGCGATCGCCTGATCGAGCAGCGCGCGATAGTCTTCGCGCGATACGTTTCCCGTGCACGGCGCGACGCAGCGGCCGATCTGATTCTGCAGACACGGCCTGCGCGGCCTGTCCGGCTGAATGCGATACGCGCACGTGCGCAGCGGATAGAGCATGTTGATCACGTCCAGCACCTCGCGCACGATCGTCGCGCCGCGATAGGGGCCGAAGTATTTCGCGCCGTCCTTCTCCTGCCGGCGCGCCAGCTCAATGCGCGGAAAATCCTCCGAAAGGTCGACGCGGAGGTAGGGATACGCCTTGTCGTCCTTCAAGAGGATGTTGTAGTGCGGCATGTGGAGCTTGATTAAATTGCACTCCAGCGTGAACGCCTCCAGCTCGCCTTCGACCAGAATGATGTCGAAATCGTCGATCTTTTCCACCATCGCGCGCACCTTCGGCGTGTGCGCGCGGCTATAGTGGAAATACTGGGAGACGCGGTTTTTCAGGTTTTTCGCCTTGCCCACGTAGATGATCTCGCCTGCGTGCTTCATCAGATAGCAGCCCGGCGATTCGGGCAGGTTGGCGATTTTCCATTCCAGATTGGCGTTCATAATTCTCTTTCCTTTTACAGACTTACGCGGCGCTTGAGCAGCTCGGCGCTGGAAAACAGCGAGGCGACGATCACCGCGGCGCTGACCCCCAGCGTCGGCAGCAGCGAGGGCACCAGAATGGCCGAAAGCGATTCGCCGCTCGGCGCGCCCTGCACGCCGGCGATATCGATCATGACCAGCTCGTCCATCGCGTTCGGGAACAGCGAGCAGACGTAATTTACGCCCCAGCTGAGCGCGAGGAACAATACCAGCGCCGGAAGCCAGCGCCATTTCTTATCGCGCAGCAGCGTGTGGCTGAGCGTAATTGCGAAATACGCGATTCCCACCGTGGACAGGAGCTTGATGAACGCATACGCGATCATGAACAGCCCGCCGCCGAGAATCTGGTCCAGATATACGCCGCGGCTGCGCAGAAGCGCGTTGATGCCGGTATAGAAGCCGGCGTAGTTGTAATACTTCGTGGCCAGAAGACCGAAATCGAGATACGTCAGATACCCGAACAGGCACAGAAACAGCAGGCCGTTTGCGAACGTGTACAGGTATTTGGAGGCCAGAATCTTCGTTGTGGAATTGGGCGTTAGGAAAATCAGATAGCTCGCGCGGCTGCGCAGCTCGCCGGAATAGCTGGTAATGCCGCGCACGAACACGAATATGGCCGCCGCGAACGCGGAGAACGCGAGCAGTATCGTGGAGAGAACCAGGTGGTTTTCGTTTTTCGCATTCAGCGCGATCAGAAAGTAAACCTCCAGCGCGACGGTAATGCCCAGCAGCGCCAGAAACGCGCTCAGCGCCTTGCGAAATTCATATTTCAGCAGCTTAAACATCCTTCTCGCCTCCATGACCGTAGATTTTCAGATACAGATCGGTGAGCGTGCCCTCGCGCGTCAGCTCCTCGCGCGTGCCCATTGCGGCGATTTTGCCGTGCTTCATGTAGATCGCGCAGTCGATATGCTCCTCCAGCTCGTCGACCAGATGTGTGGAAATCAGCATCGAGCGGCCCGCCCGGCGGCTTTCGGCAATCGCGTCCACCACCTCGGCGCGCGTTAGGACGTCCACGCCGTTGAGCGGCTCGTCGAACATCATCAGCTTCGCGTCGCGGCAGAGCGTGAGCGCGAGGCGGAGCTTGGCGCTCATGCCCGAGGACAGCGCGCGGATCTTGTCGCCCGGGCGCAGATCCATGCGCGCGAGCATGGCTTCGAATTTCTGAATGCTGAAATCGGAAAAGAAGTCCGCGTAGTATTTGCCGGAATCGCGAATGGTCATGTAGTTGTAGAAGTAATTCTCGGTGGGCATATAGGCGATCTGCGCCTTCGTGGTCACGCCGATCGGCGCATTTTCAAACAGAATCTCGCCGCTCGTCGGCTGAACGAGGCCGGCGATCATCTTCATCAGCGTCGTCTTGCCCGAGCCGTTCGGCCCCAGCAGCGCGCAGGTCTTGCCGGAGGCGAGCTCAAACGAAATATCGTCCACGGCGGGGCCGGAAATGTAGCGTCTCGTGAGATGGGTAACGGTCAGCATGGATATCACACTCCTTCAGGAATTGAGGTTGATTGCATATTCCAGAGCGTCGCTCGCCAGCTCGCTCGCCAGGCGCGAGCCCGCGCCGCCCTGCTCGATCACGACCGCGATGGCAAACGGATATCGCGAATCGCGAATGAAGCCGGTGTACCAGGAATTGGTTTCCACGGTCTTGTCGTCGCTGGTTTCGGCGGAACCGGTCTTGCCGCACACCTCATAGCCGGAAATCGCCGCGCGATGCGCCGTGCCGGATTGAACCGCGCGGTACATGTAATCCGAAATCACCTGCGCGGCACTTTCGGAAATCACCTGCCGATACGTGGGCGAATGCGGGCCCTGCGTGATTGCGCCGGTGGATTTGCGGATTTCCGTTACCAGCGTGGGCTTCAGCATCGCGCCGCCGTTTGCGACGGCCGAGGTGATCATCGCCATGTGCATGGGCGTGACCAGCACCTTGCCCTGGCCGATGCCCGCCCAGACCAGATCGGACATGTTCGAAATCGAATCCGGAAACTGCGAATTGTAAATCGTGAAATCCTCGAACTTCAGGTTTTCATTAAAGCCGAGCTTCTCGGCCGTGGCCCGCAGGCGATCGAGCCCGAGCTGATAGGCGAGCTTGCCGAAGGTCACGTTGCAGCTCTTCTCCAGCGCCGTTTCCAGATCGATCATGCCGTGCGCGGTTTTGCCGGCGCAGACGATCTTGCCGCCCTCATATTCCCAGGTTCCGTTGCAGAGGAACGTCTGGTTCAGCACGTTCGGATCGCTCTCGATCGCGGCGGCGAGCGTCACGAGCTTGAATACCGATCCGGGCGTGTACAGCCCCTGCAGACAGCGATTTAAATAGGCCGTGTCCTCCACGGACGCGTCGCCGGCGTCGTAGGGATCGTAATCGGGCTTGGATACCCACGAAAGCACCTCGCCGGTTGCGTAATTCTGAATCACCACCGCGCCGCGATAGCCCGCGGGGAAGATTTCGGATACATACGCCGTCAGCCGCGCATCGATCGTGAGCTGAATCGAGCTGCCCTTGCGCTCGCCGCCGCCCAGCGCGCTCAGACGCTCGACCAGCGAATCCGAAAGATCCAGCAATTGCGAGGAAAAATAGCCCTCCACGCCGGTTCCGGACATGCCCAGCGTGTCGCCCACGGTCGCGGCCAGCGCCCGGCGAATGCGCGCGTCCTCGGGATAGACGCGCTTGCCCTGCTCGGTCGTGGCCAGAACCAGGCCGTTGCGGTCCAGAATGTCGCCGCGCTGATTGCCTGTGGCGCGCAGACGGGTGTTGTAGCTGTCCGAGGCCCAGATCGAGCCCTGCTCGAATACCGTCAGCGCGAACCACGCGGCCAGGCCGATAAACGCGACCACCACCAGCATGCCCACCAGGCGCATGTTGCGCCGCAGCTCCTTCATAGCTCCGCCTCCTCGATCAGCGCAATGCGCTCAATGTCGCGCGCCTCGTCCTCGGCGTTCATGGAGGAAATTCCCAGCAGAATTCCCATCGAAAGACAGCCGCTCACCAGCGACGAGCCGCCGTACGCCACCAGCGGAAGCGTAACGCCCGTCAGCGGCAGCAGCTTCGTCGTGCCGCCCACGATCAGCATCGTCTGCAGTCCCAGCAGCACCACCAGCCCGAACGCCGTAAGCGAATGAAAGCTCGTTCGCGCGTTCATCGCCACGATCAGGCCGCGCAGAATGATGATCGCGTACACAGCGAGCAGGCCCACGGCGAAGATCAGCCCGAATTCCTCGGCGATCGAGGCAAAGATGAAGTCCGAATGGTAAAGAGGCACCTTCGTCGGGCTGCCCAGGCCGAGGCCCATGCCGAACAGGCCGCCGGAGCCGATGGCAATCAGCGACTGCACCAGCTGGTAGCCGGTCTTCTGCGGGTCGATCCACGGGTTTTTCCAAATGGCGATGCGGTCGCGCACGTATTCAAACGACTGATACGCGATCACCGCCGCGCCGCAGCCCATGCCGAGCCCGGCCAGCGTCAGCAGCGCGTTCGAGGTCGCCGCGTAATACATGAATACCGTCGTCAGATAGTACAGAAGCACCGCACCCAGATCGTGCTCGGACAGCAGAATCGCGCAGCAGAGCCCCGCGAACGCGATCGTCGGCAGGCACTTTACGAAGCGCGGCCGGTTCGAAAAGCCGGACGCGAGCACCACGATCAGAACCGGCTTCATGAACTCGCTCGGCTGAATCGTGAGCCTGTCGGGAATGATCTGAATCCAGTTGCGCGCGCCGTTTTTGTACACGCCGATCTTCGGCAGATACGGCGTGGCCAGCGCGATCAGGCACAGCGCGGCCAGATACGGCGCGTATTTTTTCCAGGAGCGCCACGTGCGAATAAACCACGCGCCGAACAGCATCGCGACCAGTCCGACCAGCACATACAGCGCGTGCATGCGCGGCGTGGATTCCGATTTCGCAATCGCCGAGAGCGTGATGATTCCGATCGACAGCAAAAACAGCACCAGAATCAGAATCGCGCGGTCGACCGGCCAGAGCCGACCCGCCAGCAGCGCGACCAGCATCGTAATAATCGGAACGGCGAACGCGAGGATCAGCGTCTGAACGCTCGTCGTTTCCCCGCGAAACGCCGCAAGGGCGAGCGCGGCGAACTGAAAGAGCATCACCGCCGAAAGCAAAAGCCTTGTGTTCACGCGCATCAGCGCGCGGCGCATTTTCTGCGTGCGATTGGGCATGGCAATCTCCTTTCCGTCAATAATCGTCGTTTTCCGGGCGACGCACGCGCGTTCCGGAGCGCCGCGCCGGGCGATAATTGCGATCCCGGCGCTCGGAAACGGGCCGGCGCGCGGGAGAATCTGCGCGAAAACAGTCGTCCCCGTAAAACTCCGCCTCCGAATCGGAAAAATCGTCGCTGTCAACCCGACGGCGAGTCGCCTCCGCGCGTTCGCGGGGCGGGTCGAAATAGGAATCAACGTCGCTGTCGACTCGCCGGCGCGTCGCCTCCGCGCGCTCGCGGGGCGGGTTGAAATAGGAATCAACGTCGCTGTCAACTCGACGGCGCGTCGCCTCCGCGCGGTCGCGAGGCGGATTGAAATAGGAATCGCCGTCGCTCTCGCCCCTGCGTCGCGTCGCCTCCGCGCGCTCGCGGGGCGGGTTGAAATAGGAATCATCGTCGCTGTCAACCCGACGGCGCGTCGCCTCCGCGCGCTCCTGCGGGGATTCCTGAGGAAAATCCTCGTCTTCTTCCGGGCGGCGATAGGGCGCGTCAGGATCTTCGGGCTCGGGCGGTTCGATTTCGGAATCGGCGCTGCGCACGGCGGGACTGTGCGGCTCGAACAGCTCGTCTTCGTCCGAACGGCCGTCGCCCAGCACGAGCAGCAGGCGAATCCTGCCGATGGTAAACGAGCCGCCGTCGCCGAGCAGAATCTCGCGCACGGGCGTATGCCGGGCGACGTAGAGCTTCGCGCCCGCGTGTCCGCGAATGCGCAGGCCGCTCTCCGTCAATTGGAAATACGCGTGTCGGCGGCGAATGGACGGATGCCGAATCGAAAGATCCGCGCGGCGCGACGAGCCGATCAGCCCCTCGCGAATCACCGGATAGCGCATGCCGCGGCGAATGCGGCCGTCGCCCTCGGTCACGACCAGCTCGCCGACGATTCCGGCCATCGGCGAAAGCCTTCTCAGGCGCGCGGCGCGGCGGCTGTCGATCAGCGCGCCCCGGCCGGCGCGCAGCACGATCAGGAGCATCATTGCGGCGAAGAAATAGCGCATCGCCAGCGCAATCAGCTCGTAGGCGTTCCGGGTCATTCGCATTTCCTCCTGCCGATAATTTTCCATCCTGATTATACCTTGATTGGAATGAAGATGCAACGATTCCCGCCGAATCGTCGTTTTTTCACCACAATCGCGCGCAAATGTCCCTTTTTGGCCGCAAAGTGCGCGCGGATTTCTGCTATAATATTATAGTAGACGCAGAAACGCGCCGAAACGTTCCGCGGGAGTGGTGTGCATGGTTGCGACGGGGAGAATGTATTTGATCGTATTGCCGTTTGTGTTTCTGGCGGCGCTGGTGGATTCCATCAGCGGCGGCGGCGGGCTGATCTCGCTGCCGGCGTACACGATGGCGGGGCTGAATTATGATTATGCCTCCGGCAACAACAAATTTTCCTCGACGTTCGGAACGCTGGTGGCCACGATTCGCTATTACCGCAGCGGCCGGATTCGGATTCGCCCGGCGCTGTGCGCGATTGCGGGAAGCCTTCCGTGCTCGTATCTGGGAACGATGGCGGCCATTCGCCTGGGCGACGGCTTCATGCGGGTGTTCATGCTGATCGCCGCGCCGGCAGCGGGCGTGATCGTGGCGCTGAAGCGGCCGGGCAACGGAAAAGCGCGCGAGCAGACGCGGAGGGATTACGTCCTCTGCGCGCTGATCGGCGCGGCCACCGGGTTTTACGACGGCTTTTTCGGCCCGGCCACGGGCACGTTTCTGATTCTGCTGTTTACCTGCCTTACCGGAATGGACATGGTGACCGCGTCCGCGACGGCGAAGCCGGTGAACCTCGCCAGCAACGTCTCCGCGCTGATTACGCGCATCGCGGGCGGCTATGTGTGCTATTCGCTGGCAATTCCGGCGGTGATCTGCTCGATGGCGGGCAACTGGATCGGCTCGCGGCTCGCGATGAAGCGCGGCGCGCGGCTGGTGCGGTATGTGATGCTCGCGGTGCTCGGCATAATGACCGTCAAAATCGCGGTGGAGCTGATTCTTGGAAAATAATTCCTTCCCGGCGTGATTGAACGCGCGCGACAGGGCAACACTCAAGGTTGTTCATGAACGCGAATTCAATCTGGGGAGGAAGCCATGAAGAGGTTTTGTGTAATTGCGCTGGCGGCGCTGATGCTTCTGGGATGCTTTGCGCGGGCGGAGGAAAACGGAGAGCTGAACGTATATCTCAAATCGCTGGGCGAGCGGCGAACGATTCATCTGACCGTCGCGGGCGAATATGCGATCGGCGGCGAAACGCTTTGCGAGGGAACGACTCTTGCGCTCCGCGCGGAAAACGGCGGCGTGCGCGTCAGCGACGGCGCGGTTTCGATTCAGGCCGGAAGGAGCGTGCGTCTTCAAAGGGGCGCGAGCGGCGGGCTTTACATCGCGGAATCCGAGAAAAACGCGCGCTACGACGGGAGCCTGATCGTTTCGGCGCGCGGCAATCGCCTTCGCTGCGTGCTGGAAATCGGCGTCGAGGACTATCTCTGCGGCGTGGTCGGATATGAAATGAGCGATTCGTTCCCGCTCGAGGCGCTGAAGGCGCAGGCGGTCGCGGCACGGACGTATGCGATGCGCGCAAAGGCGCGGGGCCGCGAGCTGGTGGACACCGCGGGCGATCAGGTCTATAAGGGCCGGAACGACGCGTATCAGAACGTGCTGCAGGCGGTTGAGGAGACGCGCGGCGTGGTCGGCACGGTCGGCGATCGCTTTGCCGAATGCTATTACACCGCCAGCAACGGAGGCAGAATCGCCACGCCCGAGGAAATCTGGGGCGGCGCGAGCGATGGCGCGATCGAGGCGCACGAGGATCCCTACGATCTGGAAAATCCGCGCAGCCTGGTTTCGTCCATTTCCTTTCGGGCGAATCTGGCCGATTGCGCGAAATTGAGAGGCCTGCTGGGCGCAAAGCTGAACGGCAAAGAGCCGCTGGGAGTGCTGAATGCGCGCGTCGACGGGCGAAAGGCGGTCTTTACGCTGCTTGCGCGCGGCGAAAAGCGGCCGGAATGCGCGCTGACGGCGTATTCGATCGAAACGGTCGAGCTGGACGCCTACGACGATCTGAAGCGCGGCCTCGCGATCGGCCTGAACCGGCGCGACTGCGAGCGGATATCGATTTGCCGAATCGACGGCGGATTTGCGATCGAGCTGCGCGGCTTCGGCCACTGCGCGGGCATGAGCCAGCGCGGCGCGCAGCAGATGGCAGGCGCGTATGGCAAGAGCTATCGCGAAATCCTCGCGTTTTATTACCCGAACATGGCACTGGAAACGCTGGAATGGGCGGAAACGCCGCCGCTGGCGATCGAGGAACCCGCGCGCGCAACCGTCGCGCTGAAGCATGCGGATTCGCATTTGAATCTGCGGGCAGAGCCGAATGAAAACGCCGCAGTGATCGGCCGCGCGGACGCGGGCAGCATGCTTGCCGTGCGGGGCGAGGCGGAAAATGGCTGGATTCCGGTGTGCGCGCTGGGTACAGAAGCCTGGGCGCGCGAGGAATACCTGCGGATGGAATAAGGCGCGAGTGCCGCGCGGGGAACAGTCGAGTGCGGAGAAACGCGCGCAATGGTCGCGCTGAAGCACGCGGATTCGCATTTGAATCTGCGGGCCGAGCCGGATGAAAACGCCGCAGTGATCGGCCGCGCGGACGCGGGAAGCATGCTTATCGTGCGCGGCGAGGCAGAAAACGGCTGGGTTCCGGTGCGCGCGCTGGGTACGGAAGCGTGGGTGCGCGAGGAATATCTGCGGATGGAATAAAGCGCGCTTGCCGCGCGGCGAACGGTCGAATACGGAGAAACGCGCGCAATCGTCGCGCTTACCGCGTGCGGATTCGCATTTGAATCTGCGGGCCGAGCCGGACGAGAACGCCGCAGTGATCGGCCGCGCGGACGCGGGCAGCATGCTTGCCGTGCGGGGCGAGGCGGAAAATGGCTGGATTCCGGTGTGCGCGCTGGGTACAGAAGCCTGGGCGCGCGAGGAATACCTGCGGATGGAATAAGGCGCGAGTGCCGCGCGGGGAACAGTCGAGTGCGGAGAAACGCGCGCAATGGTCGCGCTGAAGCACGCGGATTCGCATTTGAATCTGCGGGCCAAGCCGGATGAAAACGCCGCAGTGATCGGCCGCGCGGAGAACTGCCGAATACGGAGAAACGCGCGCGACTGCCGCGCTTGCCGCGTGCGGATTCGCATTTGGAGCGGCGCGCTGCGGGGGAGAAATCAATCGGAGGACGAAGGAAAATGCGCTTTGTGCGGATGCGCCTGCTGGGCGCTGTGATGATTGCGTTGATCGCGTCGGGCATATTGTCCGGCGCGCTTGGCGCGTCTGCGCAGGGCGTTTCCGATTTGGCTGCGCTGAATACGGGAGCCGCCGCGCAGGCGGAAAGCTCTGCGGATGCATACGGCCTTGCGCCCATTCAGCTTCAGGGCGAGGCTGAATACGCGTTTTCGCCCGGCGCGAACGGCGTGTACGCCGGCTATCTGTTTTCCGAGGGCGAGATTGAAATCGATCATGCGGAGCTGTACGAGGGCGAAAGCCTGATTGCCTATCGCACCGGCGGCACGAAGCTGTTCAGCGTGCGCCTGAGCGCGGGCACGGAATACGTGCTGAAAATTTATGGAACGGGCGCGGGCGTGGTCGAAATTGCGCGCGATACGCTCAGCCGGTGCTATGATCAGCCGCTTTCGATCGATGCGGGCGGCATGTATTCCAAGATGATCGCGCGGGCGGGCGACGTGCACTGGTATTCGGTGGAAGCGCCCGAGGACGGCGCAATGCTGATTTCGATCGCGCCGGAGCAGCGGGGCGTGCAGCTTTCGGCATGGCTTCTGGACGATTCTGGCAGAATCATCGCCCGCTCGGACGATCTGGAAAGCGGCGCGAGCCAGCTGAGCGCGCGCACGGAGAAGAACGCGCGGTATCGCGTGCGCGTGGCGGCTGCTGCGGGCCAGACGGGCAAATATTCGGTGCGCGTTCAGTGCGGTGCGGACGCGCCGGCGGCCGATTCGGTGGAGCTTTCGCGAAAGCAGGTGCTGATTGCGGGCCGCAGCCGCGCGTCGATTGCGGCGGGCGTGGCGCCGGCGGACAGCAGCGGTCTGATCGCGTTTTCCAGCGCCGATCCCGAAATTGCGGCGGTCGGGTCGAACGGCGCGATCGAGGGCAGAAGCCCGGGAACTACGCGCGTGACGGCGTATGCGTTCGGCGGCGCGCGGGCGGAATGCGAGGTCACGGTCGCGGAGGTCGCCGTTTCGGGATTGCAGATTTCGGCGGAGAGGACGAATCTGGAAATCGGCGAAACGCTGTCTTTAAACGTATCGCTCCAGCCCGAAAGTGCAACGAATCGGCGCATTACGTTCATGAGCAGCGATGAATCGGTTGCGACGGTGGATGATCGCGGCCAGATCACGGCCGTGGGCGAGGGCGAAGCACGCATCATCGCCATTGCCGAGGACGGAAATTTCACCTCGATGCTGCAAATCGAGGTGCATCCGGCGGGCAAAAAGTATCGCGCGCTGCTGATTGGCGAGCAGAATTACGCCTCGACCGTGGAAACGGTGCGCGTCGGCTCCGAGCGCTCGGTTGAGAGCATGGAATCGCTGTTGAAAACGGCGCGCTTTGCGGGCGGGCAATGCGAGGTCACGACGCTGATGGACCAGCCGCGCGACCGGGTGATCGCCGGAATTCGATCGGCGTTCGCCGATGCGACGGAGCAGGACGTATCGATTCTCTACATCACCTGCCACGGCTTTTATCGCGCGGGAATGACGTTTTTCGTCATGGCGGACGGCTCGGTGCTGTCCGCGAGCGATTTGGAAAAGGAGCTGCGCGCGATTCCGGGCGATATCGTGGTGCTCGCGGATTGCTGCGGAAGCGGCGGACTCGTCGGCGCGGCGAGCGATCAATCGCGCATGATCGAGGGCGTGACGGGCGTGTTCCAGGGCGCGATCGGCACGACGAGCCTGAAAACGAGCAAATACCACGTGCTGGCCAGCGCGCTGCTGGATCAGGATTCGCATCGAATCAGCTTTTCCGGCGCGGACGAGAGCGGCATGGCCACGGTGTTTGCGCGCGCGATCTGCGACGCGCTCGGCTGGAGCATGGACCGCGGCGCGCAGAGCGCGATGAACGCCGATACCGATTACGACGGCGAAATCACGTTCGACGAGCTGTATCGCTATGCCTCGAAGCGCGTGAAATGGTATCTGTCGCTGGCGGGCGGCTATGCGCAGAACGTGGTCGCGGGCGCGGAGGGCGACGAATTCGTGGTCTTCGCGCGAACGGACGCGGAATGAAGGGGTGATTTGAATGAAAATCGGTTTTATCGGAATGGGCAATATGGCGCGCGCAATCGTCGAGGGCTGGCTGCGCGCGGGCGCGGTTGCGCCGGAGGACATTTGCGCGGTCGCGAAGCGCTATGATCGGCTGCGGGCGTATGCGGAGGAAACCGGGATTCGCGCGGAAGCGTCGATTCGGGACGTCGTTCACCGGGCGGAGGCGATCGTGATTGCGGTAAAGCCCGACGCAGTGGAGAGCGTGCTTTCCGAATGCGGGTGCGAGCGGCCGATTTTCTCCGTCGCCGCCGGCTGGACATGCGAAAAATATAGAAGCGTTCTCGGCGAAAACGCGCGCGTTCAGTACATATTGCCGAACACGCCCTGCCGCGTGGGCGAGGGAGTGATGCTGTTCGAGGAAAAAAACACGCTGCTTCCCGGCGAGCGCGCGGCGGCGGAGGCGCTGTTCGGCGCGATTGGAGCGGTGATTTCGCTTCCGGAAGGGCAAATGACGGCGGCCACGGCGATTTCCGGCTGCGGCCCGGCGTTTCTGGCGATGGCGATCGAGGCGCTCGCGGACGCGGGCGTGAAATACGGCGTTCCGCGCGAGAAGGCGTATCGCCTGGCCAGCCAGACGCTGGTCGGCACCGGCAGACTGCAATTGGAAACGGGCCTTCATCCGGGCGAAATCAAGGATCAGGTTTCCTCGCCCGGCGGGAGCACGATTCGCGGCGTGGAGGCGCTGGAGGACGCGGGATTGCGGCGCGCGCTCCTTGCGGCGGTTCGGGCGGTAATGGAGTTTTATTCGCCGAACGCTTGACGGAACGCGGCGGCGCGGGTACAATAGAAGCAGGCGGATTTCCTGTTATGGGAGGAATGCATATGCTGCGGGTCGGAATGATCGGCTGCGGAAAGATTACCGAGGTGCGCCATGCGCCGGAATACGCGGAAAATCCGCGCTGCGAAATCGCCGGATTTTATGATTTCGTGCCGGAGCGCGCGCAGGCGTTTGCCCGGCAGTACGGCGGACGCGCGTTTGCAAGCGCGGAGGAACTGATTGCGAACGTCGATGCGGTCAGCGTCTGCAGCGCCAATCGCGCGCACGCGCAGGACGCGATTTCCGCGCTCGAGGCGGGCAGGCACGTGCTGTGCGAAAAGCCGATGGCGACGACGCTTGCCGAGTGCGAGGCGATGGTCGCGGCGGCGAAAAGGGCGAGCCGCCTTTTGATGATCGGCCACAATCAGCGCTTCAACCGCGCGCATCAGGAGGCGCGGAGGCTGATTCAGGACGGCGCGATCGGGCGGGTGCTGTCGTTCTATACGGCGTTTGGGCATTCGGGCCCGGAGAACTGGACGGGCACGCCGAACCCGTGGTTTTTCGATAAAAAGCGCGCGGCGATGGGCGCGCTCGCCGATCTCGGCATTCACAAGACCGATTTGATTCACTATCTGCTGGGCGAGCCGATCGTGCAGGTCGCCGCGCGGCTGAAGACGCTGGACAAGCATTTCCCGGACGGATCGCCGATTACGGTGGAGGACAACGCGTTGTGCATTTATGAGACGCGCTCCGGCGCGGTCGGGCAGATGCACGTGAGCTGGACGTTTTATGGCGAGGAAGACAATTCCACCCGCATTTACGGAACGACCGGCGAGATCCGGCTCTACGACGATCCGGAATACTCGCTGATTCTGGAGCGCCGCGGCGAAAAGCCGGTGCGCATGAACCCCGATCGCATGCAGACGAACGACGATCAGAACGCGGGCAAACGCGTGTCCACCGGCGTGATCGACGCGTTTGTGGATGCGATTACGCTGAATAAGCCCACGCCGGCGACCGGCGAAGAGGCGCTCAAGGCGATGCGCGTGATCTTCGCGGCGGAGGAATCGGCGCGGACGGGCAAAACGATTTCGGTCAATCAGAACGAATGATATATAAGGAGGAATTTACCATGAAAAGACCCATCAATATCTGCTCCGGCCAGTTCGGCGATATGCCGCTGGAGGATCTCTGCCGCGAAATGAGCCAGCTTGGCTACAACGGCTTTGAAATCGCGACGCAGGCGCACGTGGACGTGAATCGAATCGTCTCCGATGAAAAGTATCGCGAGGAATTCAAGGCGACGCTCGCGAAGTACGACATGCAGATCGGCGCGCTGAGCGCGCATCTCGCCGGCCAGTGCGTGGGCGACAACTGGGATCCGCGCCTGGACAATTTCGCGCCGAACGAGCTGTCCGGCCAGCCGGAGAAGATTCGCGAATGGGCGATTGAATTCATGAAGACCACCGCGCGCGCCGCGCAGCTGCTGGGCGTAAAGGTCGTTACCTGCTTCCTCGGCAGTCCCATCTGGGCGATGTGGTATTCGTTCCCGCAGACCACGCCCGAAATGGTCGAGGCGGGCTTCCAGAAGATCAAGGAGCTGTGGACGCCCATCTTCGACGTGTACGACGAGTGCGGCGTAAAGCTCGCGCTGGAGGTGCATCCGACGGAGATCGCGTTTGATTACTGGAGCACGAAGCGCCTGCTCGAGACGCTGGACTATCGCCCGACGCTCGGCATCAACTTCGATCCCAGCCATCTGCTTTGGCAGGGCGTGAATCCTGCGATCTTCCTGCGCGATTTCGCGGATCGGATTTACCACGTGCATCTGAAGGACGTGAAGGTCAATCGCGACGACCGCGCGGGCATTCTCGGCTCGCACATTGAATTCGGCGACACCCGCCGCGGCTGGAACTTCGTTTCCCTCGGCCATGGCGATGTGGATTTCGACGCGATCATCCGCGAGCTGAATCAGATGGGCTATCACGGCCCGCTGTGCGTGGAATGGGAGGATTCCGGCATGGAGCGCATGTTCGGCGCAAAGGAAGCGTGCGAATTTGCGCATAAGATCAATTTCGAGCCGAGCACCGTTGCGTTCGACGCGGCGCTCAAGAGAGACTAAGCCAACGCCCCGCCCGAGGGGAATGAAGGAGAAAACACGCGCATGGAAAATCTTTCGGCCATTCTGGAAGCGATACTGTTCGTCGCGGGCGACCCCGTTCGCGTAGAGGATCTGGCGCACGCGATGAATCTGACCGTTTCGGAAATGGCCGAAGCGCTGGAAGCGCTGGGCGACCATCTGTCGCTGGAGGGGCGCGGCATACGCTTAAATCGCAGCGGCGAGAGCGTATTTCTGTCGATTCGGCCGGAATACGCGCCGCAGGTCGAGGCGTTTTTGCAGCCGCTTCAGAAGCGCCCGCTCTCGCAGGCGGTGCTGGAAACGCTGTCGATCATCGCGTATCGCCAGCCGTGCACGCGCGGCGATATCGAATCCATCCGCGGCGTGAAATGCGATTATTCGGTGCAGTCGCTGCTGGCGAAGGGCTTCATCGAGGAATGCGGCCAGCGCGAAACGCTCGGCCGCCCCACGCTCTACCGCACCACGGACGCATTTTTAAAGCATTTCGGAATAGAATCGCTCGAAGATCTCCCCAGCGTAGACCTGAACCCGCCCGAAGGCGAGATCGTAAATTAAAAAACAATCGCTGCTCCAATTCGGAGCGGCGATTGTTTTTTGAATCTGAATTACGCCTTGTACGTTAGAACGGCGGCTTTCGGGAGACGGGTTTCTTTTGTGATTTCGATTTCGTTCGGGAGAAGCTCGGCGTTCAGCTCGGAACGGAACTGGCTTTCATCGCTGATCGGGAAATCGCAGTAGGCGTTTTTGAAGTGCATGCCGATTGCGCAGCGCGGGTTTGCCTTTTGGATAATCTCGATTGCCTGGTTCGTGTCGATCGTGAAAAAGCCGCCGATCGGAATCAGCATCAGATCGAGATTCTGAATCGCCGCGAGCTGCGCCTCGTCCGGCATGTGGCCCAGATCGCCGAGATGCCCGATGCGCAGTCCGTCCGCTTCGATGATCGAAATCAGGTTTTCGCCGCGCTTTGCGCCATGATCGGGGTCGTGAAAGCTCGGAACGCACGTGATTCTGATTCCGCCCGCCGCGTGCTCGCCCGCGGTTTTGATCACGATCGGATCGCCGGAGAGCGAGGCAACGTGGTTGTGGTCGAAGTGATCGTGGCTGACGAGCGCGATATCCGCGCGCGCCGTGCACAGCGGGTACTTCATTGAAGCGTCGAACGGGTCGGTGATCAGCGTGGTTCCGTTTGCAAACGTCATCGAGAAGCAGGAATGACCGTACCATTTCAGCAGCATAGTAAAAACTCCTTTCAAATTGAAAAGTCCGATGCAATTCGCGCGCAGGCATAGCATCCGCCGCCGCCCTCGCGCAGACACAGCGCCGCCAGCTGGCGCGTTTTTTGAATGTAGGGCGCGATGCGCGTCCGTTCCGGCTGCTCGAGCAGGCGCAGCCCCTCGCAGAACAGCGAAAGCGCGTCCGCGCGCGGCGGAAGACCGCGAAAACGCTCCAGCGAGCGCGTGAGATCGTCCGCGGGCGCAAATCGGCGTTCAAACGCAATCAGCCATTCCGGCTCCGGCGCGATCAGCAGCCCGGCCGGCGCGGGGGCGCAGCGAAAGCCGCGCGCATTCAGCGCGTCGGCGCAGTCCGTATTCGTAAAAAACAGAAATTCGCCCTTTGCGCGCCGCAGCTGCGCGCCCTCCGGCAGCGCCGCCCGCGCGCTCGTGCGCAGCTCGAAAACGAATTCGCGCATGCATTCACCCCCCGGAATGAGAATCGGCGAAATCCCGCGAAGCGCAGACTCCTATCGCGGCAAAACCTCGCTCAGGAAATCCTGACCTCGCATGAAGCGCGCGCCCGCAGCGCAATCGCTCCGCGCGTTTTGGGCGCAGCGCCCGATTGCCGACGCTTTATCGCGGCAGAACTTCGTTCAGGAAATCCGGAATGTCGCCGGCGACCATGCCGCGCGGGCCGAATTTCCTTTGCGCGCATTCTCCGGCCAGACCGTGCAGCTCGCTGCCGATCGCCGCGGAGAGCGCGGTCGACCGGGCGCTTTTTTCCGCCAGAAGCGCGCCGATGATACCCGAAAGCGCGTCGCCGCTGCCGCCGCGCGCCATGCCGCAGCAGCCGGACGCGCTGATATAGGTGCTTTCGCCATCGGTAACGACGCAGCTCGCGCCCTTATACAGCACGCACGGCCCGGAGGAACCGAACCGGCGGCGCAGCGCGTGCGCGGCGGCGATGGGATCGCCCAGCAGATCGGAAGGATCCGCGGATTCGCAGCGCAGCAGGCGCGCGGCCTCGCCCGGGTGCGGCGTAATTACGTGGTGCGGGGCGAGCAGATCGTACAGATCGTTTTTCGCGCAGAGATTGAGCGCGTCCGCATCGATTACGGCGGGCAAATCGCTTTCCAGCACCGCGCGAACGACCTCGGCCGACGCGCGCATCGAAAGGCCGCAGCCGATGATCGCGGCGGTTTTGCCGGCGAACGCGCGCTTCAGCTCTGGAATGGCGGATGCGGCGATTGCGCCGTCCGCTTCGTCCAGGGGCACGCACATCGCGCCCGGCAGCTGCGATTGCAGAATCGGCACGATCGACCGCGGACAGGCGATTGTGACCAGCCCCACGCCCGTGCGCATCGCAGCCTTTGCCGAGAGCATCGCAGCGCCCGCCATGCCGAACGAGCCGGCGACGACCAGGAGATGTCCGCAGAGGTTTTTGTAGGTGTTGCGCGGGCGGGGCGGGAGGTTTTCGGAAATGTCGGTCGGGCGCAGCAGCAGCGCATCGGACGCAAATTCCGAATCCGGAAAGCCGATGGAATCGATCGTTACGCGGCCGGCGCAGTCAAGTCCGTCCTGCAGAAACAGGCCGGGCTTGGCAAAGCCAAATGCGATCGTGCGATCCGCGCGCACGCAATGCGAAAACGCCGCGCCGGTTTCGCCATTTAGGCCCGAAGGAATGTCCGCGGCAATTACGCGCGCGGAGGACGCGTTCATCCGGTCAATCAGCGCGGCCTCCGCTCCGGACGGCGCGCGGGTCAGGCCCGTTCCAAACAACGCGTCGACCCACACGTCCGGCTCGGGAAGCCCGTCTGCACTTTCCAGAATCACGATTCCGCATTCCCGCGCGCGGCGGAGATTTTCGATCGCGTCCGGCGTGCGCGGCGGCTTCGGCTGGAAGATGGTCACGGCGTAGCGGCCCTTCAAAAGCCGCGCGCAGGCGGTTCCGTCGCCGCCGTTTCCGCCGGTTCCGCAGACGCAGTAAACGCGCGCGCCGGGCGTAAAATCGCGCGAAACGGCCCTGGCCAGCGCGGTCGCGGCGCGCTCCATCGCGTCGATCGATTTAACGTTGCTCCGTTCAAAATACCGCGCCTCCTGCGCGCGCATTTGCGCGGGGGCAATCAGCTTCAGCATGGGAATCCTCCTTTTCGATTATTCCTCCCAGACGGCGAACGCGGTGGCCACGCCGGAATCGTGCGCGATCGAGACGTGCACCCGGCCCTCGCGCCGCGCGTTTCCGCAAAGCGTCGCGACCGGGCGGCCGGCGGCGTCCGGAAGAATTTCAATGTCGGAAAAGCCGAAATGGGTAAAGCCGACGCCGAGCGCCTTGGCGACGGCCTCCTTCGCCGCAAACAGCCCGGCGGCGCGTTCGATTTTGCGCTCGGGGCAGAGCGAAAGCATGCCCTCGCGCTCGGCGGGCGTGTAAACGCGCTCGAAAAAGCGCGGGCTTTCCAGTGCCTTCTGAATGCGGGCAAGCCCGATGACGTCCGTTCCAACGCCGCGAATCATGCGCGTTCCCTCCTGCGAATGTGGCATTGTTTCTACTATTATAGCACAATTCTGTATATTCGAAAAGGCAAAACTTGTATTTCCGCGCGCGGTTGTTGTATACTAAAATGGGAGAATTGGAACCGGGAAACGCGGAAAAACGTCTAAAAAACCTGGGAATCTATATCAAAGGAGAAAAAACCTATGCAGGTTACGCAGCGCTTTGCGCAGTTGCTTACGCAAAATGTGGGAAAGGTGATCGTCGGAAAGCAGGAAACGATCGAGCTGATGATGATCGCGGTGCTCTGCCGCGGCCATGTGCTGATCGAGGACGTGCCGGGCGTGGGCAAAACCACGCTCGCCAGCGCGCTCGCGCGGTCGCTGGACTGTTCGTTTAAGCGCATTCAGTTTACGCCCGACATCACGCCCAGCGACATCACCGGCTTTACCATCGCCAATTTCAAAACCGGCGAAATGGAGTATCGCCCGGGCATGATCATGAGCCAGATCGTGCTGGCGGATGAAATCAACCGCACGTCGCCGAAGACGCAGTCGTCGCTGCTGGAGGTCATGGAGGAGGGACAGGTTTCGGTCGACGGCGTGACCTACGCGGTGCCGAAGCCGTTTATCGTGCTGGCCACGCAGAACCCGGTGGACTTCGTGGGCACGTATCCGCTGCCGGAGGCGCAGCTGGACCGCTTCTTCATGCGCGTGTCGATCGGCTATCCCAGCGCGGACGAAGAGGCGGAGATTCTCGATCGCTATGCGTCCGGCAAGCGGCCGATTGCGGATCTGAAGCCGATTTGCACCAGCGGCGACATCCTCCGCCTGCAGCAGGAGGTGGAAAACGTGTATTCCGCGAAGGAAATTCGCAGCTATATCGCCGCGATTGCGGCCGCGTCGCGCAAAACGGGCGCGCTGCAGCTGGGCGTTTCCACGCGCGCGGCGATTTCGCTTCTGCGCGCGTCGCAGGCCAGCGCGCTGCTGGACGGCCGCGATTACGTGTCGCCCGAGGACGTGCGCCGCATGGCCGAGCCGGTGCTCGCGCATCGACTGGTGCTGAGCCCCGAGGCGCGCATGCGCAATATGACCGCCGAGCGGATTCTGGGCAATGTGATCGGCAGCGTTCCGGTGCCGGTGAAGGTCAAATGAACAGGCGCTTGACAGGCATTCTGATTGCGATGGCGGTGCTGCTGGCCACGGGACTCAGCACCGGCAGCCGGATCTATTATCTGGTTGCGATTCTGCTGCTGGCGCTGTGCCTGATCAGCCTTGTAAGCGTCGCCTGCGCGCTGCTTACGCTGAAGGTGGCGGTGCAGTCCGGGCAGGCGCGCGTGACGCGCGGCACGGCGATGAATCTCGTGTTTTCGGTTTCGCACGCGTCGATTCTGCCGGTGGGGGAGATTCGCCTTTCGGTGGGCCTTACGCCGGGCGGCATGCGGGCGGAGGAGGTCAGCGCGCGCATTTCGCCGTTTCGCCGGCACACGTTTCGCAGCCGCCTCGTCTGCCGGCATCGCGGAATCTATTCAGCGGGCGTGGAGAGCGCTGCGGCGCGCGATCTGTTCGGGCTGTTCGAGATTCGGAAGCGCGTGAAGACCGGCAATGTGCGCGTGATGGTGCTTCCCAATGCCGCGGAGGCGGCGCCGATGCCGCTGGAGGCCAGCGATATGGGCGTGGAAATGCGCGCGCTGAGCCCGGAGGACAATGCGTCGCCCTCCGGAATTCGCGCCTGGCAGGACGGCGACAGCCTGAAAAAGGTGCATTGGAAGCTGTCCATGCGCCGCAGGGAGGTGCTGGTGCGCACCTATGAAGAGGCCGCGCGGCCGGACACGCTGGTGCTGCCGAATCTTTCGCCGATTGCATTGGATACCGACGGGCGCTTGAACGCCGAGGACGCGGTGTGCGAGCAGAGCCTGGGCGCGGCGGAGGCGCAGATGAAGATGGGCTTTCCGGTGCGCATGCCGCTTGCGTGCGAGCGGCCCGCGGAGATCGCCGGGCAGTCGATGCTGGACGCGCAGGCGTTTGCCGACGCGCTGATGCGCGCGGAATTCAACAGCCCGTACCCTTACGAAAAGGTGCTTTTGCTGATGCAGTCGCGCATTCAGCGAACGGGCGGCGCGATTCTGGTTACGCCGGAGCTTTCCGAAAAATGCGCGGACATGGCGATGCGAATGCAGCGCTCGGGCGTGCGCACGCGGGTGATTCTGGTGGGCGCGGACGCGCGGGAGGAAACGCTGGAAATGCTGGAGCGAATGAAGATGGCGGGCGTGCAGGTTTCGCGCGGCGCGCGGGAAAAGCGCCCGGCGCGGAGCCCGATTTGAGCGATTCCGCGCGCGCTTTAACAGGAATGATGAGGACGAAGCATGAATAAAAACCGTTGGATGCGATCGGGCGTGGCGGCGGCGCTGGCGATTCCGATGGCCGCGAGCGCGACGCTTTCGCTGCTGGGCGGCATGGAGATCGCGGTCGGTACGCTCAGCGCGTATTTGCCGGCGACGATTGCGGCGCTGCTTTGCACATTGGCGGCGCAGGGCGGCGCGCTCGCATGGATCGCGGCGGCGCTTGCTGCAATTGGCGGCGGCGTTTGCGGGCTGACTGCGGGCGGCGCGCTGCGGGAAATGGTGAGCGCGCTGCAATCGGGCGACGCGGCGGCGCTGGCAGCGTCGGGCGGAACGATTGCGGCGGTAATCGCCTGCCTGATCGGCGCGAGTTTTTTCATATTGCTCTATCGCAGGGGCGGAACGGCGTTTGCGCTGGCGGCCACGGGCATTGTGATCGTGGTTTCGTATGCGCTGAACGGCGATCGGGGCTTTGGGCCGGCGATTCCGGGGCTGATTGCGGCGGTCGTGGCGTTCGCGGTGGACGGAAGCAGCGAAAAGCCCGTCGATTTCGCGCGCGCGCTGGTTCCGGCG
Source organism: uncultured Clostridia bacterium (assembly GCA_934663595.1). Taxonomy (GTDB): domain Bacteria; phylum Bacillota; class Clostridia; order Christensenellales; family Aristaeellaceae; genus Faecivicinus. The sequence goes on along the minus strand of CAKUKM010000018.1, from coordinate 14,650 downwards.
GCGGTCGCGGTGGCGATTGCGCTGCTGACCGTGCCGCAGCAGGGCGCGACGTGGAAGCCGCTGAGCGACGCGGCGAACGCCGTGCGCAATTTGTTTGAGGAATACTTTCATTTCACTGAGGAACGCGTTCCGTTTTCCATCAACGCCGAGGGCTACGACCATGCCGCGGAGGTAAACGGGCTGGTCGAGGCGCGGCTGGGCGGCCCGGCAAATCCGGATACCGATCCGGTAATGCGCGTGACGGCGGACGCAGATCTGCTGCTGCGCGGCTCGATTCGCCGGACGTATACCGGCGGCGCGTGGGTGGACAATACGGCGAAATCGCGGTATCTGTATCTGGATTTTACGCGCGCGGACGTGCGCGAGGCGGTGTTTGAAATGCGGGAAATTCCCGGATTCACCACCGCGCGGGCCGAGATCGAAATGCTCGCGCCCGGAACGAGCACGCTGTTCGTGCCCGGCCGGATGCGCGATTTTTCGATGAGCGCGCAAAACGCCGTGTATTACAATTCGCTGGGCGAGATCTTCTTAACCCGCGCGGCGGAGGCGGGCGATCGCTATTCGGTCGAGGCGTATTTGCCCGTCGAGGAGGCGATTCGCGCGCGCATGAACGATTCCATCGACGAATCGGCCACCGAGGGCTGCCTGCAGCTGCCGGACGGCATTGAATCGGGCGTGTATGCGCTCACGGCGGAAATTACGCAGAATTGCGAGAGCCCATACGACAAGGCGCTCGCGATCGAGCGCTGGCTGAAGGCGAACTGCGTCTATACGCTCAGTCCCGATTATCCGATGCTGAATCGCGATTTCGTTTCGCAGTTTCTGCTCGATACGCGCGAGGGCTATTGCAGCTATTTCGCCTCGGCCATGACGGTCATGTGCCGCATTGCGGGCGTGCCGGCGCGGTATGTCGAGGGCTATTACGCGCGCATGAACGGCGCGGATTCGGTAATTCTCACCGGCGAAAACGCGCACGCGTGGACGGAGGTCTATCTCGGCGGCGTCGGCTGGATTGCATTTAACCCGTCCGGCGGCGACGCGACCGGATCGGGCAGCGCGCCCGACGAACCGGAGCCGACGACCGAGCCCGAGAGCGGCGATCCCGACGCGACCATTCCGCCTGCGGACGACGCGACGCTCCCCCCGAACGACGGACTGACCACGCCGGAGCCGACGCTTCCGCCCATGGGCGAAGCCACGCCCGCGCCCAACGACGAACCGACCCTGCCTCCGATGGACGGCGAGCCCACGCAGCAACCGGAGAGCGAGAATCTTCCGGAGGTAAACGCGGCGGACAGGAGCAGCCTCGGCGGATGGATATTGCTGCTGATTGTTATTCTGATTGCGCTGCTGCTGCTGCTGGCCTGGCTCGTTCGCAGGCGCCTGCGCGCCGCAGACCCGATGCGCCTGATCGCGCGCGCCGACGCGCAAACAGCCGTGCTGATTCTGTATCGCGCGTGCCTTACGCTGCTGGCCACGCGGGGAATCGCGCCGGAAAACGGCGAATCGCCGATCCCGTTCGCCCAGCGCGTGAATACCCTGATTGCCAACGAGGATTTCGAAATCTTCGGGCGCGCCGTCGAGCGCTGCGCCTATTCGCGCGCCGAAGCAAAACGGGAATCCGTCGTCGCCGGCCGAAGGGCGTATCAGACGTTCGAGCGCAGTCTGACGCTTGCGGAAAGACTGAAATACACCCTGCGAAGACTCGTAAAAGGCCTGGGTGATTTTACCGCCATACCGTAAATTCAAACAAAGAAAGAAAATGCGACCAGCCCCTAAAACGTGACCCGGGCAGAAACAAAGCGATAAGGGCAGCCTAAACCGTAGCCCGGGCAGAAACAAAGCGCATTGAGTCGCTATCCGACTCAATGCGCGGTAAATTGGGAACAATGAGGTGTTTCGCACCCACGAAGGTTTTGAGTCGCTACCCGACTCAAAACCGGTGTGATTAAACGCGGCAGCAATCGGCTGTCAGCCCTGCTGACCAATTGACGCGGAGCTCTGCTCCGTGGTATAATATAAAATATGGGATAATATTGCGCGGATTTGCGCTTGGGAGGATAACCATGCTGGAGTTCATTCGCAAATTTCTCGGCACGAATAACGAGGCCGAGATCAAGCGGTTAAAAAAGACGGTGGATAAAATCAATGCGCTGGAGCCGAAGATGAAGGCGCTGACCGACGACGGCATCCGCGATTACGTAAAGGACCTGAAGCAGAAGGCGCAGTCCGGAACGGATCTCGACGCGCTGCTGCCGGAGACGTACGCGCTGGTGCGCGAGTCCGCCGTGCGCGTGCTGGGTCAGAGACCGTTCGACGTGCAGCTGATCGGCGGCATCGTGCTGCATCAGGGCAGAATCGCCGAGATGCGCACCGGCGAGGGCAAAACGCTGACCGCAACGCTGCCGGCCGTGCTGAACGCGCTGACCGGAAAGGGCGTGCATATCGTTACCGTCAACGATTACCTCGCGCGCTTCCAGTCCGAATGGATGGGCAAGCTCTACCGCTTCATGGGCCTGTCCGTCGGCCTGATCGTCCACGATCTCGACGCCGCGGAGCGCCAGATTGCCTACAATTCCGATATTACCTACGGCACGAACAACGAGTTCGGCTTCGATTACCTGCGCGACAATATGGTCACGTATAAGGAGCGCATGGTGCAGCGCGAGCTCAATTTCGCGATCGTCGACGAGGTCGACTCCATCCTGATCGACGAGGCGCGCACGCCGCTGATCATCTCCGGCCAGGGCGAAAAATCGACCGACCTCTACGAGCGCGCGAACCAGTTCGTCGCCCGCGGCCTGCGCGAGGCGAAGGAGGGCGAGGACGGCGAGCTCGAAACGCCCGGCGATTTTTTGAAAAACGAAAAGGACAAGACGATTTCGCTGACCGAGGAGGGCGTTCGCAAGGCGGAGGCGTTCTTCGGCGTGGAAAACCTGACCGAGCCGGAGAATCAGGAGCTGTACCACCACATTCTCGGCGCGCTGCGCGCCCATAAGATGATGAAGCGCGACGTGGATTACATCGTCAAGGACGGCCAGGTCGTGATCGTCGATGAATTCACCGGCCGCCTGATGGTCGGCAGACGCTATTCCGACGGCCTGCATCAGGCGATCGAGGCCAAGGAGGGCGTGAAGGTCGAGCGCGAAAGCAAGACGCTGGCGACGATCACGTTCCAGAATTACTTCCGCATGTACCACAAGCTGTCCGGTATGACCGGTACGGCGAAGACCGAAGAGGACGAATTCAACGGCATTTACAAGCTGGACGTCGTGACCATTCCGACGAACCGCCCGATGATCCGCAAGGACATGAACGACGCGGTATTCGTCACCCAGAAGGCGAAGTTTAACGCCGTGGTCGACGAGATCGAGAAGCGCCATAAGACCGGTCAGCCGGTACTGGTGGGCACGGTTTCGGTGGAAAAGAGCGAAATGCTCGGCCGGATGCTCGAGCTGCGCGGCGTTCCGCACGTGGTTCTGAATGCGAAGTTCCATGAAAAGGAAGCGGAGATTGTCGCTCAGGCGGGTAAAAAGGGCGCGGTCACGATCGCGACGAACATGGCCGGCCGCGGCACGGACATTCTGCTCGGCGGCAACGCGGAGTTCATGGCGCGCAAGGAAATGCGCCAGGCGGGCTATGAGGAAATGGTGATCGAGGACGCGATCGGCTTTAACGAGGACGTTCCGGAGGAAGTGCTCGAGGCGCGCAAGGTATTCCGCGGGCTGATGGACAAGTTCTCGGTCGAGACGAAGCGCGGCCATGAAGAGGTCGTCGCGCTGGGCGGCTTGCACATCATCGGCACCGAGCGGCACGAATCGCGGCGCATTGACAATCAGCTGCGCGGCCGCGCGGGACGACAGGGCGATCCGGGCTCTTCGCAGTTCTTCGTATCGTTTGAGGATGATCTGATGCGCCTGTTCGGCTCCGACCGATTCAAGCCCATGCTGGAGAAGCTCACGGCGGGCGGCGAAGAGGCGATCGAGGCCGGTCTGGTGTCCAAGCAGATCGAGAATGCGCAGAAGCGCGTGGAGAGCAAGAACTTTGACATCCGCAAGCACGTTCTGCAGTACGACGACGTAATGAACCAGCAGCGCGAGGTGATTTACGGGCAGCGGCGCGAGGTGCTCGAGGGTGCGGACATGCATTCGAAGATTCTCGAGATGCGCGATTCGCTGATTGAAGAGGCGCTTGCGCGGCACATTGGCGATGATGCGGATGCGGAGCACTGGGATTTGAACGGCCTTTCGGAGTATCTGGAGAAGCTGTGCATTGATCGCGGCGGTGTGCGCGTGGTTTATGAGGGGCTTTCGGAGAAGACGAAGCCGGCTTTCCGCGAGGCGCTGGTTGCGCGGGCGGAGAAGATTTACGCTCTGCGCGAGAAGATGTGGGCGGAAGCGAATCTCGACATGCGCGAATTCGAGCGCGTGGCGCTGCTTGGTTCGGTGGATCGCCGCTGGATGGATCACATTGACGCGATGACGGAGCTGCGCGACGGCATTGGTCTGCGGGCGTATGGTCAACGCGATCCGGTGGTGGAATACAAGCGCGAAGGCTACGAGATGTTCGAAGAGATGGTGCGCCTGATTCAGGAGGACACGATTCGCCGCCTGTATTTCACGGTTCTCGCAAAGCCGATGGAGCGGACGCAGGTAGCGAAGCCGACGGCCGAATCCCACGGCGAAACTGCGGAGCAATCCAAAAAGCCCGCGAAGTCGGCTGCAAAGGTAGGACGCAACGATCCCTGCCCCTGCGGTTCCGGCAAAAAATACAAAAACTGCTGCGGTAAGCAGGACTGAGTCCTGCACTCCAGTTGCTGCCGCGCTTGGTCGCGACGGTTTTGAGTCGGGAAGCGACTCAAAACCTTGCTTGGTTCGCAGCGGTGGGCTGTTCCCAATTTATCGCAAATTGAGTCGGACAGCGACTCAATTTGCTGGGGTTATGGTTTTGGATTTGGTTTGGTTTCTGTTTGTTTGTTGGCTTGGATTTCAGGAAGGATGGATTCGTTTATGCTGGAAATGGAAGGCTTTAAGCAGGACTTGGCGGAAGTGCGCCGGATGATCGAGGAGACGGGCAAGTCTCTTCAGATCGAGCATTTGCGCGAGCAGCTGGTGGAGTACCGCGAGGACATGGGCTCGACCGGTTTCTGGGATGATCTCGAGCGCGCGCAGAAGGTTTCCGCGAAGGCGCACGGCGTGGAGCGCAGGATTCAGCATTACGAAAGCCTGATCTCCCGCGCCGACGATGTGGAAGTGATGATGGAGCTCGCCGACGAGGAGGACGACGCCTCGATGGTGGACGAAATCAAAAAGATGTTCGCGGATCTCCGCGAGGATTTGGAGACGATGCGCCTTCAGACCCTCCTGACCGGCGAATACGACGCCTGCAACTGCATTCTTTCGCTGCATGCGGGCGCGGGCGGCACGGAGGCGCAGGACTGGACGCAGATGCTCTATCGCATGTACACCCGCTTCTGCGAGCGAATGGGATTTACCGTGCGTGAACTGGACATGCTGGATGGCGACGAGGCGGGGATCAAATCGGTGACGTTCGAGGTGACCGGCGATTACGCATACGGCTATCTGAAGTCCGAGCGCGGCGTGCATCGTCTGGTGCGCATTTCGCCGTTTGACGCGAACGCGCGCCGCCACACGTCCTTTGCGTCGCTGGACGTTTCTCCCGTGATTGAGGACGACGGCGCAATTGAGATTCGCCCCGAGGATCTGCGCATCGACACGTATCGCGCGTCCGGCGCGGGCGGACAGCACGTTAACCGCACGGATTCCGCCGTGCGAATCACGCATTTGCCCACGGGCATTGTCGTTCAGTGCCAGAACGAGCGCTCGCAGGTGCAGAACAAGGAAATGTGCTTTATCTGGCTGCGCGCGCGCCTGGCCGAATTGAAGGAGCAGCAGCGCCAGGAGCAGATGGGCGAAATCAAGGGCGAGATGAAGAAGATCGAATGGGGCAGTCAGATTCGCTCCTACGTCTTCCAGCCCTACACGCTCGTAAAGGATCACCGCACGGGCTACGAGGAGGGCAACATCTCCGAAGTCATGGACGGCAAGCTCGAGGGCTTCGTGATCGATTATCTGCAGAAGCTGTGATAGAAACGGAGGATGGTTTCTTTTCCAATAAAGAGGCCGTCCTTCTGTTTATCATCAGCCCGGAGGAAGCGGTTTATGAGAAAGCGTCTGATTTGCCTGCTGGTTTTTCTTTGCGGGGCGTGCCTTCTGTTTTCGGGAATTTTGAAGATCGTCGGCCGCATCGGAACCGACGGCGAATTGTATTTTGAGCTCCAGATGCAGGCGGGCGTACTGGATTCCGCCGGCATTTCGGAGGAAACCCTGAAGACGCTGGACGGCGCGCTGGCGAGATATTTGCGCGGCGGCACGTACGCGCTGGAGGACGATTCCGGCGCGGCCATTCCGGCGGAGGTTTTCGGCAGGATTCAGCCCGCGTTCAACGATCGCGAAATGGCGCACATGCGGGATTGCCAGAGGCTGTTCCTGCTGCTGATCGACGTGATGGACAATTCGCGGTTCGCATCCGAAGGCCTGCTGGCCGCCGCGCTGCTGCTCTTCTTCTTCACGCCGCGCGGCAAACGCCCTTCGAAAAGGCAGCTGATGCTTTCGGCGGGACTTGCGCCGCTGGCGCTGGTGCTTCCGCTGGGCGCGTTTGCGATTTGGGCGGCGGCGGACTTTGGAAGCGCGTTTACGTTCTTCCATCATCTGCTGTTTACGAATGATCTGTGGCTGCTGAATCCGCAGACGGATCTGCTGATTCGCATCTGCCCGGAATCGATGTTTGCGAAGATGGGCATGATGATCGGCGGTCAGGCGCTGATTCGAACGGTGGAATACCTGCTAATAAGCGAGCTTGCGCTTTTCGGAGCGTTCTGGCTCGGAAGGAAATTCGAGGAATACATGAAATGACGAATTACAAATTGAGAATGCGCGAAAAGGCGGATGCGCTGCGCGCGAAGGGGCAGGCGCGGATACTGGCGGTGGAGAGCTCGTGCGACGAGACGGCGATTGCGATTGTGGAAAACGGACGCACGGTGCGCGCAAATGCCATCGCGACGCAGATCGACGTGCACGCGCTGTATGGCGGCGTGGTGCCGGAAATCGCGTCGAGAATGCACGTGGAGGCGATCGATCCGCTGCTGGACGCGGCGCTTTCCGAGGCGAATAGGACGCTTGATGATATCGACGCAATCGCGGTGACCTACGGCCCGGGACTGGTCGGCGCGCTTTTGACGGGCGTGAGCTGGGCGAAGGCGCTGGCGTACGCGCGGGAGCTGCCGCTGATTCCGGTCAATCACATTGAGGGCCACGTGAGCGCGAACTATGTGGCGCACCCGGATCTGGAGCCGCCGTTCGTGTGCCTGGTCGCGTCCGGCGGGCACAGTCATATCGTGAACGTCACGCGATTTGGCGCTTACGAGCTGCTCGGCGGCACGACCGACGACGCGGCGGGCGAAGCGTTTGACAAGGTGGCGCGCGTATTGAACATTCCGTATCCGGGCGGCCCGCTGCTGGACAAGCTGGCCGACGAGGGAAACGAGCACGCCTACAAATTCCCGCGGCCGCACACGGAGGGCAAATACGATTTTTCGTTCAGCGGCCTGAAGACGGCGGTAATCAATCAGGCGCACAACCTGCGCCAGCAGGGCATTGAGATTGATGCGAAGGACTGGGCGGCGTCGTTCCGGCGCAGCGTGGTCGATCTGCTGGTGGACAAGACGATCGCGGCGGCGACGGACACGGGCGCTTCCCGCGTGGCGGTGGCCGGCGGCGTGGCGGCGAATTCGCTTTTGCGGTCGGAGCTGGAAAGACGCGGCAAAAAGGCGGGGCTGGAGGTTTTCATCCCGCCGAAAAAGCTGTGCACGGACAACGCGGTAATGATCGGCTCGGCGGGCTTTTATCGCCTGATGGCGGGCGAGCTGGGCGATCTGGACCTGAACGCCGTGCCGAATATCAATATGTTTGCATAAAGCAAAGAGCGCGGCGCGCCTGAATGGGACGCGCCGCGCTTTGCGGTTGCTTACTTCTTATATTGATCCTCCGGGCGGATCTTTGCGTGCGGGCATTCGATCTTTTCCAGCCGGCAGACGGGTCTGGCCCAGCGGACGGCGTTTTTGATGATGCGGCGCACCTCGGGGACGTAGTAGCTCGGCTGCGTTTCATGGCCGGGCTGGAAATAGAACACCTTGCCGCGGCCGCGATTCCAGCAGCAGCCGGAGCGGAAGACCTCGCCGCCGGCGAACCAGCTGATGAACACCAGCTCGTCAGGGGTCGCGATGTCGAAGGGCTCGCCGTACATTTCCTCGTTTTCCAGTTCAAACGATTCCGGAATGCCCTCGGCGATCGGATGCGTGGGATTGCAGCACCAGACGCGCGCGCGGTCGCCCTCGCGCCATTTCAGCGATCCGGACGCGCCCACCAGCAGCTGCATCGGCTTGCTGGGATGCGCGGAATGCAGGCCGATAAAGCCCATGCCCTTCCAGACCGCGTCGCGAACGCGGAACGCGATCTCATCCGGCACCTGGTCGTGCGCCACATGCGCCCACCAGACGAGCACGTCGGTATCGTCGAGCACCTCCTGCGTAAGGCCGCATTCGGGCATTTCCATCGTGGCGACGCGGACGGTGAAATCCTCTTCCTCTTCGAGCAGCGCCTTCAGCGTGTTGTGCAGGCCGTTCGGGTGCACCTTCTTGATTTCGCGCGCGGAGAATTCGAGGAATTCGCGCAGCTCGGGATTCTGGAGCAGAGGGCTGTCCGGCGGAAAGGCTTCGATGCCGCGATCCTGAACGTGTTCGCTCCATACGGTGACCTTGATCATGAATAAAAACCTCCTTATAGAGTTTCTTTTAACCATATTATAGCATTTGTGAGCGAATTTGAACAGACTTTTTTGTGCAGGAAAAGGGGAGAAATATGCCATGATGAATCGAGAACAGGCGCTGGAGGCGCTGAATTGGGCGAGCGGGCAGAATCCCGGGCCGTGGCGCGAGCATTCGCTCACGGCGGCGCGGGCGGCAAACGCCATTGCGGCGGCATGCGGAATGGACGCGGAGCGCGCGTTTGTGTTCGGCGCGATGCACGATATCGGCCGATACGAGGGCGTGCGCGGCATGCATCACGCGATCGCGGGCTATGAATGGCTGCACGCGCGCGGCGAGGACGAAATCGCGCGCATTTGCCTTACGCATTCGTTTCCGAGAATGCGAATCGACGATGCGGCGAGCGAGCTGGACCTGACGGACGCGGAGCTTTCGTTCCTGCGCGGCTATTTAAGCGCGTGCCCCGCGGACGAATACGACCGGCTGATTCAGCTGTGCGACGCGATTTCGCTGCCCGGCGGCGTGTGCCTGATGGAGAAGCGGCTGGTCGACGTGGCGCTCCGGCACGGCGTAAACGGGCATACGATCGAGAAATGGAAGGCGTTTCTGGGCCTGCGCGACGAGTTCGCCCGGCGCTCCGGCGGCAGCCTATATCGCCTTTTTTCGGAAGCAATTGCGGTAACATTTGGAAATTAAAGGGGGAAATTTCAATCGGAATTCAAGTTTACGCATATGTCGAAAAGCTATGCATGCATCGTTTTTGCAATTTCGCGCGGGAGAAAAACGGGAGCGAAGGTGTGGAAAAGCGTCCAGCAAAACCGATTTTCCGGTGAAAAAACGATCTTTGCTGCGCCATTTTATTCCAGTTTCCGAAAAAGCTCGGACGGCGCGCCATAATAAAGTCACATTTCGGCATGAATAAAGACTTTATTATGACTGAAACAGACTGCGGTTTGTGTATGAAAATGTGAATACACACGAAAAGTGTGGATAAACGCGTGGAAAGCGGGGAAAAGCGCGGCATTTACGCACAAAACCTGTGGATAACCCTGTGGAAAGTGTGGATTTTCAGGTGGAAACCGTGTTGATGAAGCGAATGCGCGTATACAGCCGTATGCATAAGGCGCGAGGGCGCATGCAGGCGGCGGCAAAAGTTGCCGGATTCGGCGCGGACGCGCTTGAGAATCGCGAAAAAGCATGGTATACTAGAAATAGCGTAAATTGGGAAACCGTTTATATAAAAAGCGAGGAGCGGAACGAAATGGATCAAAAATACTTTCTGGGGTTTGATTTCGGCGCGTCGAGCGGGCGCGCGATGCTGGGCGCGTTCGACGGGGAGCGGATTGAGATTTCGGAAATTCACCGCTTTTCCAACGATCCGGTAATGCTGTGCGGCCGCTTCGTGTGGGATTTGCCGCGGCTGGTGTACGAGATGAAGCAGGCGCTTCTGAAGCTGTCGAAGCTGGAAATCGAGGTTTCGGGAATCGGCATCGACACGTGGGGCGTGGACTTCGGCCTGCTGGACAAAAACGGCCGGCTGCTCGGGCTTCCGGCGCACTATCGCGACGCGCGGACCGACGGCGTGATGGACGAGGTGTTCAAGGTCATTCCCCGGGAGGAGCTGTTCGCGCTGACCGGCACGGCGTTTAACCAGTTCAACACCGTCTATCAGCTCTATGCGATGAAGCTCGAGGGCGACCCTACGCTGGAAATGGCGGAGGAAATGCTGTTCATGCCCGATCTGCTGGCGTATTTCCTGACGGGCGAAAAGGGCGTGGAATACACGATGGCGTCGACGAGCCAGCTGCTGGACGCGCGGGCGCGCGACTGGTCGCACGAGGTATTCGCGCGTCTGGGCCTTCCCGAAAAGCTGACGGCGAAGATCCAGATGCCGGGCGCGCGGCGCGGAACGCTGCTGCCCGAAATTGCGCGCGAATGCGGCGTGGGCGAGATTCCGGTCTATGTCGTGGGCGGCCACGATACGGCGAGCGCGGTTGCGGCGGTTCCGGCGGAGGGCGATGATTACGCGTATCTCTCCAGCGGCACGTGGTCGCTGCTGGGCGTGCTTTCGAAGGAGCCGAAGACCGATCCGGCGGTCATGAACGCCGAATATACGAACGAGGGCGCGGTGGACGGCTCGATCCGGCTGCTGAAGAACATCATGGGCCTGTGGATCATTCAGGAATGCAAGCGCGAATGGGATCGCAGGAGCGACCGGGTGGATTTCGCCGAGCTGGTCAAGATGGCCGAGCGCGCGCCGAAATTCAAGGCGATCATCGATGTGGATGATCCGTGCTTCCTGGCTCCCGGCGATATGCCCGCACGGATTCAGGAATACTGCCGGCGCACCGGCCAGCCGGTTCCGGAGGGCCGCGGCGAAATTTCGCGCGTTATTTACGAGGGACTGGCGCTCAAATACCGCTGGTCGATCGAGAAGCTGGAGAACGACATTCTCCATCGCCGGCTGCGGCAGCTGAACATCGTCGGCGGCGGCAGCAAGAACGCGCTTCTGAATCAGTTTACCGCCGATGCGATCGGAAGAGACGTAATCGCCGGCCCCAGCGAGGGCACGGTGATCGGCAATCTCCTTCTGCAGGCGCAGGCGGTGGGCGCGCTGAAGGCGGAGGATCGGGCGCAGGTGGTCGCGCGGTCGTTCCCGACGGAGACGTTCCGGCCCGAAAACACCGCGGAATGGGACGCGGCCTACGAAAAATATCTGAAAATGTTCTAAAAGGGCAGAGACATTCATGGAATTTCACTTTAAACACAATTCGCTGCCGGGCTCGCTGGAGCTGGCGTATCTGGGCGACACGCTGTACGACCTGTACGTGCGGTCGCACCTGATCGAGCGGGGCGGCCGGGTGGCGGACATGCATCGCCGCGCGATTCACCTGGTGTGCGCGCACGCGCAGAGCGAGGCGCTTTCCCGAATCGAGGAAACGCTTACCGAGGAGGAAGCGGCGGTCGTGCGTCGCGCGCGAAACGCCCGGCAGGCGCCGCCGAAAAACGCGGACGCGGGCGAATACCATCGCGCGACGGCGCTGGAGGCGCTGATCGGCTATCTGTATGCGATGGGGCGGACGGAGCGCATGAACGCGCTGCTCACGGCGGCGCTGCCGCCGGAGACGATTCCTGCGCGGGAGGACGGAGAAAATGGCTTACGATAAGAAATACGATGGCAAAAGAGGCGAAAACCCGATGCGCGGCGCGGCGCGGAGGACGTATCCCGGCCCGCGCGTGGGCGCTGTGAGGGGTGACGTGCCGCGCGCCGAGCGCGTGGGCGAGGAATCCGGAGAAAGGCGGCCGTATGCCGGCAATCGCGAAACATCTTCCGAGCGGCGCGCGTACGGCAATGTTTTCCGCAACCGCGGCGATCGCCCGGAGCGCGAGAAGCGCGCATACGGCGGAGACCGTGAAACCGCATACGAGAAGCGCGCGTACGGCGGAGATCGTGAATTCGCGCCGGAAAAGCGTCCCTACGGCGGCGGGAAATACTATTCCGGCGATCCGAAGCGGCGGCGCGAGGACGAGCGGCGCAGGGAAGCGCCCCCGGCGCGCAAGCCGGAGCCCGAGGAGACGCTTTCGGCGCTTGAGGCGGACCCCGAGCAGATCATCTGCGGCCGCAATCCCATTCGCGAGGCGCTGCGCGCGGGGCGGCCGATTGAAAAGCTGCTGGCGGCGAGCGAGCTGTCCGGCTCGGCGCGCGAGATCGTGAAAATGGCGAAGGACGCGGGCGCGGTGGTTCAGATTGTGGATCGCGCGCGGCTGGATCAGATTTACCCGGCGCATCAGGGGCTGCTGGCGTATGTCGCGGCGGTGAAGTATTCGTCGGTGGACGAGATGCTGGCGCTGGCGAAGGAGAAAGGCGAGGATCCGTTCCTGATTCTGCTGGACGGCATTACCGATCCGCACAATCTGGGCGCGATCATCCGCTCGGCCGAATGCGCGGGCGCGCACGGCGTGATCATTCCGGAGCGGCGCGCGTCGGGGCTCACGGCTACGGTCGCGAAGGCGGCGGCGGGCGCGCTGGAGAGCATGAAGATCGCGCGGGTGACCAACCTGAATCGCACGATCGACGAGCTGAAGGAAAAGGGAATCTGGATGATCGGAACGGCCATGGACGGCGAAAACGCGTTTGAGGCCGATCTGACCGGCCCGGCGGCGCTCGTGATCGGCTCGGAGGGCGAGGGCATTTCGCGGCTGACGATGGAAAAGTGCGATCGCAGGCTCACGCTTCCGATGAAGGGCAAAATCGAATCGCTGAACGCGTCGGTGGCGGCGGGCATTCTGATGTACGCGGTGCTGCGCGCGAGAGAGAGCAAATGAAGCCGCCGAAGAGATTGCTGATCGTGGACGGCTACAACGTGATCAACGCCCGCGCGCATTCGGGCACGCTCGAGGATGCGCGCGAGAGTCTGATCCGCGAGCTGCAGGATTATGCGGGCTATACGGGCCAGAAGATCATCGTGGTGTTCGACGCGTGGCTGGGCGACCGGCGCGCGCGGTCGGTCGAGGAGCGCGGCCGGGTCACGGTGGTGTTTACGCGCAAGGGCGAAACGGCCGACCATTTCATCGAGCACACGTGCGACGGCTATGCCGAGGACGTGTCGATGCGGCGAATGGAGATTCGCGTGGCCACGTCGGACGCGCTGGAGCAGACGATCATACTGGGCCGGGGTGCGGCGCGCATGTCGTCGAGGGAGCTGCTTCTGGAAATGAATTCGGTCAGGACGCAGGGCGCGGCCTCGCTTCCCAGAAAGGGCGGTTCGCGCGCGACGATCGGCGAGCGCATTCCCGCGCACGTGATGGAAAAGCTGAAGGACATGTTTCCGAAAAACAAGGGCTAATGGAGGACGGATATGGATCGGCGGGACTATGATACCATGCAGGACGAGGAGATCGTCGCGATCGCGCAGCGGGAGGGCGACGGCGAGGCGCTGGAATATCTGCTGAACAAATACAAAAACTTTGTTCGGGCGAAGGCGCGCAGCTATTTTCTGATCGGCGCGGACCACGAGGACATCGTTCAGGAGGGAATGATCGGGCTGTACAAGGCGATTCGCGATTATCGCGTCGACCGCTCGGCTTCCTTTCACGCGTTCGCCGAGCTGTGCGTGACCCGGCAGATCATTACCGCGATCAAGACGGCCACGCGGCAGAAGCACATTCCGCTGAACAGCTATGTCTCTCTCAATCGCCCGATCTACGAGGAAGATCCCGATCGAACGCTGCTGGACGTGATTACCGAGGAGGTGCCGAGCAATCCCGAATCGATGCTGATCGACCGGGAGGATTTGTCCCTGATCGAGGGAAGAATCGGCGAAATGCTGTCGGATCTGGAGAAAGAGGTGCTCATTCGCTATATCGAGGGCAAGAGCTATCAGGAGATCTCCGCGGAAATGAACCGCCACGTCAAGAGCATCGACAACGCGCTGCAGCGCATCAAGCGCAAGCTGCAGAAGTATCTGGACGAAAAGTGATAATTCGGTTAAAACATGCGATATTTTCCATCCGGGGCGCGAAATTTGATGGGAAAATCGCGTTTGGTTGTTGACAAAATGGCAATTCTAAAGTACAATTAAGGACGTATGACGGCGTATGTCGGCGGGAATGCGCGGGTGTAGCTCAATGGCAGAGCTCCAGCTTCCCAAGCTGATCACGTGGGTTCGATTCCCATCACCCGCTCCATACGAATTTAGTACAGGAATCTGTTAGGGGAGGAATATCCAATGGCAAAGGCAAAGTTTGAGCGCAATAAGCCTCATGTAAACATCGGAACGATCGGACACGTCGACCACGGCAAGA
>CAKUKM010000017.1 GCA_934663595.1 uncultured Clostridia bacterium | reverse complement strand
ATCGCGTTTTTGCGAAGTTATCCGGAGAATTCTGCGAGGCGTATTCGAAGATCATCCAGCATGCGCGCGAGCATTCGTCCGAGGAAGCGACCGCGAAACATCCGACCTATAACGAATTTTACAACACAATTTGCCGGAAATTCGCCATCGAGTGGTGTGAAAGGAACGGCATAAAGATAAAATAAGAAATAATCGAGCGCAACCGCATATCCGAATTCAATCGGCGAGGAATTTCCCGCCGATTTTGCGCGAAATTTTCGGGCGAAAGGGCCGAACGGAGCGAGAATTGAAAAGGCCGGCGCCCTGGGACGCTGGCCCTATTGGTGCGTTTGCAATTCCGCCTAATCCAGTTCGGCGACGGCTTCGGAGAGTTCCTCCCAGGATTCGTACAGCGCGTCGAGATCGTCCTGCGTCTGTTTGTGCTCGCGCGCGACGGCCTGCGCCGCGTCCGGCGATTTGTAGGTCTCCGGATCGGCCATTTGCGCTTCGAGCGCGGCGATTTTCTGCTCCGTTTCGGCAATTGCCTTTTCGGTTTTGGCCAGATTTGCCTTCAGCGTCTTTGCGGATTCCGTGCGCATGCGCTCGCGACGCTTTTCCTTGTCGAGCTGCGTGCGCGTTTTTCCGGACAGCGCTTCTTCCGTCGCGCCCGACGCCTCGAGGCGCTTCTTTTCCAGATAATCGTCGTAATTGCCGAGGTATTCGCGCACACCGTCCGGGTGCATTTCGATTACGCGGTTTGCGATGCGATTGATGAAATAGCGGTCGTGCGATACGGTCAGGAGCGTGCCGTCGAAGCTCGTGAGCGCGTCCTCCAGCACCTCGCGGCTGTCCATGTCCAGATGGTTCGTCGGCTCGTCCAGCAGCAGGAAATTGTCCTTCCGCAGCATCAGCTTCGCCAGCGCCACGCGGCCTCTTTCGCCGCCGGACAGCGTCGAGATCGGCTGAAACACATCGTCGCCGGTCAGCAGGAACAGCGCCAGCACGCTGCGAATGCGATCCACCTCCAGCCGCGGGAAATCGTCCCACAGCTCGTTGAGCACGTCCTTTTCCGGGTGCAGGCCGGACTGCTGCTGATCGTAATACCCCAAATCCACGTTCGAGCCGAAGATGACCGAGCCCGTATCCGGCGGCAGCTGACCGATGATCACGCGCAGCAGCGTCGTTTTGCCCACGCCGTTCGGCCCGATCAGCGCCACGCGGTCGCCCGCGCGCAGATGCAGATTGAAATGCTCAAACAGAGTGCGCCCCTCGAAGCCCTTGGAGAGCTCCTTTGCAATCAGCACGTCGTCGCCGGTGCGGCGGCGCGCCTCGAAGGTGAAGCGCACCTTCTGTTCGCTGACCGGCTTTTCGAGCCGCTCCATCTTTTCGAGCCGCTTTTCGCGGCTTTCCGCCGCTTTGATCGATTTTTCGCGATTGTACATGCGATAGCGGGCGATGATCGCCTCCTGGCGCATGATTTCCGCCTGCTGGAGCTTGTATTCCTTCAGCTGGCGCTCGAGATTCGCCTCGCGCAGGCGCGCAAAGCGATCGTAATTGCCCTCGTATTGCGTCAGCCGCCGCATCGAAAGCTCCGCCATGCAGTCGCAGACCGAATTCAGGAAATAGCGGTCGTGCGAAATGACCAGCACGGTGCCCTTGTATTTCTTCAGCGTGTCCTCCAGCCATTCGACCGACGCGAGATCCAGATGGTTCGTCGGCTCGTCCAGCATCAGAAGCTCCGGCTGCGTCAAAAGCAGTCGCGCCAGGCAGAGCCGCGTCTTTTCGCCGCCGGACAGCAGATTCGCAGGCTGCGTTTCACGACCGCGCGCAAATCCGAGACCCGCGAGCACGCCCTGAATGCGGCTGGGCCATGAATAGCCGCCCGCATCCTCAAAGCGATCCATCAGTCGCGCGTAGGCGTGCGAAAGCCGCTCGAATTCCGCCGCGTCCTCGTGCTTTTCGGCCATTTCGGCCTCCATTTCACGCAGACGGCGCTCCATTTCGCGCACCGGCTCAAACACGCGCTCGAGCTCCTGCTGAATGGTCAGCTTGCTCTGAATGTCCGCGTCCTGCGTAAGTACCCCCACGCGCGCGCCCTTGGACAGCGAAATCGTGCCCGAATCCGGCTCCAGCTGGCCGGAAATCAGCTTGAACAGCGTGGACTTTCCGCTTCCGTTCACGCCGACCAGCCCCATGCGGCTGCCCGCCTGGAGCGTGAGATTTACATCCTTCAGGATGCTGTTCATCGCAAAGGACTTGCTTACATTTTGAAGAGTCAGGAGTATCATTTCTTTTCCTCTTTCGGGCGCGGCGCGAACACGCGCATTCTCACGCCGGTATCCTGAATCCGCGCGCCGCGCGGGTAGCGAAGCGTGCGGAACACGCAATACAGATCACCCGCCGAGCCGGATACGTTCGCAATCTGAACGCTGAACAGCATCCAGAACCAGCCCGCCGGCAGCGCGCGCTCCAGTATCGCCAGCGCGATTCCCCAGAAAATCAGCGGCGCGAGCGCAATCAGATTGTGCTGAAGCACCGAAAAATACGCGTCGCTTCCGGCATACGCATAGCAGAGCTGAAACCCGTAGCGCACTTTTTCCCTCGAAAACAGCCGCATGCAGACGCCGTGCACGATTTCATGCAGCGGAATGTACGCAAGCTGCATCGCCAGCCAGAGCGGAAACGTCCACAAATGGCCGGTCATGAATCGCCAGGAAACCGAAATCGGCCTTAGAATCAGCCCGAGGGCGAGCAGAATTGCAATCAGTCCCAGCGAAAGCGCCATTACGATTCGCAATTGCTTCCGGTTTCGCACGAAATCCAGCGTTTCGATCCAGCGATAGCCCGCGGGAAGGCGATTCATTTGCCCTCCCAGCGCCCGCTCGCGCCGCAGGGCAGCACGCCGCCGGCCGTGACCGGCAGCACGATTTCATCCGCAACCACCTTGCCCGGGCGCGTGCGCGCAACCGTCATCGTCAGCATATTGTTCAGCACCGCCGGCTGAAGACCGGTGGTGTAGCTGTTGATCAGCATAAACAGCGCGTTCTTCGCCAGCACCTTTTCGCACGCGGAGACCAGCGGGTACAGCTCGTTTTCGAGCTTCCACACCTCGCCGCCCGGGCCGCGGCCATAGCTCGGCGGATCCATCAGGATGCCTTCATAGGTATTGCCGCGCCGCGCCTCGCGCTCGACGAACTTCATCGCGTCGTCCACGATCCAGCGCACGCTCGTTTCGTCAATTCCGGCGAGCTTGCGGTTTTCGCCCGCCCATTGCACCATGCCTTTCGCCGCGTCCACATGCGTGACCTTCGCGCCTGCAGATGCGCAGGCCAGCGTCGCGCCGCCGGTATAGCCGAACAGATTCAGCACCCGAATCGGGCGATTCGCCCTGCGGATCAGGCCGGCCATCCAGTCCCAGTTGACCGCCTGCTCGGGGAAGAGGCCCGTGTGCTTAAAGCCGGTCGGGCGCACGTAGAACTCAAGCGCGCCATAGCGAACCGACCAGCGATCGGGCAGGCGCTTCATGAATTCCCATTCGCCGCCGCCCTTCTGCGAGCGATGATAATGCGCGTCCGCGCGCGTCCAGATTTCCGGTCGCTGCTTCGGCCAGATGGCCTGCGGGTCGGGGCGGCGCAGTATGAATTCGCGCCAGCGCTCCAGCTTTTCGCCGTCGCCGGTATCCAGAACCTCGTAATCCTTCCATTCGGAAGCTATCAGCATAATTCCACACCTCACTATTTTACATTATAACATAGAATTGCGCCTCTGTTCAACGGTGTTTCGATGAAGAAAACGCACAAATGCCGCGTCTTAGCCTCGACCTAACAATGCCCGGGCGCGCCTGCATTAATTGTTGGTGAAATCGCACAAAAAACGGGCGATTTTACACGAAATCAATCTGAAATATACTTTTCGGCTTGACTTGAGCGCGCGCAAACGGGTATACTATACCCAATGAATGCACATCCGCTCGACAGGAGGAAAGAATATGTATCTGGATCATCGAGTAACGACGAAGATCGCCCGCGTGCTGAATATGATCGATGTAAACGCGCTGCTTTTGGACAATACCGGCGCGATCATTCTGCCGGAGGGCGATTCGAGAACCCTGAATCTGCCGGAAGCGATTCGCCAGAACCCGACGATGCCTCTGGTGTATGGCGGCGTTACGCTGATCGGCACGAATGAGGAACAGCCGGTGTTCATCTGTCTGCATGGCGACAGCGAAGACGTAAAGAAGTGCGCGGTGCTGTGCGCGGAGCTGATCAATATGATGCTGCGCGAGGACATGACGCACACGAACAGCGAGCAGTCGCTGCGGCTGATGCTGCGCGGCGATGTGGAAACCAGCGAGTTTGAATCCCTCGCGGCGGAGCACGGAATTCCGATGCAGGCCAATCGCTGTGTGATCTATTTCTATTTCCAGGATATGGAAGCCGAGGCCGCGATCAAGCTGATGGCCGACAGCCTCGATTCCGAGGACGATCGCCTGGCCGAGGTCGGCCGCCATTCCGTCGCGATGCTGAAGACCATTTCCGAGGACGAGACGTTCGAGGAACTGGAGGAATATGCGCGTGCGATTGAATCCACGTTCCTGACCGAAACCGGCCACGGCGTATTCATCGGCATTTCCGAGCCGCGCGAGGATCTGATCAGCATTCCCGAGGCGTTTGAAGAGGCGCGCAGCGCGATCAACGTTGGCCGCATCTATCACACGAACCGCACGGTGTTCGTCTATCGCAATCTGCTGCTCGAGCGCTTCCTGAACGAGGTTACCCCCGAGATGAGCGCCGGCTACAACAGCAAGATCTTCAACCGCAAGACCGCGCGGCTGTTCAATGAAGAGATGATCCATACGATCGAAACCTTCTTCGACAACAGCCTGAACCTGTCCGAAACGGCGCGCAAGCTGTACATCCACAGAAACACGCTGGTGTATCGCCTGGAGAAGGTGCAGCGCACGATCGGCCTGGATCTGCGCAATTTCGACGATGCGGTCACGTTCAAGATGATGATGCTGCTGGGCAAAAACACCGGCAACCGCAAATTCCGCCTGTAATGAACCGGCGGCAAAGCTACATACGATAGAAAAAACGGAGCGCGAAGGCGAATGGCTTTTGCGCTCTTTTGGGGAGGCAGGGCATGAAGCGGAAGATAATTGCACTTGGCGCGGTGGCCTGGCTGATGATCATGGCGATCGTCGGCACGGCGCTGATTACGGCGGGCGGGAGCGGGTCCCAGGTCAATCGCCTCGTTTCCGAAGAGGAATATGCAATGATCGAGCGCTATCGCCGCCTGGACGAGGTGCGCCAGACGCTGATGGAGCAATACTATCAGCCCGTGGAGGAAGACGCGCTCGTCGTCGGCGCCATTCGCGGCATGATGGATTCGCTGGGCGATCCCTATACCTTCTATTATACGCCCGAGGAGCTCGCGGCGGAGGAAGAGGAGAGCAGCGGCGTGTTCCACGGCGTGGGCATGGTGGTGCAGCGCACGCAGGAAGGCGCGCTGGAGATCATTCGCGTATATCCGGATTCGCCGGCGGAGGAAGCCGGACTGCGCGCGGGCGACCAGATCATCGGCGTGGACGGCGAGCTGATTACGGACAATACCGCGCGCGCGCTGGATCAGGCGGTGGATAAGATTCGCGGCGAGGACGGAACGCCGGTCACGATCATGATTCAGCGCGACGGCGAAGCGCTCGATATCGTCGCCACGCGCGGCAAGGTGAACGTCAGCTATGTGGATTATTCGATCCTGTATGGCAATATCGGCTATGTCAATATCGCGCAGTTTACCGGAAACGACGTGACCGGCTTTCAGGAGGCCGTGGACGCGTTCCGCAAGGCGTATGTGAGCGGCGTGATCATCGATCTGCGCAACAATCCGGGCGGATTGCTGACGGACGTGCTCGAAATTGCGGATATGGTGCTGCCGGAGGGACTGGTGACGTACGTCGAGGATCGCCAGGGCAACAGAACCGAGTATTCCACGGATGCGGAATACTGGAAGGTACCGATGGTCGTGATGGTCAACGGCATGTCCGCCAGCGCGTCGGAGCTGTTCACCGGAGCGTTTCAGGACGACGAGCGCGGCACGGTGGTCGGCACGCGGACGTTCGGCAAGGGTATCGTTCAGACGATGATCACCTTCGCATCGGACGGCGCGGGCATGCAGTATACCACGGAGAGCTATTTCTCGCCAAAGGGCCGCTCGATTCACGGAACCGGACTGGAGCCGGACGTGGTGGTCGAGCTGGACGAGGGCGCGACGATCAGCACGGTGCGTCCCGATCCGGAAACGGACAATCAGCTGCGCGTGGCGATCGAAGAGCTGCAGAAGCTGGTTGAGGCGCAATAAACGGAATATAAGACGATAGTGCCTCCGACGCCGAATAAACGGTATCGGGGGCATTTGCATGTTTTTTTGCTTTTTGTATTGCGCAATGAGCGCGCTTTCCCTTATAATCAATACCAGAGAAATTGAAAATAAGGGGGCTGAATATGGAACACATTGATTTTTCGCACACGAGGATTACCGGCGGCTATTGGGCGGCGCGGCAGGAGACCAATCGCTCCGCGACGCTTTGGGCGGTGTACCATCGCTTTCAGGAAACGAAGCGCTTTGAGGCGCTGAAATGCGATATTCGCAATGGCAAATCCGATATTTTCTGGGATTCCGACGTGGCCAAATGGATGGAGGGCGCGGCCTATCTCCTGAACGACGGCGAGGACGAGCAGATCACGGCGGCCATCGAGAGCGCGATCGACTGCATCATTGAAAACAGCGATCCGAACGGCTATTTCAACAGCCACTATCTCGTGACCGAGCAGGATCAGCGCTTTCAGCATCGCAGCTGCCATGAGCTGTATTGCGCCGGGCATCTCTTCGAGGCCGCGATTGCCTATTATGAAATCACCGGCCGGGATCGCTTCCTGAAGGCCATGCGCCGCTTCGCCGATTACATCGAAAGGGTGTTCAAAACCGAGAAGAGCGCGGCGTTTACCACGCCGGGCCATCCCGAAATCGAGCTGGCGCTGATGCGGCTTGCGAAAATCACCGGCGAGACGCGCTATGCCGAATTGGCGAAATACTTTATCGACGAGCACGGCAAGCACCCCGAGGAAGGCAATTTCTATCCGAAATGGTTCAATGAATACTACAATCAGGATGAAATGCCGCTGCGCGATCGCGGCACCGCGGAGGGCCATTGCGTGCGCGCACTGTATCTGCTGTGCGGCGCGGCGGACGTGGCGCTGGCCTATGGCGACGACGCGCTGCGCAGGGCCTGCGAGCGCTGCTTTGACAATATCGTTCAGAAGCGCATGTATCTCACCGGCGGCGTGGGCTCTTCGCACATTGGAGAGACGTTCACCATCGATTACGACCTGCCGAACCGGACGGCCTACACCGAGACCTGCGCCGCGATTGCGCTGGCGATGTTCGCCAATCGCATGCTGGGCTTCGGCGCGGATTCCAAATACGCCGATATTGTCGAGCGCGCGCTGTATAACGGCGTGATGTCTGGCGTATCGATGGATGGACAGGCGTTCTTCTATGAAAATCCGCTGGAAATCGATCCGGATTTCAACCATGTCAACGTATCGTCGCTGGAGAAGGAGCGCTTCCCGATTACGCAGCGCGTGGCCGTATTCAGCTGCTCCTGCTGCCCGCCGAACCTGCTGCGGTTCATCGCGTCCATCGCCGGATACCTGTATACCGCGGACGAGGATACGGTGTATGTGCACCAGTATATGAATTCTCAAACGAGCGCGGGCGATATCGAAATCGCGCAGGAAACCGCCTATCCGGAAAACGGGCGCGTTCGAATCATTTGCAATGCGCGGAAGAAGCACATCGCGCTGCGCATTCCCGGCTGGTGCAGAAGCTTCCGCCTCAGCGCGCCGTATGAGATCCGAAATGGCTATGCGTATATCGAGCTGCACGGGAAAACGGAGATTGAGTTCGAGCTCGACATGCCGGTGCGGGTGATCGCGGCCAATCGCCGGGTGCATGCCGATGCGGGGCGCGTGGCGGTCATGCGCGGCCCGGTCGTCTATTGCGCGGAGGGCGTGGACAACGGCCCGGATCTCCGCAGCGTCGCGCTCGATCTGAATGCGGCGTTTGAAGCGGTTCCGGGGCCGTTCCTGCTGCCCAATCTGAAGACTGCGGCCTGGCGGCCGAAGGCGACGGACGCGCTCTATTACGAGGCGGGGGAGGACTACGAGGCCGTTCCGCTCACGCTGATTCCGTATTACGCCTTCGCCAATCGCGGCGAAACCGAAATGCAGGTCTGGCTCCTGCGGAAATAAGCAAAACCGGAAGGGCAAATGCTCTTCCGGTTCACTTTTTCCGCTCGCAGACGGAGCTTTTTTTACAGCACCTTTTCCAGGAAGCTGATCAGGCGCGGGCTTTCCGGATGGTTGAACAGCTCCTTCGAGGGCTTGTCTTCCTCGATTTTGCCGCCGTCCAGAAACAGCGTGCGGCTGCTGACCTCGCGCGCAAAGCGCATTTCGTGCGTCACGACGATCATCGTCATGCCGTCCTCGGCCAGCGACTTCATAACGCCGAGCACCTCGCCGATCATTTCCGGATCGAGCGCGCTGGTCGGCTCGTCGAACAGCATGACCTCCGGATTCATCATCAGCGCGCGCACGATTGCAATGCGCTGCTTCTGGCCGCCGGAGAGCTGGCTGGGGTAGGCGAGAAGCTTGTCGTACAGTCCGACGCGCTTTAAAAGCTGCGCGGCCTTTTCCTCGGCCTCGTCCTTCGACATTTTCAGAATCCGCATCGGCGCGACGGTCAGGTTGCGCTGCACGTTCATGTTTTCAAACAGATTGAACTGCTGAAACACCATGCCCATCTTCTGGCGCAGCTTGTCCACGTCCGCGTGCTTGTCGCAAATGTCCGCGCCGTCGACCAGAATCTGGCCGGAGGTTGGCGTTTCCAGCAGATTCAGGCAGCGCAGAAACGTGCTCTTGCCGCCGCCGGACGGGCCGATGACGCTCACGACCTCCTTGGCCGCAAACGACGTGCTGATATCGTTCAAAACGGTGAGCTTGCCGAACTGCTTCGTCAGGTGGCGAACCTCGATCATATTATTTCTTTCTGCCATAGGACATTCTCCTCTCCATCAGAGCAATCAGCCGGCCGCCCAGGAAGGTCAGCAGGAAGTAAATGATCGCGACCACCGCGAGGCATTCGAGGCTCGAATACGTCTTTGCGATGATGCCCTTCGCGCGGAACATCAGATCGGCAATGCTGATGACCGACACGATCGACGATTCCTTGATAATCGTCACGAATTCATTGCCCAGCGCGGGCAGAATGTTGCGGATCGCCTGCGGCAGAATGACCAGCGTCATCGCCTCGCGATGATGGAAGCCCAGACTGCGCGCCGCTTCCATCTGGCCGACGTCGACCGCCTGAATGCCCGAGCGGATGATTTCGGCCACGTACGCGCAGCTGTTCAGGCTCATCGCCACAACGCCCGCGGCAAAGCGGTCGAAATCCGGAATGAAGCTCACCTTCGGGAACGTGATTCCGATCATCGGAAGGCCGTAGAAGATGAACATCAGCTGCACCATCAGCGGCGTGCCGCGGAAGAATTCGATGTAGGCCGTCGCCAGCCATTTCAGGGGCTTGAATTTGCTCATGCGCGCCGATGCCATCAGCACGCCCAGAATCGTTCCGAACAGGACGGTAAAGACGGCGATGATCAGCGTGTTGCTCACGCCCTCCAGAAAGAACTTGTGATAGCGAACGACCAGGTCCTTCATCGTGATTAAAAACTGCATGAAATTCTCCTTTAAGAGCCTAATTGCCCGGCGCCGAGCAATTCATGCTCTTAACGCCGCTTGAACAGCGGGAAACCGGAAAGCCGTTTTTCCGGCCTCCCGGTTGATTATTCGGTTGCGGAGAAATCAGTTGTTTTCTTCGCCGCTCCAGATCGCGTTGTACTCGTTAAACTTCTCAAGATAGGAGCCGTCCTCAACAACCTTGTCGATGACCTTGTTTACGACCTCGAGGAAGTCCTCGTTGCCCTTCGCCACGACGCACGCCTTGCCGAAGGAAGCCTCTTCAGAAGAGAAGGTGAAGTTCGCAACCTCGAGCTTGTCGTTGCTGGCGACCATGCCCATGCCCACTGCGTAGTCGCAGACGAAGCCGGCGATGTTGCCGTTGACCAGCTCCAGCGCGAGGGACGGATAGGTGTCCAGCTCAAACAGCTCGGAATCCGGCAGCGCCGTCTCAATCAGCTGGGACTGGATCGTGCCCATCTGCGCGCCGACCTTCAGGCCCGCCAGAGACTCGGTGGTGGTGTACTTGTCCGCGTCGCCCTTCTGGACGATCAGCAGCTGCTGGCTCTTTTCATATTCATGCGAGAAATCGATGACCTTCGCGCGCTCTTCGTTGACCGTGAACGCCGCGATGCCGATATCGACCATGCCGGTCTTGACCGCGTCGATGATGCCGTCGAACGCCATGTCGGTCACTTCCAGCTCAACGCCCAGCTCGTCGGCAATCTGCTGCGCCAGCCAGATGTCGCAGCCGATCGCTTTGGCGTTATCGTCCAGGAACTCGTAGGGGCCGTAGGTCGCCTCGGTGCCCAGCACCAGCGTGCCCTTTTCCTTGATCTTGTCAACCATACCCTCGGCAGAAGCCGCAACCGCGCAGAACATCAGGCAAAGCGCCAGAACCATCGCAAGAATCTTCTTCATCGTTTTTTCCTCCAAAGTATTTTAATTCAGGTGACGTGTATTATTATACGCATCTATGCACGGATGTCAATAGGTTTGAATGTAAACTTTTGCATCCTATTCAAACTCCGCGGAGAGGGCGGCCAAGCGGCGCATCGCCTCGGCGAGCTTGTCCTGGCTCACGGTGCAGGCAATGCGAAAATGGCCTGCGCCCGCGCTTCCGAACGCGCTGCCGGGGGAAACCAGCAGGTGCGCCTTTTCCAGAAGGAACGCGCAGAACGCGCGATCGTCCATGCCGGTTTTCGCAATTCCGGGGAAGAGATAGAAGGTTCCGCGCGGCCGGAGCAGCGTAAGATACGGAATCTTTTCTATGCAATCGGATGCATAAAATACACGATCTCTGTATTTGGTGATGTACGTCTGGGCGATCTCGTCACGAATGGACAGCGCCTTGATCGCCGCGCGCTGGGAGATCGAGGGCGCGGCATAGGTCAGCGCGTCGTTGACCGCCTTGAATACCTGAATCAGCTCCGGATGCGCGATGATATAGCCCACGCGCCAGCCGGTCATCAGGAAATTCTTGGAAAAGCTGTTCAGCGTGACCGTGCGCTCGGTCATGCCCGGCAGCGTCCGCATCGGGATGAATTCGCCGTCGTAGAGATAGCGCGTGTAAATCTCGTCGGCCAGGATCAGCAGGTCGTATTCCTGCGCGATGCGGGCGAGCATTTGCAGCGTGTCCATATCGTAGGCCGCGCCGGTCGGATTGCAGGGGGTGTTGACGATCATCGCGCGCGTGCGCGGCGTAATGGCCCTGCGGAGCGCGTCCTCGTGCGGGCGATATCCATCGGCCTCGCGGGTGATTACCTCCACGGCGCGGCCGCCCGCCAGCGCCGCCTGCGACGCATAATCGGCGAAATATGGGCCGAATACGATCACCTCGTCGCCGGGATTGAGAATGCCCATCATCGCCTGCGACATGCCGATGCAGCTCGAGGTCGTGACCAGCACCTCGTCCTCGGAAACGTCCTGGCCGAAATCCTCCTTCCACGCGCGGCGAATGGCGGCGATCAGCTCCGGATCGCCCTTCGGGTCGCCGTAATGCGTGTAGCCCGCGCACGCGTCGGCAAACGCCGCGTCGATAATGCGCCGGTCGGTGGTGTAATCCGTGTCGCCAATGCTCAGGTCGATTACGTCCGGATAGCGCTTCAGCGCCTCCGTGTCCAGCGAAAGCCCGCCCGAATAGTTCTGAAAGCGTTCGGCAATGTGTTTGCGCATCATAGCGATTCTCCTTTCACGCGCGGAACGACCGTGCTGCCGTTTGGAATGACATAGATCTTTTTGCCCTCCGGCTGCGCGCATTTCATCAGCGATTCCACATCTGAAAACGCCTTCAATCCCATCGGCGCGACCGTTTCCGGCGCAACCGACGTCAAAAGCAGGATGTTGTAGCGCTTTGCCTGCTCGCAGTTCAGCAAAAAGATATAGCCGGGCACCGTGAAGTGCGCGCGCAGGCGCTCCTCCATCGTGCCGGAAACCCAGTTGTGAATCCAGTCGAAGTATTCCTCCGGGCCGCCGCCCTCGCGCGCCTCAATCAGCAGCACCAGCGTGCCGCCCGGCTTCAGCCCGGATTCCACATTGTCGATCGTCTTCGTGCCCTGATACAGCGACATGTCCTTCGGATAGCCGCCGCAGCTGGCGATGATCATGTCCGCGCGCTCCGGAACGTCCACGCGATAGATGCGATCCACCGCCTCGCACGCCTTCTCCCACGATTTCAGATAATGGCCCGCATAGATTTCCGAAAGCAGCATTTCGGCGTTCAGCACGAGATTGACCATATACAGGTTTTTGACCAGCCCTGCCGCCTCGCACATGTCGTCGTTCAGGGGATTGTCGATCGTCTTGCCGTTTCCGATGCGCGGATTGCTGCGCAGGCAGACCGGATCGAGCGCGAACGCGTGGTTGTGGCAGATGCTGTCCATCGCGCTCACGCCGGGCAGAATGCTCTTGCGCCCGCCGCCGAAGCCGGCCATGACGTGGTGCGTGCACGCGCCGAGGCAGACCACCTTGTCCGCGTGCGCCGCAATCGGATGAATTTTCACGCGCGTGCCGTGCGGCGTAATGCCGATATCCACCAGATCCGGCGCGGTGCAATCGTGATTCAGCACCCGAACGCGATCGTAAATGGCGTCCGTCACCAGCGTGCGCAGCTCGCGCTCGTCGCCGCCGATGTGCGTGCCGTTCGCCACCAGAATCGTGATCTGGTCGTCCGGAATGCCGGCGCGGTTCATGTAGTCCACCAGCGGGGGAATGACCTTGTCCTGGCGCATCCAGAAGCGCGACATGTCGCTGATAATCAGACAGACGCGGTCGCCCGGCGCGAGCCAGTCCTTCAGCGCAGGCGCATCGATCGGGCGGTTCAGAGCCTCGTCCAGCGCGGCGGGAATGTCCTCAATCGCCGGAAAGCGGTTGCCGTGCAGCTCGCCCAGCACGTTTTTTTCGTCCAGCGGAATCTGAACTGTGCCGTCGCCGTATCGAAATGTATAATTCTTCATCATAAGCTCCTTTTTGAATGCAGGTTGGTAATAAATATACGCGATTATAGCACCGCCCGCCGCGTTTGTCGAGCGCAAATTGCCGCCGGTAACGTAAAATCTGCGCATAAAAAAGCTCCGGATTATGTCCGGAGCCGGGGAGATCATATTTTGCGGTCGATTGCCGCGCAGACGCGGTGCGCGGACGCCTGCAGGCGCGCAAACAGCTTCCTTTCCAGCGGCGCGAGCAGACGCAGCGCGCGTTCGGCCAGCAGCGCGCACGGCCAGAGCGCGAGAAGCGACGCGAAGAACAGCAGAATCAGCCTGCCGCTTCCGGCGTGCTCGGGAATCTGGAACAGATCCCAGTACCACCGGCGCACCATTTCGTTTTCCTGAATCAGATACACATACACCGAGCACGCCGCTAGCGCGCCGATCGCCCGCTTCACCGCCTGCGCGCGCACGGAAATGTCCTTTACGAGCAGGAAGACGCAGATCGTCAGCAAAAATGCGAGCGCGGAGTATTCGTCCGTCAGATGTGCGTCCCAGAACGTGTGAATGTTCCGGTAATTCAGCGCATACAGCGCGCAGAATGCCGCCAGCGCCACGCACGCGATCGTCCTGCGGCGAATGCGACAGCCGTATTCGCGGAAATACGCGGCCACCAGATACAGATAGAAAAACCAGATCAATCCGCGGGAGCTGGCGATGTACAGCTCGCCCTCGATGAACGGATCGGTCGAAAAATACACGCACAGCATCAGAAATCCGACCACGCAGGTCAGCAGATGCGTCCGCCGGCCGAGCTGCGCGACCAGCAGATTCAGCAGCGGCGACGCAATCAGCAGCGCGAAATACGTAACCAGATACCAGTAGTGCATTCCGCTGATCGGCAAAAAGGTCTTCAGCAGATTCAGCCCCGAAAACCGCACGCCGAGCGCGCGCATGACGGCGAACAGCACGATCGACAGCGCGACCGTTCGAAACCACAGCGCGAACAGCCTTTCGCCGCGCGCATGCTTTTCGCATTCAAAATAGCCGGTGATCATCGCGAAGCTGTTTACGCCCACGCACATGATTGATTCCACGCCCGCCAGCCACGCGCGATTGAAGCCCGTCAGCGCGTCGCTTTCCATGATTTTGGAATAGACCACGAAGTGAATCGCCGTAATCAGCAGCATCGAAAATATGCGCAGCAGATCCAGTCCGCTGCAGCGATGCGTATCCTGCATATCTTCGCCTCCCTCAGCAGTTCGAAGCGTCCAGCGACGCCATCAGCCGATGCATCAGCTTGAGCGTCTCGCCGCCGCCGGAGGTCGCGTATTCGGTCGTTCCGGTCGCGGAGGCGCTGCGAAGGCCGCGCGCGTCGAGCGCCGCGCAGAGCTTTCGGGAGGTCTGAATGCCGCCGTCGAAGAATTCCGCCTCCGGAAACAGCGCGCGCAGCGCGTCCGAGAGAAACGGGTAATGCGTGCAGCCGAGCACGATGCCGTCGATCCTGCGCGCCTGATACGGCCCGAGCAGTCCGCGCAGCGCGCTTTCCGCCTCCGGGCCGCGCGCGTTTCCGGATTCCACGAGCTCCACCAGTCCCTCGCCGGCCAGCGGAATGACATGATCGCCGTATTGCGCCAGCAGGCGCTGAAACGCCCGCGAGTTCAGCGTCGCCCGCGTGGCCATGGCCAGAATCTCGCCATCGCGCCGGGCGGCCTGCGCCTCGCGCAGCGCGGGCTCCGTTCCAATGACCGGAACGTCCACCTGCGCGGCGAGCTCGTCCATATAGGCGGCCGTGGCGGTGTTGCACGCAATCACAATCGCCTTTACGCCGTGATCGAGAATGCGCCGAAAGCCCGCCTCGCACAGCGCGCGAATCTCGTCGACCGGCCGTGGGCCATACGGCGCGTTGCCGCTGTCGCCATAATAGAAGAAGTTTTCGCGCGGCAGCAGGCGGCGCGCAGCGTGCATCACGCTCAGCCCGCCTACGCCGGAATCAAAAAAACCGATGCAGTCGTTCATGGGAAATCCCCTTTAAAACAAAGATCAAGCGCCTATTCGCGCGTAATTCCCAGCAGATCGCGAATGACCTCGCCCGCCAGAATCAGGCCCGCGACGGACGGGCAAAACGATATGCTGCCCGGCACGCTCCTGCGCCCCGGCGCGTCGCTTTCCGCCTTTTCCCTCGGCGCGAGCGGCGGCTCCTTGGAATAGACGACCTTCAAATGCGTTACGCCGCGCTTGCGCAGCTCGCTGCGCATCACGCGCGCCAGCGGGCAGACGCTCGTTTTATACAGATCGGCCACCTCGAACGCGGTCGGGTCCAGCTTGTTGCCCGCGCCCATCGCGCTGATGATCGGTATGCCCATTTGAAACGCGCGCACGGCGAGATCGACCTTCGCCTTTACGGTGTCGATGCAGTCGATGATGTAATCGTATTGCGCAAAATCCACCTGATCGGCCGTTTCCGGCAGGTAAAACAGCTGCCGCGCGCCGATTTGCGCGTTTGGAGAGATGTCGTTCAGCCGCGCCTTGATCGCGTCCACCTTGCTCATGCCGAGGGTGGAATGCAGCGCGATGATCTGGCGATTGAGATTGCTTTCGTTGATCGTGTCGTTGTCAAACACATCCAGCGCGCCCACGCCGGCGCGAATCAACGCCTCCGCGGCAAAGCCGCCCACGCCGCCCGCGCCGAACAGCGCGATGCGCTTTCCCCACAAACGGTCGAGCGCGTCCGTCCCAATCAGCAGCGCGGTGCGCGAGAATTGCGATTCCATGCGCCTGAACACCTCCATTCTCTTTATTATACTGAAAATGCGCCGGAAAATCAAGGAAGGACTGTTTAATTCCTACAGCATCCGAATATATCGCATTTCGACGACCGTTTTTCCGCCGATTTCGGCAGCAACGCGATCCTCGGTCGGCGCAAAGCCCATCGCCTCGTAAAAGGCGCGCGCCCGCGGATTTTCCTCCAATACCCACAGATAGACGCGTTCAAAGCCCCTTTCGCGCAGGCGATTTAAATCAAATCCTATCAGCGCGCGGCCGTAGCCCCGCCGAAACGCGCCGGGGGAGACGTACATCGATATGATTTCGCCCCAGCCGGCCTTTTCCGGATCTCGCGCGGCGGCGATGGACGATGTAGCCACCGGCATGCCCGCGTCCAGCATCAGATAGCCCTCGAAATTCGATTTCGCCAGAATCGGCGTCCACCGATCCAGCGAGAGCGCGTCGAGATACGCGTCCGGTACCGCGCCGCGATAGGCGGCCTTCCAGGCGCGCGCGTAAATCTGGCTGGCAAGGGCGGCGTTTTTGGCCGTGACCGGCTCAATACGCGTTCCGGAGCCGCAGGGCGGAATCATGCCCGCAATTTGCAAAGCGGCCGCGCGCGCGGAAATGGCGGAAACGTCGATTCGGGTTCCGTACATGCGCCCGTAAAGGCCGAGCCGCGCGCAGCTGCGCTCCAGAACGTCCTCGTCACGCTTCCCGGCGGCGACGTCGCACGCAAGGCGTTCGCGCAGCGCGGATTCCGTGAGCGTCAGCGTAAACAGCCGGTAATTCGCCTGAGTCAGGTCCAGCCGCGCGAGAATGGAATCGACGATTGCCTGCTCGTGCATCACCCAGCAGAAGAGGATGTTCCGGTATTCCGAGCAGCGCAGAAAGCTGCCCAGCAGATGCGCGATATTGCCGACGACCATTTCCTTCGTCTCGTCGGTAACGACGAACGGATGCATGTTCCAGCACCAGTCGCCGTCCAGAAACACCGCCCTCGGCAGCATTTGCAAAAGCTCCGTGCAGACGCTCGTCTTGCCCGCGCCCATCGTGCCGTTGATGAAAATCAGATTCTTCATTTCGCCTTTTTCCTCCGCGCCGGAACCGGCGTTTCGCGCTCAAGCACCGGAACCACCGCGTCCAGCAGCGCGGAATCGTCGATATCGAGAAGGTAATGCGTCTTTGCGCCCTCATACGGCGCGCCGATGGGGCAATCCTGCATCGCCGGCGCGATCGCGCTTAAGCATTTGACGTATACGGTGTTGTCGCAAATCAGGAAAACCGGCTTTTCATTCAGATACAGAATGTATTCGCCGAACATTTTCTTTTCCCGCAACGCGCCGAAGCGCTCCACGCGCTCGCGCACGTATTCCAGATATTCGCTCGAAGTCGCCATAAAAAAATCGCCCTCCCGTCGCTCTATTATAGGCGATCGGAAGGGCGAGGTCAACCGTGGATTTCAGGCGTCCATCGGGCGGAACATCAGAATCGCGCCCACGGACAGCAGCGCGCAGCAGACCCAGATCGCGCCGTTTCCGAATCGCTCCGAAACCAGCGCGCCTGCGCCTGCGCCCACGGCAAACAGGAAAATAACTGAAAAATAGGTCAGACTCCGGCGCAGCAGCAGCGCGTCGTGCGTCTGGCGATAGCGGCAGAACGCCTCGACCGCGCCGCGCAGATTGCCGATGCACATGGTGCTCGCGTAGACCTGGCCGTATACCGTATGAAACGATTGCACCTGCATCGCGCATACGAACGAAACCATCGCGTTCGCCAGCGGATTCAGCCGCTGCGGAATGAAGCCCACGAGGAACAGAAGCGCAATTTCATACAGCAGAATCAGCTGCCGCCAGTGGATTCTTTCGCAATTGTGGAAGCGCGTGTGAATGCGCTCGCTTGCGCCGGTGCCCAGCATGAACGCCGTGACCGGAATCAGATATTTCAAAACGCCCGCCCAGTTTCCGTGAATGACGCTCGAGGCCATCAGAACGATGTTGCCCGTCTGCGCGTTGGCAAATACCGCGCCGCGGCTGCAATAGGTGTATGCGTCCTGAAAGCCGCCGGAAAGCACGATAAACGCCGCAACCTTCATCGAATCGGACATCTGAAAGCGTTCGCCCTTCATTTTTGCTCGTTCCTCTCTTGTTATTATAGGCCATATCCATTATAATAGGAATATGGATATCTGAAAAATCTATATATGATATATCAGATATGCGAAATTAAGATATCGGAGAAAGCAATATGAATCTCTCCTGCGAATACTATCGCGTGTTTTATCTCGTGGCCAAATCCGGCAGCATCAGCCGCGCGGCGAAGCTCATGATC
Source organism: uncultured Clostridia bacterium (assembly GCA_934663595.1). GTDB lineage: Bacteria > Bacillota > Clostridia > Christensenellales > Aristaeellaceae > Faecivicinus. The sequence continues at coordinate 27,539 of CAKUKM010000017.1, read as the reverse complement.
AACAATCAGCCGAACCTCACGCGGATGATTCAGCTGCTGGAGGGCGAGTTCGGCTGCGCGCTGTTTTATCGAACGAATCGCGGCGTAAAGCTCACGCCGGAGGGCGAGCGGCTGTATGCGCATGTGCGAATCGCGTTCGAACAATTGGAGGCAGGCGAGCGCGAACTGGCGGCGCGGCGCGAGCTGCAGGCGGGCGAGGTTTCGATCGCCTCCAGCATGGTGGCGCTGCGGTGCGTGCTGCTGCCGGTGCTGAAGGAGTATCGCCGCCGATATCCGAATGTGCGCGTGCACGTGGGCAACAGCACGACCCCGCAGGCGATCGCCGCCATTCGCGAGGGCGAGGCGGATCTCGCGGTGGTGACCACGCCGACCGCGCCGCTGAGCGCCATGGAGAAAAGGCCGCTTTGCACGATTCGCGACGTCGCGGTCTGCGGAAGCGCGTTTCCGGAATTGAAGGGGCGGCGCGTTCCTCTGGCCGAGCTGCAGCGCTATCCGCTGATTTCCTTTGCCGCGGAAACGAAGACGTTTGAAACGTATTCGGACTATTACCTCAGCCAGGGCCTGACCTATCAGCCGGATATCGAGGCCGCGACGGCCGATCAGGTGCTGCCGATGGTGGAGGCCAATCTGGGCGTGGGGTTCGTGCCGGAGGAGTTCGCGCGCGGTGCCGCTGGAATTACGGTGCTGGATCTGGTCGAGCCGCTCCCGGCGCGCGGCATTTGCATGCTCAAAAGGAGCGGTCAGCCGCTCAGTGTGGCCGCCGGCGCGCTGGAACGGCTGCTGATGGAAATGATCGGGGCTTGACAGACGAGTAAAGTGCCGATATAATAACAGGTGTTGCACAACATGTCTGGAGAAAGGGAAGGATTTCGATGCCGCCGAGGGCGAAATTCAGCAGAGAAGAAATCGTGGAAGCAGCGCTGCAGCTGACGCGAGAGGGCGGGCCGGGCGCGGTTACGGCGCGCGACATAGCGGCGCGGCTGAACGTGTCGACGCGGCCGATATTTACCTATTTCAAGACCATGGACGAGCTGAAGGGCGCGGCGCGCGCGGCGGCGGAGAGCCTGTATCGCGAGCGCATCGAGCGCGGGCTGCGGGCGGAGATTCCGTTTCTCGGCGTGGGAACGGAATATCTGCGCTTCGCCTGCGACGAGCCGCAGTTGTACCGATTGCTGTTTCTGACGCGGCCGGAGGACGGAAACGCGGGCGCGATGGCGGCGATGCGGCGCACGCAGGCGCAGGTGCGCGAATCGCTGATGAGGACGTATCAGATTCAGGCGGACGAGGCCGACTGGTATTTCAGAAACATGTGGCTGGCGGCGCACAGTCTGGCGACGCTCGCGGTCACGGTCGGCCCGGTATACGATATGGACGAAATGCGCACGATCCTGACCGAATTCAGCCTGAGCCTTCTGAAGGCGATCAAGACGATTCCGGGCATTGCGGCGGGCGATATCGATCGAAACGCGGCGTTCGAGGGCATCCTCGGCGCAGCGAAAAAGGGGTGAGGCGAATGGCGCTGCCGATGGTGCATCTGATGGTGGCGGAGCGATGGGCGCGGGAAAGGCCGGAATATGCGCGCAGCGCGGACTTTTATCTCGGCGCAATTTCGCCGGACGCCATTCACATTCGCGATCACGGCGACAAATCGCACAAGAATTACGTGCATCTGAACAACTGGACGGAGCTGCATCCGGACGAGGTGCTCGCCTACTGGCGCGAGCGCGGCGCGCCGTTTGATATCGGCTATGGCATTCACGTGCTGACCGACGCGCTGTGGGTGCGCGAGCGGATGAAAAGACTTCCACAGCTGATGCTGCCGGGCGGCGGATTGAATACCGAATTGTATTATCGCGATACGTTTCTGACCGATTTTGCGCTGTATCGCGAGGACGCCGGGCGGTTGTGCCGGCAAATGGAGGCGGGAAACGCGCCGGAGGGACATCCGATGCTGACGAAGGATGAATTTACGCAATGGCAGCGGGAGGTTGCGGCCGCCTATCGCGGCGAATGCCCGAAGACGGGAACGGCGGAGCTGATCGACTGCGCCTATGCGCGGCGCTTTGTCGAGGACTGTCAGGACGAACTCAATCAGATTTATGGGAGGTTGAAACGATGAACGAGGTATTGAAGGCGATTCAGGACCGGAGAAGCACGCGCGGCTTCAGCGACGTGCAATTGACGGACGCGGAGCTTCAGGCGCTGGTCGATGCGGCGCTGGCGGCGCCCACGGCGCGCAACGCGCAGTCGTGGCATTTTTCGGTGGTGCAGAATCAGGAGCTGTTGGACGCGTTCTGCCGCGAGGCGGCGGAGCAGATGCGCAAAAACACGCCCGCCGGTTCGCGCGGACGGTTTGATTCCGATTCGTTCCACCTGTTCTACCATGCGCCCACGGTGATCTTCATTTCGCGGCCGGAGGAGTGCGCGAACAGCTTTGCGGACATCGATTGCGGCATTGCATGCGAAAACATCGCGATTGCGGCGCAGGGGCTCGGGCTCGGCAGCGTGATTATCGGCCTGGCGAAGGATCTGTTCCTGTCCGAGCGCGGCGCATACTACAACCGCGCGTTCGGCTTCCCGGAGGGCTATCGATTTGCGATCGCCATCGTCGTCGGCCACAACACGGTCACGAAGGAAGCCCACCCGATCGGCGAGGGCAAGGTCAATTACGTAAAATGAGAAAGCACGCATGAAGAGAAAGGGGGAGAGACGCGCAGAAAACGCTCAAAAAAGCTCGGCAAGGATAAAAACACGTCCCGGTAGGTAGTCCGGGAGTATCCGCAATTGCGGGTATCAGTAACCTGCCTCCTTTGGTTGTCCGTTCCTTGCCTGGTAAATAAATAAGGAGGAACCCCAATGGACGGCGTGAAGATTTGTGTTACGGTTCTGTTTGAGAATCCATTCTGGATCGGGCTGTGCGAGCGGGAGGCGGACGGGCGATACGAGGTCTGCCGCACGGTATTCGGCGCGGAGCCGAAGGATTACGAGGTGTACGCGTATTACCTCGCGCACTATCGCGAGCTTCGGTTCAGTCCCGCGATGGAAGCGGAGACTCAGGCGGCGCGGCGGATTTGCCCCAAGCGCCTGCAAAGACAGATTCGCGATGCGGTTCAATCGGCTTCGGTCGGCACCAGGGCGCAGCAGGCGCTGAAGCTGCAGCAGGAGGCGGGGAAGGAGGCGCGCAAAAAGCGCGCGAAGGAAACCCGCGAGGCGGAAAGGCAGCGCCGGCTCGATTTGCACCGGGCGAAGCAGAAGGAGAAGCATCGCGGCCATTGAATCGCGCAAAAACGGCTCGGCACGGGAAAACCCGTTGGCCGAGCCGTTAGACTGTCGACAAACCCCGGAGAGCTCGAGAGGGCCGAAGCCCTCTCGAACTTCCAATCGAGCCCAGCGACATGCGCGGTGGGCGCGGGGCTATTTTATCGCAGGGAAATCCCATTTCCCGGAGAGAAAATAGCTACCTTACAAGTTTTGCGCCCGGGGATTGCGAAGGAATCCTAGCAAAACTTGCGTGGGGGTGGCAGTGGCGGGGGAGCTTGCTCCCTCGTCCACCAGCTTGTCAAAAAGACTTTTTTGACAAGCTGATGGCTCGGCACGGGAAAACCCCGTTGGCCGAGCCGTTTTTTTCCATTAGCGTTCCTCGCGGAAATAGGCGAGACCGAGACTCTCCGGCGGCTGATCCTCCTTCTTTTTGCGAAGGCTGGTCAACACCAGCACCAGAATCGTTACGATATACGGGAGCATCTTGAAGATCTCCTGCATGCTGCGCCCGAGGCCGGGAATGTACAGATACAAAATGTACAGCGCGCCGAACAGGATCGAGCCCCAGATCGCGTGCAGCGGATTCCACCGCGCGAAGATGACCAGCGCAATCGCCAGCCAGCCGCGATCGCCGAAGCCGTTGTTCGTCCACGTGCCGCCGGAATATTCCATTACGAAATACAGTCCGCCCAGGCCGCAGATCGCGCCGCCGATGCAGGTCGCGAGGTATTTGTAGGTCGTTACGTTGATGCCCGCCGCGTCCGCCGTCGCCGGCATTTCGCCCACCGCGCGCAGATTCAGGCCGCGGCGCGTGCGATTGATGTACCAGGCGAGGTAAATCGAAAGCGCGATCGAGAAATAGGTCAGGAATCCATAGGAGAACAGCACGTCGCCGAGGATCGGAATGTCCTTCAAAAGCGGAATCCGCTCGCGGAACGCGCCGGCTGTGGTCGCGACCGAAATCTGGCCCACGCCGCCGGACAGCTTGGAAAGCGAGCCGCCGAAGAAGTTGCCCACGCCCACGCCGAACGTCGTGAGCGCAAGGCCCGTTACATTCTGATTTGCGCGCAGCGACGTGGTCAGGAAGCTGTAAATCAGTCCGCCCAGCGCGCCGGCGAGCACGGAGGCGAGAATCGAGAGCATGAATCCAACCACCGGCAGCGGATTTGCCGCGGCGTTTTCATACAGAAATGCGGCGGAAAGGCCCGCGATGCCGCCCATGTACATCATGCCCGGCACGCCGAGATTCAGGTTGCCGGATTTCTCGGTCAGTATTTCGCCGTTCGCGCCGAAGAGAATGCCGATGCCCTGGCCGATGGCCTTTTGAATGAAGATGATAATGGCGTTCATGCGTCGATCCTCCTTTTGCCGTGACGGAAGCTGACCTTGTAGCTGATGAAGAATTCGCAGCCGAGCACGAAGAACAGGATGATGCCCGTGATGATTTCGGACGCGTTTTCGCTCAGATTGAACTGCGAGGCGATCTGAATCGCGCCCTTTTCCATAAACGTCAGCAGGAAGGAGACGAACACCATCGTAATCGTATTCAGCTTCGACAGCCATGCGACGACGATCGCCGTAAAGCCGCGCCCGCCGGCAATGCCGGTGGAAATCGTGTGGCCCGCGCCGCTGACGAGGATGAAGCCCGCCAGGCCGCAGATCGCGCCGGAAATCGCCATCGTGCGGATGATGACAGTGGGGACGTTGATGCCGGCATAGCGCGCGGTTCGAACGCTCTGGCCGACATAGGCGATTTCATAGCCCTGCTTGGAATAGCGCAGGTAGATGTACATGAAGATCGTCAGCACCAGCACGATCACCAGATTCCAGCCGTACTTCTGGCCGAACAGCTCGCCCAGCCAACCGGCCTGCGTCGCCGAATTGATGATGCCCACCGAGTTGGAGCCCGTGGGGTTTTCCCAGAATACGATGCAGAACGCCACCAGCTGCGTCGCGATGTAGTTCATCATCAGCGTAAACAGCGTCTCGTTCGTGTTCCATTTCGCCTTGAACAGCGCCGGAATCACGCCCCAGATCATGCCCGCGAGCATCGCCGAGGCGATCATCGCCGGAAACAGCGCGGCCGAGGGCAGCTTGTCGCCCAGACCGATCATGATCGCCGCCGTGGCCAGACCGCCGATGAGCGTTTGTCCCTCCGCGCCGATATTCCAGAAATGCATCTTAAACGCCGGCGTAATTGCAACGGCGATACACAAAAGCACCAGGGAATCGCGGATCGTGACCCACAGGCGGCGGCTCTTGCCCACCGCGCCGGAGATGATTCCCGAATAGACCTCGAGCGGATTCAGGCCCGTGAGCCCGTAAATGACGATCGCGCAGACGATGAGCGCGAGCGCAATTGCGATCAGACGAATCAGCCACGCCTTGACGAGGCTGCAGGAATCGCGCTTGGAAATGACGAACAGCGGCTCGCGAACGCCGCGATGTTGATTCGACATGGTTTATTTCCCCCTTCCGTCCTGCATCATCAGCATGCCGACCTCTTCCTTCGAGACGGTGCGCGCATCGACGACGCCCGTGATTCGGCCGTTGCACATGACCAGAATCCGGTCGCACAGCGCCATCAGCACATCCAGATCCTCGCCCACGCAGAGCACCGCAACGCCGTGCTTTTTCTGCTCGTTGAGGAGATTGTAAATCGTATAGGAGGAATTGATGTCCAGCCCGCGCACCGGATACGCCACCATCAGCACCACCGGGTTCGACGCGATTTCGCGCCCGACCAGCACCTTCTGAACATTGCCGCCGGACAGCTTGCCCACCGGCGTGCTCACGCCCGGCGTAACCACCTGCAGCTCGTCGATGATGTGCTCCGCCAGCGTGCGCGGCGAGCGGCGATCCGCCCAGAAGAAGCCGCCTTTTTTGTAGCTGCGGATCATCATGTTGTCCACGATGTCCATCGGCCCGACCAGGCCCATGCCCAGGCGATCCTCCGGAACGAACGAGAGCTTTACGCCCAGCCGGCTGATTTCCACGCTCGAAAGCTTCGTCAGATCCTGCGGCTCATGCTCGGGCGGGAAATAGTCGATCTCGCCGGATTCCACGGGCGTAAGGCCCGCGATCGCCTCCAGCAGCTCGCGCTGGCCGCTGCCGGCCACGCCCGCGACGCCGAGAATCTCGCCGCCGTTTAAGGTAAAGCTCGCGTGATTCAGCGTAATTACGCCCTCGGGATTGACGCAGCTGACGTCCCTGACCACCATGCGCCTGACGAGATTGACCGGCTCCGTGCGGTCGATATTCAGCTCCACGCGCTTGCCGACCATCATTTCGGTCAGGCTCATCACCGTCGCGTCCTTCGTATCCACCGTGCCGATGTATTTGCCCTTGCGCAGCACGGCCACGCGGTCGGACAGCTCCAATACCTCGTTGAGCTTGTGCGTAATGATGACGATCGCATTGCCGTCCGTGCGCATGTTGCGCAGCACGTCGAACAGGCGATCGGTTTCCTGCGGAGTCAGAACCGCGGTCGGCTCGTCCAGAATCAGGATCTTCGCGCCGCGATACAGCATCTTCACGATTTCGACCGTCTGCTTTTCCGATACGGACATTTCGTAAATCTTCTTGAACGGGTCGAGCTCGAAGCCGTATTTGTCGGTCAGGCGATTGATGCGCGTGGCGACCTTCGCGATGTCCAGCTTCTGCGGGCCGGGGAGGCCGAGCACGATGTTTTCCGCCGCCGTGAGCACGTCCACGAGCTTGAAATGCTGGTGAATCATGCCGATGCCGAGCGGAAACGCGTCCTTCGGCGAACGGATCGACACCTCTTCGCCGTGAACGAAGATCTGGCCCTCGTCCGGGTGATAGATGCCCGAGATCATGTTCATCAGCGTGGTCTTGCCGCTGCCGTTCTCGCCGAGAATGGCGAGAATTTCGCCCGAACGGATGGTCAGGTTGATCGAGTCGTTCGCGACCACCTTGCCGAACCGCTTGGTGATGTTTTTCAGTTCAATGGCGTTTTCGTGGTTCACCAGGCATCCCCTCCGTACCCCTTCGAATTCTAAAATACGTACATTTATTGTATCACAAATCAAAGTATTCGGATGTATCCGCAGGATAACTCTAGGTTATCGTTGCGGAAAATCGGCGTGTCGATGGAAAATGTCGAGCGGCGATTCCCGAAAGAACCGCCGCCCGACGGGCATTTACTTTTCCATAAGCAGCTTTTTGGCGCATTCGAGCACCTCCGCCGGGCCGCCGCCCTGCGCGAAATCCGGCTTGCCGCCGCCCTTGCCGCCGAGCGGAACCGCCGCCGCCCTGAGCAGCGCGCCCATATCGCGGGAAACGTCCTTCGACCGCGCGAATACATACGTCGCCCGTTCGCCGCTCAAAACGCCGAGCAGCGCGATCACGCCGGGCTTTTCAATCAGCGCCGACGCGCAGGAGCGCATCGTCTGCGCGTCGGCGTCCACGAATCGCGCGATCACCCGGCAGCCGCCGAGGACGGGCGCGGCCGCCAGTTCCTCTTCCAAGGAGCGCGTCAAAGCCTGTTCGCGCAGCGCGGAGAGCGCGCCCTCCGCCTCGTGCAGCCGCTCCTGAAGCGCGCGCACGCTGGATTCAAGATTCTCCACGCGCGTGGAAAACAGCTCCGCCGCCGCGTGCGCCGAGGAATAGCAGAGCGCGTAATCCCGCAGCGCGCGGCCGCCCGCGATGAAGCCCAGCCGCAATTTACCGCGCGCGGGCGCGACGGACACGATTTTGACCAGCCCCAGCTGCCCGGCGGTCGACGGATGCGTGCCGCCGCAGGCAACCATTTCCTCATCGCCGATCGCCACCACGCGGATGTGCTCGCTCACGGTCGGTTTTTTGCGCAGCGGCAGCGTTTCCAGCTCATCCGGCGACGGGAACCAGCAGCGAATCGGCACGTCGCGCTGAATCTGATCGTTTACGTGGCTCTCTACGCGCGCAATTTCATCCGCGGTCAGATGCGTGCGGCCGCCCGGCATGGCGATATCGATCGTGGAAACCTCGTCGCTCTCATGCAGTCCGATCGTCACGCCGCCGAGCATGCGCCAGATCGTGCCGGCGATCATGTGGTCCGCCGCGTGCTGCTGCATGTGGTCGAAGCGGCGCGGCCAGTCGATTTTGCCGTGTACCTGCGCGCCGACCGGAAGCGCCCGGTCGGTCAGATGCAGAACGTCGCCGTCCACGACCTGCACGTCCAGCACGCGCGCGGAATCGATCGAGCCGGTATCGAACGGCTGGCCGCCCGAGGTCGGGTAAAACGCGCTGCGGTCGAGCCGCACGTCGAAGCCGTCGCCCATGGGCGCGCACGAAACGACCCGCGCGTCAAATTCGGTTAAATAAGCGTCGTCATAATAAAGTCTCAGCGTCATTTGAATCACACTCCGCCAATAGGATACCGCATTTCGGCAAAAAACGCAATCGAAAAAATCAGGTTGACAATGGATTTCAGCCGTGTTATCCTGAACACAGAGGAGGGGATATCCATGCGATTGGGCGTTTGTACGGGCTTTGAGAATATCGACTTGGCCGCGAAGGCGGGGTTTGACTATCTGGAATGCAGCATCAGCGCGCTGGCGGCGATGAGCGATGCGGAATTTGCCGCGCTGGCGGCGCGCGATTTCCCGATTCCGGTGCTCAAGGGCAACTGTATGGTGCCGGGCAGCGTGAAGGTCTGCGGGCCGGAGGCCGGCGAGGCGGCGTGGCGCGAATATCTGGCGCGCGCGTTTTCCCGGGCGCATGCGCTGGGCGTTCAGGTCGCCGTGTTTGGAAGCGGCGCGGCGCGCGAGGTGCCGAACGGCTTTGCGTTTGACGCGGCATGGAGGCAGATTCTCGCGTTTCTGCGCGTCGCCGCCGAAATTGCGGAGCAAAACGGGCTGAAGGTTGCGATCGAGCCGCTGCGGCGCGAGGAATGCAATATTGTGAATTACGTTTCCGAGGGCGTTCTGCTTTCCGCGAGCGTCGGTTCGCCCGCGCTCGGCGCGCTCGGCGACAGCTTCCATATGCTCACGGTGCGCGAACCGTTCGAGGCGCTCGAAAACGCGGGCGAAAGGCTTTTGCACGTGCATATCAGCCGCGCGCTGAACGATCTTTCCGGGCGGGAATACCCGTATCCCGGCGACGGCGTGGATTATGAATCGATGTTTGACGTGCTGAAGCGAATGGGCTATCGCGGCGACGTGAGCATCGAGGCGGCAACGCGGGACTTCGCATTCGACGCGCCGCGCGCGGTGGAGCGCCTGAAGCCGCTGATGGGAATGGATTGATAAATTTAGAACAGGCATGATTTCGGTCATGCCTGTTTTGCTTGTATGCGATTGCGAAAAACGCTTTCAGACGGAGTAAGCGACCGGCTGAAAGCGTTTTTTGTTCAGGAATTGGGCTTTAATTCGTCGAGCCCGGTTTTCTGATAGCCCTGCTCGACGAGCGATTGAATCTCCCACGGGCGGGTGGAAACGTCCGGGTAAATCTGGACGAGCAGCTTGTACGCGTCCGCGCGCGACGGATCGATCTGGATTGCGCGCTTGGCCATTTCGGCCGCGTTGGTCGCGTCGCTGTTCCACAGATACATCACGCCCGCGGAATAGGCGTAGTCGTACGAATTCGGCTCGCGCGCGAGCGCCTTTAGATAGTATTCCGCGCTCAGCGGGTAATTCTGGTTCTGATACGCCTCGTAGGCGATTTGCTCGTAAGCGTCCGCGCGCCAGGCGAGATTGAGCCCCGCCAGCGTGCGCTGGCCCGCCGCGGAGAGCGCCCACAGCAGCAGCACGATCATCAGAATCGCAAACGCCATCAGCCCGACCATGCCGCGAATGTGCCGCTCAAAGAAGCTGTCGCCCGGCTCGTCCTCGAAGGAAAACGATTCCGGCTCGTCCGGAAGATCGAAATCGTCCTCGCCGCCATCCATGAAGATGTCGTCCGGATTGAATTCCTTCTGCGGAACATAGGTGCTCGGCCGCTTTTTCGTGCCCTTTGCGGGGCGGCGAATCGGCGCGTGGCCGCTCGTGAGATCCGGAACGCTGCCGGAAAGGCGCACGGGCTCGCGCAGCAGCGGCTCCGGCTCGGCCTTTCGTTCGGCCTCCGGGCGCGCGCGATGAACGACCGGTTCCGCAAACGCGTCCAGATCCAGCGGCTCAAACGGCGCGTCCTCGACGGGCGCTTCCTCTGCCGGCGCAACGGGCGGCGCGTCGTTTTTCGGAGCGTTATCCTGCTCGGGCAGCACCAGCGCCGCGCCGCAGAACGGGCAGAACAGCATCGTGTCATTCACTTTTTTTCCGCATTGAGAACAGAACATAACCCGCCTCCTTCCGGTCGGGAAAATCAGATGTTGCGCATGGCCTCGTAATCGGGATCGCCGTAGAACGTGCGCTCCTCGCCGGGATCGCCGCCGAGGGTTTCGATCGCATTGCGAAGCTCGATATAATCCACATAGCCCACGTCGGGCAGATCGATCAGCTCCTTGAGCAGCTCCAGCGCGCGCGGATCGCCGAATTTGGCAATCAGCGAGGCGTAATAGGCGCGCTGCTCGGGATGGTAGCGCAGCTTATCCTCCAGCAGCTCGTAAACGCCCTCCTGGAGGGGGAAGTTGGCCAGAATGTCTAGAATCAGCGATTGCGCGTATTCCGGCGCGCGGTCGTAGCGCTTCAGCAGCTCGGCGGGCATGGTTTCGTCGGTAAAATCGCACAGCGATTCCGCCGCCAGCTCCGCCAGCTCGTCTTCCTCCTTCGCGGAGGAAACGAGGTCGACGTACGTCTCCATCGGCGCTTCGGTGCCGATATCGCGCAGCAGCGCCATCGCGCTCGCGCGCAGCGCCTCGGACTTATCCGAATCGCCGGCAATGCGAACCAGATCCTCAATGCACGCTTCGCCCACCGTTACGATGCGGCGATAGAGCGGCTCGGGCAGGTTTTCGAAGCGCTTGACGTATTCCTCCATCAGCTTCATCAAATCCCTGGATTCGGTATAGCGGTCGAAATACTCGATCGGCTTCGCGCCGTCCAGCCATGTCGCCGGCGCGTTCAGCCAGCCCTCCATCATTTCGTTGTAATGCTCTTCGACCTTATCTTCCTTGATTCCCGGGTGCAGCGCAAGCCAGGTGCGCGCGTAATCATAGAATTTCGAGTCAAAATCATAGATCTTCATCCTTCGTCTCTCCTTTGAGGGAATTCAGCGCCCGGCCGAAGCGCCGGACGTAGTAATCGAGCTTTCGCGGCGAGCCGCCGAAGCGCCGGTGAATCGCGCGCACATTCGGCTTTCGCCGGCAGGCCGACAGACAGGCGCAGGTCAGCGCGCCGGTCGCCGCCTCCATCGAGGGAACCAGATCGCTCCGCGTGGCCGGATTGCGGCGATACGCCAGCCACATATAGGCCGGCAGCATCGGCGATGCGGCCGTGCGCGCGCGATCCAGCTGTTCAATCGTCTGGCGAATCAGAGCGCGTTCGCCCACGGTAAACGGCTTCAGCAGCGCTTCAATGTCCGTCTCCCGCGCGCAATCCTGCAATACCAGATCCGCCGCGCCGCCCAGATCCACCTGCCGCAGCTTTGCCAGCGTCAGCGCGTCCAGCTTCAGCCGCACGGGCAGCCCTTCGCAGACCAGAATCGTGCGCGCGAGGCTCTTCGCCTCCGGATTGTCCAGCCCCGCCAGCGTCAGCAGCGCCGCGGCGCGGAGATTCGCGTCGTTCGTCTGCGCGGCCCAGAGAATCGCCCGGCGGTATTCGGGATCGGATGCAAAGCCCTCCGCCATCGCGTCCGCGCCGCCGCGCATGCACGCCTGAATCAGGCTCAGCCGCCGCTCGCATTCGGTTTTCGGCAGGCGATAGAGGCAGTCCGGCTCGATTTTCTTTAAACAGCCCTTTTCCGCGACCGCGCGATAGTATTCCGCCACCGCGTCGTCCGGATCGATTCGCAATATGCGCAGCCAGTATTTCGCCGCGCGGCTGTCAGGAACACCGGATCGGCTCAGCGCGACCGCGCGTGCGTGCAGCAGCTCGCGATCATAGGGCGTTTCCTGCAGCGCCAGCCGCGCGCAGTTCGCCGATTCCGGATACAGGCCCGCGTCGTACAGCGCGTAAACCAGCATTTTCAGCTCCGCGCCCGCCGGATGCTCGGCCGTTACGCCCCTTAAAATGGCGCGCGCCCGATCGAGATCGCCCTGAATCGTCATCAGCTGCGCCGCGGAAATGCGCGCGTGCGCGTCGGCTCTCGGGGAATTCAGCGCGCTTTCCGCTTCATCGCGCGCGCGTTCGGTTTCGCCCGCGGCGTGCAGCGCGGCCGCGTATTGCACGCGAAGATCGCTCCTTCCCGGCGCGAGCGCGACGCAGGATTCAAACAGCCGCAGCGCGCGATCGATCTCGCCCGACTGAAGCGCGTTCGCGGCGCGCTCGGAAATGCAGAACGCGCGGTATTCGCGGCGGCTGGAGCAGCGCGGCGGGGAAATGCGCGGCGGCGCGCTCTGCATCACGCGATGAAACGCCTGAATGAATTCGCCGTCGCTCATTCCATCGTGCAGAAAGCGGGAAAGCGCACGCGCGGAGTCCGTGGCGTTCAGCGCGAGCAGATCGAAAATCAGCGCAAACGAGCAATCTCCGGGCGCGTTGCCCGCGGCCATCCGGTCCAGCAAAATGCGCGCGGACTGGCGAAAGCAGCCGATTTCCGCATACAGATTCGCCAGCTTCAGCGAATATTCCGGATTCTCCGGCGAGCGCTCTGCGGCGGCGCGCATCAGCTCCAGCGCGTCCAGCATGTTGTTTTCGCGCCGGTTCTTCATCGCCCGATGATACGCGAACGCGGAGCTCTCGTTAAAGGCTACGATCTTCGGATTGTGCTTCATTGCTCCTCCCGGGCAGTGGCCGCTGCGAGAAGGAGCTTCAGATCCTCCTCGGAGAATTCATAGCGGCGATTGCAGAAATGGCAGTCGACCTTCGCGCCGTGCTGCGTATCGATCATGTCGGTCAGTTCGTCCTTGCCGAGCGTCACCAGCATGCGCTCGATGCGCTCGCGGCTGCAGTCGCAGCGATAAACCGGCGCGCGTTCCTCGAGCACCTCCGGCTCCAGGTGCAGAAGCAGCTGCTGCACCGAGTCCTTCAAATGATATTCCCGCATCGTCGCGGAAATATCCATGAACATGCCCGCGCTGTTCTCGATCGACGCAATCGCCGCCTCGCTTGCGCCGGGCATCAGCTGAATCAGAAGGCCGCCTGCGGCCTCGACCTTTTCATCCGAAACCAGCACGCCCAGCGATACCAGCGACGGCGTCTGTTCGGACGCGGTGAAATACATCGCGAAATCCTCGGCAATTTCGCCGGACACGAGATTGACCTGGCCGACGTAGGGCTCCTTCAGATGCAGATCCTTGATTACGGTCAGCTTGCCATCCTTGCCGACCGCCGGGCCCACCGGCAGCTTTTTGCCCACGCGCGGAAGATCCACGTCCGGATTGTCCACATAGCCCTTGACCGAGCAATCGCCGTGCGCCACGGCGAGCACCGTTCCAATCGGGCCGCCGCCCTTGATCTGCGCGGTCACGCTGTCGGTGTCGTTTTTGAGCATGCTGCCCATGATCGCCGCCATCGTCAGCGTGCGGCCGAGCGCCGCGGTCGCGGTGCGGGAGAGATGGTGAATGTCCTTCGCGCGCTGAACGAGATTCGTGCTCTCAATCAGAATCGCGCGCGCCTGTCCGCCCATCAGGGAAATATGATAAAGTCCGTCGTTTAACATACAGATAATCTCCTTTCAAACGCGCTCGGCCAGAAAATGAATGCGCATTTCGCGCTCGCCGGGCGCGGCAAACGTCTGATCGCCGAAAATGCGAACGCCGGAAAAGCCGCGCGCCTCCAGCGCCGATCGAATCGCCTCCGGCTCGTGCGCGCGCTGAACGTGCGTTTCGGTAAATCGCCGGTAGCGGCCGTCCGGCTCGCGAACAAAGAACGTCAAATCCATGTTCACCGTTCGCGATTCCGAATCGAACCGGTTCTGCCACAGATACGCGATATCGTCGCGCTCTTCGCCGAAAAAGCCGTTTCCGAGCACATGCTCGAGCTTGTACGGCGAGGAAATATCGAACGCCAGCGCGCCGCCCGGGCGAATCGACGCGTGCGCGCGCGCAAGAAACGCGTCCAGCGCCGCATCGGTCGCGAGGTAATTCACGCCGTCGCAGCCGCAGATAATTGCGTCCACCGGCCGCGGAAGGGCGAGCTTCGTCATGTCCTGGCGCACAAACATCGCCCGAACGCCCGCGCGGCGCGCCTTTTCCTGCGCGATTTCCAGCATGTCGCCCGAAAGATCCACACCCGTTACGCGCAGCCCGCGCCGCGCGAATTCGATCGAAAGCGAGCCCGTGCCGCACGCGCAGTCGCACAGATTCGCAGGCCGAACGCCGGCCAGAGCGAGCAGCTTTAAATAGTATTCCGCCCATGCCGGATAATTAAAATCATCCATCAGCATGTCATAAAAGGCGGCGAAACCGGCATATGCGCTCATTATGCAATCGCGGCGCGCCCGAATGCGCGCACAACCCCCATTTTCATTGAATCATTCTATATTTTACCACACATATTGCCCATTTGCAACCGACCGCCCGCCCCGCTATAAAAAGAAAGAAAAAAATCGATTCCCAGCCACAATCCCGAAAAATCCAAAAAAGAAGGAAAGTCCATCGCACCGATCACCACCCCAATTCCCTGCAATCAGCGACATCAAACGGCCACTCCCTCGCCAAAAAAAGGAAAGCCCCTTGCGTCGTTGTCCGACGCAAGGGGCGATTGATGGGAACTGAAGTGGAATTTGCAACCACTCAGTCATTGAGTCGCTACCCGACTCAATGCCTTGTGATATACGCGGCAGCAAGCGGCCGACGGCCTCCGTCCAATGGGCGGTTGATGGGAAATGAGGTGGAATTCGCAACCACTCAGTCATTGAGTCGCTACCCGACTCAATGCCTTGTGATATACGCGGCAGCAAGCGGCCGACGGCCCCCGTCCAATGGGCGGTTGATGGGAACTTGGATGGAATTAACAACCACTCAGTCATTGAGTCGCTACCCGACTCAATGACTTGTGATATACGCGGCAGCAAGCGGCCGACGGCCTCCGTCAGAGAGTGGAGGAGAAGAAGGCGCCGGTCGCGTCAATGGCTTCGTAGAGGGAGTGGAGATCTTCCTCGGAGAAGACGTTGAAGGTGTGATCCATGCCTTCGATGAAATAGGTCTTGGACTGCTCGTTTTTGCTGGCGGCAACGATCTTGTTCGCCCATTCGGGATCGACGGTCGTGTCGTTCGTGCCGGCAATGGCGAGAACCGGGCCCGTGTAGTTCGCGAACTCGCCCAGAACATCGGTGTTCCAAACATCGTCGCACCACTGCAGACCGACGTTCAGAGAATCGCGGAAATCAAACTCCATGACGAAATAGCCGTTCGCCTTCGCCTCTTCATAGTCCGCCTCGGAGAAGAAACCGTCCAGCTTCATGTCCGGCGCGCCCGCCCAGGTCACGACCGACTTGAAGACCGGCATTTCCCGGGCACAGCAGAGCAGCGCGTCCGTGCCGCCCTGGCTCCAGCCCATTACGCCAATGCGAAGACCGTCGACCTTATCGAGCGAGGCCATGTAAAACGCAGCCGCAACCGCGTCCGATACGGCGGTTTCAAAGTTGTAGTCCATGTAATCCGCCGTGCTGTCGCCATTGCCCATGAAGTCAATGCGGATCGTCGCAATGCCGTACTTCTCGGCGAGAACCGGCGCGGCGTACTTGTAGCCGTTGCCCGCCTCGTCGCGGTTCGAGCCCGTGCCGTGCAGCATTACAACCGCCGGGAACTTGCCTTCGCCGGTGGGGAGACATACCGTCGCGGGAATTACGTGATCGCCGGCGTCAATGCTGACGACCTCTTCGGTGTAGCCCGCGGTTTCAGCGGACGCAAAGCCCAGCAGCGAAACAACCATCGTCAAAACCAGAACCAGAATACCAGCCTTTTTCATTGCCATGCCCTCCTTATTTTGGATGCTTTCATTATACCATATCCAATGCGATTCTGCACGGCTTTCGCATGACTGGCTTCGTTATTTTTCAGGAGCATTCGGGCAAAACGCCATTCCGAACGTTCGCACGGCGACGAATGGAACAGAACGTATTGTTAAATAAGATGAATTCAGTGTGAAGAACGTGTTGTTTGATTGATTGTTTGTAGCGATCCTGATACAATATAGACAGACAAGCAGGGCTTGGAAACTCTATATATTGGGAGGATGTATATGGCTGTTGCTGTGATCATGCCCCGTCAGGGCAATACGGTGGAAAGCTGCATCATTACCGCCTGGAACAAGAAGCCGGGCGATGCGGTTGCGGTCGGCGACGTTCTTTTTTCCTATGAAACCGACAAGGCGGCGTTCGAGTGCGAGGCGGAAACGGCGGGCACGCTTTTGAAGGTTCTGTATCAGGAGGGCGACGACGTGCCCTGCCTGGAAACGGTGTGCGTGATCGGCAAGGAGGGCGAGGATCCGGATGCGTGCGTCGCCGCCGCGTCGGGAGCCGAGGCCGCGCCTGCAGCCGCCGCACCGGCGGCTCCGGCCGCCGCGCCCGCGGGCGATTGCACGCCGGTAATCATGCCGCGCCAGGGCAATACGGTCGAGAGCTGCGTTATCAGCGAGTGGTTCAAGAATGTGGGCGATCCGGTGGCCGTGGGCGATAAGCTGTTCTCCTACGAGACCGACAAGGCCGCGTTTGAATGCGAGGCCGAGACGGCCGGAACGCTGCTCGCGCGCTTCTATGAAGAGGGCGACGACGTGCCGTGCCTGGACAATGTGTGCGTAATCGGCAAGGCCGGCGCGAATGCGGATGCGTATCGCCCCGGCGCGGAGACGGCTCCGGCCGCTCCTGCCGCGGAGACTGCCGAGGCGCCCGTTGCGATCGGCAATCTGAAGATTTCCCCGCGCGCGAAGGCGCTGGCGGAGAAGAGCGGCGCGGACCTTTCGCAGGTCGTGCCCACGGGCCCGGACGGCCGCGTGATCGAGCGCGACGTTCAGGCGCTGATTGCCGCCGGCAAGCTGGTCGGCGCGGCGAAGGCCGAGGAGACCAAGCCCGTCGAGGCGGCGGCGGTTGTCGAAGCGGCGCCGGTCAAGCTGGGCGAGCCGGTGGACGACAGCTATACCGAGCCGATGAGCAATATGCGCAAGGTGATTGCGAAGGCGATGATGACCTCGCTGTCCAGCATGGCGCAGCTGACCCACAACCTGTCCTACGACGCGACCGAGGTCAAGAAGGCGCGCGCGATGTTCAAGGCGAAGGGCGAGCCGTACGGCATGGAGAAGATTTCGATCAACGATATCATCATGTACGCCGTGGCGCGCACGCTGGCAATGCCGCAGCACAAGGCGCTGAATGCGAACCTGATCGACGATGGCAAGACCATGAAGTATTTCCACGGCGTGCATCTGGGCATGGCGGTGGATACCGATCGCGGCCTGATGGTGCCCACGATCTTCAACGCCGACAAGATGACGCTCAAGGAGCTGTCCGACACGGCGAAGAAGCTCGCGAAGGAATGCAAGGAGGGCAAGATCAGCCCCGATTACCTGAAGGGCGCTTCGTTTACCGTTTCGAATATCGGCTCTCTCGGCATCGAATCGTTCACGCCCGTGGTCAATCCGCCGCAGACCGGCATCCTCGGCGTTTGCGCCATGAAGGATGCGTTCAAAATGGAAAACGGCGAGATCAAGGTGTATCCGAGCATGAATCTGTCGCTGTCGTACGATCATCGCGCGCTCGACGGAACGCCGGCTTCGAAGTTCCTGGTGGATCTGAAGACCAATCTGGAGAACTTCACGCTGCTGCTGGCGCGCGGCTAATTCAAATTCAACCGATCGGGGGCGCGCGCTCCCGATCGGACAATCAAATCAAAGGGGAGAGTGGCAAACATGTCCAAGCAGTTGTTCGTAGATCCGAATGAAATGCGCGCATCCGGGTATATCCACTTTGAGGATATTCCGTGCAACCAATACAAGAAGACCGTTAAGGACGAGCTCGGCAATTTCACGACCGAGCAGCTGATCAACATCTATCGCGATATGCTCACGCTGCGCGAGTTTGAGACGATGATCAACGAAATCAAGATCAACGGCAAATACAACGGCGTTTCCTATAATCATCCGGGCCCGGCGCATCTGTCCATCGGCGAAGAGGCGGCGGCGGTCGGCGAAGCGTTCCATATGACGGTGGACGACCTGATTTTCGGTTCCCACCGCGCGCATTCCGACATCCTGGCCAAAGGCCTTTCCGCGATTGAAAAGCTGTCGGACGACGAGCTGATGAAGATCATGAGCAGCTTCCTGGACGGCAAATGCCTGAAGGTCGTTGAAAAGCAGCCGCACGCGACGGTCAAGGATCTGGCGATCGATTTCCTGCTCTACGGCGCGATGGCGGAGATCTTCGCGCGCGAGACCGGCTTCAACCGCGGCCTCGGCGGATCGATGCATACGTTCTTTACGCCGTTCGGCATTTACCCGAACAACGCGATCGTCGGCGGCTCCGGCACGATTGCGATGGGCGCGGCGCTGTATAAGCGCGTGAATCGCAAGCCCGGCGTGGTCATGGCGAATATCGGCGACGGCGCGCTCGGCCGCGGCCCGGTGCTCGAGGCGCTGAATATGGCCGGCATGGGCCAGCTGACCGAGCTGTGGAGCGACGAAATGAAGGGAGGCCTGCCGGTCATCTTCTCGATCTTCAACAACCAGTACGGCATGGGCGGCCAGACCCGCGGCGAAACCATGGCGTATGATTTCCCGGCGCGCCTGGGCGCGGGCTTCAATCCGAATCAGATGAACGCGGAGCGCGTCGACGGCTTCAATCCGCTGGCGGTGATCGAGGCGTTCGGCCGCAAGAAGAAGATCGCCGAAGAGGGCAAGGGCCCGGTGCTGATCGATATCGTGACCTACCGCTTCTGCGGACATTCCCCGTCGGACAGCTCTTCCTACCGCACGCAGGAGGAAATCAACGCCTGGAAGGCGCAGG
Source organism: uncultured Clostridia bacterium (assembly GCA_934663595.1). Classification (GTDB taxonomy): domain Bacteria; phylum Bacillota; class Clostridia; order Christensenellales; family Aristaeellaceae; genus Faecivicinus. The sequence goes on along the minus strand of CAKUKM010000017.1, from coordinate 8,300 downwards.
ATCCGATTCCGGCGTATCGCCAGCAGCTGATCGATGCGGGCGTAGCGACCGAAGAGGAGCTGGACAAGATCGTCGAGCACGTCAAGGAAACCAATTTCCGCAACTTCCAGCTCGCGATCGACGAGACGATTTCGCCGCGCATGGATCTGGTTGCCAATCCGGACGCGATTGCCGACATGATGTTCACCAACGGCCATGTCGAGGCGTTCTCCGATGCGAAGCCGGACGTGAATATCCCGATGGAGGAGATTCCGCGCGTGCAGCAGATTGCGAAGAAGGAGCGCTACGGCTTCGATGCAAACGGCGCGCTCGTTTCGAAGAACAAGGTCTTCCAGCTGCGCGACGGCCTGTTCGAGGCGATCGTCGACCGCTTCTATAAGGATCCGACGCTGGTTTCCTACGGCGAGGACGTGCGCGACTGGGGCGGCGCGTTCGCGGTTTACCGCGGACTGACCGAGGCGCTGCCGTATCATCGCCTGTTCAACAGCCCGATTTCCGAATCCGCAATCGTCGGCAGCGCAGTCGGCTATGCGATGGCGGGCGGCCGTGCGCTGGTCGAGCTGATGTACTGCGACTTCCTCGGCTGCGCGGGCGACGAGGTGTTCAACCAGATGGCGAAGTGGCAGGCGATGAGCGCGGACATCATCAAGATGCCGGTCGTGCTGCGCGTGTCCGTCGGTTCCAAATACGGCGCCCAGCATTCTCAGGACTGGTCGAGCCTTACGGCGCACATCCCGGGCCTGAAGATCGCGTATCCGGCCTCTCCGTATGATGCGAAGGGCCTGATGGCGAGCGCGCTGGTCGGCACCGATCCGGTCGTGTTCTTCGAATCTCAGCGCATTTACGACGTCGGCGAGCAGTTCCACGAGGGCGGCGTGCCGAAGGAGTACTATGAGATTCCGTTCGGCAAGGCCGATGTGAAACGCGCGGGCAAGGACGTTACGATCCTGAGCTTCGGCGCGGTGCTGTATCGCGTGCTGAAGGCCGCGGACGAGCTGAAGGAGAAGTACGGCATGGAGGCCGAGATCATCGACGCGCGCACGCTGGTTCCGTTTGATTACGAAACCGTGATCGAGTCCGTGAAGAAGACCGGCCGCCTCGTGATCGTCACCGACGCGTGCGAGCGCAATTCGTTCGCGAGCGAGGTCGCGCGCCAGATCACCGAAATGGCGTTCGACGAGCTGGATGCGCCGCCGGTCATCGTGGCTTCGAAGAACTGGATCACTCCGGCGCACGAGCTGGAGGAGGCGTTCTTCCCGCAGCCGAGCTGGATTCTGGATGCGATCGATGCAAAGATCGTTCCGCTGCCGGGCCATGTTCGCACCACGAACCAGACCCTCAGCAAGAAGCTCAGCAACGAAAGCAAGGGCGTATAAGGCATAAAACAGGGGAATCGCCTTCCGAATCGAGGGCGATTCCCTTTTAATAAAAAAATGACGCAATTAGAGTTTTTGCTTCTGGCGGCGCTGATAAGCGGCGCTGCGAGCTATCTGTGCAGCCGAAGGCGGAAAGGGAAAAAGCTGTGCGCGACGCGCAGGAATCTCTATCGCGCGACGGGAATCGTCTCCAGCACGCTGATGACCCTGCTGATTGGAATGGCGGCGACGGCGGCGATTCGCCTTTGCGCGAGCTACGCATCGGCGCTGCGGCTGAGGCAGTCAGCGATGCGATTATTATCGGCATTACAGCGTTTCCGCTGATCTGGAAGATCCTGTTTTGCGTAAGGCCGGTCTGGCAGGGCTGCGGCATGGACGGTTTCGACGCGCTGCAGGATCGGGCGCTCGTCTATGGCGACAGATTCTGGCATTATCATGATGCCGAATGGTATATCAGCGTGGGCGTGGGAACGGCGATTGTGCTTCGGCGCAGCGCCGTGGATGCACAGCGCGCGGCGATAATCCTGGGCGAAACGCTGACGATGGGAAAATCGGACTGGAGCTATGCCGTTTTGATGATCCCGCTTAAAAGCGGAAAAACCTATCGCGCAATTCTTGGAAACGACGAGCGTTTCCCGGACTGGCTGCGCCTGTGCGGCATTAGAATCGAATAAAAACCGCCGGCGATCGATGCGGATTGCCGGCGGTTCGTTTATGCGCTTTTCTTTTTTACGTCGATCGGCAGCGCTGTGGGGGTGCCGGTGATTTCGGCGTTGGCGGAGAGCAGCGCGGCCTCGTCACTGTCCGAAAGCGGCTCCGCGTCGGCGATTTGATTCTTCATATCAATCGATACGTCGCGCAGATGATCGCCCAGCAGATCCTCCGGCCCCTGCCAGAAGGTGAGGAACCGATTCGGCGCGCAGCCGAGGAAGCCCTCGCCCGAAATCAGCGACCAGTACGCGCCCTTCACGAGCACCTCCGCGCGCGTGCCGTCTGCGAGCGAAACGCCCGTGGCCGCGGACGCGTCGGGACTGGACAGCAGCGTCAATTGCATGCCCTCGTCGCCGAGCTCAATGGTGGCGTAGCGCTTCAGCTCGCTGCGCTCCTCGGGAGAGCCGCCGTTTTCGAGGTATTCGCGGAATACGGTCTCCGGGAACGGCGTTCCGTTCAGATACGCCTCGGCGGTGTCGCCAATCGTGTAGGACAGGCCGCTCATCTCGGAGGTGTATTTCAGCTGTAGCACGCTCTGCGTCGTCCGGCGCAGGTAGGAGCGCTTCATATAGCCCTCGTCGCTGCCATAGCGCACCTTTGCCCAGCCGTCGCTCAGATTGTCCTCGAGCAGCACGACCGATTCACCGTTCTCCAGCCGGTCGAGCACCTCGGATTCCAGATTCGGCGCGGTGCGCAGGCGGATCGCGCTGGTGGTTTCGACCTTCGCGGTTTCAATCGAGCTGGTTTCGCGCGCACAGACATAATCCGGCGACGCAACGAACAGCCCCGCGACCATCGCGGATTCATAGCGAATCGCCTTCTGCACCTCGGTCGAGGCGTCGGTTCCGTCGGAATAGCCGTAAACCTGCTTGAACAGGCGCACCGCCTCGCCGAGCGCGGACGAGTAGTTGCCGTCGATATCGCCGTCGTAGAGCTTGAGCGTCTTCAGCCGCGTCTGCAGCGCGGATACGCAGGGGCCGCTGTCGCCCACCTTGAGCGGCACGTTCAGCCCCGTCGGCGTGGTCGCGGACTGAATCTTTTCGCGGAATTCCGCGCTCGCCTGGCCGGTCGGCTCTTCGCCGAGCGCCGTTTGCAATGCGGAGACCGCGTCGATCGTCGTGGTGCGGTAATTGCCGTCGAATTCGCCGTCGTAATAGCCCAGCTCGTGCAGGCGCTGCTGCAGCGCCTTGACCTCGTCGCCGGAGGAAAAGCGGCCGAGCGTGGTCGGATCGTCCGAAACGCCGAGAAATTCGTTGTAGGTTTCGCCGCCCTCACCGGTATACGACCGATCCAGCAGCAGATCGCGCAGATCCTCGTTGCGAGTCTCGCCCTCGTAAATGTAAACCGCAGTGCCGGCGAGACAGTTGTCGGCGATGAATTTCGCATCCGGCACGCGCAGGCGAATGCAGCCGTGCGACGCGGGGCGGCCGAGCTTCGCGGCCTCCTCTTCGTTCAGGGTGCTATCGTCCATCGCGGTGAACGGAACGGAATGGAACAGGAAATTGCCGACCACGCGGGAGGCGTATTTCGCGAGAATATCAAACGCCTGAAACGTGTACCATTCGCCGCGCTCGCGCGTGCGCTGCTGCTTGGGCATGATGTACTGACCCAGCGGCGTGGTGTCGTGGCGGCCGGTCGAGCAGATCATCTGGCGAACGACATGGTCGTCGGTCGTGTCGTAAATCGTGGTGATCTGGTTGGAGATGTCCACGATGATGTAATAGGGCATATCGTAGCTGTCGCTGAGCTTGATTCCGCCCACGGCGGCGTGCGCCGGAATCAGCGCGGCGAGCAGCATTATCGAAAGCAGAAAGGCACAAAAACGTTTCCGCAAAGCGCGTCACATCCTTTTAGACGAAAGATGTCTGAATTATATCATATTTCCGCCGCAGATTCAACGCATTTATCCCCTCAAGATGCAACGAAAGTGTAAAATAATGGGAGCCGCGCGGCAAAAGCGTTGCGCAAAAATAACTTGACAGCGGAGCTGTTGTAATGTATCATAACAGTGTTTTGAAACACTGTTTCGAATTTGCGGATGGGAGGCGATTCCGTGGCTAAACGGATTGAGGGCGTATCGGACGAGGTGCTGCGCTGCGCCCGGGAGGAGTTCATGGAAATGGGCTTTCAGGACGCCTCCATGCGCGTGATCGCTGCCAAGGCGAACACCAGCACCGGCTCCATTTACACCCGCTACGGCGACAAATCCGGCCTGTTTCACGCGCTGGTGGACGACACGGTGAACGGGCTTTTGCAGGGCTTTGAAGCGGTGCAGGCGGCGTTTGACGATCGGCCTGTCGAGGCAAAAAGCGACGCGCTCGACTATGCCGGCGATCAGGTGGTTGATATGGTGAATTACCTCTACGACCATTTGGACGATTTTCGCCTGCTGACGCGCTGCTCCGACAAGGATTGCTGCGAGCAGATGATCGATTCGCTGATCGATATCGACGTAAAATACACGCTCCGATTCATGCGGTGCACGGGCCGCGGCGCGCTGGCGGAGGGGCAGACGGGCGAATTGATGCTGCATATGCTGTCGAGCGCCTTCTATTCCGGCCTGTTCGAGACGGTTCGCCACGAGCTGAGCCGGGAGGACGCGATCGCCTATGCGCTCCGGCTGCGCCGGTTCTTCCGCATGGGCTGGGCGGATCTTCTGGGCGCGGAAAAGGGCTGAACGCCTTTTTCTTTTGAATGATAGTTAGACTAATCTAACTAAAATGTCCTCGCAAAAGCGCTGACATAAATATTTTTTTCAAAGGAGAGATTACGAATGAAACGGCTTTGCAAAATTTTGTCCCTGTTCTGCGCGCTGGCGCTGGTTTGCCTGAGCGTTCCGGTGCTGGCGGAGGAAACCGCGTTTGCGGGCGGCAGCGGCACGGCGGACGATCCCTGGCAGATCGAAACCGTCGAGCAGCTGGCGTATCTCGCATCGACCGTAAACGACGGCAGCAAGAGCGGCTACCCGGGCGCGTATTTCGCGCTGACCGCCGACCTCGACATGACGGGTGTGGACTGGACGCCCATCGGCAACATGAACGACATGGAAAATCACACCACGCTGTTCCTGGGCACGTTCGACGGGCAGGGACATACGGTAAGCAACCTCACCTATGAAAACGACCAGTTCATCGTCGGCGCGGGCCTGTTTGGCATCAGCGTGGGCGAAATCAAGAACGTGAATATTGAAAACACCGTCGTTCACTGCACGAACGCGGGCTCCATGGCGGTCGGCGCGCTGGTGGGCTACAGCATGGGCAGCGTAACGAACTGCTCCGTGATCCACGCGGACGTGCTGGGCAACAACTGCACCGGCGGCCTGATCGGCGGCGACGTGGGTCCTGTGACCGATTGCTCCGCGATGAACGTCACCGTGACGGTCATCGGCAACAATGATTTCTCCGAGGGCCTGGTTCAGTGCGACGTTGCCGAATGCGGCGGGCTGATCATCGGCGGCGGCTTTGGCGGCATGGTTGACAACTGCACCGCACAGGGCACGGTCAAAGCCGAGGGCAACGAGCCGGTCGGCATGGGCGGTATCGGCGGCTGTCTGGAGATGATGGATTCCATCTCGAACTGCACGGCGGACGTGACTATCGTCAGCGCCAAGGGCGGCCATGCCATCGGCGGCCTGTGCGGCTTTGCCGGCACGCATTCCAACGGCCAGGTCGCGGCGGAAGCCGAGGGCGTTGTGACCACCAATTATCCCGGCATCATTGAGAATTGCACCGTGACCGTCAAGATCGACGCGCCCGAGGCCACGCATGTCGGCGGGCTGGTGGGCACCGGGCTTTACTATTATGGCGAGGAAACCGCGTTTGCCGTGAGCAATTGCACGGTAAGCGGCGAGATTACCGCCGTCACGCCCGGCGCGCTGGCTGGCCGCGCGGAAGGCTGCACGTTTGAAAGCTGCACGCTGAACGTGACCATGAACGGCGAAGCGCTGCCCGAAATCGGCGCGACCGACCGCATGTACGAGAGCGCGGATCAGTAAAATCAGGGGGAAATCGGCTCGAGGCAAGCGTCTGTCTGTCTCGGGCCCGTTTTCATTGTCGGCAATTCATGGTATAATAGGACGGCAGCTTTTTGGGAAAAGGAGACCTGATCTATGAGAATTCTGGTGTTTGGCGCGGGCGTGCTCGGCTGCAATCTGGCGCGGAATCTGTTTCGCGCGGGAAAGGACGTTTCGCTGCTCGCTCGCGGAAGTTGGGCGGAGAAAATTCAAAAAAACGGCCTGCGAATCAAGGATAAGTTTTCGCCGCGCATGTCGGTCAGCCGCATTCCGGTCGTGACCGAGCTGAAGCCGGACGACGCGTACGACGTGATCTTTGTCGTGATGCGCTATACGCAGCTCGATTCGATTCTGGAGGTGCTGCGGGCAAATCCGGTGAAAAACATCGTCTTCGTGGGCAATAACGTGCGCGCAGAAGCGCTCGCCGCTTCGTTGCCGGAGAAGAATGTGCTGTTCGCGTTCGCGTCCTCGGCGGGGCACCGGGAAAGCGATTATGTCGCGTCCATTGATCTTAAAAAGATCACCATCGGCCAGATTCAGGGCGCGCCGTCCAACGAATCGCTGATCGGGCAGATTTTCGGCGGCACGAAATACAAAGTGGTCTACGAGCCGAACATGGGGGACTTCCTTCTCTGCCATGCGGCGTTTGTGCTTCCGGCGGCCTTTGCGTGCTATAAGACGGACGGCAATCTGAAAAAGCTCAAGGGCAATACGGCCTATTTGAGCCGGATGATCGATGCCAATATCGAGGCCTATCGCGCCATTCGAAACGCCGGACACGCGATTCTTCCCAAGGAGGACGCGGAGTTCGAGGGCGATGCGTATCGCAAAACCTGCCTGCGCTTTTTCAAGCTCATATGCGCAACGAGCCTCGGAAAAATCTGCGTGTCCGACCATGCGATGAACGCGATCGACGAAATGAGCGCGCTGAATCGCGACCTGAAGGCCTTCTTCGATGCAAACGGCGCCGAATACCCGGTGTGGCTGGAGCTGGAAAAGGAGTGCGGGAAATATTTTAAGTAAAAGCGCGGTGGAAAACGGAAGGAGACTGCTCGAATGGAGCAGTCTCCTTTTAGATGGGTCAGTTCGTCGACTCCAGCCGCGCGCCGGAGCGCAGGGCCTCGCGCATTTGCATCAGCCGCGCGTCCATGGCCTCTGCCTCGCGCAGCGCGGCCTTTTCCGCTTCGCTCTTTTCCAATACCGCGCTGATTCCGCCGCCGCGAATGACCAGCCGCCGGTCGGCCAGCAGGGCGAGCACCGGGTCGTGCGTGGCCATGAGGACGATCTTGTTTTCGCCGGTGAGCGCGCTCAGGGCGCGGCGGCGATTGATGCCCGCGTTTTCGATCTCGTCGATGAGCACGATGGGCGCGTCGGAGAGCACGGCGCAATCGGCAATCATCAGCGCGCGGGATTGGCCACCGCTCAGCCCGGTCAGCGGTGCGTCCGGGCCGAACGCCTCGCCGGCCAGCTCGTTGGCCCGCTCAAAGGCACGGCGTGCGTCGCCCTCGGGGTCGGTTCGGCGCAGACTTCCGGCGTGCAGGCGCAGAAATTCCGAAACCGTCGCGTCGATGACGAAATTCATGTTCTGCGAAAGCTGCGCGACGATGTGCCGCTTGCCCCGCTCGCTGCGAGCGACGGGCTTTCCATTGATCAGCACGCGGCGGCCGGTGGGCGTGTCGCCATTGGCGCACCATTCGACGTCGGACAGCAGACGGCTTTTGCCGCTGCCCGTCGCGCCCACGATGGCGATGACCTCGCCGGCATGCCAGTCGATGCGCTCAAAGCCCTCGGGCGCGCCGCTCTTGTCATGGCCGGGCAGGAGACTGACCGTTTCGACGGCCTCGTCCTCTTCGCCGAGAAGCGCGCGAATATCGCAAATATACTGCTCCAGCTCGCGCACGAAGCCGTCCCGCGTGCGGTCGATGTCGCGAAAATAGCCGTCGGGCGCAGCGGCGACGCATTCCGCCAGCGTCCTTTCGGGATCATAGGCAAAGCGATAGGACTCCAGCCAGTCGCGGACGAAGGGCCACTGCGCCAAAAGCGCGGCGAGCTTTACATTTTCCATGGCACTCATGCTTCGTCCCCCCAATCCGCCTTGCGCAGGTTGCCGATCTGGTATTCCGCGCCGATTTTCGTTTCGCCCAGGCAATAGGAGCACAGCGCCATGGGCATCGGGAAGCGCAGCTTCTGCTCCTTCAGCG
>CAKUKM010000016.1 GCA_934663595.1 uncultured Clostridia bacterium | reverse complement strand
ACAGAGCAACGCCCGAACAGTCATCATTCTTTCCCGAAAATGAGCTATTCAACTCAAGGCAGGTCTCCTGGCTTAGGTTCATCCTACTCGCGCAGTCTTCTCAATCTTGCGATCAATGACGTTTTTCGCGCTTTCGTCGCCCTCACAGTAATCGGGTATTGTCGCGGATTTGCACCGTGTTCCCTTTTCACCGTCTCGCACGCAATTGTGCAGACGACACCTTGAATTTAAGCACCTTCATTATATCCGAACATTCACAAAGCGTCAACCCATATTTTGCCCAAATCATGAATTTTACCAATAAATCCATTTTCTCCGGCAATAAATCATTGACAATTTGCGCGCCCGGGCTTTATAATAGCCCTTGAACAACGCTCATATTGGCTTTGCAGTGATCGCGCCCGCGATCTTAAAAGGGAATCCGGTGCAAACCCGGAACAGCCCTCCGCTGCTGTAAAGGGGACAAACGCGCCATATGCCACTGAGAATATCGGGAAGGCCGCGCGCTTGGACGATCCTGAGTCAGAAGACCTGCTGCAAATGCCCGCACGTTTTTTTCGGTGGGAAGAAAGCGGCGATGTTGGTCTGCTTTCAAACAGGCTTTATTTCGCTGGCTGCTTTCCGCAGCCGGCTTTTTTATTGAATTTTTTCCACGGAGGAAACCGCCATGCAGAATCGCCCGCTCCTTCAGAAAATCCTCGCGCTGATCATCGTTTTTGCATTGATCGGCGGGCTCGTTTACATGCTTTCCTCCCGAAAGGCGGAAACCGGCGAAAACCCGTTTGCGCAGCGCGACGAGGAAAGCGCGCACATGCTGCAGGAAAGCGCGCTGGAGCTTTCGCTGGAAAGCTCGGAGCTGAACGCCTCCGCCGCGCCGACCGACGCGCCCACGCAGGCCCCCACGCCGGAGCCCAGCACCGCGCCGACCGCGCTTCCGGAGCTGATTACGCCGAATCCGGATTCCATTACGCCCGCGCCCACGCGCCGCGCCGACGGCGATTCCTATCCCGCGCCGACCGCGCCCGCGCTGGTTACGCCGCGCCCGGACGCCTCCGCCGCACCCGGAACCGGTGAAAACGCGCAGGAAACGCAGCGGATTTACTTTACGACGAACCTCATCAACGGCTCGACCGTCTCTTCGCGCGAGCAGGATCTGAAAATTACGCACAAGCAGCCGGATCTGAGCGTGCAGAGCGTTTCCGTGAGCCTGAACGGCAAGGTGATTCCGCAGTTCAGCGGCGCGCTGATGCTGGCCGAGGGCAAGAATACGATTGAAATCGCCGTCGTCTATGAGGGCGCGGAGGGACACCGCATTCAGGTTTCCAAAACATATACGCTCTATCTGGAGCCGGAAAGGCTGATCATTACCACGGATCTGGCGGATCGCACCGTAAATCAGCTCGGCTTTTCGTTCACGGCCTACGCCTCTCTCGGCAGCAGCCGCGCCTCCCTCGCCGCCTATTTAAACGGCGAAAAAATCGAGCCCAGCGGCAATCGCTATTCCGCGCGCCTGAACGAGGGCGAAAATGAAATCCGCCTCGTCGCCAGCGGCGGCGGCGACCAGCTCGAGCAGGTCTTCCGCATAGTCGCCGAGCTCCCGGACGGCATGGAAATCTCGACCGACCTCTACGATCGCGAGGTCGACGATCCGAATTTCACCTTCCATGCCGCGCTCGCGGGCGGAACCGAGCGCGCGACGCTGACCGTTGTGGTCAACGGCGAAACGCTTTCCGGAACGGACGGCAGCTATTCGTGCGTGCTCGCGCGCGGCAACAACCGGATTCGCCTGAAGGCCGCGGACGTGGACGGCGCGGAGACGATGCAGAGCTATATCGTCGCCTATCATCGCTATCTGATCGTGGATGCGGAGGACGCGGACGAAACCATGCCGCGCATCGCCACGAACCTCGCAAAGGACATGTCCGTGACCGGCAGCCGGTTTACCCTGCAGGTGCGCGGCGAGGACGGCTCCGGCCAGCGCATTTACGGCGACCACATTTCCGTTCAGCTGAACGGAACCACGCTCGAGGATCGCGGCGAGGACGAGGGCGCGACCTATTACCGCCTGGATCTGCTGGGCGGCGAGAACTCCGTGGTGATCACGGTGTGGGACTATGAGGATCGCTATACGGTCTATCGCTATGCCGTTTACTGCACGGCGGTTGCGGACGGCGAGCGAATCGGCTCGATCACGATCAGCCTGGAGGCCACGACCGTGGGCCTCGGAACGCTGATTGCGCCGGCAACCGTGGATATCTATCAGGGGCAGAATCTGGTGGTTCCCGTGGCGCAGCTTCTGGAGGCGAACGGCTTTGAATACCAGTACAGCGGCTCGCTCGCGGACGGGTTTTATTTAAAGCACATCATCCGAAACGGCATCACGAACGGCTATTCCATCCCGCACGATCTGGAGGAGGCGCTCGACGAGGACGGCGTGATGTGGACCAACAGCTATTACGAAAACAGCCTCGGCGAATTTGATTTCACCGCCGAATCCGGCTGGATGTACAGCGTCAACGGCCAATACCCGAATTACGGCATGTCCGAATGCTTCCCGAAGGACGGCGACGCGATTCGCATTCGCTTCACGCTCGCCCTCGGCAAGGACATCGGCGGCGGAATGGCCGGTGGCTCGAGCAATTACGGCAAGGAATGGTAAAAAAAGAAAGGAATTGAGCCATGAATCAGCAGGCGGAAAGCATTCTCAGCGAAGTGAAAAAGGTGATCGTGGGCAAGGACAACGTGCTCCTGCGCGCGCTCACGGCGATTCTCTCCCGCGGACACATTCTGCTGGAGGACGTTCCCGGCGTGGGCAAAACCACGCTCGCGCTGGCGTTCAGCCGCGCAATGGGCATTGAATACCGGCGCATTCAGTTTACGCCGGACGTCGTGCCCTCCGACATCGTGGGCTTTTCGATTTACGATAAGGCCACCGGCGCGCTCCAGTACAAGCCCGGCGCGGTGATGTGCAATCTGCTGCTGGCGGACGAAATCAACCGCACCTCCAGCAAGACGCAGGCCGCGCTGCTGGAGGTCATGGAGGAACGGCAGGTCACGATCGACGGCGAGACGCACCCGCTGCCCGATCCGTTTATCGTGATCGCCACGCAAAATCCCGTGGGCACGGCAGGCACGCAGCTGCTGCCGCAGGCGCAGCTCGACCGATTCATGGTGCGCCTTAAAATGGGCTATCCGGATTTCAACAGTCAGGTGAGCATACTGCGCGACCGCCGGGCTGAAAACCCGCTGAGCAGCGTGGCGCAGGCGGTCGACTGCGCGGCGATTCAGCGCATGCAGCGCGAGGCGGAGCAACTGCGCGTGACCGATTCCATTCTGGAATACATCACGCATCTGGCGCAGGCCACGCGCGAAAGCCCGGTCGTGCAATTGGGCGTTTCGCCGCGCGGCGCGCTGGCCACGCTCAAAATGGCGCAGGCGCACGCCTATATTCAGGGGCGCGATTACGTGCTGCCCGAGGACGCCGCGGCCGTATTCGGCGATGTTTGCGCGCATCGCCTGATTCTCAGCCCCAAGGCAAAGCTGGCCGGCAAGGCGCAGGAGGACGTTATCCGCGAGGTGCTCTCCTTCGTGCGCATGCCGCTGGCGGGGGCCTGAATATGTTTCTGAATCGATGCGCGTATCTTCTGGCGCTGCTGCTTCTCTGCGCGGCGGCGGTTCTTGCGGGAAACGCGCTGTTTGCATTGCTGGCGGCGCTGTGCGCCGCGCTGGCCGCGGGCTCGCTGATTCTGTGGAAAATCGCGGTTCGGCGGCTGCGCGTTTGCATTGCGCTTCCCGAAAGCGCCGCCAAAGGCGAGGAAATTCCGGCGAGAATTGCGCTCTCCGCCGGGCCGCTGATCGGCGGCATGCATTTGCGCCTGCGCGGGCGTGCGGTCAATCTCCTGTGCGGCGACGAGCTCTCCTTTGAGATCCGCTCGCCGGAGGAAACGCTCCGAATCGCAAGCCCGCATTGCGGCCGGCTGCGCGTGGAAATCCATTGCGCGGAGATCGCCGATCCCCTGAATCTGTTCAGGAAAAAAATTCGCCTTACGGAAAGCGCCGCCGCGCTGATTCTGCCGGACGCATTCGAAATTGCGATCGAGCTCGCGCAGCACGATTTGCCCAATCCGGAGAGCGACGATTATTCGCCCGACCTCCCCGGCGGCGATCCCAGCGAGCTGTTTGGCATTCGCGATTACCGCGAGGGCGACGCGATGAAGAGCATTCACTGGAAGCTGAGCGAGAAATACGATCGCACCGTGGTGCGCGAAGCGTCGCTGCCGGTATCGCGCGCCATTCTCCTGCTGCTGGACAATTGCCCGAAGGCAGCCGTGTATCCGGACGACGTATGCGCGGCCTGCGAGGCGCTGATCAGCTGCTCGCTGGCGCTGGCAGACGCGGGCATTCCGCACCGGATTGCATGGATCCATCGCGAACTCGGCATTCTGGAAACCCGCGATATCGCGCAGACGGACGATCTTTACGGCGAACAGGGCGCTCTGCTCTCCGCCCGCTGCGCGCCCGACGCGTCCGGCATGGTTGCGCGCCTGCTGGAGCAGGAAATGCCGGAATACAGCCGCCTGCTGATCTTTGCCGCCGCGCAAACGGAGGGCCTCGCGGCGCTGGACGGCCGCGCGACGCTGCTGCTGCCTCAGACTGATCCCGAAGGCGCGGTCAGCTGTCTGCGCGAGGCGCTCGCCCATCTCATGGTCTGAGGAGTCGAACAATGAGCACGCTTCAACTGCGCCGCGATTCTGAAAATGCGCGCGGCGCGCTTTCTCCATCGGGTATTCTCACTGCGCTTATGCTGTTTCTGGGCATGGCGGGGAGCTTTTTCGCGCGCTTTGCGGACGGGCTTTCCGCGCCGCTGCTCGCGGGCGCGGCGCTGATTCCGGTTCTGCCGCCGCTTTGCAAAACCCGCCATGGCGGCAGAATCGCGTTTCTCGCTCTGTGCGCCGGATTTGCATTCAGCCTGTTTTTTCTGGATCTGGCGGGCGGACTGTGCGCGGAGCTGAACGGCGTTTCCGCGTCTATCGGCGCGCGCATGGCCTATAATCTGCCGCGCGTTTCCGCATCGGAGGCCGCGCTGCCCGTCGCAATCGTCTGGACGGCGCTGCTGATTGCGCTTTTCTGCCTCTGGATGGCGCGGGCGCGCGCGTCGCTTTTCGGATGGCTGACTGCGCTAATGCTGTTTCTGCCAGACTGGCTGCTGGGCATGCGTTCGCCGAGCGTCTGCATCGCCGCGCTGGTCTGCGGGCTGATTCTGCTGCGCCTTCCGGAAAGGCCGCGTTCGCGCGGGCTGTTTGCGGCGCTGTGCGTCGCGCTGGCGCTGGCAACGGCCGTCATGCCGATCGGCTGCGCATTTGAACCGCTGAATGCGCTGCACGAGGCCGCGAACGCGTGGATTCAAACCGCGCGCTTCGGCGATCGCAGCGACATGAGCCTCCCGCAGGGCGATTTTTCGCAGCTTTCCCATCTGCGCAAAACTGACGCGCCCATGCTGGAAATTACGATGAGCCGGCCGGAGAGCCTGTATCTGCGCGGCTATGTCGGCGGCGAATACGCGCAAAGCGCCTGGAGAGCCGCCGCGCCCGAATCGCTCTGGGACGGCGCGGAGCTGTTTTACTGGCTGCACCGGGACGGCTTTTACGGCCAGACGCAGCTCGCCGCGCTGAGCGCGCTGCTGGACGGCGCGGGCGAGGCGATCGACATTCAGATTCGCCATCTCGGCGCGCCGCGCGATGTGATTTACGCGCCGTATGAATTGATTTCGCTGAACGGGTCGCTTCCCGATTCTGCCGATATCGGCGATATTCGTTTGCGGAATCTGTCCTTGCGCGGCTTAACGAGCTATGCGCTTCAATCGGCCTCCAATCAGGTCAAGCGCTATGCGACGCTTGCGCGCGCCCTTTCCGAGCGCGAGGCCGCCGGCGACGAGGCGATCAGCGCGTATCTCACCGACGAAAGCCACTACAACCGCTTTGTTTACGCGCATTTTCTGGAGATTCCGGACGAGCTGCGCGCATGCCTTGCGGAGCTGCTCGGCGAGTATTCGCATCCCAAAAACGCGCACATGGACTACGCGCAGGCGAAGAGACGCGTTCTGGAATGGCTGAACGCGCATTGCGAATATGCGGAGGGCGCTTCTTTCTCCGGCGCGGACTTCATCGAATCCTTCCTGACGCAATCGCAATCGGGCGGCGACGCGCACTATGCCGCGGCCACCGCGATGATGATGCGCTATTTCGGCATTCCCGCGCGCTATGTGGAGGGCTATCTGATTACTCCGGAGCGCGCGGCGAGCGCGCAGTCCGGCGTGCCCTTTACCCTGACCGCCTCGGACGCGCACGCGTGGGCGGAGATCTATCAGGACGGCGTGGGCTGGATTCCGTTTGAGACCGCGCCGGGCTATTTAAACCTCATGGAGCGCGAGGATGCGCTCTCCGGAACCGGCGCGCAGGACTCTTCCGCCGCCGACGCGCCGTCCGAAACGCCGCCAATTGAAAACAGTCTCGACATGACGGAGGATCTCAGCGAAGACCCGGACGAGCAGCAGGAACCGCCCATCGAGCGGCTGACTCCGATTTTCCGGCTGCTGCTGCGCGCCGCGCCGCTGATTCTTGCGCTGATTCTGCTGATTCTGTTCCTCCGGCGGCGGATTCGCCGCGCCGCGCTAAAGCGCCGGTTCCGCCTGAAGGATCGCCGCAGGGCCGTTCAGAATCTGTATGAATACCTGTTCGACCTGCTGCGAACGATGTATCGCTGGCCGGACTGCGTGTCCCCCTCCGGCTTCGAACCGACCGTTCGCGCGGATCTGGGCGGCGACATGGCGGCCAAATACCATCGCGCCATCGAAATCTGCAGCCGCGCCGCGTTCTCCGAGGGCGAAATTGCGGAAAACGACTATCGCTTCGTCTACAATTTCGTTCAAAAAACGCGTGCGCTCGCCCGTAAGCGCCTGCCGCTGCCGAAGCGCTGGAAACTGTAAAGCCCAAACCAAGGCCGCCCTGCAAAAACGGGGCGGCCCTTTTTCAGCGATATTCGCGCAGCACCGGCTGCAGCTGTCTCTCGTTCAGCGCCGCGAGCGCAGCGTCCGGAATGGAATCAAAGTGCGCGACCAGCGAATTCGGCTTTTCAATCGGGTCGTCCTGCCCGAACGGCACGAAATAAACGTGCTTCACCGGCAGCAGCGCGCCGATATTCTTCGCGCTCTGGCCGAGGCCGTCGTTCGTCGAGGGCGCGATCAGCACCGGCCGGCCGTTGCGCAAATGCGATTTCACCGAAAGCGCCGCCGGCGTATCCGTAATGCCCGCCGCAATTTTGGCCAGCGTATTTCCCGTGCACGGGGCCACGATGAGCAGATCCAGCAGCTTCTTCGGCCCGATCGGCTCGGCCTGATTCAGGCTCGCAATCGCCTTTCTGCCTGCGATTTCCTCGAACGTCCCCACCGCCTCGCACGCCGGATAGAACCGCGTATCGAGGCTCGAAGCGTTGAACGACAATATGGGAAACAGCTCCGCGCCCGCGTCCTTCAATGCGCGCCACGCCGCAAACGCCTTCTTAAACGTGCAAAACGATCCCGTCATCGCGCAGCCGATGCGCGCGCCCGCCAGGGATTGCCACATATTCATTCCTCCATTTCCGCCCGCTCAATTGCGCGCAGGATCGCGCCCGCCGCGCTCCACGGGCAATACCGCCCCGGAAGTCCCGGTTCCCGCCACGCGCGCACGCCCAATCGCCGCGCGGCCTCCACGTCCACGCCGTAGGGCGCGCTCGAAAGGTCGATCACCATCGCGTCCTCGTCCAAACGGCGCAGCCGCTTTTCGTCCAGCACCCGCGCCGGCGGCGTGGAAAACACGATCTGTTTGCCGGGCAGCGCCTCTTCCAATTCCGCCGTATCCGCCGCCCGCGCGCCGCGCTCGATCGCGCCGTTTCTGCCTTGCGCGCTGCGCGAGGCGACCGTGACCGGCGCGTTCATGCCCACCAGCAGCTCCGTAAGCGCCTTGCCGATGCGTCCCCAGCCCACGATCAGGCATTCGCAATCGTGAATCGCCCGCTCGCTCGCCCGCAGAGCCGCGGCAATCGCGCCCTCTGCGGTCAGATACGCGTTTTCGCACACGAGCCGTTCGTCCTTCCAGAGATCGATTGCCTTCACCCCGCTCGGAACGTCCGGCGGCTCGCCCGGGCCCATGAAATACGCCCTCGCCCCCGGCTGCAGGCGGGCGAGAATCGCCGCGTCGTCCGCGCGCGGCACGTTCATAACCACGCTGCGCGCGCGATCCAGCTCCTTCCATGTAAGTCTGGGCGCGGGATTCTCCACGCCCGGCGCGCCGTCGAGCGTGCGCGCGTCGCGCCCCTGCTCCCGCAGCCGCTGCGCCAGATACGCAAACCGCCTGTCGCCGCCGATGATCGCAAAATCCATCAAAAAATCCCCCCGTTTCATCGCATCGTATGAAACGAGGGGGCATTCCGTGCATTATTTCGTGAATTTACAGTTATATATTACCACATTTTACAGAAAAATTCAAGTCTTGCGCGCAAATTTTCCGCGTGCTATACTAATTGCCCCAAAGGAGGGATGCCCATGTTTCTCGCCCCGCCCGACGACGAGCTGATTCGCGCCATCGCGCTGCGCCCGGAGCAGGCGCGCGCGCTGGTGTCCGTTCACCGCGCCGCGCTCGCGCAAAACGGCCGAATCGAGCTGGATTTCACGTTTCCCGCGCGCTTTGCGAAGGCCTTCGAGGATTCGCCCTGCTTGACCGACCCGGCAAACGACCTGTGCGAGCTGATCGAGCTGTTCCATGCGCTGCGGGCGCGCCTGCCCGCCTCCGTTTCCGACGAACGCATCCTGCAAAAAATGCGCGATGAATTCGACGGCCGCTGCGCCGGAAGCGTCGCGCTTCTCGCCGACCGCCTGGAAGGAGGGCTTGAATGAGCGGGCTTTTGCAATCCTCGCTGCTTTCCCGCGACGCGCTGGACGAATCGCGCTATGCCGAATCGCTGATTGCGCGCGCGGCGGAGCTGAATCTGATCGACGCGCCCGCGCTGAATCGCCGCCTGCTCGCCCTGATTCGCCGCCAATGCGAAACCTTTATCGCCGGCCGCAGCGCGAGCATCGCCGAATCCGACGCGCGCAGAATCGCCGAATCCACGCTGTACACGCTCTCGCTGCGCCTGAAGGCCATTCCCGAGCCGATCGCGGCGCTGGCGCTTTTGCAAAACGGCGTTCTGGACGATCTGTATGCCGAGGGCCGCGCGATTGCCGACGATCGCATTCGCCGCGCGCAGCTGGCCTACGAAATCGAGCGCGCGCGCACCGCGCCGACCGGCAACCAATGCTTCGACGGCACTTTTTTTGAGGCGATTCCAGGCTTTTTCCGGCTCTACAATCCCGAATACGGCGCAGCGGAGACGCATATCACGGCCGATTACCCGGTTTTGAACGCCTCGCGCGACCTGCGCGGCATTGAATTCATCGCCGAATACCTGTCCGCATGGCAAATGGAGAATCGCGTTCTGCGCCTGCTCCCGCCGGGCTTTGCGCGCAGAGCGGCGGCGCAATACGCGGCGCGCGCGGGACTGAACTATTCCGAGCTGGAGGAAAACCTGTTTCTGATCGCGATGGCCACGTCGATCGAGCCGCACGAGGGGGAATGCGAGCGCCTTCTGCAATTCCTGAAATGCGATTCCGCCGCCGTGCGCGAATACCTGCTGAAAACCGCCACGACGCATAAATCGGAATGGAAGCTGCTCCGCGATGCGCTGCGGGTGTGAATGCGCAGTGGACATAAACGCGCCGCGCGGCAAGCTTGAACGCGCTGCGCTGCGGGCGTAAACGCAGCGCACTGCGGGCGTGCTGCAAGCGTGAATGCGCCGTGCTGCAATCCTAAACGCACCGCGCGGCAAGCGTGAATGTGGGCGTGCTGCAAGCATGAATGCACTGCGCCGCAGGTGTGAATGCGCTGCAGGCGTGAATGCGCCGCGCAGCGGGCGTGAATGCAGCGCGCGGTGGGCCTAAACGCAGCGCGCTGCGGGCGTAAACGCGATACTCTGCAGACGTAAATACGCCGCGCAGCGGGCGTGAATGCAGCGCGCGGTGGGCCTAAACGCAGCGCGCTGCGGGCGTAAACGCGATACTCTGCAGACGTAAATACGCCGCGCTGCGGGCGTGAACGCGGCGCGCGGCAAGCGTAAATGCGGCGCGCTGCGGGCGTGAATATGACGCGCTGCGGGCGTGAATACGACGCGCTGCGGGCGTGAATACGACGCGCTGCGGGCGTGAACGCGGCGAGCGGCGGGCGTAAATACGACGCGCTGCGGGCGTGAATACGGCGCGCGGTGAGCGTGAATGTGATGCGCTGCGAGCTTGAACGTGCCGCGCTGCAGGCGTGAACGCGGCGCGCTGCAGGCGTGAACGCGCCGTCCTGCAATCCTAAACACACCACGCTTTTTCGAGAAACGACAAGAGGGCGGCTGCACATGCAGTCGCCCTCTCGATTTTGGGATTTACTTTTCCGGAACCACAACCGTCATCAGGTACGCGGCCGTCGCGTCATCCACGATGCCGGTGATCGCATCGCCGGTGTAATTCAGCTGATTCTGCTGCACCAGCTTCACCGCGTCCACCGTCGCCTGATCGTACACGCCGGTCGGGTTCTTCATCAGCAGCTGCGTCTGCAGCCACGCCATGGCCTGCGCAGTCGTGAACTTCGTCTCGTTTTCCGCGTTCACAGTAGCGTTGATCACGTCTACCACCTGTTTAAGCTGCATGTCGGTAATCGCCTGTACCGGCGCGGGAGTCTCGGTCGGGGCCGCCGTAGGAGCCTCAGTCGGCTGCTCGGTCGGCGCTTCCGTGGGAGCCTCGGTCGGCTGTTCGGTCGGCGCTTCCGTGGGAGCCTCGGTCGGCTGTTCGGTCGGCGCTTCCGTGGGAGCCTCGGTCGGCTGCTCGGTCGGCGCTTCCGTGGGAGCCTCGGTCGGCTGCTCGGTCGGCGCTTCCGTGGGAGCCTCGGTCGGAGCGACGGTCGGCGCAACCGTGGGTTCTGCAGTCGGCGCGACGGTCGGCTCCACGGTCGGAACCGGCTTCGTGGTGTTCAGAATCGCCTCTACCAGCTTCGCCTCCGCGGTCTTGCCGTTTCCGGTCAGGCCGTTTGCATCGATGTATGCCTTGACGGCCGCAACGGTCTTCTTATCGTACACGCCGCTGGCCTTTTTCGCATCCAGCAGGCCCAGCTCAATCAGCTTGTCCTGCAGCTCGGTCACGCGCACGCCGGTATCGCCCTTCTTCAGGGTAATGGCAACTTCGCATTCGGGCGCTTTTCTGGAATCGAGCGCTCTCAGCGTCCGCTTTCCGGCAATGCCGTCCACATCCAGATCCGCCGCTTTCTGGAACAGCTTTACAGCCTCCTGCGTGCGGGCGCCGAATTCGCCGTCGACCGGCTCGGCCAGATAGCCCAGCTTGCGCAGCTTCTTCTGCAGCTCCTCGACGCGGATGCCGGTATCGCCCTTCTTCAGCAGCACGTATTCCACGAACTCCGGCGCGTCGGATGCGTACAGCTTCTCCTGCATGCGCACGGAGGCCTTGCCGGTCTCGGTCATGCCGACGGCGCTCTGGAAATAGCGCACCGCATTGGCGGTATTCGTGCCATAAATGCCGTCCGCGCTGCCGCAATCATAGCCCAGCTTGTTCAGACGGTTCTGAAGCTTTTTGACGTTCTCGCCGCGCGCGCCCTGCTGCATCGCGCTGTAGGCGCTTTCCGCCGCGGGGGTCGCGGTCGGGGCGACGGTCGGCTCGGCAGTCGGCTCTACGACCGGCTCCTCCGTCGGGTAAACCAGCCTGCAATCGTATTCCGCAACGATCGGATCGGGGAAGAATTCCGCGCCCTCGCGCACGACCTCCTCCACGCTCAGCGGCAGCGCGGTTTCCTGAATCGTGCCCGGAACGGGATTGACGGTCATTTTCACGCGCAGCGCGCCCACGCGGGTTTCGGTCTGCGTCGCTTCGTCCACATTGTAGAGCACGACGGTGGCCAGCAGGTCGCCCTCGGCCTCCACGCCGTAATGCTCGATCACGGTTTCATTCTTGACCGTCTCCAGCGCCGGATCCTCCGCCGTCAGCACGATGCGGTAGGTCTCGGTCACTGCGTCGTAGGCGATCGTATTCGTCAGATCGACCGTCGCCGGATCCGCGGGGATCTCGGGCAGCTCGGTCATGCCGAAGAAGCTCGCCGACGCGTACTCGAGCAGCACGCTCTTCGGAACGATCATCAGCGTGTCGTCGCTCAGGATCAGCGGATTGGTCTTGCGCTCGTTCTTCGCGATTTCAACCAGCAGATTCCATACCAGCGCGGGATCCTCCGCCGTATAGGGAACCTCGCCCTCAATGCCCAGCGTGCGGAGCATCGCGTCCAGCACCGGCAGCATCTTCGTCAGCTTTTCCTCGTTCGTCAGTTCCTTTTCCTCGACAACCGGCGTAATCGTCGCTGTTTCGGCGAACGCCACCGTCGTCAGCGCCATTGCCAGTATCAGCAGTACGCTCAAGAACCTCTTCATTGTCTTTCCCTCCTTCAAATCAGTCTCGCTCTGATTTACAATATCTTAGACAGCCCCTCGCGCAAAAAAGTTCACGCGCGGACTGTTAAAATCTCATGTCGCTTCGTTTTCCCGCTTCCAGCGCAGCAAAAGGGACGATCGCCTTTCGCAATCGTCCCTTGGGAAACGGATTTACGGCTGCCCGCCCTCGCCCGCTTCAGAGCCGCCGGACGGGCTCTCGGTCTGCGTCGGAGCTTCCGTCGCCGGGGCCGCAGTCGGTTCCGGGGTGGGGGTCGGCGCTTCCGTCGGCTCCGGAGTGGGCTCCTCGGTCGGCGCTTCGGTCGGCGCAGGGATTTCCACGATGCTCTTGACCACGTCCGCGGCGATCTTCTTGCCGTCGCCGTTCAGGCCGTTCTGAGAAAGGAACTCCTTCACCGCGTCCACGGTGTCGCCGTCGTACTTCTCGGTCGCCTTGCTCTCGGGCAGCAGGCCGCGCTTGATCAGCGCATTCTGCAATTCAGCCACGCGCCTGCCGCTGTCGCCCTTTTCCAGAGAAATGTAATCGGTGCACTTCGGTGCGTCCTTGTCATTCAGCGCCTTCAGCGTCCTGTAGCCGGCAATGCCGTCCACCTCAAGGCCCGCGGTCTTCTGGAACAGCTCGACCGCTTCCTCGGTGCGGGGGCCGAAATCGCCGTCGGCATACATGGCCAGATAGCCCAGCTTGCGCAGGCGCTTCTGCATTTCCTTGACCTTTTCGCCCGTAACGCCCCGCTTGAGCTCCTTCGGCTCGGGCGTGGCGGTCGGCTCTACCGCAACCGGCTTGATAAACGGAATGTGGCAATTCACTTCTTCCGTGAATTCAACGCCGTCCACGTTGGGATTGACCGCTTCCACGCTCATCGGATACGCCGCGTCCGCCGCCTCGTTGGCAGCGAGCCGCACCACTGCGGTATCGACGATCTCGTTCTTTGCATCATAGACGTTCACGACGGCGTACAGCTTGCCCTCCGCGTCGATCGAATAGTGCACCACAATCGTGGTCAGCGCATCCTCGCTCGACTTTACGACATAGCCCTTCATATCTGCGGTGTTGGATACGGTGTCGCCCGCAACCTCAGGCATCGCGTCCAGGCCCGCAAAGCACGCCTCGGCATAGGCGAACATCTCTTCCTCGGTCGCCGTCGGGTTCGCGCCCTTTACGTTTTCGGCCACCTTGCCCGCGATCTTCCAAACCATTTCGGGATTTTCCACATCGTATTCCGCGGCGTTCTTTGCCACCGCGTCCAGAATCGGCGCCATCGCGGCGATCTGCGCCTCGGTCGACAGCTGCGTCCGGTCGCTCGACACGGCCTCCGCAATTGCAAATCCGGTCAGCGCCAGCGCCAGAACCAGTACCACGCTCAACAGCCTTTTCATGGGTCTCATCCTCCTTTAACAAGTCGATTCACCTTATCGGCTTCATTCACTTAGACCCGCGAGCGCAGGAAAATGTTTCCATTCCAGTGCGATTTAACATTTTTACCTTAATTTCCGCCGTTTCCATCCACGTTGATCACCGGCAGCGCGTCAGACGAGCCCAGGAACGTGCTCGGCAGCTCGCCGTTCCAGCGCTGCGCCTCAGTATAGCGAATCAGCGCCTCGGTCAGCGATTTGGCGATCTTGTCGTTCGCGGCGGCCTCGGCCTCGGCGCGGGTCTTGATGGAATAGGCCTCCGCGTCGGCGTTGATCTTTTCCACATCGGCCTTCGCCTGCGCGGCGATGCGTTCCCGCTCCGCGGCCGCCTTCGCCTCCATGTTGGTCTGCTCCTGCTGGGTCGTTGCGCGCTGGAGCTCCTGCGTGGCCACCTGCTTGGCCTCGATCGCATCGGTGAATCGATCGGAGAAATCAATATTCTCAATTGCGATGCTCTCGACCTGCACGCCGTATTCCAAAAGATCGGCGGCCATCAGCGTGCGCACCTCCTCGGCCAGCGTCGCGCGCTGCTCCACCAGGCCCTCGGCCGAATACTTCGCAAACACGCTCTTCGTATTCTCCATCAGGCGCGGGGAAATCACCTTGTCGTAATACTGAACCCCCACTTGGCGATACAGCTTCGAGGCCGCGTCGTTGTCGATGCGATAGGTGATCGTCAGCCGCACGTCGACCTGCTGAATGTCCGAGCTGAACGCCTGCGTTTCCACCGTGACCTTCTGAACGCGATTGTCCATCAGCACGATCTTCTGCCACGGGGCTTTCAAATGAAAGCCCGCCTCCAGATTCGCCTCCTCCACGCGGCCGAACGTGGTGAGAATGCCCGTGTATCCGGTCGGCACCGTCTTCATGCAGGTTGCGAGGCAAATCACAACCAGAATCGCAATCAGCGCCGATAAAATCCATTTGCCGATTCCGCCGCGCTTTTTCGCAATCGGGCGCGCCTCGTTGTTCTCTTCCATTTATTCTTCCCCTTCTATCGTTTCTTCGGTGTTCTTCGGCGCGGCAATGCGGGAAATCAGCGCCGAAACGTCGATCCCGGAGCCCTCCTTCAGCGCCTCCATGATCTGATTGGCGCTTCCCATTACGTCGCGCACCATGCGCGTGGCGTTGCCGTCGCCGTACATGACGATCTTATCCGTCTGCGAAAGCGGCTCGGCGGCGTTTTTGACCACCTCGGGCAGCGTCCGGAGCACCATTTCCAGCACCGACGCCTCGCCCATCAGCTTCTGTGCCTCGGCCTTTTCGCGAATTGCCTGCGCCTCCGCAGCGCCGCGCGCGCGAATACCCTCGGCCTCCTGCTCCATGGCGAAGCGATGCGCCTCAGCCTCGGCCTTGCGGGCCTCCGCCTGCTGTTCGGCCTCGTAGCGCTGGGCCTCTGCCTCGCGCTGGCGGCGAATCAGTTCGGCCGCCGCTTCCTGCTCGGCCTTATAGCGCTGCGCGTCCGCCTGCTTGCGCACCTCCGCGTCCAGCTTGCGCTCCATGAGCGCCACTTCCTTCTCGGCCAGCTCCGCTTCCTTTTCGCGGCGCGCGATGTCCGCGTCCGTGCGGGTAACCTCGATCGTCTTTCGCTGATTCTCCTGCTGAATGGAATAGGCCGCGTCCGCCTCGGCGCGCTTCGCGTCGGCGCGAATGCGCATTTCGCTCTGCTGAACCGCCAGCTCCATATCCTGTTCGGAGATGTGCTTTTCGGATTCGACGCGCACGGCGTTGGACTGCTGCTGCGCCTGCGCGGTCGCAATCGCGATGTCGCGCTGCGCGTTCGCCTTGGCGATCTGTGCGTTCTTGCGGATCTGCTCGACATTGTCGATACCCATGTTCTCGATCGTGCCGGCGCTGTCCTTGAAGTTCTGAATATTGAAGTTCACGACCTCAATGCCCAGCTTCTGCATATCGGGAACCACGTTTTCGGTAATCTTCTTCGCCACGCCCTGACGGTCCTGCACCATTTCCTTCAGGCCCACGGAGCCGACGATTTCGCGCATGTTGCCCTCGAGCACCTGCGTGACCATCGCAATCAGCTGCTCCCGCGGCATGCCCAGCAGCGTCTCCGCCGCGCGCGCAAGCAGCTCGGGGTCGGACGAAATCTTGATATTCGCCACGCCGTCGACCACGACGTTGATGAATTCGTTCGTCGGCACGGCCTCGCTGGTCTTGACGTCCACCTGCATCACCTGCAGCGACAGCTTGTCCACGCGCTCGAGGAACGGGATTCTCCAGCCCGCCCGGCCGATCAGAATCCGCTTCTTTCGCGGGCCGGAAACGATGTAGGCCGTGTCCGGCGGGGCCTTCAGATAGCCCGTGAACAGCAGCGCCAGCGCGGCGACCGCGATCGCCGCAATCAGTATAATTCTTCCGTAATCCATATTGCAAACCCCTTTCGTTCTTTGGTTGATCTGATTATAGCATGCGTGCGGCGACGCTTTCAATAAAAAGTCTCCCAATCATACATTTTCGCGCCCCAATTCCGCATAAACGATCTTGAAACGCGCGTTCAAACCCGATATAATGGAAAAAAGCGCGGAGGTGATCTTCTTGCCGACCGATCCAAAGAGAATTGAGCGCAAGCTCGAAAAGAAAAAGCGCATCGTGCGCGTGGCCGCCGGTCTGGAAAGGGCGGACGTCGTGCTCAAAAACGCGACCTATTTAAACGTATTCAGCAACGAGCTCGTTCGCGGCGATATCGCCGTGGCCGAGGGTCTGATCGCCGGAATCGGCGAATATTCCGGCAAAACCGAATATGACATGGCCGATTCGATCGTTCTTCCGGGATTTATCGATTCGCACATTCACTTAGAGAGCGCGCTCGTCTCCCCCGCGGAATTCGCGCGCGCCGTGCTCCCGCACGGAACCACCACCGTAATCGCCGATCCGCACGAGATCGCAAACGTCATGGGCACCAAAGGGCTGGACTACATGTTCGCCGCGTGCGATTCGCTCCCGCTGGACGTGCATTTCATGCTGCCCTCGTGCGTGCCCGCCACGCCGGAGGACGAATCCGGCTGCACGCTTTCCTGGCAGGCGCTGGACCCGTATTTCGAGCATCCGAAGGTGCTGGGGCTGGCCGAAATGATGGATTTTCCCGGCGTAACCGGCGCTATGGACACGCCGATTGAGAAAATCGTGCTCGCGCAGAGCCATCACAAGAAGATCGACGGCCATGCGCCGGGGCTGACCGGCCGGGCGCTGAACGCGTATATCGCCGCGGGCGTTTATTCCGATCATGAATGCTCCGATCTTTCCGGCGCGCTCGAAAAGCTGCGGCTCGGGCAGTTCATCATGATTCGCGAGGGCACGGCGGCGCACAATCTGCGCGCGCTGCACCCGCTGATCGATCGCCAGCACATGGATCGCTGCATGTTCTGCTCCGACGACAAGCATCCGGACGCGCTCGTGTCCGCCGGGCACATCGACGATATCATTCGCTCGGCCATTGCGATGGGCGCGGACCCGATTGCCGCCGCGAAGGTGGGCACGCATTCCGCGGCGCGCTATTTCCTTATGAACAACAAGGGCGCGATTGCGCCGGGCTATCTGGCCGATTTCGCGGTGATCGACGATTTCCGCTCCTTTCAGATTCAGAAGGTATTCAAGCGCGGCTCCCTCGTATACGATGGGACGCTCGCGCCGTTTCCGGATCCCGAGATTCCGCTGCCGCTCGCGCAGGCGGCGCGCGACACGGTTCACATTGCGCCCGTCTCGCCCGAAACCTTCGCCGCGGCCCGGCCGCTTCCGGTCATCGGCATGATTCCGGGCGAAATCCTCTCCCGCGATCTGGGCTTTGCGGAGGCAATGGACGCATCTCATGACCTATTGAAAATCGCGCTCGTGGAGCGGCATCACGCCACGGGGCATGTGGGCCTTGCGTATCTGGCCGGCTATGGTTTGAAGCGCGGCGCGATTGCGACCAGCGTTTCGCATGATTCGCACAACATCATTGTCGTTGGCGCGAGCGAAGCGGACATGGCCTTTGCGGTGAATCGCATTCGCGACATGCACGGCGGCATTGCGGTGGTCGAAAACGGCGAAGTGCGCGCGGAGGTTCCGCTGCCGATTGCCGGGCTGATCAGCGCGCTTCCGCTTCAGGAGACGTTCGAGCTCTTGGAAAACGCGAAGGCGGCGGCGCACGCGCTGGGCGTTACGAAGGGCGTCGACCCGTTCATGACGCTGTCGTTCATGGCGCTCACGGTGATTCCGGAGCTGCGGATTACGACGCATGGCGCATTCAACGTAATCAATCAAAGCTACATGGAGGAATTGGCAAAATGACGAATGAAAAGCTTCTGGAAAAGTTCTTTCAGGCGGAAAACGAGCGCGACTGGGCGACCTTCCGCGGCTGTCTGCACCCGGAGGTCATGTGGTTTCTGCACACGGAGACGGAGCACACGCTCGTTGCCGGTCGCGAGGAATACATGGATCGCGTACTGACCGGCTATCAGGGCACGACCGCGTCGAAGGCCGGCTTTGTCTGCGAAAGCATGCTCGTCAGCGAATCCGGCAATCGCGTAATCGCCAAGCTCAAAAACAGTGTCGGCGGCTACTCGATCGACATCTTCGATTTCGAAGACAATCTGATCCGCTGGGAATACGAATACCTCCTCTGAAGGCGGCGCCTTCAGGCGGTTGCTGCCGCGCTTGGTCGCACGATTTTGAGTCGGGAAGCGACTCAAAATCTCAGGCTGTACGCAGCGATTCGCCGTTCCCAATTTACCACAAATTGCACCGAACAGCGGTGCAATTTGTTTTACCCAATAATCATGCAATATGAAAAGGCGCACAGGAGCAGTGAAACGCTCCCGTGCGCCTTGATAAAACAGCAGAAACATAGTAAATTGCGCCGCTATCCGGTGCAATTTACGGCAAGATGGGAAGAAAGCATCTCCCCGAATCCAAAAAGAAATCGGGTCGCTATCCGACCCGATTTCGATGTGACCATACGCGGCAGCAAGCGCCTCAAGGCGCAGCCTTGTTAGTACATGCCGCCCATGCCGCCCTGGGGGGCTGCCGGGGCCGGTTCCGGAGCGGGGATGTCGGTTACGATGGATTCCGTGGTCAGAACCATCGCCGCAACGGAAGCCGCATTCTGCAGCGCGGAGCGGGTGACCTTCGTCGGGTCGGTGATGCCGCGCTCGAGCATGTCGGCATATTCGTCCTTCGCAGCATCGTAGCCGTAGGAAACGGACTTCTTCGCCTTGATCTTTTCAACGATCAGCGAGCCTTCCACGCCCGCGTTCGCCGCGATCTGGCGTACCGGCTCCTCGAGAGAGCGCAGAACGATGTTCACGCCGGTCTTCACGTCGCCGGAAACCTCGGGCAGCAGCTTCGCAACCGCCTTGGAGGCGTTGATCAGAGCCGTTCCGCCGCCGGGAACGATGCCCTCTTCTACCGCAGCGCGGGTCGCAGCCAGAGCATCCTCGATGCGCAGCTTGCGCTCCTTCATCTCAACCTCGGTCGCAGCGCCGACGTTGATGACCGCTACGCCGCCGGACAGCTTCGCGAGACGCTCCTGCAGCTTTTCGCGATCATAATCGGAGGTGGTCACTTCGATCTGAGAGCGGATCGACGCGATGCGCGCCTTGATCTCGTCGGGATCGCCAGCGCCTTCTACGATCACGGTGTTTTCCTTGTCAACCTTAACCTGACGCGCGGTGCCCAGCATGTCGATGGTCGCGTCCTTCAGCTCAAGGCCCAGTTCCTCGGTGATGACCTGGCCGCCGGTCAGAACCGCGATATCCTGCAGCATCGCCTTGCGACGATCGCCGAAGCCCGGCGCCTTGACCGCAACGCAGGTGAACGTGCCGCGCAGCTTGTTCAGAACCAGCGTCGC
The DNA here is from genome assembly GCA_934663595.1 of uncultured Clostridia bacterium. Taxonomy (GTDB): domain Bacteria; phylum Bacillota; class Clostridia; order Christensenellales; family Aristaeellaceae; genus Faecivicinus. Next base: position 32,588 of record CAKUKM010000016.1, on the reverse strand, counting down.
AAGCGCTTCGCCTTCCACGTCCTCGGCAATGATCAGGAGCTTCTTGCCGGACTGCACGATGCCCTCCAGGAGGCTGATGATCTCCTGAATGTTCGAGATCTTCTTATCGGTGATCAGGATGTAGGGGTTGTCCAGAACCGCTTCCATCTTTTCCATGTCGGTGCACATATAGGAGGAAGCATAGCCGCGATCGAACTGCATGCCCTCGACCACGTTCAGCTCGGTCTTCATCGTCTTGGATTCCTCAACGGTGATGACGCCGTCCTTGCCGACCTTCTCCATCGCGTCCGCAATCAGCGCGCCGATCACTTCGTCGCTGGAGGAAATGGACGCAACCTGCGCGATTTCCTGCTTGGACTCAATCGGCTTGGACATCGCGCCCAGAGACGCAACGGCCGCATCCGTCGCCATCTGAATGCCCTTCTTCAGAACCATCGGGTTCGCGCCCGCGGCAACGTTCTTCATGCCCTCGTGGATCAGCGCCTGCGCCAGCAGCGTCGCAGTGGTGGTGCCGTCGCCGGCGATATCGTTGGTCTTTACGGAAACCTCGCGAACGAGCTGCGCGCCCATGTTCTCAAAGGGGTCTTCCAGCTCGATTTCCTTCGCGATGGTCACGCCGTCGTTCGTGATCAGGGGAGCGCCGAACTTCTTGTCCAGCACAACGTTGCGGCCCTTCGGGCCCAGAGTAATCTTCACGGTGTTCGCCAGAGTATTGATACCGGCTTCCAGTGCGCGACGCGCGTCCTCGCCGTACTTAATCTGCTTTGCCATAATATTCCCTCCAATTATCATTCAATCGACTCCGCAAAAGCGGAAAGAAACAATCCAAATCCGCCGCCTGCTCAAGCTCAACCCATTGAGCGAATCGCGCCGCCGTCCGGTGCAATCCACCTCAAAACGGGAAGAGCGCCAGCGTTTAAAACTACCAGGATCAAGCGCATTAGCAATCCCCAACAAGCCCCGCCCGCCCCATTCATAGGGCGCAAGCCGCCACCACGGCGGCGCAGCGACCGGTTAAATGGGAACTCGCCAGCGCTTAGAACTGCCTGAGATTTTGAGTCGCTTCCCGACTCAAAATCGCGCGATCAAGCGCGGCAGCAATCGTCAGCGGGCACCGCCCGCCACGGCGGCGCAGCGACCGGTTAAATGGGAACTCGCCAGCGCCTAGAACCACCTGAGATTTTGAGTCGCTTCCCGACTCAAAATCGTGCGATCAAGCGCGGTAGCAATCAACTTCGACTTAGTCGACGATGGCGAGGATGTCGGACTGGCGAACGATGATGTATTCTTCACCATCGAGCTTGACTTCCGTGCCCGCGTACTTCGAGTAGATTACCTTTTCGCCAACGGTCACATACATGGTAACTTCCTTGCCGTCTACGTTTCCGCCGGGCCCTACCGCAATAACCTCCGCCATGACCGGCTTCTCCTTCGCAGTCGTCGCCAGATACAGGCCGCCCTTCGTGACCTCCTGCGCTTCCAGATTCTTGATCACTACGCGATCTCCCAAAGGCTTCATAGTCATATCAATAAACCTCCCTTGCAATACTCTTCAATCGCTTGTTAGCACTCATATTATCCGAGTGCTAACCGCTTACAGGGGATAGTTTACCATGTTTCGGCAGAAAATCAACCCCCTGAGGGCCAATTTTTCTGTTAAATATTTGATTTTGGGCGCAAAATCATCCAGAAGGCGGAAAACGCGCTATAATGGAGGAAAAGCAGGAAAGGGGAAAAGCGGATGGATAAATGGGACGGCCGGTTCATGGAGCTGGCATGGGTCATTTCAAACTGGGCCAGCTGCTTTAAGCCGAACCGGAAAATCGGGTGCGTGATCGTAAAGAACAAGCGCATCGTAACCACCGGATATAACGGCGCGCCGGCGGGAATCAAAACCTGCGTCGAGCGCGGAGAATGCCTGAGAAAAAAGGTCGGCATCGAATCGGGCACGCATGCGGAATTGTGCTACGCGGTGCACGCGGAGCAGAACGCCATCATTCAGGCGGCGAAGCTCGGCTCGTCCATCGAGGGCGCAACGCTGTATTGCACGCATCAACCGTGCGTGCTGTGCGCAAAGATGATCGTAAACGCCGGAATCAAGCGCGTCGTGTATGAAGAGGGTTATCCGGACGACTTCGCGCGCGAGATCTTCCGGGAGGGCGGCGTCGCGCTCGAGCAAATGCAAACCAGAGAGAAGGAACCGGAGCATGAATAAACAGAGAATCAGCCGCGTGATCGAAAATATGCGCGCGGAAAATTTAAGCCAGATTATCGTTTCCGCGCCGGAATCGGTCTATTACCTCACGGGCACGTTCGTCTCCCCCGGCGAGCGCATGCTCGCGCTTCTGCTGAAGGACGACGGAAGCGCCGTGTTGTTCGCCAATCGCCTGTTCGCGCTGACGGGCAAAACCTCCGTGCCGCTGATCGAGTTCGACGATACGGACGACCCGATCGCGCTGCTCGCGCCTGAAATTCTGCCGGGAACGATCGGCGTCGATAAATTCTGGCCCAGCCAGTTCACCATTCGCCTGATGACCGCGCGCCCGGACGCAAGGCCCGTCCTCGGCAGCCGCCCCGTGGATCTCGCGCGCATGATGAAGGACGAGGCGGAGCTCGCCCTGATGCGCACTGCCTCGCGAATGAACGACGAAATCACCCGCCGCACCATCGAGGGCCTGCGCGAGGGCATGACCGAGCTGGAGGCGTGCCAGCTGTATCTGGACAACGCCAAGGCCGTCGGCGCGGACGGCCCGAGCTTCGAGCCGCTGGTCTGCTTCGGCCCGAACTGCGCGGAACCCCACCATTCTTCCGACAATACGCGCCTGAAGCCCGGCGATTCGGTGATTATCGACGTCGGCGCGCTGCATAAGCGCTATGCCAGCGATATGACGCGCACCGTATTCTGGAAAACCGCTTCGGACGAGCAGAAAAAGGTGCACGAGCTGGTCACGCGCGCGAACGCCGCCGGCCGCGCCGCGGTGCGCCCGGGCGTTCCGATGTGCGAATTTGATCGCGCAGCGCGCAGCGTGATCGAGGAAGCCGGCTACGGCGAATACTTCATCCACCGCACTGGCCACGGCATCGGCCTGGACGTGCACGAGCCGCCGGACAATTCCGCCACGAATCAGACCATCGCGCAGCCGGGCATGACCTTCTCGGTCGAGCCGGGCGTGTATCTGCCGGGCAAATTCGGCGTGCGCGTGGAGGATCTGGTGGCCGTTACCGAAACCGGCTGCGAAACGCTGAACGCGCTGAACCACGATCTGCACGTGCTGGGGAACTGAATATGAAATTGCGCGTTCGCACCGGCTGCGCGCTGATTGTAAATCTCGCGATCGCGGGCATGGCGATTTACGGCATCGCGTCGGCCGCGCGGCATTCGGGCTGGTCGATTTTGAAATACTATACGCAGCTGAGCAATCTGTTTGGCGCGCTCGCCTGTCTGCTGGTCGCCGGATTTGAAATCAGCTCGCTGTGCGCCGGCAAAGAAAAAACGCCCCGATGGGCGTATGGCGTTCAGTTTTCGGCCGTTTGCTGCCTGATGGTCACGTTTCTGGTGGTGCTGTTCGTGCTCGCGCCCGACGCGGGCAAGCACGGCTACCGCACGCTGCTGACCGAGGGCGACATGCTGTATCACCATTTGCTGTGCCCGGTGCTGGCGCTGATCGTGCTGGTCGCGCTGGAGCGTCCGGCGCTTCCGCTGCGCGATGCGGCCATTGCCGTAATCCCCACGCTGATTTACGCAATCATCGCGCTGATTCTCAATCTCGCGCGCCGTCTGGACGGGCCGTATCCGTTTCTGCGGGTGTATCGCCAGCCGGTTTCCGCGTCGGCGTTCTGGTTTGCGGCCATACTCGGCGGAAATTATCTGATCGCGCTCGCCGTTCGCGCAATGGCGAAGGGCTCCAAATAGCGCTCCATTTTAAAAGCGGCGTTCGCCTTTCATTGCGAACGCCGCTTCTTTTGAATTATTTCTTGCCCGCCAGCGATTTGCGGTATTTCTCGCTCTCCCAATTGGCGATGAACGCGCGCGCCGCCTCGTCCATCGTCGAAAGCGCATGGCCCGATTTCTTCAGCGTTTCGGCGATATAGACCACGCACGTGAGCGTTTCGGCAATGATCTGCGCCTTCGCCGCCGGCATTGCGAACACGACTCTGCCCGTTTCCGGATCGGCCGCGCACATGCCCTCGTCCGGATGCGTTCCGAACTTGAACGAGCCGGTCAGGAACACCAGCTGATCGGGATACAGCGGCGATTCCAGCAGGAATTTCTCGGTATACGCGCCGCTCTTCAGGCATTTGGACAATAGCGGAGAATCCGCCTCGACCAGGCCGCCTCCGATTTCCCGCACGCTCACCTTCGGGAAATCGCCGTTTTCCACGCCGAACGCCCGCGCGATGCGATCGTTGACGTCCGTGTGAATGCGCAGGCACTCGTCCGGATCGTCGTGGTGCGCAATCAGGCCATGATTCTGCATGAAGATCGCCGCCGGGCGCTTGCCGGTCGCCTTCTCCACGCGCGCCAGCTCGTCGCGAATCGAGAACGTCAGCCGCGCGCCGGGATCGGTATACGGAACGAAGCCCCAGCTGTAATCCGCGTCGGCCAGCGCCTTTTCCACCACCGCGCGGCCGTCCTCGGCGCAGGTGGCGAGATTGGCATATACGCTGTGGCTGTGCGCGACATAGCGGTCCAGCAGCGAATGGAAGCCCGCCTCGACCGACGGACGCAGCTGCGCGAGGCCCTCGATCGCCTTCACCGCCGCCTTCGCGTGCTCGGAGCCGGTTTTTTCCACGTCGGCCAGCGATTTCGGATCGGTTTCATTGTAAAACGCGCGCAGCGCGGCATAATCCAGCACCGCATACGCCTTGTCGATATCGATATCCTTCAAGCAATAGCCGGACGCCTTGATCGCCATCAGACCGCCCTCGAGCTTGACGGACGTGTTTCCGCCGCCGCCCTGCACATAGTCTGCGCGCGCGCCGACCGACGAGGACACCCTCCGGAAATTCTCCAGCGCCGTGCGATTCTGATCAAAAAAGCTCATATTCATTCCTCCGTTTATTGTATTTCGTGTTTCTGTCTGCGCCGCTCGTGCAGCCGGCGGCGAAACGCCTCCGCCGCTTCAATTTCGCGGATGTCCTGCTCGCGCGTGAATCGCTTCCAGCCCAGCGTGAGCGTAAGGCCCATCGCCAGCATCGTCGCCGCGCGCATCAGCGTGGTATACTGCACCGAATACACCGGCATGCCCAGCAGCATGCTCGGGATATCGCCGCCGATCGAGCTGATCTTCGTTCCGAGCGTCAGCCCGAAGAACGCGAAGAGATTGCAGCCGATCGACGAAAACGCGATGTGCGTCGTGGAATTCTCCTCCGGCAGATTCATATACAGCACGTTTGCATACGCGAGATTCAGCCCGACGCTCAAAAAATGCTGCACCATGCACAGCGGCAGATACATCCACGTGCGCTCGCGCGTCAGGAAGAAAAAGCCGATCTCCGTCGGGAACCACAAGAGATTTGCAATTCCGAACGTCTTGATCCACGAATACCGCCGCAATATCTTCTGCCACAGCCCGTTCGTCGCCAGCAGCACCACCGTATACAGCATCGAAATCGTATTCATCAGCGTATACGTAAATTTCATGTGGTTCAGCAGGTGATAGCTCCACAGGCCGTTGTTCAGATTCGCAATGAAGTTCCACGCGAACATCATCAGCATGCAGCGCAGGAATTTGCGATAGTGAAACGGCAGCGTGAACACCTCGCGCAGGCGCACCTTCGCGTCCTTCGGATGCGGCACCTCCTTCGCGCACGCCTGAAGCCCCACGTCCAGCAGCACCAGCGCGAACGCGAAATAGCGCAGCCCCAGAATCAGATCGTTCTGCTTCGGCGAATCGGCCAGCGCGTCGGTCAGCAGTCCGCTCAGAACCAGAATCACGCTCGACGTAATCGACGCGAAAATGTGGTTAAACACGATATAGCGCGTTCGCCGCTCGTTGTCCGGCGGATAGAACGCGTAAAACCACGTCGTAAAGCCCGGGCTGAACAGCGCGTACACCGCGTGCGCCACGAACAGAATGATCGCGAACCACGTAAGCCGCGCGCCCGGATCGAGCACGAATTTCGGCATCAGCGTCGTCGCCAGTATGTACATCGCATAAAAGAATATTTTCGAGGCGATCAAAATCGGCTTCCGGCGCGGGAAATGCTCCAGCACCGCCGAGGAAAACACGCAAAAGCAGCTGGCGATCGGCGGAATGAACGTAATGATGCCCACGTCCGTGATCGACATGCCGTACATCGAAAGAAAGCCGGTATAGAATATGCCGGTGATAAAAACATTATAAAACGCCGTAATCAGCCCGTCCGCCAGGCTGATCAAGCGCCCCTTGGCATATTCGTCTTTGAGGTTATAGATTTCGCCCAGCGCCGCAAATCGCCTCATGGCATCGTCCTCCGCCAAGGAAGGTTATCGTTCGCTTATGATTGTATCACAGTTCGGTTCGCTTGACAACCGTCTATTCGTCCTTTTGCAAAAAAAGCCCCTCCGGATGGAGGGGAAGAAGCGGCCTCAGCCCTTGATCGCGCCGAGCATGACGCCCTTTACGAAAAAGCGCTGCAGGAACGGATACAGGCACAGAATCGGGCCGGACGCGACCACGATCAGCGCGTATTTCATCGTTTCCGCCACGAGCAGCGCGGTCATGCCGCTGTCGCCGCCGGCGCCGCCCTGTTCGCTGTAGTCGTTGGCGTTGAAGAAGCTGCGCAGCACCAGCTGCAGCGGATAGCGATAGCGATCGCGCAGATAGAGAAGGGCGTTGAAATAGCTGTTCCAGTGCGCGACGCCGTAATACAGCACCATAACCGCAATGATCGGCGCGGAGAGGGGAAGAACGATCTTTAAGAGAATCTGGAAGTTGTCCGCGCCGTCGATGCGCGCCGCCTCGTAGAGTTCGTTGGGAATGCTGGTCTGGAAATAGTTCTTCATAATGAACATATTCCACGTACTCATTGCGCCCGGCAGGAGCAGCGCCCAGATCGTGTCGATGAGTTTGAGGTTCTTCACGACCAGGAACGTCGGAATCATGCCGCCGGAGAACAGCATCGTGAACGTAACCAGCACCGTTACGGGCTTTCGAATGGCGAAATCGCGGCGGCTGAGCGGATACGCCGTCATCGTCGTGATCGCGACGTTCAGCGCCGTGCCCAGAATGGTATAGATGAACGTGTTCTTGTAGCCGGACATCACCAGCTCGTTTCGGAACACGCGCTGATAGGCGACCAGCGTGACCTTCTGGGGAAGCACCTTGATCTTGCTCTGCACGACCAGCAGCGGATCGCTGAACGAGCAGCTGATTACGTAAATCAGCGGGTAAATAACGGTCAGCAGCAGAAGGCACAGCAGCGTGATATTCACCGCGTCGAATATGCGATCGGATTTGGATTGCCGAATGGTCTTCGTATTCAGTTCCATCGCCGCTCCTCCTTACCAGAGACTGACGTCGGCAACCCGGCGGCTGATGTAGTTCACCGTCATGACTGCGACGAGGTTGATTACGGAATTAAACAGGTCGACGGCGGTCGCGAAGCTGTAGTTGTTGTCCACCAGTCCCTGCGTATAGACGTAAGTTGAAAGCACCTGAGAGGTCGTGCGGTTCATGTCGTTCTGCATTGCGAACACCTTTTCAAAGCCGACGCTCATCAGCGAGCCCAGGTTCAGAATAAACAGCGTAACCGCCGTGGGAATCAGCGCGGGCAGCGTTACATACCAGATGCGCTGCAGCTTCGTCGCGCCGTCGAGCACCGCGGCCTCGTAGAGCTGCGGGTCGATGCCGGAAAGCGTCGCCATGTAAATGATCGAGCCCCAGCCCACGCCCTGCCATACGCCCGACCAGACGTACATGTGCCGGAACGCGGTTTCGCTTTCCATAAAGGGAACGGGACTTCCTCCCAATGCCTGAATCAGCGTATTCACCACGCCGCCGGAGCGCATCAGCGCGGACGGATAGGCGAACAGCTGCTGCATGATGCCCACGAGAACGATCGTGGAGATAAAATGCGGAGCATAGGTCACGAACTGCACCGTCTTCTGAAAGCGCTTGCTGCGCAGCTCGTTCATCATCAGCGCCAGCAATATGCAGCACGGGAACTCGGCGAGCAGGCTGTAGGCGCTGACCGCGAGCGTGTTTCCGATAATGCGCATCGAATAGGCGCTGTTTAAGAAGCGGCTGAAATGCTTGAAGACGTCCGTCTGGCCGCGCGAGGACGCCCAGGGGCTGTTCCAGATGCCCATGATGGGCTTGAAATCCTTAAAAGCGATCTGAATTCCCAGCATCGGCCAATAGCGGAAAAGCAGAAGATAGACAATGCCCGGCAGGATCAGCAGATACAGCTGCCAGTTATTGCGCATCTCGTGCGCAATGCGCGTGCCCAGACTTTCGTCCGAACGCCGGATACCGCGTGTAGTCATAGTAGTGATCATCCTTTCCCGCTGTTTGCCGCCCGGATGCGGGCGGGGCTGATCGGCCCCACCCGCGCGATTGGACTGAATCGATTGAAATTAGTTCGCCAGCATGCGATCGAGCGCGCCCTGATAGATCTCGATATAGCGATCCAGGCCGAGCTTCTGCATTTCGTCCACATAGGACTGCCAGGTCGCATCGTCGTTGATATCCAGCTCGCCCTTGATGAACTTCGCGCGATAGACGTCGTGGCAGTTCGTGATCAGGTCGGCCTTCAGGGGGCTGAGCTCCTCGCTCTCCTCGGTCGTGAAGTTGAACTTCCAGGTGGTCTCGTTGATGTAGGGCGCGAGGTTCTTCGCGGTCTGCAGGTCCACGCCGCGGCATTCCGCGCCGCAGTAGAATTCGTCCTTGATCAGGCCCGGAATGGAGCCGGAGGCATAGGGCGTGATCGAAGAGATGACCTTGTCATAGGGATCCTCGGTGGAAACCTTGTCCAGGAGCTCCTGATTGTAGGTGGGCAGGCCGTCTTCGCCGTAGTAGAAGTCCTCGCCTTCCTTGCCGAAGTACAGCATCAGCGCGCCTTCCTCGGAATAGAAGCTGTCGATCCACTTCACGAGCGTCTCAGGCTCCTTGCAGGTGGGGGAGATGACGAAGGTGCCGAGGCCGACGCCCTTCTTCATGTTGTTCCACTGCTGATCGCCGTTGGGGCCCTTCAGCGCAACTTCGATGCCGACATAATCCTCGACATTGACGCTCGCCGCCGCGCAGTTGATGTAGGACAGGCAGAAGATCATTTCCTGGCTTCCCTTCGCAACCATCTTCGCGGTGCTCAGGTCGAACAGCTCGGGATCAATCAGGCCTTCCTGATAGAGCTTGGCAATGTAGGAGAGGTACTGGCGATACGCGTCGCAGGTATACACGAAGCGGATCTTCGTCGGATCGGACGGATCGGCGTCCACGCTCAGATCCTCGCGGCCGCGATTGTCGATGCCGAACGCGCCGGTGAACGCGCGCAGCACGTTGCTCAGGCTGTTGCTGGTCACGCCGATTTCATCGGACGCGTCGCCGTTGTTGTTCGCATCCATCTCCTTGACCTTCACGAGCAGATCGTACAGCTCGTCGGTCGTGGTCGGCAGCGTGCCGCCGATGTTGTCCAGCATCTTCTGGTTGAAGAAGAGCTTCGGATGCATGCGGGCGGACAGCGTGTTGTCCAGCTCGGGGAAGGAGTACATCGCGCCGGTCTCGGGATCCAGCACGCTGCTCCACGCGTCCATCTCGTCCAGAACCTTGCACAGGTTGGGCGCGTATTCCTTCACCATGTCCTTCACGTCCACGAACATGCCGTCCGGGCCGAAGCGCTGCAGCATGGAATCGCTGATCCAGCAGCGATAGAACGCATCCGGGAAGTGCTCGAAGTCCGCCGCGCCAATCAGCGCGCTGAGCTTCTCTTCCATTTCATCATTGGAGAACAGAACCCAGTTGATGTGAACGCCGGTAGCCTCTTCGAAGTACTTCCAAACCTTCATCTGTTCCCATTCGGTCTGGTAGGTGGGGTTGTAGGCGGCCCAGAAGGTGAATTCCTTCGGTTCGTCCGTCACGCGGGCGATCTCCGCCAGCGCCGGCACGCAGCTGAGGACCATCAGCAGCGTGAGCAGAGTGCACAGAAACCTTTTCATGATATGTGACCTCCTTTTATTTTCTCTCCGCCCCTGCGGAGAAAATTACACACATGGATTTGCGATTTCCTTTACGGACGGATACAGCGCGAGCAGCTCGTCGCGCCCGACATACCACTCCAGGCAGCCCACCGCGCGCACGCAGAGCCCGCCCATGACCGATCCGAGCCGGACGCAATCGTCCAGCGAATAATCGCCGAACAGGCCGTAAATAAATCCCGCACAGAACGCGTCGCCCGCGCCCGTGGAATCCACCGCGTTCGTCTCGGGAAGCACGCCGAGGAACCGGCGGCCGCGCGCGTCCTGCAGCAGGCAGCCGCTCGCATCGAGCTTCACGACGACGTTCTCCATGTATTCGCCGATGCGGTTCGCCGCCTCGCACACGTCCGTGCAGCCGGTCAGCCGCAGCGCCTCCGCGCGATTGGGGAGATAGTAATCCGCCAATTCCAGCTGCGGCGCGTATTTCTTCAGCGACATCGTGGCCGACCAGCCGGTATCGTAAACCAGAATCGTCCCTTCGCGCTTGAGCTGGCGAAACACGTCCGCCAGCGCGGGCGTCGCATTCATGCGAACGACCTTCGCGCCGTGAAACGCCCGGTAAATCCGCGATTCATAATCGCTGCAGGCGATTTTGTCGGCGCGGCTGGAGAGAAACGTCCGCTCGCCCGGCGTGATCGCCACCGCCGTTACCGTAATCGGCAGCGCGTCGCCCTCGTAAAAGTTCTGATATTGAACGCCGGAGCGATCCAGCTCCTCCTGGGCAAATCGGGAAAACAGATCGCCCTTTCCCAGCGCCGTGCACAGCCGCGCCGGCACGCCGAGCCGCGAAAGCTCGATCATGATCGCCGGTACGCCGCCGCCCATGCGCAGCGCGAAATCCTGCGCATAGATTTCCTCGCCCAGCTGGGGCAGGCGATCCAGCCCGCTGAAGAGCAGATCGCAATTGATCTGTCCTACGCCGCCGACAAAGCTCATTTGCCCCACGCTCCATCAAAGACCTTATTCTGCGCGATGTACTGATCGACCAGCTTTTCCGCAGCGGAATACGAGCCGACCAGCGGATTCAGATACAGCGCGTCCACCGCGGTATCGCGATCGTGCGTAATCAGCGCGCGGCACGCCATGCGCTCGTACGCCTTCATCCGGCGAATGAGCTCCGTGGGCATTTCGCCCGGATCGGTCACGCGCAGCGGGCGGTATTCGCCGCTCGGCTGAATGCGGCAGGTGATTTCAACGACGTCCTCCGGCTTCAGGAAATCCAGAGCGCCCTCGTTCGGCACGCACAGCACCATGTCCGTCGGCTTGTCCGCCTTCAGCGCTTCGATATAGCGCATGACCACGCCGGCATAGCCGCCGCTGGCCTTGGAATGAATATCGAACGAATACGGGCGCACCGGGCGCTTTTCGCCGGTTTCATTCGCCATGTACTGGGAGGTGCGCTTGCCGTGCCATTCGCAGAACACCTCCAGCGCGTGATCGAAATCCTTTTCCACATCGATCTGCTGAAGCGCCGCGAGCATTCCGGTATTCACGCGCAGAATCAGCTCGCCGCGCGTTTCCGCGGAATTGTGAATGTTGGCGTAGGCGCGCTCGGGATAGAAATAGTAATACAGATATTCGTTAAACGAACGCCCCATGCGTCTGGCGAGCGCCGGCTCGAAGAAGCGCATGTCGGTGTCCTGATACAGCCGCTCGTCCGCGAGCAGCTGCGGCAGAATCTCTTCGCCGCGCAGCGTAATGCTCGAGAAGAACGAAAGGTGGTTCAGTCCGTAGCACAGGCCGTTTACATCGCCCTCCTCCGCGCCGAAGAATTTCTCCAGCCGGCGCAGAAAGCCGCTGGGCGTATCGCATACGCCGAAGGTGAAATCATAGCCCATGCTACGCAGCGTCTGGGAAACCAGGCCGGCGGGATTGGTGAAATTGAATACCTTGCAGCCGGGTTTGGCGACCCTGCGCACCATCTCGCAATATTCCTTCAGCGCCGGAACCGAGCGCATCGCGAACGAAAAGCCCGCCGCACCGGTGGTTTCCTGGCCGATCAGGCCGAGATCCAGCGCCGCGCGCTCGTCCTGAACGCGCATTTTTTCTTCGCCCGCGCGGATCGTGGTGATCACGAAATCCGCATCGCGAATGGCCTCTTCGCCGTCCATCGTCAGATCAAAGCGAATGCTCGGGTCGATTCTCAGCGCAACCTGGCGCGCCATTTTGCCGTATACGTTTAATTTCGCCTCGTCGTTGTCCATAAACACAATGTGGTCGACGCCCAGCTCGCGCCCGCGCTGCGTCAGGGATTTGGCGAGAAACATGGAGCGCACGCCGCCTCCGCCGATAACTGCAATTTTCATCGAGATTCATCCTCCTTAATGCTGCGGCAGGTGCCGCGTTCGATCAGTTTATGAGGAAGGACGGCTGTGCAGCTCTTTGTTCCGGCAGCGCCCAACAGCTCCAGCGTTTTATGAACCATGTCCTTCAGCGGCTGATGGATCGTCGTCAGCGCGGGCCGCGCGCGCGACGCAATGGGCAAATCGTCGATGCCGAGCACGCTCACGTCCTCCGGAACGCGAAGCCCCGCGTCCTCGAGCGCCGTGATCGCGCCCAGCGCCATTTCATCGCTGAATGCGAAGATCGCCGTGTAGCCCTCGCGCTTTTCCGCCAGCTCCTTTGCCAGCCGATAGCCCGTCGGATAGGTCAGCGACCCAAACCGCAGGTGCGGCGTGATGTCCACGCCCGCCTCGTGCATCGCCCGCTGCGCGCCGGTCAGGCGCTGAAAGCTCGTCGTAATCTCATAGGGGTGATTGGTGAAAAAACAGATTTTGTGGTGCCCCAGCCCCAGCAGGTAATTCGTGCCCTCGTAAACCGCGGCGATATCGTTAATGCGCACCGCGCTCACGTTTTCGTGGCGCGTTTCCTCGCCCAGCAGCACGATGCGCGCCTTTTCGTTCTCCTGCCACCAGCGCTCGGTTTCCGGATCCAGCGACGAATTCAGCCCGATCACTCCGCACGGCTTCAGCGCCTTGAGCATTTCGTACCAGCCGGTATGCTCGTTTGAAACGGCGGGCAGAATCGCCAGCCGGAAGCCCATCTCCGGCGCCTGCTCGCAGAGCTCGTTCATCGCATACTGATAAAACTGAAAATGATCGCACGGCAGCAGCAGCGCAATCACCGCCGCCTTCCGCCCTCTCCGCGTAAGCTCGGCCGAATCCGGCAGCACCGATTCAATTTTGCGACGGCATTCCGCGCTGACCGACTGCTTGTCGGCCATATAGCGCGAAACCGTAGCTATGGATACCTGCGCCAGAGCAGCGATTTCCCGTACCGTCATAAAGCAACGCTCCATTCGATCTTTTGCTGTAACAAATCAATTTTGTTACAGTTAATGTTTCTCGATCAATCCAGATGAAGTATAGCATATACGTCTACACATGTCAATAATCGTTTTGAATTTTCTCAAAATTGCACAAAATACTGGCTCGAGTTATGAATTGATTTCGAATTTCAAGGAGAACAGTCGCCCGGATCAACTGTAACAAAATCGCTTTGTTACAGTTGAAACAACGCCGCACTGTAACAAAAAACAACCGCCGTTTGCAGGCGGTTGAAAGAAATGCTCTATTTCGTTTTTTCGATTCGGTGCATGCCGTCCGGAATATCGTCGGCGAGATTGGTGGCGTAGACGTTTCCGGCGTCATCGGCATAGACGTAATCCAGCGTGTTCGGGATCTTCACGTGCGCGCCGGTTGAGAGCGCGTAATCCTCCTGCGAAAGCAGGTAATCGGTAAATCGCTCGTCGCGATAGCCGTCCGGATCGTCCTGCAGGCCGGAAATCGCGCCGCGGCAGGCGCTTTCCGCGCCCGAAAGCGACCGGTTGGCCAGCACCTGCTCGCGAATCTGATTCGACAGCTCCAGCGCCAGCGCGTTGAACGAATCGCTCGCCGACGTATTCAGCATGAACAGATCGAACGCCGGCCGCAGCCGCGCGTAGTCCTCCTCCGGCGCGATCAGCGCGTGCACGGACGGAACCGTCCACGATATGAACGCATAGCGCAAATCGCCAAAGCCGAGCTGCGCGGTCTGCAGCACCGAAATCGCCTCCACCGAGGCCGCGATCGTGGCGCGATACGCCGTGCCGTCGCGGGTAAACGTATACGTGCGCTCCGCCGCGTCGGCAAACGCGTCGTCCACGGTAAAGCTGGGATCGGCGGCAAATATCGCGCTCGTGGAATCAAACAGCTCCTGCGCGCGCGCGTTCGACCGGGCGGCGTCGACCGCCTTTTCCTCCGCGATCACGATTTGCTCGTCCGGATACAGGCGCTTGATCAGATAATCCGCATAGCCCGCCGCCGAATGCAGCGACAGCATTGGCGTGAGCGTATCCGAATCCCACTGGCCGTCCTCCTGCTGCTTCACGCTCGCGCCGTTCAGCGAATATTCCACGATTTGCAGATAGTCCTGCCCCGAGCAATAGGACAGCATCGCGCGGCCGTCCGTCGCATCGATGCTCAGCTGAATCGGCCGGCCCAGGCTCTGGCCCGCGCCGCAAACGGAAACAATGCTCGAAACCGTCCAATCCTCGGGAACGCAGTATCTTCCGACCGCGCCGCCCGAATCCATCACCGTCTCCACGCGCACCCGCGCGCCCTCGCCCAGCGCCGCAGCGCCCAGCAGCATCCATGCCAGCGCCAGCGCAACGATCCGCCGCTTCATCGCTTTCCTCCGCTCTTTTTCCGGTTCCAGAATGCAAACGCCATCAGCCCTGCGCCTGCGGCGGCGCAGCCCAGGCTGTACCATGCGCCCGCTTTGGCGTAAATCAATCCCGCCGCAACGATCAGCGCCGACGAAACCATGCCCGCGCTCAGCTTCCATATGAGCTCGCGCAGGAGCCGCGCGACGTCCTCGCCCGCGTGATGCTCGATTCCGAGATTCGCCTCGCCCTTCAGGCCCGCGCGCAGAATGTCCGCCAGCAGCGCCGGAATCTCGAGCGATTTGTGCGCGCTTTCATACACCACGCGCGCGTCCTGCGCAAGCTCGGTCTTCCAGTCCACGTTCTTCAAAAGCATATCGCTCATGCGCGCGGTCACGACCTGCATGATGTTCAGCTCCGGGCTCAGATCGGCGATCACGCCCTCGACCGTCGCGAGGCCCCGCGCCAGCATGGTCAGGCTGCCCGGCATCTGAATGCCGTTGCGCTTCATCACCTGCGTCAGATCCTCGAACACCTTCGCGAGATCCATGCTGCCGAGATCCGCCGAGCCGTATTGCCCGAGCAGATTCTCAATATCGCGATACAGCTGCCGCCGGTCGGTTTCGCCGTGAAACACGCCCAGGCCGAGCACCGCATCGCGCACGAGGTTGATGTCATTGCGCGCAATGCCCGTAACCGCCTTGCCGATCAGATCGCGCTCGCGATCGGAAAGCGAGCCCATCATGCCCATGTCGAGCCAGACGATTTTGCCCTCGCGCACGCGCAGATTGCCCGGATGCGGATCGGCATGGAAAAAGCCGTCGGTCATGATCTGGCGAATGTAATTGTCCGCAAGCTTCGCGCCGATTTCGGCCAGATCGTAGCCCGCGGCGGACAGCGCCGCTTTGTCGTCGATCGGTATGCCGTCGATCCGCTCCATCACCAGCACGTTCGTGGTCGTGTATTCGCGATACAGCTTCGGCGAGGTCACAAACGCCACGTCCTCGTTCAGCGCGCGGAATTTTTCGAGATTGGCCGCCTCCGTCTGGAAATTCATTTCCTCCTGCGCGGTCAGCCACATCTCGTCCAGCACCTGATTGAAATCCACCAGGCCGTTCACGGGCGTGTATTTCAGCAGCTTGCACGCCTGCTTCAGCAGCATGATGTCGCGGCTCATGATTTCATGAATGCCCTCGCGCTGCACCTTGACCACCACGCGCTCGCCGCTGAGCAGCACCGCCGCGTGCGCCTGCGCAATCGACGCGCTGCCCAGCGCCGTTTCATCGAATTCCGCGAACACCTCGCCGATCGGGCGCGCATACGACCGCTCCACGATTTCGGCCACCTGCGCATACGGCATGGGCGACACGCTGCTGCGCAGCTTCTTCAGCGCCTCGCAGTATTCCTTCGGCAGAAAATCCGAGCGCATCGACAGAATCTGGCCGAGCTTGATAAACGTCGGCCCCAGATCCTCGATAACCGCGCACAGCTTTTCCGGCGTAAGCCCATGAACGAGATCATGGCGGCTGACGACCTCCATGATCTCCTTGAGCCGCTGCCGATTGTCCGTTTTGTTTTCGCTTCGTACCGGCATGCGATTCTCCCTCAATTCATGTCTTCCTTCGCGGGCTCCTCGTTTTCCGGCTGCGCATTCGCCTGCGCGCGCGCCGCCTCGGCCTTTTCAATGCGGGCCTTCAGCGCGGACAGCTGCTCCTCGTCCATGCCGTCCACCGCGTCCATCAGGTCGCTCTCGGGCTTGACCACGGTTACATTCACATTCTCGCGAATCGCTTCCGAAATATTGTGCTTGAGTTCCTCATTCAGAACCTTTCCCTGCTCCACGGTCAGCTCGCCCTTCCGAACCAGCTCTCTCAGCACTTCCTCGCCCTTTTCCTTCGTGACCGCCGCCGCGCCGATGCCGGCAAGCAGCAGCTTGCGAATGCTCTCTCCCAACTGATCCATACTTCAGACTCCTTCCGCTTTTTATTTGCCCGGCGCATATTCTGTCCGGGTATCGGTAAATATTCGCGTCCCGCGCGCAAAATCCTCTTTTAAGATTTCAGGAATCGCACTCAATCGATCATCAGCCCGATCGCCTCGAGCCGGTCGATCAATTCGTCCTCGGAAAGGCCGGAGAAGGAAACGGTCAGTTTCTCCTCGCGAATGCGCGCCTCGGCGCTTTCCACGCCGGGAATGCGGCAAACGCTCTCGGCGAGCTCCTGATTGCACTGCTCGCAGTGCGTCTTTTTCGTGCACTGCGAGCACGCCAGATGAATAATCGAAAAATTCTGTTTCACTTTTTTCACCCTTCATGGGCGGTTAAACGCCCGCATTTGGTCGATAATACTATAGCACCGCGCGGCGCGGGCTGTCAATCGGACGAAAATCAATTTCTGTTGAAGTTGAATTGACGAAGGGTTGAAGGTCGCGCGCTACAATAAATACATCCATTGCAAAGGGAGGCGTCGCGCATGAGAAAACTGATCGGGCTGCTGGCCGAATACGGCGCTGGACTGCTCGCGATAATGGCGGCGATACTGCTCGGGATCGGCGCCGCGCTGATTTTCATTCCGGGCGTGGTTCTGATTGTGCTGCGCTGGCTTGTGGCCGGGCTCTGCATTCTCGCGGGCGCATGGCTGCTGGCCTCGCTGGCGCTGTACGCCATCGATGCGCGGCAAAGGAGGAAAAAGAATGATTCATGTGCTGTATAACCCGATTGCCGGCGGCGGAACCGGCGAAATTCGTGCCCGGGAGCTCGAAAAGCGGTTCCCGGGCGAAAAAATGGTCTTCCACGACGTGCGGCCGACCAACCTGACCGCGCTCACGCGCTCGCTCGCGCCCGGCGACCGCGTGATTCTTGCCGGCGGCGACGGAACGCTGAACCACTTCGCCAATCGCCTGCCCGCGCTTCCGGAGGGAATTTCGTTTTATTATTACGCCGCGGGCTCCGGAAACGATTTTCTGCGCGACGCGCCGGCGGACGCAAACGGCCTGGTGCATTTAAATCCCTACATAGAAAATCTGCCGACCGTGACCGTGCGCAATCAGACGCGCCGGTTTTTAAACGGCGTGAGCTATGGAATCGACGGCTATTGCTGCGAGGAGGGCGACCGCCTGCGCGCAAAGGGCAAGCGAAACGTCAATTACGCCGCCATCGCGATCAAGGGCCTGCTCTTTTCCTTTAAGCCCCGCGAGGCGACGATCGAGGTCGACGGCGAGACCAAATGCTATCGAAACGTCTGGCTCGCGCCCGCGATGAACGGCCGGTTTTACGGCGGCGGCATGAAAATCGCGCCCGATCAGGATCGCCTGAACGGAGAAGGAAGCGTGTCGGTGGTCGTATTGCACTGCCGCAGCAAATTAAAGACGCTGATTGCGTTTCCCGGCATCTTCAAGGGCAGCCACATCCGCCGCACGGACATGGTGGAAATCCCCTCCGGGCAGCGCATTACCGTGGAATTCGATCGCCCGACGGCGCTGCAGATCGACGGCGAGACCGTTTCCGGCGTAAGAAAATATACCGTGACCGCAAAAGGCGCGGCCGCATGCGAAAAAATCGCCTGACACAGGGAGGGAATCGCCTTGGAACACGAACGCAAATTTGAAAAAATCAACCGCTATTTCATTCCCGCCTATCTGCTGCTCGGCGTGGGCGCGGCGATCGTGAACGCGTTTCGGCACGACGCGTATCACTTTTCCATCGGCCTGGGCACGCTGCTGATTCCGCTGGCGCTTGCGCTGTTTTACCGGATTTTCCATTTAAAGCGCGTGCATCAGATCGATTTCTGGGTGGTGCTGTTTTCGCTGCTGGGCTATACGTGCGGCTCGGTGCTGGAATTCTATCTCGCCTTTCCGGGCTTCGACAAGGTGGTGCACACGCTGTCCGGCGTGCTCGTGAGCATGCTCGCGTTCGCGCTGCTGCGCGCCGTTAAGCCGGGCCACGACCTTGAAAAGCAGGATCGCGCGATGGCCGTGCTGTTCGTATTCTTTGCGTCGATGGCCGTGGCCGGACTGTGGGAGATCTGCGAATACTTCGTCAATCTCATTACCGGCCGCGACGTGCAGCGCGTGCTCGCCACCGGCGTGGGCGATACGATGCAGGACATGATCGTCTGCATGATCGGAACGCTGATTTCGCTGCCGTTCGTCGCGCGCGCCTGCGCGGGAATGCCCAGCGCGCTCACCGCGCCCGCGGACGCGTTTATCGAATTGAATCTGAAATAAAGCATTTGGGCCTTCGCATTTGCGAAGGCCCTCAGACTGTCAAAAAACCCGGAGAGCTCGAGAGGGCCAAAGCCCTCTCGAACTTAAAATCGAGCCCAGCGGCGTGTACGGTGGGCGCGGGGCTATTTTATCGCAGGGAAATCCCATTTCCCGGAGAGAAAATAGCTACCTTACAAGTTTTGCGGCCGGAGTCCGCAGGACTCAAGCAAAACTTGCAGAGGGGGTGGTAGTGGCGGGGGAGCTTGCTCCCCCGTCCACAAGCTTGTCAAAAAGACTTTTTTGACAAGCTGGGCCTTCGCATTTGCGAAGGCCCTTTTCGTCAATCTCCAACGATTTTCACGCTGCTGCCGCCGGTTTTTTCCTTTGTTACGACGATTTGCCGGTCGATGCGCTCCTTCAGCTCCGCAACATGCGAAATGATTCCCACCAACCGGTGGCTCTCGGCCAGATCGCCCAGCGCGCGCATGGCCTGCGAAAGCGATTCGCCGTCGAGCGAGCCAAAGCCCTCGTCGACAAACATCGTATCCAGCTTCACGCCGCCGGACGCGGATTGAATCTCGTCCGAAAGGCCGAGCGCCAGCGCGAGCGACGCCTTGAACGCCTCGCCGCCGGACAGCGACTGCACCTGCCGCGCAGTGGAATTGATATGGTCGATCACGTCCAGATCCAAACCGGACTGCGACCGCTTGCCGCCCGCGCCGCTGCGCTTCAGCTCGTATTGCCCGCCGGTCATCACCATCAGCCGCCGATTGGCGCGGCGCAGGATTCGATCGAAATACGCCGTCTGCACATACGTTTCCAGCATGATCTTTTCCTTGTCGCTCACCTGGCCGCTCGCCGTGTTCGAAAGCGCGCGCATTTCGGTATACAGCGCCTCGTTTTTCTGCAGCTCCCTGCCGCCGGCGCGCGCGCCGTCGAGCGCCGCGCGATTCCATTCCAGGCGCTGATTCAGCTGCTTTTCGCGCGCGTTCAGCGCGTTCATGCGCTCCTGAATTGCGCGCACGTCGGCCTCCGCCTCGGAAAGCGATTTTTCCGACGCGGTTTTTTTCTGCGCCTCCAGCTGCTGAATCCGGCCCTCCCATTGCGCAAGCTCGCGATTGCACGCGTCAAAGCGCTCGCGCGCGGCCTTTTCCGCCTCGTTCAGCTCCGTCTGGCGCGCCTCGAGCGCCCGAATTCTCGCCCTCGCCGCATTCAGCGAATCGTATTTCAGTCCGCTGCGGCGATCGGCGATCTGCTTTTCCGCCGAATCGAGCCGCGCCAGATCGCGCGTCTGCTCCATGCGCAGCGATTCCAGCTCCGCATTCAGCTTCTCCAGCGCCGCCGTCTGCTCCGGAAGCTGCCTGTCCAGCTCATTCTTACGCATTTTGCGCGTGTTTTCGCGCTGAATCTGATTCATGCAGGCCGAATATTCTGCGCGCAGCGCCTCGAGCCGCGCCGAAACCCGCGCCTCCGCATCCTCGAGCGCGCCGTTTGCCAATTGCTCCTCCAGCGCGCGAATCAGCGCCTCGCGCTTTTCCTGCGCCGCGGAGGAACGCTCCTGCGCGCTTCTCGCCGCCGTTTCCTTCGCCTCGCGCGCCGATTCCAGCCGCTTCTTCATTTGCCGAAGCGCGTCCTCGGTCGGCGCGCCCTGCTTCAGACTTGCCGGCGTCGGGTGCGCGCGCGATCCGCACACCGGGCACGGCTCGCCCTCGCGCAGCGTCTGCGCAAGCAATCCCGCCTGCGCGTCATAAAACAATTGATCCGCGCGGCGATACGCCTCGTCCTCGCGCTCAAACGCCTCGCGCCGGAGCAGATATTCGTCCTGCGCCATCTGCAAACGCCTTTCGGCGTCGCGATAGGCATTTAAATCCATCGAAAGCTGCTTGAGCTGCCGGCCCGCGGTTTTGAGCTTGTCGGCCTCGCCGTTCAGCCGCTCAAACGCCGCGCCCGCGTCCGAAAGCGCGCGCAGTTCCTCGGAATCGCGATCGAGCGCGTCCCTGCGCTTTGCCGCCGCGCTCTCCCGCTTTGCGATTTGCGCGCGCTGCGTTTCCGTCCGGCCGCGCAGCTCCGCCGCCGCCCGCGTCTCCGTTTCCAGCGCCTCGTAAACCGTCAATTGCTGATTCAGCGCCGCGCGTTCCTCCGCAAGCTCCGCCGCGGACGCGAGCGCCGTTTGCGCATTGGCGAGCTCCGATTCGCATTGCGCGCGCCGCGCCTGTTCTCTTTCGCGCTTTTGGACGGCCGACGCGAGCTCCATCGCCTGCTTCTGTCCCTCCAGCGCGAGCGCGCGCACCGCCTCCGCCCGGGAGAGCAGCGCGCTCTGCGCGTTCCTTTCCTCCATTGCGGCCGCCTCGGCGCGCTCGTCCTCGGTAATCAACCCCTCGATCACCGCGCAGCTCTCGTCCAGCGTCATCCTTCCGGCCTTCGCCTCGGCGAGCCGCCCGTTCAGCGGACTCAGCGGATCCGCCTTCACGCTCGCCAGGCACTGATTCACGCTCTGCCGGCCGCTCTCGCACGCGGCGCGATATTCGCGCGTCCTCGCCTGCAGCCGCTCCTGGAGAGATTCATAAAACGACGTATTGAATATCCTGCGGAAAATCCGCTGCCGTTCCTCGGTGCTCGCCTGCAGCAGGCGGCGGAAATCGCCCTGCGCGATCATCGCAATCTGCTTAAACTGCGCCGCATCCACGCCGAGCAGGCTGCGCACCGCGTCCGTGGCCTGCGTCACCTTCGTCACGATGCGCCCGTCCGGATAAATCAGCGTCGCGTCCGCGCTCTGGCGCACGTCCTTTTTGTCGCCGCGCAGCGCCGGGCGCAGGTATTCGGGATTGCGAATAATCCGATAGGTCTTGCCCGCATACAGAAATTCCAGCTCGACCTCGGTCTTCGTTTCCGGAAGCGCGTATTTCGAGCGCAGCATATCGCTCCTGCGGTCGCTGCCGCTCGGCTCGCCATACAGCGCGAACGCAATCGCATCGAATATCGTGGTTTTGCCCGCGCCGGTATCGCCGGTAATCAGGTACAATCCCTGATCGCCCAGGCGCGTAAAGTCCAGTGCCACGCGCCCGGCATACGGCCCGAACGCCTGCATCGTCAGCTTCAGCGGCCTCATGCGCGTTCCTCCTTGATCTGCTCGATCATCTGGGTGATGATTGCGCGCTGCGAATCGGTCATCGGGCGGCCGTTCTGCATTTCAAACAGCTCCTCAAACAGCTGAAGCGGCGTCTTTTCCTCGATATCGGCCGCCTCCTCGATCCGGCTCTGCGCCCGCGTGCGCGCGTTGTCGTAATTCAGGCGCAGCATATACGGATACACCGCCCGCAGCCGCGCGAACGCCTCGGGCACGTCCTCCTCGTCCGTCAGCGTGATCTCGACATAATCGCCGCGCGGCGCGTCGGGAAGCGCAAATACCTCGCTGAACGTCCCGCGCAGCGCGCGCATCCGGCGCAGCGGAACCAGCGGAAGCTCGCGAATCTCCAGCGCGCCGCTTTCGTCCAATTCTGCAATCGTTGCGGTTCTTTCGCGCCTGCCCTCGCCCACCGAATAGGCCAGCGGCGTTCCGCAATAGCGCACGCGGGGGCTTGATATATTCTGCGAGCCGTGAATATGCCCGAGCGCGACATAGTGAAACGGCGCGAACACGCTTGCATCCACGTTGCCCGCGTCGCCCACGCTGATTTCCTCCGAATCGGAGGGCGCCGCGCCAGTCACGAACTGATGCGCAATCAAAATGCGCACATGGCTCTCCCGCATCGGCATTTCGTCGATCGCGGCGCGCACCGCGTCGGTATAATTCGCAATTTCGCGATCCGGATGCCGCTCGCGCGCCACCGCGGGCTTTAAAAAGGGCAGCATGTAAAAATCAAACCGGCCGTCCAGCGTAATCGGCTGCACGGCTTTTGAATATACGGGCGAAACGTGCACGCCGCTTCCGCCCATCAATCGGCCGCCGAACGCAATGCGCTCGGCGGAATCATGATTGCCGCTGATGACGAACAGATCGCGGCCCGGCCGCGCGAGGCGGCAGAGAAATTCGTCGAACAGCGCGACCGCCTCGGCCGGCGGCGTGGATTTGTCGTAAATATCGCCCGCAATCACGATTGCGCGCGGCTCTTCCCGATCGGCCAGATCGAGAATCTGATTCAGAATATGCCTCTGATCGTCCAAAAGCGAATATTCATACAGCCGCTTGCCCAGATGCAGGTCGGACAGGTGCATCAGCTTCATGCGTTTTCTCCCATCAGAGCTTCAGAAGATAGGCGCTCAGCGCCAGCTGCCAGATCAGCCCCAGCGTATTGACGATCCAGAAGGAATTGTGCTTCGTCTTGTGGCGAAACTGCTTCATCGCCGCCAGCGCGCCCGGCGCGCCGCCCAGAAGGCCCAGCAGCAGAAGCGTCCGCTCCCGAATGCGCCACTGGCCCTTCCGCGCGCGGCTCTTGTCCGCCGCATACAGGATATAGGCAATCAGGCTCATCGCAATGAAATAGATAAACCAGAGCATCGCCATCGCGCGCGCCCCCTTTAAAACTTCGGCGTGTACGCGCGATGCGCCTCGTGAACGCACGCGCGATACAGCCGGAAGCGGCTGAATTCAATTTGGGAGCAATACGTGCCCAGCCCCACGCGCATGCAGCTTTCGCTCACGATCGGGTCGGGATCGGACAGCGTGACCACGAGCGCGCCGTCCACCGCCAGAAAGCAGGTGCTGTTTACGATTCCGGTCTGAATGCGATATTCGCGCCCGGCCTCCGCCTTAAAGCCCGAAAGCGCCTGCAGCCGGCAGCCGGGATACTTCTCCAGCCCCGCCTGCTTCGTCCACCAGCCGTTCAGGCCGCCGATATAGCCGATGCTCGCATCGTTATGCGCGTAGTCCCAGCCGTCGGCGCGGAACGAGAAATTCAAATCGTTGTCGCACGGCGGAACCATTTTCCCGGTAAATTCCATCCAGATATCGCCCGGAAACGGCGCGCGCGAATAGATCAGTCCGCCGCCGTTTCCGCGATAGCAGCCGGTCAGCACGCCGTCGCGCGCCTCCCATTCGCCGCCGGTGATTTCCCAGCGGTCGTCGATCGGGCCGGTCGGGAAATCGTCCGCAAACAGCAGCTCGCCCGGCTCGATATCCATCTGCAAAAATGAAAGCATATTTCTCACCTGATAAAGTCGGTATTCGTAAACGGCTCGCGCGCCGGAACGCCGTACTTCTCCTTCGCCATTTCTATGCCGCGCATCAGAAACACCATGTTTCGCGCGAGCGTGCGCATCATCTGCAGGCCCTCCGCGTCCTCGTTCGCCTCGCCGAGCTCGCGGCCGTGAATGCCGTTCCAGTACTGCCCGGATGCGATCGGCATGCCGGAAATGCCGAAATACTTGTTCAGCTCGTCGTAGGTCGCGGTCAGTCCGCCGCGGCGCGCGGCCGCAACGCTCGCGCCCACGATCATCGTCTTGTCAAACCGCGTGCTGAAAAACAGCCGGTCGAGGAACGCAATCAGCGTCGCGTTCGCCGATGCGTAATACACCGGGCTGGCCACCACCAGTCCCTGGCAGCGCGCGAGCTTCGGCGCGGCCTCGTTCACAGCGTCGTTAAACACGCATTTTCCGGTTTTCGCGCACGAGCGGCAGGCAATACAGCCGCGGATATCCTGATTGCCAATGTGCAGAATCTCGGTTTCAACGCCCTCGGCGCGAAAGATCCGGTCCATCTCGTTCAGCGCGATAAATGTGTTTCCCTCTTTGTGCGGGCTGCCGTTGACCATCAGTACGTACACGCGTATTCCCCCTTACAGCTTTTTCTCCATTTCGTCAATCTTCCGAACCACCGCGTTCGTGATCGCCTCCACCGTTTCGGCGTTGAACGGATTGTCCAGCTTCGCGAGCTTCAAAAGATCGAAATAGCCCCGGCTTCCGCCCGCGCGGCAGAGATTCAGATAATCCGCCCACGCCGCGGCGCGGTTTTCCTCCATTCGCAGATAGAACTGGAACGCGCACATCTGCGCCAGCGCGTACTCGATATAATAGAACGGATACAGGAAAATGTGCTGCTTCTGCATCCAGAATCCGCCGCCGGACAGGAATTCGCTCTCGTCATAATCGCGCCAGGGCATGTATTCGCGCTCCAGCTCGCGCCAGACCGCGCGGCGCTCGGCGGCGTTCAGCCTCTCGTCGTATACGCGATGCTGGAATTCATCCACACAGCACATATAGGGAATCACGTTCAGCGCGCCCCAGAGGTGGTCGTAGAGATACATGTTCGTCTTTTCGCTGAAGAAGCGATCCATCCACGGATACGTGAAATGCTCCATCGACATCGAATGAATCTCGTTGATCTCGCTGGTCGAGAACGAGGTCTCCGGCAGCGGCATTCTGCGGCTGGCGATGTAATTTTCAAACGCGTGGCCCGCCTCGTGCGTGAGAACCCCCACGTCCGCGGCCGTTCCGTTGAAATTCGAGAAGATGAACGGCGCCTTCCATTTCGGCAGCGACGTGCAATAGCCGCCCGCGCGCTTGCCGGGCTTCGTCTCCAGATCGAACAGGTCGTACTGCACCATGAATTCAAAGAATTCGCCCGTTTCCGGCGAAAGCTCGCGATACATCTCGAGCGCCTTCTGCACCAGCGCGTCGCGATCGCCCTCGGGATCGGCGTTTCCGTTCTGGAACACGAGCGATTCATCGTACCAGTGCAGCTTGTCCACGCCGATGCGCTCGCGCTGCTTTTCGAACAGGCGCGCGCACGCGGGGGTGATCACCTTTTTCACGCCGTCGCGGAATTCCTTTACGTCCGCGGGCGTGTAATCAAATCGGCGGCGCTCGAGATACGCCATGTCGGTATAGCTCTTAAAGCCCAGCGTTTCCGCCATTTCGCTGCGCGCGGCGATCATTTCATCGTAAATCTGATCCAGCTCCGGCGCGATCGACGCATACAGCGCGCTCCACGCCTCAAACGCCTCGCGGCGCAGCGCGCGGTCGGGCGACTGCATCGCCTTCAAAAGCCCATAGAAATTGCACTTTTCGCCCCGGAACTCCGTGCTCGCGCTCGACGAGCAGACGACGTAGCGGCGCACCAGATCGCCGATGCGCACCTGGAAGGGAATGATCCGCTCGTCGGCAAAGCGCGCGGAATTGCGCATCGTGGCAATCAGAATCGAGCCGAATTCGCGCTCGAAATCGGAAACGAACCTCGATTCCAGCAGCACCCGCTCGAGCTTGCGCTCGCAGAGCGACGCGGCGGGCATTTCAGCGTTGAAATAGCGCATTTCGCCATCGTAAAACGCGTCGGCGGTATTGACCGTATTGCGAATGCTCGCGACGCTGCGCATGGTCATGATTTCCTTCGCAAGCTCCGTCTTTTCCAGCCACAGCGCCTTAAACGCATCCCAGCTCTCCGCGTTCTTCAGCTTTTCGGCGTATTCCTCGAGCGCGCGCTTATACGCGACGATATCGGGGCGAGCGTACCTGATCTCAGAAAACTTCTGCATATTTGTCTTCCTCCCGTTTAGAATTCAATCTCCATCGAATCGTAGCTGATTTTAAATCCCGGCAGCGCCTCCTCGAGCGCCTCATAGGAAATTGCGCCGTTGTGCGAAAAGTGATTCGCCACAAAAATCGTGCTTTCGTCCGCCGCGCCGCATTCAAGCAGCGCCGCGCGCACCTTCAGATTTTTATCCGCGCCCATGTGGCCGACGTAGGTCGTGAGCTTCGCGCCGTTCGTGCAGTCGAGCGAAACGAGATCGAGGCGCTTCCCCTGCAGGTATTCATACACGCGCGGATCCAGCTCGTCCGTATCGTGGCCGTAGAGCAGCGCCCTGCCGTCCTTTTCAATCAGGTAAATCAGCGCCCGCTCCGCGCGGTAATACGTCTTTCCGCGGAACGTGACCGGATATTCGGTTCCCTCGCGATCGATGCAGTGCACCGCGTCCAGCGCCGTGACCGTATAGCCCTCGACCTCAAACGGCGCGTATGGCTCCACGAGCCTGAACTGAATCAGATCGCTCAGCCGGCTTTCGATCGCCTCGCCCACCTTCGCGTTTCCGTAAATCGCAACCGGCGGATAGCCCTCGGGCAGATTGGCGAAACCCGGCTTGCGAAAGCCGATATCGCTCGCGCAGAAGTGATCCGAATGCGAATGCGTGACCAGAATCGCGCGCAGCGGCGTATAATCGATGTGGTTGTTGATCATCTGCATAAACGAATCGGGCCCGAAATCGAGCTTCAGGCGATCGTCCACGATCGAGCCCGCGCGCGAGCGAACCTCCCGGCCGCCCACCTTCCGCGCATACGCGCAATGAGCGCAGGTGCAGAACAGCGCCGGCACGCCCTCCGCGGCGGCGGTTCCCAGATAGCGAATTCTCAATTAAATCATCCTTTCGTATTTTCAGCGGCCCACGCGGCCATCTCCGCAAGCGAGCGAATCTCCCAGCAATCGTTAAGCGGCAGATTTGCATCGCGAACGATGTGAAACGCAGTCATGCCGACGGCGCGCGCGCCGTCCGATTCGGGCTTGTAGTCGTCCACGTACAGGCTTTCCTCCGCCCGCGCGCCCAGCGAATGCAGCGCCTGATTGTAGATGCGCGGATCGGGCTTCATGCATCCGGCCAGCGACGAGCAGGTCGCCGAATCAAAATAGCCGTTGAGGCCCGCGGCGCGCAGCGTAAGCTTCAAAGACGGCGAGGTATCGCTGATCACGCCCATCCTAAAGCCGCGCGCGCGAAACGCATTCAGCGCCGGAAGCACGTCCGGATAAACGCGCAGGCCCTTCAGCCAGGTCATCTCGTGCAGCTCCTTCGCGCATGCCTCCGCATTCTGATTCAATCCCAGTCTTCTCAGCCGCAGCGCATAAAACCGCACCCAGAACGCGCGCTCCCCGGAAATGCACGCTTCCTCGTTTTCGCGATTCTGAAAGAAGAACGCGCCCGGGTAATTCGCCTCGGCAAACAGCGCGTCCATATCGCACGGCGCGGAGAAATCGCCGCCCGTCCATTCGCGAACGCGCGCGTTCACCTGCGCCGAAAGCGCCGGATCGCGATAAATCAACACGCCGTCGCGATCAAAAAACGCATATCGAAGGCTCATTCTTCCACCTGCGCAATCAGCGAGGCCTGCGCCACCTCGCCCGCGAGCGTCTCCGCGTCCTTCGTGCCGTCCGAGAAGATCGGCGTGGCCGTCACGGTCGCAGTGTCCGCGCCGGTCTGCACGAACGATACGCCGATCAGCGCCTTGCCGTATTCCAGTATAATCAGCGAATCCTTGAAATCCTCCGGAATGCGCATCGACCGCGTGACCCTGACCATCGACGCCTCGGTCAGCGCGTATTGGCCCACCTGGGCATTTACCGTGCTGCAGCCGGAGATCGCAATCTGCTGAATCATCGCCTCGAGCGCCTCGTCCGAGAGCTTGATCTCCGAAACCGCGCCCAGCAGCAGCTTCGTTCCGGCCTTCGTGGCCATGTGATAATGCCATTCGTTCGTCAGCTCGCCGGCGCTCGCCAGATCGGGCAGGAATTTGCGCTCCGCCGTATAGCCCATCGCGCCGAGCCAGTCCTCGTCGCCCGCCAGCAGGATCACCCTTTCCGCCATCTCGCGCGCGATTTCCTCGCGAAGGTCGCCCTCGATGAATTCCGCTTCCCGCTCCGCCGATTCGCCGATTTCCGCCGGGATCAGCGTTTCCGCAAACGGCGCAAGCGCATCCGGAAGCTTTTCGGCATCCGCGCTCGTCCAGCCGAACAGCGGGGAGGCGTATACGCTCACGCTGTCCTCGCCGGTTTGAATAAAGCTCACGCCCACCAGCGCGTCCTCATAGCCCAGCAGCCAGATCTGCTCGGTGAAATTCTCCGGCATGCGCTCCGTCTGCGTTCTGCTCAGCAGCGTGCTCGCAACCATTGCGGTCGCGCCCTGCTGATTGTTGACGACACTAAAAAGCATGCCGGAAATCATCGCGCGCATCGATTCATACACTGGGTCGCTCAAGCTGCCGCCGGCCTCTTCCTCGAGGATCTGCTTCATCCGCTCGTCGTCCGGCAAATCGATTCGCCACACGGCGACCGGCTCGTCCAGCTTTGCCGCCGCAAACGCCTCGACCGCCTCGTTCGGCGTGGACGTATACATAGCGGTATAGCCCTCGTCCCGGGCCAGCGCGATCATGTTTTCGGTAATCTCATTCGCAATGCCTGAATACCATTCGCCTTCGCCCAGCGCGGGCAGGGAAATCAGAACGAGCGCGATCAAAAGCGCCAGCAGCTTCTTCATTTACATTCTCCTTTTGATGTCCGAAATCACGATATCGCCCACGACCGTGCGATCCTCGGCCGAAAACGCCTGCGGGAAGTTGTCCGAAAACAGAATCTGCGCGTTCGGCGGGAATTCGTCGTCGCCCTCCCAGACGATCAGGCGAATTTCATATCCGGGCATGACCTCGATCTGATAGCCCGCGTCGCCGTTCTTGATCGGAATCGCGCGCGTATTCTCCATCGCCCGCTGAAACGCGGCCAATCGCGTTCCAAACGTAAACGCCGCGCGGGTCAGGCACCGGCCGGTAAAGGGCTTGATATACACCTCGCCCCACGGCATTTCGCGATAGGTCAGAAACGCGCCGGAGCTTTTGCTGGCCCGGCCCTCGAGCAGGAAGCGAATCAGCAGCATCTGCGCCGGCAAATTGCGCAGCGCAAAGCCGTCCTCCGGCCCGGAAATCGCGAATTCGGGATAGGAAAGCTCGTAATCCGCGTCCAAAAGGCGCATCTGGAAGCACTTTTTTTCGTGATCAAACTTAACGCCGCAGCGCGCCGCCGCCTCCGCAGGATCGAGCTTGCCGTAAAGCGCGACATAATGCTCGAACGGAACCATTTCCTTGTTGTTTTGTATCGTCGCCATGCCATTCTCCTCAAGCTTTAAGATACGATTATTGTACAGGAGAAATGTAAAATTCCCGGGTATAAACGAACGGCGGGGGAAGAAAACCTTCCCCCGCCGCTTCAGACCGTCGAAAAACCCAGGAGAGCTCGAGAGGGCCGAAGCCCTCTCGAACTAAAAATCGAGCTCAGCGACATGCGCGATGAGCGCGGGGCTATTTTATCGCAGGGAAATCCCATTTCCCGGAGAGAAAATAGCTTCCTTGCAGATTTTGCGGCCGGAGTCTGAAAGACTCAAGCAAAATCTGGAGGGGGTGGCAGTGGCGGGGGAGCTTGCTCCCCCGCCGCTTGTATGGTGATTACATAATCGGATCCATGCCGATCGCCGGATGGCCCTTTTCCGTCAGGAATTCTACCAGCTCCGCGCTGTCGGTGGTGATCGTCTCGTCGGCAATCATATCGGTGAAATTGTCGATGCCGAGCAGCTCCTTCGCGGTCTTGTTCAGGCGCGGCGCAACGTCGTCCTTCAGCTCCTTCGGCATCCAGACGATGCGCTCGATGCCGCCCTCCGCCTTCGCGAACTTCTTCGAGGAGATGAAATGGCGGCCGTGGCCCATGAAGCCCGGAGTCTGCACGCCGCCGCCGGTCATGCTGGCGAGCTCGCCGAACGTCATACCGGACGGAGTCATGCCGGAATACTCGCGGTTGACAATGATCAGGCCGTTCGCCTCCGGAATGATGCCGCAAATGCACTCGAAGCAGCCGCACGAGGTCATCGGATCCTCCAGAATCGAATACAGCGTCACGGTATTCACCGCGCCCTGCGTCGCCGCGGAAACGGCCTCGTTCACGGTCGTATACGCGCCGGTGCGCTCGTCGGTGCAGCCGGTCTTCGCGATCGGACGGCACGGGCCGGTGGGGTTGAGCTGATTGGTGGCCTTCGCGTCCAGCCACGACACCGCGCCGCACAGGCCGAGGCGCTCGGGCGTAACCACGCAGCAGTGCGCCGGCGCGAAGCTCTGGCACAGCGTGCAGGTATAGAACGTATCCACGCTCTCGTCGGTCATCGAGGCCAGGCGGTCATCGCGCTGGTCGTAAACGGGCATGGCTTCTTCCTTCAGGATGCGCTCCGCCTCGGCCGGATCGGTCACGAGCTTGACCTCGCACTTGTCGACCACCGCGTCGAACTCGTCCATGATCATCGTGTAGAGCACCTCGCCGAAGTGCTTCAGGCGCAGGCCCTTTTCAAACGCGTCGTTGCTCACGCGAATGCGCACCTGGTTGCGCTGGCCGGTGTGCATCACGCCCTCCATGTAGTTGAACCACGAATGGATGTGGCGCTCGATGACGGATTCGAAGTCCGGCTGCATCTTCGCGCCGGCCACCTTGATGCACGTCGCGAGCGGGAATTCCGTCTCGCCGCAATCGATATCGGGGCCCACGATCGAAATCCGGTGATCCTCCACCTCGCCCGCCGGCGCCATGCGCACGAGCTCGCAGGTGACGTTCTTTCCGGAATAGAATTCGACCTTCATATCCTTCTTGCGGATGATTTCGCCCTCGAACGCCGCGGCAAACGCCACCGGAATCGGCAGCTCCTTGACCTTGATCTTGATTCCGCGCAGCTCGAGCGACTTCTTAACCGTGTGCGCGTGATCGGTTTCGGATTCCAGCGCGCCGGGCACCTGCATGTCGCCCAGATCGATATCCGCAATTACCGGGAAGCCCAGCGCAATCGCGCCCGCGCCCGCCGAAACGACCACCTCGTTCAGCGCGCCGAAGGTGTTCACGAACGCCGGAACGCGCTCCTTGGTGTACTTGAGCAGGCCCGCCAGATCGCCGGGCTGCACGCCGCCGAAGATCAGCGCCGCGCGAATCGCGACGGTCACGACGTGAATCACGCTCGTTACATCGTGTCCCAGCGGCACCACGCGGAACTCGAGGCCGAGCTTCACGCCCGCTTCGATCGCCTGGTCAATGCAATCGCCGATCAGGAACGTGAGCAGGCCCTTGGACTGGTAATCCTTGATTACTCCCGCGACGTTTTTGGCGTCGTCGCTCTTGCCGAGCACGACCGCGACGCCCGGGATATCGCCCGTAACCAGCGGAACGCCCAGCGAGCGAATCACCGGATCGGGAACAAAGCCGATGCCCGCCTCGTCCGCATACGGATTTTCGCTCTCGACATACTTCAATCCCTCGAGAATTTCCGCGCCCACGGCGGTCGCGAGGCCGGCGTTCAGCGCGTCGCCCAGCTCAGGCTTGTTGCTGATCAGGCTCTTCAGCACGCCCACGCACGCGGGCAGATCGCCCAGCTTGGCAACCTTTACGCCCGTCGCGGCATAAATCGTCGGGAAGAAATAAGCGGTATCCGGGAACGCGCACTTTGCCTCCGCGCCATGCTTCGCAATCGCGTCGTTCACTGCCTTTTCCGTCAAACCGGCCACTGCGTTGGAACCGGCAAAAATCAGATCGGTCAATGCGCTCATCGTAAAAACCTCCTCGGAAATGTTCGGGCAATCGCGCACCGGGTTCCTTCCAGCCCTCTACGCACGCGCATACCCATTCCTTAACATTGTACCCCAAAAATCCAAAAAAATCAAGGGAAACAGGCCCGTTCCCAGGGAAAATTTGCACATAAAAGCGGACGCTATGAAAGCGTCCGCAGTTGAATCCGGCGACGACCTACTCTCCCGGGCCGTTTCCAGCCAAGTACCATCAGCGTGCTGAGG